>JBAZTO010000012.1:0-70083 GCA_041661865.1 Phycisphaerae bacterium | reverse complement strand
GGCCGAGGTGGCGCCCGTGCCGGCCAGGCTGATGGCGTTGTCGGCGCCGCTGCCGTTGATCGTCAGGGTGTCGCTGAAGGCCCCGCCGCCGGCGTCGAGGGCGATCGCCTCGATGTCCGTCAGTCCGATGGGCAGGCCCGCCGCGGTCAGCGTCGCGGGCTGTCCGTCCACGCCGGCGGTGTAGGCGTAGGCCTCGCTGGCGGCCGAACCGGTGTAGGCCACCGTGTCCAGGCCCGCCTGGCCGTTGACGCCCAGGCCGTCGATGGCGGTGTAGGCCACGGCCTTCAGGCCCGTGACCGTCACGGTCGTCGGCGTGACGGTGATCGTGTTGCCGGCCGAGGTTCCGTTGACCGTCAGTCGGTCGTTGCCTCCGCTGACGCCGTCGATCGTGAAGGTGCCGGTGTTGTCGGTATTGACCGTAGTGTTGAGTCCGGCCAGGGTCGTGCCGGCGGTGTTGGCGCCGGTGGGTGAGACGCTGAAGGCGTCGTCGGCCGACGTGCCGTCGATCTCGACGGCGCCGGTGGTCGTGAGGTTGACGATCTCGACGCCGCTGAGGGCCACGGTGCCCAGTCCGGCGCCGGCCACGGTCGTGACCGTGGTGCCGGAGTTCATCTCCACCGTGGCGGCGGCCGCGCTGCCGGCCAGGGTCGCCACGTCGCTGGCGGAGGGATCCCCGCCGTTGAGTCGGATGGTGGTGTAGGGATGCGCGTTGGCCACCGCGAAGGTGTCCTCGCCCTCGAGGCCGTCGAGCGTCACGTCGGCCAGACCGGCGTTGGCGCCGGCGCTGGTGACCGTGAGGTGTCCGGCCAGGGTGACGTCGCCGGCGGCGGTGATGGCGAAGGCGTCGTTGCCGGCCGTGCCGTCGTAGTCCAGGGTGTCGGAGCGTGCCGGAGCGGCGTCGGCCATCGCCACCGTGCCCGCGGCGCCGAGGTTCTCAAAGCGCATCGCCGCCAGGGAGTCCACTCCGACGCCGCCGGCGTCGGGGGCCTCGCCCACGGTGTAATGGATCGTGTTGGCCCCGGCCGGCGTGGTCACCGTCAGGGTATCGCCGCCGCCCTGTCCGTTGAGGACCACCTGCTCGGTCGTCGTGAAGGTCACCAGCGGCAGGGCGTTGACCTGCACGCTGCCGGCCGCCGCGCCGGTGGGCGTAAAGCCGATGGTGTCCGCCGCGACCGTGCCGTTGACGATCAGGGTGTCGCTGGAGGTCGGATCCCCGCCGTTGACGGTGATCCCCTGCGCCGCGCCGAGGGTTCCGGGGGTGACCTGGATCACGTCGTCGCCGCCGTTGGCGTTGATCGTGAAGGTCGAGCCGCCCACGGTGCCCAGGTTGGTAATGGTCAGCGCCGGGCCGCTGTCGACCTGCGCCGAGGCCGAGGTGGCGCCCGTGCCGGCCAGGCTGATGGCGTTGTCGGCGCCGCTGCCGTTGATCGTCAGGGTGTCGCTGAAGGCCCCGCCGCCGGCGTCGAGGGCGATCGCCTCGATGTCCGTCAGTCCGGTCGTGTGGATGTCCGTGGTGTCCCCCATGTCGTCGAGGGCAATGTCGACCTGGGTAATGCCGCCAACCGGGCCATAGGCCCAAAGGTTCACTGCGTCCCAAAGCCAGCCTGCGGCAACAGCAGCGGGATTGGTGACGTCGATAATCCCACCAGTAGCGCCGGGATCGGCAACGTAGTAGTCGCCGCCGGAGTTCCAGAATGTCAGCGCGTTGGTCTCGCCAGCCGCCGCGTCATAGTGCAAGTCGTAGCCGCCCGTGATGCTGATCGCCGAGAGCAGCATTCGCTGCTCCAGGCTTTCAAACAAAGGCCTGTTCTCGTCGCAGAGCGGCTTCCCATGCCGGCGGTTCTTGCGGCCAAGGGCTTTTTTCAGGAGGCGGGACTGGCGACGGCTGTTTTTGTTATTAGACATGTGCAACCCCTTTGTCTTTCTGAAAGAGCGATAGACTTGTTCGCGATAAAGACCATGTGCTTTCTCGCAACTGTCATGCGCCTTCATCGAAAAACAGCAAAAAACCGCTATCTTACGAAGCTGCGAAAGCAACACCTGCAATGTGACGACGGCACTGACCCGTTACTGCCGCTACGGAAAAGTAACTGACCCCGAATCAAATGCGACTGTACCCTGGCCTCGAAGTCTTCGACTTCTCGGACAGCAACTCGACTTGTCACCGTACGCACGGACCTATCGCCGTCGGCATGGGGCCGACCGGGCCCTCGCGGGTCACCCCACCGAGGGCCGCTGATCCCATATTTCGAGAAACAAGGTTCCGTGATCTGACTCAACATCCGCAACAGCGAGTGGAAGATCCGGGCGTTGCCTAAGCCCCTTGATGCGTTCCCAAATCATCCACGGCGACAGTCTAGCGCCTATTTTGTTCGCACACTGAAAATAATGCCGCAGGATAGTATCTATATTCGTTCGCTGCCCACCCGAAGAATCCGATCGTGGCTGTGCCATAAGGAGTTACGCCAGGTTGCCATCGGAGCGTCTTTGCTATTTTTTTTCATGAACAACATTGTTGTCGCTGTTGATTCTCTGCTGCTCTTGCCTGATTACGCCGTTAACGCCTGATTGAACCGCACGCCCTCGTGGTAGTGGGATCTGGCAGATCCACGGCATCGACTCGATCACCCGGTATCGCAGGTGGCTGTCGATACCACCTTCGCCGATGCGGCTGTTGTGGCTGGTTCCATCCGACTGAGGATGCCCCGACTTTTCTGGGCTTTCTCGCTTGATCCAAGTGTTCGACATTGCCTGTCATAGGCGCGCCGCACAATAATTGACACGAACCTATACACTTGGCCTATGCACTTGACTGCCGTTTGTCCACATGCTATCCAGTGGATCTCATGGAGAACTATCCTCGGACACTGGCGCAACTTGAGAACCTGTTGGCGACGGAGGAAGCCTGCGCCGATTACCTCTGTCGTTTGCGATGGCCTAAGGGTTTCCGCTGCGAGCGATGTGACAGCACCAGCGCGTGGCGGATGAGCCGGGGATTATTCAGATGCACCCGCTGCGATGCGCAGACCTCCGTGACGTCTGGGACAATGTTCCAGGGCGCCCACAAGCCGCTGGGGTCGTGGTTGCGTGCCATGTGGCATGTTGTGGCGTCGCCTTCGGGCACCAGCGCCAAAGAGATCCAGCGCCTGCTGGCCCTGGGCAGCTACCGGACGGCCTGGTCGTGGCTGCACAAGCTGCGGCAGGTGATAGCGGGGCCGCCCGAAGACCGGCTGCGCGGCACGGTGCAGGTTGACGAGGTGTTCATCGGAAGCAAGCGTTCCCTGCGGAAGCGTTCGGGGATCCGGGGCACGCTTGTGATGGTGGCGGTGGGGACGCGGCGGAAGCCGGCTGGCCCCATCCGCATCCTCCGCCTGAGCGATGGATCCCACCAGAGCCTTCTAGGAGCGGTGCGGGAGATGGTGGATCCCTCCGCCATCGTTCGGACCGATCGTTGCCCCGTCTATATGCCGGGTATCGAATTGATGGGCTACCGGCACCAACCGTTCCGCCTTTATCCGGGTGCGGTGGGCATCGATCCGCTGCCCCTGGTGGCCCTGGTAGCCGACAAACTCGGTACCTGGCTACAGGGACGCCTGCACGGTGCCGTCGGCCCGTCGCACCTGGACTACTACCTGGCCGAGTTTGCCTTCCGATACAACCACCAGGCATCACGTTATCCTGGCAAGGCCTTTACCTGCCTGCTTCGACGGGCGTTGGGGGTAGGGGTGGCTCGAGCCTAACAGCCCGTTGAAAAAGTGTGGCCCAGCCGCCCTCGGCTGGGACGGGATCGCAAGAGTACTTGGAATTCCACGCCCGAGGGCGGGCGTGCCACAGGCTGGAATGGCTTTTTCAACGGGCTGCTAAGCGCGGAGCCCTCTCGGTGGCGTCCCTGCGTGGTTCCGTCGCACTGACGTGAGTAAAGTGGATATGAGTGACGTGAGCTAAGTGCATAGGCGGCGCATTTTATGGATCCACACGCATCATTTATTATCGCATTAACACCTTTTGGTTGAGTTGGTTGCGAGTTTTGAATCATTCCGATGTCAACGTTTGCGGCAGTAATTCCCTTCGCGGTTGACAGGAGTTGTGGTTCAATAGGGCCTTATCGCATTTCAGCTACCGCTTGGATGCATCGGAGCGTATCCCTAGAGCGAGGGAAGAAGATGGCCGAGGCCGCACGTCCGGATGTGCTTGTCCATGTGTGCCAGAACTGCATCCCCAACGGCGGGCATTTGCCGCGTCAGTGGGTGCAGGGCGGCTTCCACGTCGTGGTACGTGAAGTCCCCTGTAGCGGTAAGACCGACGCCCAGTACCTATTTCACGCCCTGGAGAATGGCTGCCAGGGCGTTTGTGTTGTCACCTGTCCCAAGGCCGCCTGCCATTTGGCGCAGGGTAACTACCGTGCCGAGGTCCGCATCCGCACCGTCCAGCGACTGCTGGCCGAGATAGGGCTTTCCCCCGGCCGCGCCCAGTTGCTCCGGTGTTCCTCCGACGAGTCGGCGGAGCATCTGGAGCGGGTGGTTCGAGAGACGGTCGTGGCGATATCCGAGGCGATAGGCCGATCAGGCCCTCCTGCCGGGCCGGGCGGTTCGGGCCCGGCTTTGAAGAACGCGGCTGTAGGATAGGTCGCCGCGTTGGCGCAGGTGGTTTTTCTACGACAAACCAAGAGACCAGCATGCCAAACAAAAATGAGAAGACTCGCCTGGAAGCGAGAATCGTGTCGGCTCGCAGTGTTCTGCTTGCGCAGGTGTCCCCGCCCAAGAGCGGCGACGCCGGCGCCATGCGAGTGATTGCCAAGACCTTCGCGGGCAAGGTGCATGCCCTGGGTGTCTGCGACAATCGCCGGGAGATCGGCATGTCGGCCCTGGCGGCCGCCTCACTGGTAGCCGGCGAGGGCGTCGAGCCCCTCCTCCACGTGGTGACCCGCGACCGCAACCGCATCGCGCTGGCCTCCGACTGCCTTGGCGCCGCGGCCTTGGGGATCCACAACGTCCTATGCACCAGCGGAACCCACCAGACCCTGGGGGCCTTTCGCTCGGCCCGCAACGTGCATGACATCGACGCGGTGCAGTTGATCCAGATGTATGCCCACCCGGCCGATGGCGGCGCGATGGTGGGCGAGGACGGACTGGCCGGTGTCGGCTGCTTCTGCGTGGGTGGCGTGGCCTCGCCGCAGGCCGACCCGCTGGATCTCCAGGTCTCCCGCTTGGCCAAGAAGATCCACGTTGGCGTGAAATTTATGGTGACTTCACCGGTTTTCGACCTGGAACGTTTCAGCGGGTGGTGGCAGGAAGTGACGCGCCGCGGCCTGCACGAGAAGGTTGCGATCCTGGCCGGTATTCGCGTGCTGACCTCCAGCGACGACGCGCAGGCCTACGCGCGGCGACGTCCGCTGCCGGGCGTCCCGGAGGCCTTGCTCAAGCGACTGGCCTCCAAACGTGGCGCCGACGCGCAAGAGCGGGAGGGCGTTGCTATCGCGTCCGAAACGATCGACCGGTTGCGAGCCATGCCGGGACTGCGGGGCTTCGACCTCTCAGCCGACGGGCAGCCTGCCGCGGCCCTGGCGGTCATCGAGGCCGCCGGATTGAAAGCTGATTGAGGAACCCTCCAGGCGACAGAGGCAAAGGGACCAAGGAGAGCGGAGACAAGCGTGCCTGCCAAGTACCACATTCACACCGAGCCGCGTCCGCCGCGCTTCCGACTGCCGGGCAAACTGGGCATCGTTGACTGGCGGGAAGACTGCGCCCGTTGCCACAACTGCGTCAAGGATGCCTGCATCTACGGCCTGTACCGCGATGAGGCCGATACGCTTCACGAAGAAATAGGCTACCTGGACTACATCTACCAGTGCAAGGGTTGCCTCAGTTGCGTCCAGAACTGCACCAAGGGCATCCTGACGCGCGTGATGAACCCTGAGTGCAAGCGGCTGGGCGACGCGTACTTCACGCCCGACATCCTCCTGACCACGTGGTTCCAGGCCGAGACGGGACGCATCCCGGTATCGGGCGGGGGGTATGGCGGCCCGTTCTCGGGCAGTGGCTTCGACTCGATGTGGACTGACATGTCCGAGATCGTCCGCCCCACGCGTGACGGTATCCACGGGCGAGAGTACATCAATACCGGCGTCGATATCGGCCGCAAGATGCCGCACCTGGCGTTCAAAGGCGACGAACTGGACGTCACGCCGCCCTGGCTGCTCCAGACGCCCATGCCGGTTATGTTCGACATTCTGCCCGCCCGTTGGGCGCATCCGGTGGTCGTCAAGGCCGCGGCGATCGCCGCCGGCAAGTTAGGGCTGCTGTCAGTCGTCCGGGCCGATTCGATACCGGAAGATTTCGGTGTTGCGCCCGAGAGCCTTGTGCCCCTGCTGGGCGAGGCGGGCCTGCCGGCAGGCCTGGACGCTTCGCCGCTGGTGATGGTGAGCGACTCGCCGGAGATCGCCTCTGTCCAGTCGGCCCTGAAGGCAGGGCGGAGCGAGCGGATCGTGGCGGTTCGCTTGCCGGCCACGCCGCGGAGCAAGGATCGCGTGAGGGAACTGGTCAAGTTGGGCGTCGAAGTGGTTGCCCTGTCCTTCGACATGCACGGGCGCGAGCAATCCAGCCCCGAGCCACGACACATGCGGGACGTTCTGCGGGAGGTTCATCGCGACTTGGTTCACTGTGGCCTGCGCGATCAGGTGACGCTGGTGGCCTGCGGAGGCATTGCCCTGGCCGAGCACCTGGCCAAGGCCATCATCTGCGGGGCCGACATGGTGGCCATCGACGCGCCGCAGGTGCTGGCGCTGGAGTGCCGGTTGTGCCTGGAGTGCGACCGCGGCCAGAGGTGCCCGGTCGACCTGGCGGCGGTGGACCCCGAATTCGCCGCCGGCCGCATCGTCAACCTCCTGGCCGCCTGGCATTCGCAACTCCTCGAGATGCTCGGCGCGATGGGCATCCGCGAGGTTCGTCGCCTGCGGGGCGAGACGGGCCGATGCATGTTCTTCGAGGATCTTGAGCGCGACACCTTCGGCCGCATGTTCGGCAAGCGTAAGGCCGCAGTCGGGGAGGGCTGCTAGCATGACGAGGATCGACCCGATCAACCCACAGGCGGAACGCCTGTGCTACGGCGCCCAGAACGGCGAGGACTTCGCCGCCTCCCCCGAGTTTGCCCGCGTCGCTCGCGAGATCCATCCGACCCTGCCGCGCTATCGCAACGAGATCGGAAAGTACAGTATCCATCGCGACTCCAACTGTTCTTCCTGCGGAAAATGCGTTTCGCTGTGCCCCCACGGTGTGCATATCCGTCCCGACGGCTATCGCCAGGTGATCCGCCCCTTCGACTACCGATGCCTGGGGCCGGCCTGCGAGAAGACCAGCCATTACTGCATCACCGCATGCCCCAAGCAGTCGCTCTCGATGAGCGACAACCCCGTCTTCGGCACCTTGGGCGACTGTCGCTGGAGCGGGGATCTGATCGCCAGCAACTGGATGATGGCCGAGACGGGGCACGCTCCGCCGTCGCACCTGGACAATGAGATCGGCAAGTCCGGTGGCGGGTTCGACCGCCTCCGTTTCCGCTTCCCCGACGTTCCGCCCCAGGCCGGCCTGCGGCGCGAAGACATCTCCACCAGGCTGTTGCTCAACCGGCGAAACGACGATCGCCCCGCCGTTGCCATCGACGTCCCTTGGTACGGCGGCGGCATGTCGTTTGGCTCGACCAACATCCGCGTGCTGCTGGCCAAGGCGCGGACGGGCAAGGCGTGGAACACCTTCAGTTGCACCGGTGAGGGCGGGTATCCCGAGCGATTCATTCCATACGCCGACCACATGATCACGCAGGTGGCGACGGGCCTGTTCGGCGTGCGCGAGGAAACGATCCAGCGGGCCCCGATCGTCGAGTTCAAGTACGCCCAGGGCGCCAAGCCCGGTTTGGGCGGTCACCTGCTGGGCGATAAGAACACTCCCGCCGTGGCGGCCATGCGTGAGACGGTGCAGGGTGTGTCGTTGTTCTCGCCCTTCCCGTTCCACAGCGTCTACTCCGTCGAAGACCACAAGAAGCACCTGGACTGGATCGCGCACGTCAACCCGCGGGCGTTGCTGTCGGCCAAGGTCTCCACGCCCGGCGACGTGGACATGGTGGCCGTGGGCGCCTACTACGCCGGGGCTCACATCGTGCATACCGACGGCAGCTATGGCGGCACGGGCGCGGCGCCGAACGTCGCCAAGAAGAACATTGCCATGCCCATCGAGTACGCCATCAGCCGCGTGCATCAATTCCTGGAGGCCGAGGGCGTCCGCGACAAGATCACCGTTATGGCCAGCGGCGGCGTACGCACCCCCATGGACGTGGCCAAGGCCATCGCCATGGGCGCCGACGGCGTGGTCATCGGCACGGCCGAACTGGTCGCCATGGGCTGCATCCGCTGCGGTGCCTGCGAGAGTGGACGAGGATGCGCCCGCGGCATCGCCACGACCGATCCGGAGTTGCTCGAACTGGTCACCGTCGACTGGTGTACCCAGCGGCTGGTGAATCTCTACAACGCCTGGCGGGAGATCCTCGTGGACATCCTCTACCGGCTGGGCCTGGATTCGGTCGCTTCCCTGCGCGGCCGGACCGATCTGCTGATGCACATGGACTACGAAAATGATTGAGGAATTGCAGATTGCCAATTGCAGATTGCGGAGCCAACGCGACATCGCTCTCTTCAATTCCCAAATTGAAAATCGGCAATCGGCAATATGAACGGCAAGACGAACATGAATCGACCGAATGCACAAGATGAGGCCCTGAAGAAAGCCGATGCGTTGACTCGGGCGCGAGCGGCCCTGCGGCCGGAGGGCGAAATGTTCATTCCGTCCCCCGAGGCCGAGGGCGGTTGCGGCGTCACCGGCTTTGCCTGCACCATCCCGGTGGGGGGGCGCCACATCTTCGAGCCCTCCATCCAGATGCGAAACCGCGGTAACGGCAAGGGCGGCGGAATCGCGGCCTGCGGCCTGGTGCCGAAGGACATGGGTGTCTCGCGTAAGGTACTCGAGGAAGACTACATTCTTCAGGTGGCCCTCCTGGACCCCAGCGCGCGCAAGGAGATCGAGGATCGCCACGTCCATCCGTGGTTCGAGGTCGACCAGGGCGGGCTGGTGCCCACCGTCGACGACTATCGCGACGTGCCGCTGCTGGAGATCAAGCCGCCCGACGTGGCGCGATACTTTGTCCGCGTCAAACCGGGCGTGCTGGACCGCTTCGCCACCGAGAAGGGCCTGACGCACCTGTCGCAGCGCGAGGTGGCCGACGAGCTGGTCTTCCAGAACTCCATCGAGCTGAACAAGAATTTCTACGCCTCCCTGGGCGACAAGCGGGCGTTTGTTGTTTCGCACGCGCGGAACCTGGTCATTATGAAAGCCGTCGCGTACGCCGAGGCGGCCGTCGAATACTACTGCATGTCGGCCACGCGGGCCCATGTCTGGATTGCCCACCAGCGCTACCCCACGCGTGGGCGTGTCTGGCACCCCGGTGGCGCGCACCCGTTCATCGGCATGAACGAGGCCCTGGTCCACAACGGCGACTTTGCCAACTATCACTCGGTCTGCGAGTACCTGGCCCAGCGCAACTTGTTCTGCCAGTTCCTCACCGATACCGAGGTTTCGGTGCTGCTGTTCGACTTGATGAGCCGAGCCTACGGCTATCCCCTGGAGTACATCATCGAGGCGCTGGCGCCGACGACCGAGTTGGACTTTGATCGCCTGCCGGCCAAGAAACGCCGCATTTACCGACAGATTCAGGCCGCCCACATGCATGCGGCGCCCGACGGGCCCTGGTTCTTCATCATCGCCCGCAGCCTGGCCGAGCAGAGAACTTTCCAGCTTCTGGGCATCACCGACACGGCCATGCTCCGCCCGCAGGTCTTTGCGTTGCAGGAGGGCGAGGTCTCCGTCGCGCTGGTCTGTTCGGAGAAGCAGGCCATCGATGCGACGCTGGCGAGCCTGGCGAGGGAAGATGCCCGCTTCACGCCGTTGGCCGACCAGTACTGGAGTGCCCGCGGCGGCAGCAGTTCCGATGGCGGGGCGTTCCTGATGACTGTCGAGCCGACGGGCACAGGCCCCAGCGGCGATGGCCCGCCCGATAGCAAGGACTATCGCCTATGCGTCACCAACAAGTTCGGCGAACCCGTGAGCACGCCGCCAGGGCAGGTGCATTGCGACCTGTCGGCGCCCGTGGCTGCGTCGGCCGGTTCCAACGGCGATCGCTCTGCAATCGAGTCTGCACTGGCCGGCCAGGACGCTGAAGCTCTGTACGAATACTTCCGCTCGTACCTGGGCGAGATGGACTACGATCACACCCGCCGGTTCATTGACCAGTTGGCCCTGGCCTCAGCCGCGGCGGCGCCACAGGTGGGCATCGAGGCCCTGACCCTCTGCGTGGACCGCTGCTATTCCACCGGCGACAAGAAGCGGAGTTCGGTGCTGACGATCCTGCGCGGCGGGCTGGAACGCATCTTCGAGTCCCAGCCGCTGTGCGAGTCCGCTGGCAACGGGCGGACGCTGTGCCGCGTCACATGGGATGTTCGCGCGGCCCTGCGCGGGCCCTCCGGCGAAGAAAAGACGCTGCTGATCGACGCCCGCGGCTTCTCGGCCGAAGGGGCCGACTGCGACGCGACGCTGGCGGTCAAGGCCTATCGTCTGGGCTGGCGGCGCCTGGTGCATTACAACACGCGTGGCACGCGGTTCCACGCGGTGGGCTTCGGGCCCGACACCGTCGGCCTGCGCGTGGACTGCTACGACAACCCCGGCGACTACCTGGGTTCCGGCATGGACGGCCTGGAGGTACACGTGCATGGCTGCGCGCAAGACCAGCTCTGCCAGATTGCCAAGCGAGGCAAGCTCGTGGTGCATGGTGATGTCGGCCAGACGTTCCTTTACGGCGCCAAGGGCGGCGATTTCTACGTCATGGGCAACGCGGCCGGCCGGCCGATGATCAATGCCGTGGGCCGGCCCCGAGTTGTCATCAATGGCACGGCCCTGGATTACCTGGCCGAGTCGTTCATGGCGGGCGACCCGTTGGCCGGCGGCGGCTTCGCGATCATCAACGGGCTCAAGGCCGACGTCAGCGGCAGGTTCGTGCCTCTGGACATGCCTTACCCCGGCAGCAACCTGCTGAGCCTGGCCTCGGGCGGGGCCGTCTATGTGCGCGATCCGCACCACACGCTGGTCAACGAGCAACTCAACGGCGGGGCCTATCGCCCGTTGTCGGGGGCCGACTGGACGCTGATCCGCCCCTATCTCGAAGAAAACCATCGGCTGCTGGGCATCCGCATCCAGGAGGATCTGCTGACGGTCGACGGCGTACTCAAGAGTCCCGGCGAGATCTACCGCAAGGTGATGCCCGCAGGCGCCGCGGCGGCCCAGGAGGCGATGGACGCAGAGGAAGGACTCGGCGAATGATGATGCTCAAGAAGGAACAATCCCATGATCGCCAGTGATGGCTCGGCGGCCAAGACAACGCCCAATGGCGACGAGGCGATCCCGAGCGGGTCGGTCCTGGTCTGCGGGGCCGGCATTGCCGGAATCCAGGCTTCGCTGGACCTCTCGGCCGCGGGCTTCCACGTCTACCTGGTCGAGCAGAGCCCGACCATCGGTGGCACGATGGCGAGGTTAGACAAGACGTTTCCCACCGGCGACTGCGCCACTTGCACCATTTCGCCCAAGCTGGTGGCCTGCATGCGGGACCTGAACATCGAAGTGCTGACCATGGCCGACGTCGTCAAGCTCGATGGCGAGGCCGGGCACTTCAAGGCCCAGGTCGCGGTTCGGCCGCGGAGTGTCGAGTCCGACAAGTGTACCGGCTGTGGCGACTGCATCGAGCAGTGCCCGGTGCGGAATGTGCCCCAGGAGGTCGAGCCGTTCCGGCCGAGCATGCCCGCCAGCACCGAGCAGGCAGCGACGTTGGACGGATCCCTCGCGCGGCATGGTGGCGACGGATCGTCGCTGATCCCGGTTCTACAGGACATCAACGATCAGTGCGGTTACCTGCCGCGAGCGACACTGGAGGCCCTGGCGGAGCGGCTGGGCATGCCGCTGGCGGAAATCCTCCGCGTGGCGAGCTTCTACAACTCTTTCAGCCTCGAGCCTGTCGGCCGGCACATCGTCGAGGTGTGCCTGGGCACCGCGTGCTTCGTGCGCGGCTCGGGCATGCTGCTGGAGCGGCTGGCCGAGGAGATCGGCGTGCCCAGCGAGGGCGGTACGGACAAGGATCGCCGCTTCACGCTTCGCACGGTGCGATGTATCGGGTGCTGCGCCCTGGCCCCGGCCATGCGGATTGACGGCGTGACCTTCGGCAAGATGAAACTGGACAAGGTGTCGGCCATCCTGGAGCGATTTGAATGAGCCTTCCTCCCGAAACCCGCATAGGCACATCCGAGGACCTCGACCGGCTCGGCGCGGTCGGCGCGGCCACGTTGTACCCCGCCCGTGGGCTTAAAATCCTCATCGGCTCGGCCAGTTGCGGCATCGCTGCCGGTGCGCGGGAGGTGGAGGCGGCGGCCCTCGAGGCCGTCAAGGAACTCAAACTCGACGCCACGGTCGCGCGGACCGGCTGCATCGGCTTCTGCCAGCAGGAGCCGTTGGTGGACTTCCTGGTTCCCAACGGGCCGCGCGTCAGCTTCGGCGGCATGACGGCCGCGAAGGTTCGCAACGTGCTGACCCAGTATGCCCAGAAGGGTACGCTGCCGTCGGAAATGGCCCTGTGCCGTTTCGAGAGCGAAGAGAACGTTTCGATGGCCCAGGTCCACACCTACGCCCCGTCGACCAACGGGCTGGGCAAGGTGGCGACTTGGAAATCGCTGGACTTCTATGGTCAGCAGCAGCGGGTGATCCTGCGGAACTGCGGCTCGATCGACCCGATGTCACTGACCGAGGCCATCGCCCGCGGGGCCTACCGCGGCGCGATGAAGGCCCTGACGCAGATGACCGGCGAGCAGGTCATCAAGGAAGTGCTCGACTCCGGGCTCCGAGGCCGTGGCGGCGCGGGGTTCCCCACCGCGCGGAAGTGGGAATTTGCCCGCCGGCGCCAGGCCGACCAGAAGTACATCATCGTCAATGCCGACGAGGGCGACCCGGGCGCGTTCATGGACCGCAGCATCATGGAGGGCGACCCCCACGCGGTGCTGGAGGGCCTGATCATCGGCGCCGCCGCCATCGGCGCTAGCCGTGCGTTCATCTATGTCCGCAGCGAATACCCGCTGGCAGTGTCCACGATGCAGCACGCCATCGCGCAGGCCCAGGCTCATGGCCTGCTTGGGCAGAACATTTTCGGCAGCGGCTTTGACCTGACCGTCGAGATCCGCAAGGGCGCCGGCGCGTTTGTCTGCGGCGAGGAGACGGCCTTGATCGCCTCCATCGAAAGCCAGTCCGGTGAGCCGCGCAGCCGCCCGCCGTACCCAGCCAACGCCGGGCTGTGGGGCAAGCCCACCGTCATCAACAACGTCAAGACACTCTCCAGCGTCGGGCCCATCCTGGCTCGCGGCGCCGGATGGTACGCCCAGCGGGGCGAGCAGGGCAACCGGGGCACGACGGTCTTTTCGCTGGTGGGGGCCGTCAAGAACACCGGCCTGGTGGAGGTGCCCCTGGGCATCACGCTACGGGAGATGGTCTACCGCATCGGCGGCGGGGCGGCCGGCAAGAGGCCCATCAAGGCCGTCCAGACCGGCGGACCCTCCGGCGGCTGCATCCCGGCGGCGATGCTCGACCTGAACGTGGACTACGAGAAACTCGCCGAAGCCGGCTCGATGATGGGTTCGGGCGGCATGATCGTGATCGACACCAGCACCTGCATGGTGGACTTGGCGCGGTTCTTCCTGACCTTCACGGCCGAGGAGTCCTGCGGCAAATGTGCCCCGTGCCGCGAGGGCACCCAGCAGATGCTGCGGATTCTGACGCGGATCTGCGACGGCAAGGCACGGAGCGACGACGTGGAGACCCTCGAGCGCCTGGCGGTGACGGTGAAGTCGGCCTCGCTGTGTGGTCTGGGCGGCACGGCCCCCAACCCCGTGCTTAGTGCCTTGCGGCACTTCCGCGACGAGTTTGAGGCGCATGTGCAAGGCAGGTGCCCCGCGGGTGTGTGTCGGAAGCTGACAACCTTCGTTATCGACGCCGAGGCCTGCATCGGCTGCGGGCAGTGCAAGAAAGTTTGCGCCGTCGAGGCCATCAGCGGCCAGGCCAAGTCGCCCCATCAAATCGCCAGCGGCGCCTGCACGCGCTGCGGAGCGTGCCGAAGCGTCTGTCCCGTGGAGGCGGTAGTGGCCCAGGCCTGAGGGCCGGGCGGTTCTGCCGGAATCCTGCCGGCCGGGCAGGCACGAAATGAAAGAAGCCATCACAGAGAGCACAAAGAAAACGGAGATCACAGAGTAGAAGCATGAAAACTCAAAACTCAACTTCGATGCCTTCTTCTGTGTCCTCTGTGACATCCGTGTTCCCTGTGATTTCTGATCGCCAGGGCGTCACCGTAACCGTGGACGGGCGTGCATCGACCGTGAGCGCGGGCACGACCATTCTCGACGCCGCGCGGGCGATGGGCATCGCCATTCCGACGCTTTGCCACTACCGCGGCCTGTCGCCCTACGGCGCCTGCCGCGTGTGCCTGGTCGAAATCGACGGCCCGCGCGGGCCCAGGCTCGTCGCCTCCTGTAGCCACCCGATCGAGGAGGCCACCACCGTCCGCACCAACAGCGATGCGGTTATCCAGGCCCGGCGCACGGTCGTGCAACTGCTGCTGGCGCAGGCCCCGGACTCGACGGAACTGGCCGAGTTTGCCGCCAAGATGGATGTCGCCGCCGCCGCGGCCTTCGAGTCCCGCTCGGAAGGCAAGTGCGTCCTGTGCGGCCTGTGCGTTCGGGTGTGCAAGGACATGATGGGGCGCGGGGTGATCAGCATGTTCGGACGCGGGGCAGCCCGCAAGGTACGCACCGCCTTCGGTGAACTGACCGACCAGTGCCAGGCCTGCGGGGCCTGCGTGAAGGTCTGCCCGACCGGCGCGGTGGACCTGGCCGGCATCACGGCTCGCCGCCCGCACCAGCACCTGACATCGCACGACCAGTATCTTTGCGCCCGGCCGTCCATCGACATGGCCCACCCGCAGGCCGCGCCGCGCGTGCCGGCCATCGACCGCGATAACTGCGTCCACTTCAAGACCGGCGCCTGTGGCCTGTGCTCCAAGGTCTGCCAGGCCGGCGCGATCAACTATGACCAGCAGGGCCAGACCCTGGACCTGGACGTGGGGGCCGTGCTGTTGACGCCCGGTTTCCAGGCCTTTGACGCGACGCGGCGGATGGAGTTCGGCTTTGCGATGACGCCCAACGTGGTCAGCAACGTGCAGTTTGAGCGGTTGCTATCCGCCTCGGGTCCGACGGCAGGGCACATCCGACGCCCCTCCGACGACAAGGCGCCCAAACGACTGGCTTTCATCCAGTGCATCGGCTCGCGCGACCCCAGTCGCCAGCAGGCCTACTGCTCCTCCGTCTGCTGCATGGCCGCCACGAAAGAGGCGATCATGGCCAAGGAGCACGAGCTGGAACTGGACGTCACGATCTTCTATATGGACATGCGGGCGTTCGGTAAGGACTTTGAACGCTATTACAACCGCGCGAAGGAACTGGGCATCCGGTACATCCGCTGCCGACCGGCGGCCGTCGCCGAGGTCCGCCCGACGGCGGGCCTCCGTATCACGTATATCGACGAGGACAACCGTTGCCAGGAGAACGAGTTCGACATGGTGGTCCTGTCGCTGGGGCTCTCTCCCAGTGCCAGCCTCCGCGAGCAGGCCGAGCGATTCGGCATTATGCTCAACGAGTGGGGCTTTGCCCGCACCGACGAACTGCATCCGCTGGACACCTCCCGCGCAGGTGTGTTTGTCGGCGGAGTCTTCCAGGAGCCCAAGGACATCCCCGACACCGTGATGCAGGCCAGTGCCGCCGCCGCCAGGGCGATGAGTCTGCTGGCTGCGGCCCGGGGCACCAATGTTCGCACCAAGACCTATCCGCCCCAGCGCGACGTTACCGACGAGCCGGCCCGCATCGGTGTGTTCATCTGCCACTGCGGCAGCAACATCGCCTCGGTGGTCGACGTCGAGGAGGTCGTCCGCCGCACCCGCGCACTGCCTGGCGTGGTGCTGGCCGAGCACAACGTCTACACCTGCGCCGACGACACGCAGGATACGATCAAGGACAGGATCATTGAGCACCGGCTCAACCGCGTGATCGTGGCCTCTTGCACGCCGCGGACCCACGAGGCGATTTTCCGCGACACCCTCCGCGATGCCGGGCTCAACCCCTACCTGCTCGAAATGGCCAATATCCGCGACCAGTGCTCGTGGGTGCATTCGGGCAAGCCCGATCTCGCCACCCGCAAGGCGTCCGACCTTGTCCGCATGGCTGTCGGGCGGACGGCCAACCTGATGCCCCTGAGCGAGGAAACCGTCCCGGTCAAGGGATCGGCGGTGGTCATTGGCGGCGGTGTGGCCGGCATGACGGCGGCGTTGGCCCTGGCCGAGCAGGGCTTCCCCGTGCATCTGGTCGAGAAGACCGCCGCCCTTGGCGGCACGGCCCTGGATGTGTACTACACGCTGGACGGCCTGGATGTCCGAGCATTCCTGGCCGAGTTGGCCGACCGTGTCACGCGGCACGCCCGCATCACCGTTTACCTGAAGTCGCGCGTGACGAAGGTGGAGGGACACGTGGGCGACTTCAAGTCGGAAATCGTCACCGGCGACAAGGCACGCAGTGTCGAGCACGGCGTGGTCGTTGTCGCCACGGGCGCAGCCGAGGGCAAGCCCACCACGTTCGGCTATGGCCAGAGCGATCGCGTTCTGACGCAGATGGAACTGTCCTCGCGGCTGGGGCGCGACGAATTGAACCTGCCGGAACGTGCGACGATCGTCATGCTCCAGTGCGTCGAGCAGAGGAATGATGATCGGCCTTATTGCAGCCGCGTCTGCTGCACGACGGCGGTGAAGAACGCCCTCCGCCTGCGAGAGAAATACCCGCATGCCCGGATCGTCGTGCTGTATCGCGACATGCGGACCTACGGCTTCCGCGAGATCGCCTACCAGAAGGCCCGCGCCTCGGGCGTGTTGTTCATCCGCTTCGAGGCCGAGGCTCCGCCGGCGTTCTCGCTGGGGGCCGACGGCACGATTGATCTGACCGTGCGGGACTCGATCCTGGCCCGCGACGTGGTGATGAAGCCGGACCTGCTGATCCTGGCTGCGCCGATCATCGGCCAGGCCGATCGGCAGGGGATTTCCGACCTCCTCCGCGTGCCCCTCAACGCCGACGGCTTCTTCCTGGAGGCGCACGTCAAGCTGCGCCCCGTCGATTTCGCCAGCGAGGGCCTGTTCCTGTGCGGTACGGCCCATGCCCCCAAATTCATCGGCGAGGCCGTCTCGCAGGCCAACGCGGTGGCCGCCCGCGCGGCGTCGATCCTGTCTCGCAAGGCCATGCCGGTCGGGGCGCAGATCGCCTGCGTCGACAACGACAAGTGTGTTGGGTGCATGACCTGCATGCATGTCTGCCCGTACATGGCGCCCAAGGTCGGGCAGGACAACAAGGCCCAGATCCAGCCCACCGTGTGCATGGGATGCGGCAGTTGCACCTCCGAGTGCCCGGCCAAGGCGATCACGCTACGCAATTACATTGATACGCAGATTCTCGGAGCCATCGAGCGCCTGCTGGGCGGAGACCTGGCGGGCACGCTGGCCTCCCAGCCCAGCTACCCCGAGCAGGTGGGCGTCGCCCGGCCTCGCTGGACCAAGGGATAAGAAACGGACTATGGAACAAGAACCGGTCATCCTGGCGTTGTGTTGCCACTACTGTGCCTATGCCGCCGCGGACATGGCGGGATCGATGCGACTGCAATATCCCAGCAGCGTGCGGGTGCTGCGTTTCCCATGCACCGGCAAGATCGAGGTGAACTACGTCCTGGCCGCCTTCGAGCGCGGGATCGACGGCATCCTGGTGGCCGGCTGCCTGGAAGGGGGCTGCCACTTCCTTGAGGGCAACCTGCGTGCCCGACGCCGGATCGAGCGGGCCAAGGAACTGTTGGACGAGATCGGCCTGGGCGGCGCGCGACTGGAGATGTTTAACCTCTCCTCGGCCGAAGGGCCCCGTTTTGCCCAGATCGCGACCGAGATGCACGAACGAGTTGTCAAACTGGGCCCTAGTCCGCTGAGGCGGCCCCAGGCGGCCGTCCTGGCCGGCGTGGACGACCTGGCCAAGCAGTCTGAAGCGATGATTGCAGGAGAAAGAAAATGATCGTTGCCGACCGTAAGAAGATCCCCGAAATACGCGATATGATCAGCCGGCACAAACGTGTGCTACTGGTGGGCTGCGGGACGTGTGTTACCGTCTGCCTGGCCGGCGGCGAGCGCGAGGCCGGCATCCTTGGATCGGCTTTGCGCATGTCCCTCAAGCTGGCCGGACACGCCAACGTCGTGGTCGACGAATGCACCATCGAACGTCAGTGCGAGGACGCGTTCATCGACCTGCTGGCCCCGCGCGTGCCCAACTATGACGCTATCTGCTCCCTGGGCTGCGGGGCCGGCGTGCAGACGCTGGCCGAACGCTTCCCACAGACGCCCGTCTACCCGGGGCTGAACACCCAGTTCATCGGCATCCTCGAGAGCCAGGGCGTCTGGACCGAGAAGTGCCTGGGCTGCGGCAACTGCCGCCTGGGTGACTTTGCTGGCATCTGCCCCATCACCCGCTGCTCCAAGCGGCTGCTCAACGGCCCCTGCGGCGGATCGCGCGACGGCAAATGCGAAGTCCACGCCGAAACCGAGTGCGCCTGGCAGCGGATCTACGACCGATCTTGCGTATTGGGAATCCGCGACAAGCTGGATGCCATCGTCGCTCCGCATGATTGGTCGAGCGGTATCGATGGCGGGCCGCGGAAGGTGGTCCGCGAGGACCAGTGCATTGTTGGGTTGGGGCCCAAGGCTTGAGTGGATCTTCACAGGCGAGACGCCTGTGCTACCGAGAGTGCAAAGTGAGTGCAGGAGTACTGCGATGAACGAAAAACCGACCAGCAAGATCGTCGTGGAGGATCTGGATTCGAGCTTCCGCGACGAGGTGGCCTCCGTGCCCGGCGGCGAGAACATCACCAAATGTTTTGCCTGCGGCACTTGTGCCGCCGGCTGCCCGGTGACCAACGTCGACGAGGAATACAACTGCCGCAAGATTATCCGCCAGGTGCTGCTGGGCCTGCGCGACGACGTCCTCAAGTCGCCGGTGATCTGGCTGTGCGCCCTGTGCTACCGCTGCACGGCGCGCTGTCCGCAGGGAGTGAACTTCACTGACGTAATGCGGGCGCTGCGATTCCTGGCCATCCGCGAGGGCGCGGCCCCGCCGGACATGCTGGCCAGCAACGACCAGATCGAGCGGTTGGCCCAACTCATCCGTCGCGACCTGATCAAGGGCACGACCGCAGGGCGCAAGGAAGTCATCGAAGAGCTCAAGGCGAAAATCGCCAAGGCATAAGGCGTCTGACTATGCACAAGAAGGCAATGGTCATCGGAGCAGGAGTGGCCGGCATCCAGGCGGCGCTCGACCTGGCCGACATGGGCGTGGAAACCTACCTCGTGGAGGTGGGTCCAGCCATCGGCGGCAGGATGTCGCAACTGGACAAGACCTTCCCGACCAACGACTGCGCGATGTGCATCCTGTCGCCCAAACTGGTGGAGGCCGGCAGCCATCCCTGCATCAACATCGTCACCCTGGCCGACGTGCTGGACCTGCAGGGCAAGCCGCCGCACATGAGGGTGACGCTCCGCAAGCGGCCGCGGTACGTGGATGAGTCCAAGTGCACCGGCTGCGGGCTGTGCATGGCCAAATGCCCCACGAAGATCCCCGATCCCTACAACAAGGGCCTGTCGACCACCAAGGCCATCCGCATTCCCTTCCCGCAGGCCGTTCCCGCGCTGCCGGTGATGGACGCGGCGCACTGCACCTACCACCTGCGCGGCAAGTGCGGCCTGTGCAAGAAGGTCTGCCCGACCGGCGCGATCGACTTCGAGCAAAAGGAGCAGATCGTCGAGGTGGAGGTCGGCTCGGTGATCCTGGCCTGCGGGACGAAGGAATTTGACGCACGCCTCAAGGGCGAATACGGCTACGGCATCTTCCCCAACGTGATGACCAGCATCGAATTTGAGCGCATCTTGAGCGCCTCGGGTCCCACCGGCGGGCACATCAAGCGGCCCTCCGACCAGGCCGAGCCGAAGAAAATCGCCATCCTACAGTGTGTCGGCTCGCGCGACGCGTCGGCGGGCAATGAGCACTGCTCTGCCGTCTGCTGCATGCAGGCGGCCAAGGACGCCATCATTGCCCGCGAACACGTGCTGGGCCTCCAGGCGACGATCTTCTACATGGATATTCGGGCCTACGGCAAGGGCTTCGACCGGTTCGTCGATCGCGCCCGCGACGAGCACGCCACGCGGTTTGTCTGCGGGCGCATCGCCTCGGTCGAGAGCGACCCGCGGACGAACGATCTGAATATCCAGTACATCACGCGTGACGGCAAGGTCTTGAATGAGCGGTTCGACCTGCTGGTGCTTTCGGTGGGCCTACAGCCTTCGGAATCCTCCAAGGATGTGGCCAGGCGGCTGGGCGCCAAGCTGGACGCATCAGGTTTCGTGGCGGTCGAGTCGACCGCGCCCGTCCAGACCAGCCGCGAAGGTCTGTTCGTGTGCGGGAGCGTTTCAGGCCCCAAGGACATCCCCGAGTCGGTCATGGAGGCCAGCGGCGCCGCCTCGGCCGCCGCGTCGGTGCTGGGCGACTGCCCGGCTAGGGAAGTCAGCGTCGAATATCCGCGAGAGAAGGATCTGCGCGGCGAGCCGCCGCGCGTGGGCGTGTTTGTCTGCCGCTGCGGCATCAACATCGCCGCGACGGTGGATGTGCCCGGCGTGGTCGAGTACGCCTCGCACCTGCCGCGCGTCCGGCATGCCCAGGAGATGATGTTCTCTTGCGCGCAGGATTCACAGAAGACCATTCGTGCCGCCATCGAGACTCATAAGCTCAACCGCGTCGTGGTGGCCGCCTGCACGCCGCGAACGCACGAGCCGCTGTTCCAGAAGACCTTGCAGAAGGCCGGGCTCAACCCCTATATGTTCGAGTTCGCCAACATCCGCGAGCATTGCTCCTGGGTCCACCAGAAGCAGCCCGAGCAGGCGACGACCAAGGCCAAGGACCTGGTCCGCAACGCCGTGACGAGAGTGACCCTGGCCGAGCCGCTCTACCGCAAGTCGCTGGGCGTGAATAAGAACGCCCTGGTCATCGGCGGCGGGCTGGCGGGCATGACGGCGGCGATGGACCTGGCCAACCAGGGCCTCCAGACTTACCTGCTGGAAAAGACCGGCCAACTGGGCGGCAACCTCCGGCACGTCAAGAGCACGCTGGATGGGGAAGCGACGGCGGGCAAGTTGGCTGAATTGGTGGCCAAGGTGGGCAGTCACCCGAAGATCCAGGTACACCTCAGCGCGAAGATACGCCAGATCGATGGATACATCGGCAACTTCAAGACGACGTTGGAGTCGCCCGCCGTGGAGATTTCTCACGGCGTGGTCATTGTGGCCGCCGGCGGCGAGGAGTACAAACCCTCGGAGTATCTCTACGGCCAGGACGACCGCGTGGTCACGCAGCGGCAATTGGAGGAGATGCTCCACGCCGCCGACACTTCGGCGGTCGCGAAGCTGCGGACAGTGGCCATGATCCAGTGCGTCGGCTCGCGCGACAGCGAGCACGGCTACTGTAGCCGCGTCTGTTGCTCCGAGGCGATCAAGAACGCCATCCGGCTCAAGCAACTCAGCCCGCGAACCAACGTGTACGTCTTGTACCGCGACATGCGCACCTACGGGCTCAAGGAGCGGTACTACCGCCAGGCCCGCGAGGCAGGCGTTATGTTTGTCCGTTTTGAAAACGATGCCAAGCCGGCAGTGCAGCGCAGCGGCGGCGACCTGTCGCTCCGCGTGCAGGACGATATTCTGGGCGCGACGCTGGAGATGAAGCCTGACTTGCTGGTGCTGAGTACCGGCATCGTGGCCAATGCCGACAACAAGGGCCTCTCGCAGTTGCTGAAGGTTCCGCTGGAGGGCGACGGGTTCTTCCTGGAGGCCCACGTCAAGTTGCGCCCGGTGGACTTTGCCACCGACGGCGTGTTCGTCTGCGGACTGAGCCACTACCCCAAGGACATCAGCGAGACGATCGCGCAGGCCCGCGCGGCGGCGGGCCGGGCCGCGACGGTGCTTAGCAAGGAGACCATCGAGGCTGAGGGCAAGGTGGCCTGTATTCGCGCCGAGCGTTGCAGCGGGTGCGGCGCGTGCGTGGCGGTGTGTGCGTACCGGGCCATTGAACTGGACGCGGAACTTCGCGTGGCGGTGGTCAACGAGGCGTTGTGCAAAGGCTGCGGCACTTGTGCCGCGACGTGCCGCTCGTGCGCGATCGACCTGGGCGGCTTCAGGAACGAACAGATGCTCAGCGCCCTGGGCGCGCTGTAGGTGGAGGAGCAGGCTTGGCTGACACCCATACAACAAAGCAGACAGTGGCCGGAACCGAGTCGGCGCCGGCATGGGAACCGCGGATCGTGGCCTTCCTGTGCAACTGGTGTTCCTACGCGGGGGCCGACCTGGCGGGCGTGAGCAGGCTCCAGTACCCCGCCAACGTGCGGGTCATTCGCGTGCCCTGTAGCGGCCGGGTCAACCCGATGTACATCGTCAAGGCCCTACAACTGGGCGTCGACGGAGTACTGGTCTCCGGCTGCCATCCCGGCGACTGTCATTACATCAGCGGTAATCTCGTCGCCCGTCGGAAGTTTGTGATGCTCAAGAGCTTCCTGGAGTACCTGGGCCTCGAGCCCGGACGGGTCCAGTTCTCCTGGGTCAGCGCGTCGGAGGGCGGCCGCTTTGCGGACCTGATCACCAAGGTTAGCGACGACATTCGGAAGCTCGGACCGGCCAAACAGATCAAGAAAGAACTCACGTGATTCGCCATGCATGACATGGAAACCAAGCTCAGAAAAGCGGCAAAAGACCTGTTGGAATCCGGCAAGGTCGAGACGGTCGTGGGATTCCAGAACGGCTCGCTGCCGCTGCGGACGCGGCCGCACTTTGTGCGGGATGCCTCGGTAGCCGACACGCTGGTGTGGAACCGCTTCTGCACCAACAACCTGGCGGCGTACCTGCCGCGACTGTTCGAGAAACCTGCCTCTGTTCGCGGCCAGTGGTCGCCGCCGAAGATTGCCGTTGCGGCCAAGGGATGCGACGCGCGGTCGATCATCGGCCTGATCAAGGAACACCAGGTGCCGCGGGGCAGCGTGGTGATCATCGCCATGCCTTGCCAGGGCATGGTCGATCCGCGTAAGGCGGATGCGGCGGCCGGAGAAGCCGTGACCGACTGCCACGCCGGCGCCGACGGGGCCTTCGAGGTGACTACCGTGTCGGGCCGGACACGCACGCTGCAACGCGACCAGGTCGTCGCCGAGGCATGCCTGGGGTGTCTCCATCCGGCGCCCGCAATTGCCGACGTGAAGGTCGAGGGCCCCTCGCAGGCCCCGGCCGCCGAGCGATTCGCGCGGGCCAGAGAGTTCGAGGCGATGGCCCCCGCGCAGCGGTGGGAACTGTTCCTCAAAGAAATCGCCAAGTGCATCCGCTGCTATGCCTGCCGTCAGGCCTGCCCCAACTGCTACTGCAAGTCCTGCTTCATCGAGCAATCCAAGCCCAACTGGGCCGGAGCGGGCGACGATCCGTCCGACCTGCTGCTGTTCCACATCGGGCGGATGTTTCACCAGGCCGGGCGATGCGTGGAGTGCGACGCGTGCGTGCGGGCCTGTCCGATGCACATCGACCTGCGGCTGTTCACGCAGAAACTGGTCAAGGACGTCGAAGAGTTGTTCGGCTACGTGCCGGGCGCGTCGTTGGACGACATGCCCCCGTTGTGCGCCTTCCAGTCCGACGACAGCGAGAGTTTCATCACCCATCCGTAAGAGGATCAACATGGCCTTGGGAGTAATCAGCAAAGAACACCTGGGCAAGCTCATCGCCGCCGTGAGCCGCACCGGCAGGTTCCTGGGCCCCGTCGACAAGGGCGATGGCGTATGCCTGACCCAGGTGTCGGCCGGCGACATGCTGGCCCTGGACTATGTCAATTTCATACTGCCGCCCAAGCGGATGTTCTTCCCCCGCAGCGAGGTCATCGCCACGCACGGCAGCGACGGTATGACGGCGACGCCGCTGCCGGAGGGCCGCGTGGTGCTTTTCGGCATCCGGCCGTGCGATGTACTATCGCTGGTGTACCTCGACAAGGTCTTCCTCGACGAGAAGTACGCCGATCCCTATTATCGCAGTCGGCGAGACAACGCGGTGATTATCTCCCTCGCCTGCCGCCAGCCGGCTCCGACGTGCTTCTGCACGTCGATCAAGGGTTCGCCCGCCGGCAAGGCCGGCGCGGACATCCTGGCTGTGGACATCGGCGACGTGCTGCTTCTGGAGTCGGTCACCGCCACCGGCGAAGCCTTCATGGCCGAGTACGGCAAACTGCTGGATAAACCCAGCGCCGAGCAGGTCAGTTCCCGCCAGGCCCAAGTGGCCGCGGCCGATGCGAAGATGGCGCGCGTCAGCATCGACCAGGCGACCGCGAAGCTGCGGGCCCGTTTCGACGCGGCCGCGTGGGATGAGTTGACGGCGCGATGCCTGGGGTGCGGTGTATGCACCTTTTTGTGTCCGACCTGCCACTGCTTCGGGCTCTACGACGAGCAAGTGGGCGGGCAGAACCGGCGAGTCCGGGCGCAGGACGCCTGTGCGTTCCCAGCCTTCACGCTGGAGGCATCGGGCCACAATCCACGGACGCGACAGGGAATGCGGATGCGTCACCGCATGATGCACAAGTTCTGCTATACGGCCGAGAGCTTTGGCGAGATCTTCTGCGTCGGCTGTGGCCGATGCATTCGTAGTTGTCCGGCCAACCTGGATATTCGGGAAACGCTGACAGAGGTATCTAAATGAGCATGTGCGCTTCAGCAAACCCTTACCTGGCCAAGCCGGTCACGATCGAGAAGATCACCGTCGAGAACGCCGCCAGGGATCTCAAGACTTTCCGCCTGGCTTTCTGTAGTCGGGCTGACCGCGAGGCCTTCAAGTTCGACTGCGGACAGTTCGCCATGCTGTCGGTCGGCGGCGCGGGGGAGAGCCCCATCGGGATTGCGTCTTCCCCGCTGGATGCCGATTATGTCGAGTTCACCGTCAAACGCTACTCGACGGGCGTGGTCAGTACCGCCCTGCACGCGATGGAGGAAGGCGAGCGCCTGGGCCTGCGCGGGCCTTATGGAAACAGCTATCCCCTGGCCGCGATGGAGGGCAGGAACGTCGTGATCGTCAGCGGCGGCTTCGCCTTCACAACGCTCCGCTCGACGATCCGCTACATGCTCGACGGTCGGAATCGATCGCGATTTGGGAGCATCACGACGATCTACGGGGCGCGCAGCCCCGGCGAGTTGCTCTACAAGGATGAGTTGAAGGCCTGGCAGGATGTTGACGGGATCGACATGCATGTGACGGTCGATAAGGGCGAAGCCGGCTGGACCGGACGCGAGGGCTTTGTGCCGACGGTGTTGGGGGAGGTCAAGCCCAGTTCCGCTAACGCCGTTGCGCTGGTCTGTGGTCCGCCGATCATGCTGAAGTTCACCATCAAGCCGCTGTTGGACACGGGCTTTGTCCCGGAAACGATCTTTACGTCGCTGGAGCGTCGCATGAGCTGCGGCATCGGCAAGTGTGGCCGTTGCGACATCGGCGGCAAGTACGTCTGCCGGGACGGCCCGGTCTTTTCTTTCAAGCAGATCCAGGAGTTGACGGGAGGCCAGTTCTAGGCCCGCGCCCCCTGGCCAGAATGGAAAGGAGCGTCGTCAAATGGGAAGCTACTTCGTGGATAAGGTGATGGAGGACGTGGTAGCCCGGAATCCCACCGAGACTCAGTTCCACTCGGCGGTGCAGCAGGTTTTGCAGTCCATTGAGCCGGTCATCGGCAAGCATCCCGAGTTCGCCAAGGCCAAGATCGCTGAGCGTGTCGTCGAGCCTGAACGGCAGATCATTTTTCGTCTGCCGTGGGTGGATGACCACGGGGAAATCCAGGTCAATCGCGGATTCCGCATCGGATTCAACAGCGCGGTGGGGCCCTACAAGGGTGGGCTGCGGTTTCATCCCACGGTGGATCTGGACACCGTGAAGTTTCTGGCCTTTGAGCAGGTGTTCAAGGGCGCCCTGACGGGCATGCAGTTGGGGGGCGGCAAGGGCGGCAGCGACTTTGACCCCAAGGGCAAGAGCGACATGGAGGTCATGCGATTCTGTCAGGGCTTCATGAATGAACTGTTCCGTCACGTCGGGCCCGACACTGACATTCCGGCCGGCGATATCGGCGTGAGCATGCGTGAGATCGGATACCTCTTCGGCCAGTACAAGAAGTTGACCAACACATTCACCGGCGTGCTGACGAATAAGGGCCTGGACTACGGCGGCTCGCCGGTCCGCGCCGAGGCCACCGGCTACGGCCTGGTCTACTTCGTCTCCTGCATGCTGGCCGCCCACCACACCGACTGGAAAGGTAAGCGCGTACTCGTGTCGGGCAGCGGAAACGTCGCGATTCACGCGGCTGAGAAGGCTCAGCAGTTGGGGGCGGTCGTGGTGGCGATGTCTGACAGCGACGGCTACGTTGTCGATGCCGGCGGGATCGACCTGGACGGCGTCAAGGAAATCAAGCGCGCCCGGCAGGGGCGCATTCACGATTACGTCGCCGGACACGGCACCGCCGCCTATCACGAGGGATCCGAGGGCATCTGGAAAGTACCCTGTGATGTGGCGATGCCCTGTGCGACCGAAGGCGAACTTGACGAGGCGGCGGCCCGAACGCTGGTGGCCCACGGCTGCCGCGTGGTGGCCGAGGGCGCCAACAAGCCTTCCACCGAGGGCGCCATCCGCGTCTTCAAGGACGCGGGCGTGGCCTTCGCGCCCTCCAAGGCCGCCAATTCCGGAGGCGTCGCCATCAGTGCCCTGGAGATGAGCCAGAACGCCACGCGGCTGACTTGGACCTTTGAAGAGGTCGATGCGAGGCTCAATCGGATCATGAGCGCCGTCTACGATCGCTGTCTGGCCGCCGCGGAGGCCTATGGCGCCTCGCAGGATCTGACGGCCGGGGCCAATATTGCCGGCTTCCTGACCGTCGCGCGGGCGATGCTCGCCCAGGGGGTTGTCTGATCGCACGACGGACAAGGTCTCGCCATCGCTCATCACGATTTTCAAATGCGGCTAGACACGGAAGGCACGTGGTTGTTCGCTGTGGCGGAAGCATGATCTCCTTCCGCCCGCCGCGTACCTTGAACTCCATTGGCACGCGGAGGTCCACCGTCTGACCGTCCGTGCCCAATCCCGCACATCGCACTTGTCTTGGCTCTTCAGGCATTGTTTTTCTGTCCTTTCGTCTCCACGAGAAGCCTTCGTGCGACGCCAAGTGCAAGCCATGTTTCAAGAAAGAGAGCGTACTTCCCCGCCAACGGCTGTCCGCCTGATCGGAGGGTCGGCCGGGGCGGCAGATTACTTGTAGTGCCCACCCTGCATGGCCGATATAAGCACAGTCCTTTATTCGCTTAACAGGAGTCGGTACATGGGCAAGAAGGCCTTGATTACGGGCATTACCGGGCAGGACGGCAGCTACCTGGCGGAGTTCCTGCTGGACAAGGGTTACGAGGTTCACGGCATCATCCGTCGCTCCAGCACCTTCACCACCGGGCGCATCGAGCACCTCTACAGCGACCCGCACGAGACAGGCACGCGACTCTTCCTGCACTACGGCGACCTGACCGACGGCGCGGGGCTGCGGCAGATCATGACCGCCGTCGCGCCCGACGAGGTGTATAACCTCGGCGCCCAGTCGCACGTCCGCGTCAGCTTCGACCAGCCGGTCTACACGGTGCAGGCCGACGCCGTCGGCACGCTGCGCCTGCTGGAAGCCATCCGCGACACACGCATCCCCACCAAGTTCTACCAGGCCTCCAGCAGCGAGATGTATGGCAAGGTGGCGGAGGTTCCCCAGACCGAGAAGACCCCTTTTCACCCGAGAAGCCCCTACGGCTGCGCGAAAGTCTTCAGCCATTGGCAGACGGTCAACTACCGCGAGGCCTACGGCATGTTCGCCTGCAACGGCATCCTGTTCAACCACGAGAGCCCGCGCCGCGGCGAGACCTTCGTCACCCGCAAGGCCACCCGTGCCGCCACCCGAATCAAGGAAGGCCTCCAGGAGAAGCTGTTCCTGGGCAATCTGGACGCCAAGAGAGACTGGGGCTTCGCCGGCGACTACGTCGAGGCCATGTGGATGATGCTTCAGCAGGACCAGCCCGACGACTACGTCATTGCCACCGGCGAGACGCATAGCGTGGGCGAGTTCCTCGACGAAGTTTTCGGATACCTGAAGCTGGACTGGCACAAGCACGTCGAGATCGATCCCCGTTACTTCCGCCCGGCCGAGGTGGACCTGCTCCTGGGCGACGCAGCCAAGGCCAGGAAGATTCTCGGCTGGAAGCCGAAGGTCAGTTTCAAGGCCCTGGCCATGATGATGACCCAGCACGACTGGGATCTGGCCAAGGAAGAACGCGTGCTGGTCGAGCACCGTAAGAAGAACGGAAAAAAATGAAAAGCGACACAGAGCCGCAGAGAAACAGAGAGAAGATGTTGCTGAAACCAGGAAGTCTCTGCTCTGTGATCTCTGTGTGGAGTTGTGTGTTTTTCGGAGTTTCCATTCCGGGATTCGGTTTTCTTGGAACTGAACTATGGACCTGAGCAAAGAACGTATCGTGGTGACCGGCGGGGCGGGCTTCCTGGGGCGCAATATCCAGGCGGAGTTGGCCCGCGCCGGCGTGAGCAAGGATAGCATCCTGGTCCCACGGATCGAGGATTACGACCTGACGCGCGAGGCCGACGTCCAGCGGATGTACGCGACGATGAAGCCGACGGTCGTGATGCACCTGGCGGCGGAGGTCGGCGGCATCGGCGCCAACCGCGAGAACCCCGGCCGGTTTTTCTACGCCAACATGGCCATGGGGCTGCACCTGATCGAACAGGCCCACCAGGTCGGCCTCAAGAAGTTTGTTCAGGTCGGCACGATCTGTGCGTATCCCAAGTTCACGCCCGTGCCGTTCAAGGAAGAAGACCTCTGGAGCGGTTACCCCGAGGAGACCAACGCCCCCTACGGCATCGCCAAGAAGGCCCTGCTGGTGATGCTCCAAGCCTATCGCCAGCAGTACGGGCTGGATGGCATCTACCTGCTGCCGGTGAACTTATACGGGCCGGGCGACAACTTCGACCCGCGTTCCAGCCACGTCATCCCGGCCTTGATCCGCAAATTCGTCCACGCCCAGGATAAGGGCGAGGCCGAGGTGGTCGTCTGGGGCACGGGCAAAGCCAGCCGGGAATTCCTGTACGTCGAGGACTGTGCTCGCGGGCTGGTCCTGGCCACGGCGAACTATGACGGGCCGGAGCCCGTAAATCTTGGAGCGGGCTTCGAGATCACCATCGGCGACCTGGTGGAGAAGATTCGCCGCCTGGTCGGCTACACCGGCAAGATCGTCTGGGACACTGCCCAGCCCGACGGCCAGCCGAGGCGGTCGCTGGACACACGGCGTGCCGAGAAACTCTTTGGCTTCCGCGCGGCGATGGGCTTCGACGAAGGCCTGCGGCGGACGATTGAGTGGTGGCGGACGCACAGGGACGGTTGACAAGGTCGGTGGATCTGCCAGCCAGCATGGTGGAGAGAGACTCTCTCCATTCGACACAGCAAATTGGACAAGTCATGCGCACCTTAATGAATCTAGTGAACGCCGTCACCAGCCTGCCGGGAGTGCGAGCCATCCGCCCAATGCTGGTCAAACTTCAGAAGAGGCGTCTTCGCGGACTAGTCCTGTCGTACTACAGGAATACGGAAGATCCTGAAATCCGCAAGATCGTGGAGTACATCGAGAGCCACCCCGCGTTGGATCTCGAGCCGGGCACCCGCCCGCTCAGCGCGGCCGCAGATTTTGCCCGACCGACTGACTTCTCTGTACGCCGTGACGGGGGGTGTCCTTTCCCTTCTGTTATCATCGGAAAGAATAGGGTTTACTTCCCGGCCGACTTCTCGGACGCACAGGTGCAAGCTGCCGTCGCCACCGCCTGTTGCGAGGCACACCCGGAGTCGCCGCACGCTTACCTGTCCGACATGTTCAATGTCGACAAGGGAGATGTGGCGGTCCTGGCCGGAGCTTCGGACGGTATATTCTGCCTGAGCATTATTGAACGAGTGGCAAGGGTGTATCTCTTCGAGCCCGACAAGCGATGGATAGAGCCACTGGGCTTGACTCTGGCGTCCTGGAAAGACAAGGTGAACATCGTTCCCCTGTTCCTGGGCAATAAGGACGGCGACGGATGGACATCGCTGGACCGATATCTCGCGAACAAAGAACAAGTCGTGAATTATCTCCAGGCCGACGTGGAAGGCGGCGAGACGGACGTGCTCCAAGGCGCACGGGAAATATTGCGTAAGAGCCGCCCTGTGCGAGTTTCCATCTGCTGCTACCACAAGAGCGGCGACCAAGCCCAACTGTCCAGTCTGCTGACCACCCTGGGCTTTGAGATAGCCTACTCCCCGGGTTATTACCTGCAATACCGTGAGCCGTATCTGCGTCGCGGGGTGATTCGGGCGAGAAAGGCCTGATCCATGAGTAACGGGGCCAAGCAAGCATGAGTCCGCTGTGGATAAGAGTCCTGTTGCTGCAAACACTCATCTGCGTGGTGATGGTTCCTATCGGTCGCCTTTTTCTTGGGTTGCGCTGGCGGAGCGCTTGCCTTGCCGTGGTATTGACTCTGCCGGTCCCCCTTTTCAAAGTCAGCCCGGGTACTGCCGGACTGGTATTCTCGGCCGACCTAGTGGCCTTGGTGTTCTTACTAATGTGGGCGGCGGGCTCTCTCAAGTGGCGTCTAGATTGCGGCCGGCCGCCGGGCTTTCTCACGATGATGGCATCGGCGATTCTCGTCTTCTTGCCCATCTTCTCCACGCTCATGGGTTACCTGTTCTACTCCGACGTTCCTCGAGAGATAAAATTCATCGCGCTCAATACCATGCGACTTATCGGCTACTTGATCGTGTTTCGCTCCATGATGATGAAGATGCAGTTGGAGCAGCATCCTGATCGCTTCGTCATTCTGCAGTGCCTGACGTTCGTCGCGGTGGCCGCATGTGGGTTGATCCAATATGTCTTCAAGGTCAACTTGGATTTGTGGTATGAAATCCAGGGGACCGACACGTCAGCGGTGGGGTTTGGCGGCGGGTTCATGGGGCTCTATCGCGGCACGGTTGGCGCCTACAGCATCGGAATCCTGGCCGCCTTGACCATGCTGATGCCCAGGGTACGGTTGGGCCTGCTCCTGGCATCCGTCTCTACGATCGTCATCTTCGGCGGCATGCTGGCCGTTGGAACTCGACAGGGCGTGGTCATCGGCGTGTTTGCACTTTGCCTGAGCCTGAGCCTGTCGGTAAGCAGCCTGCCGCCAGGCCATAGAGTGGGTACTTTTTTCAAATCCCTCGGCCTTGTCCTGTTGATGGGAACCCTCACGGCCGTCCTTGCCAGCGTCGCCCTCCCATCCGCATTCAGGGAGTGGGTCTCCATGCGATTCACCGGGCTGGAGACGGTCGGGAGCGTCGTGGATCTGGCCAAGAGTCGCGATGTAACAGGAATGTCGGCGGCATTTCAGAACCTGGTCTCCCATCCAATGATGATGTTCTTCGGAATGGGGGAGGGTACCGAGTGGCGTACCGGAAGTGTCTTTGTCGTGCAGGTGGACTCCGAGTTCTTCAACGTCTGGCAGATCGGTGGCTTCCCACTGCTCATGGCCTACTTCATCTTCTTGGTGGCCCTGATGGTGAAACTACGACATTACCGGTCCCTGACGGACCCAGCCAACCGGGTCTGTGTCGCCGCGGCGTTTGCGGTGCTGGCCAGCAGCATTCCCTTGCTGTATGGGCATTTCTTCCTGTTGAACCCCAATGCAGCCAATACTCCCGTGGGATACTGGGACTGGGCCCTGTTTGGTGGCGCCCTTGGCATTCTTACCAAACCGGAGTACATTGAGGTCAGCGAGGCCGAATACGCGATGTATGCCGCCTCGGCAGGCTGATGGAGGCTTTCACTTCACAAACTTCGGCTGGCAGTGGCCCGATCGTCGTGCTAGGATCGGCCAGACACTTACAGGTGAAACGCGAAGCGACAATGCGAGAAAGTCACCGGCTCATCATCAATAGCGCTGCGGTTTTCTGCCAGACGTTGGTCCTGATGGCCATCGGGTTGGTTCTGCCGCCCTTCGTGATCCATCAACTCGGCAACGACCGTTACGGCGTCGTCGTTGTCATCGGTAGCATCCTGGGCTTCGTCGCCCTGCTCCAGATCGGCATGCCCCAAGCCTTGTCCCGTTTCATCGCGGTGGCCTTGGAACGCAAGGATCCACAGGAACTCAGTCGCGTGATGAGTTCGGGCATGGCCTTCCTGGTGGTCTGTGGCGCCATCGGGATGCTGGCGGTCGCCCTGTTTGTCTGGGCGCCGGAGCTTCTAGTGACCTGGCCGGCGCAAATGTCACGACAGACCGTCCAGATCGTCATCCTGATCATGGGAATTCTCACCGTCCTGAACATGCCCCTATCTTTCGGCCACGTATCCTTCGTCGGCCGGGAACGATTTGTGCTGCACGCCGTGTTGCAGACCGGAGGATTCCTGTTGCGGTTTGGCATGGTCTACGGACTGCTGCTGGCCTTCCCGGGGAGTATTCTGGCCTATGCCGCATCCAGTTCCGGCTCAGTCACGCTGCACACGGCAATCGTATTCGTATTGGCTTTGTGTCTATTCCGCGACGGCCGGCTTTCGCTGGGCAATGTCGATCTGGGAATCCTCAAGAAGATGCTCACCTTTGGCTCAGCCGTGACATTGGCCAGCATGGCCGTGATGCTGTATATTCAAGCCGATTACTTCCTCATCGACAAAGTCGTGGGCCCGGCGGCAGTGACGATGTTCAGCCTGGCTGTGGTCTGGTCGCTGACCCTGCGCAATGTCCTCAAGGCCGCCGTATCGGTCATCTCGCCCGCGGCGGCTCGCACCCACGTCTCGGGTGGCCAGCAAGCCCTGTCAATGATGCTCATGCGAGCCACCAAGTACAGCCTGCTTGCCGCTATCGCCCCCTTGACCTTTCTGTGCTTCTATCGCTACCAACTCATGGACGTCTGGATGGGCAAGGGCTATGACGAGGCCGCCACGCTCATGCTCCCCATCCTGCTGGCCGACATGGTATCCCATGCCGTCACAGGCGGGACGGAGATGCTCGTCGGCATGGGACGGGTTCGCACGATCCTGATCATCGACCTCATCGGAGGGGTGGCCAACATTGCCGTGGCCCTGCTCCTGAGCGTTTGGCTGGGCATGGGCCTGATGGGTTTTTCCCTGGCCTACGCGGTCATTCTGGTCGTGCGAAACGCCATCGTCATGCCAGCCTATTTCATGCGGGTCTTCCACCTCAAACCGTTGGAGTACGTCGGAAAGTGCTACGGCCGATCCCTGCTGTGCGCCGCGACGATGGTCCCTTGCGTGTACCTGATCTCGCGAGCCATCCCGGGCGAAAGCTGGGGCCGGATATTCCTGGCCGTGGCCGCAACTATGCTCGCTTATCTCCCCCTGGTCGCCCTGCTGGGCATGGATTCCTATGACAGGAACGTCTTCCGCCAGTTGGCCGGTGGGATTGCCCGGAAGGTCCGTAGGATCTAGATATGTCATCGCTGACAAGACACGGCTATTCAGAAGAAGGCGACCCGTTCCCATGATCACATTTCTCATATCCTGTGCGCGATGGTTGAATGCTAGACGAAGAATACTCGTTTCGCGGGTGGTTCGTGCCTACTTGCGGGCCCTGGGCGTCCAAATCGCCGGTAAACTCAACGCTCCCTCGTTTCCAATCTGTCGCCGGCACAGTCAGGCCGTGATACGGATCGGCCACGACGTCACCATCCTCAACAAGCTGAAGGAAAACTTGGCCGGGATCGTCCATCCGACGGTCCTGGTCGCGGCTTCCCCCGGCGCGGAGCTGATCATCGGGAACCATGTCGGAATCTCCGGCGCAATCATATATTGCACTGAAAAGATCATCATCGAGGATTATGCGGGACTCGGTGCCAATGCAAAGATCTATGATACCGACTTCCATCCTGTGGCTTTCGAGGCACGAAAGGCCAGCGGCGTCGCGAACGTCGCTCACGCTCCGGTGATACTGGGCATGGGTTGCTGGATTGGGGCCGATGCCATCGTTCTCAAGGGCACTCATGTCGGTGCCCGTGCCGTGGTCGCCGCCGGCGCCGTGGTCACCAAGGACGTTCCGCCCGACACGATCGTTGCGGGCGTCCCGGCGCGAGTCGTGGGCAAAGTGCCTTCCGTCTCGCCGCCGACCCCGCAGCGGGCGTGAAGTACCGGGCGTGCGGTGCATCATTTGACGAATGGAGTTCTCTCATGTTAGTTCGCATCATCAAGAACTGGGGCTGGCCGGACCTGGCGCGGCAAACGCCGGGAGGCAGCAACCGATGGGACGGTATTGACTTCACCCTGGAACCCGTCGCTGTTTGCGACTATGTCGTGGTCCTCAACAGTGTCAGGGAAGAACTCACTGTCCAGTGTCCGCCCGAACATGTCTGGGCCATGATCCAGGAACCGCCGGTCAGGTATCATGTGGGACTCCACAAGGGGCAACCGGCTTTCCGACGCGTTTATATGACAAAGCCCAGCCTGAAAGGCCCACGGTACATCCACAGCCATACGGCGTTGCCTTGGTGGGTAAACCGTAGCTACGATGAATTGGTGGTCTGTCCTGTGCCGGAGAAAACGCGCGACCTGAGCTGGATCACTTCGAACAACCGTCACCTGCCAGGCCATCGCTTGCGAATGCAATTCCTGGCCAACATTCAGAAAAGTATCAGGTTTGACCTTTTCGGACGGGGCTTCCACTTCATCGAGGACAAGTGGGACGGGCTGGCGCCCTACCGGTACTCGCTGGCCATCGAAAACTATAGCGGCCCGGATTATTGGACCGAGAAGTTGGCCGACTGTTACCTGGCCTGGTCGATGCCCATCTATTACGGTTGCACCAACATCGAGACCTACTTTCCGCCCGAGTCGATGGTCCGCATCGACATCACGCGGCCTGATGTGGCCGACCAAATACGCCAGACCCTCTCGAGCGACCTGTGGCGCCAGCGGCGCGACGCCATCGCCGAAGCCCGCCAGCTGATCCTGAACAAGTACCAGTTGTTCCCGTTCCTGGCCCGGGAGATTCGGGCACAGCAGGAAACCGGCACCGCGGAGGCCTCCAGACCTTCGCCCGTCCTCCTGCGCCCCCGGCGGAAGAATCCGCTGGCTTCCCTCGGCCGCAAATTACTCGGCGTTCTCAAACCGGGAACGTGAATTATGCCGATTGATAAGGCATGAAGGAACCTGAGCATGGATGAACATCCCCTGGTCAGTGTGCTGGTGGTGACATGGAACCGCCGAGAGGAACTTGCCAAGTCCCTGGAGTCGGTGGTGGTGCAAACCTATCCCAACTACGAGATTGTCGTCGTGGACAATGCCAGCACCGACGGTTCGTCCGACCTGGTGCGCCAGCGGTTCCCGCAGGCCTTACTGATTCGATCGTACAAGAATCTCGGCTGCCCCTCTGGGCGGAACCTGGGCTTCGCCAACTGCAAGGGCAAGTACGTTTACATGCTCGATGACGACGGCTGGCTCGAGCGGGACGCCCTGGAAAAGGCGGTGGCGCGGGCCCAGTCCGACCAGTCTCTGGGCGTCATTATGACCCAGATCAAGGAGGTCGAGGGCGATCGCGTGGTGCGGTCCAAGCCGGCGGGCCTGACCCAGCCCCTCTACGTCTCGAGTTTCACGGGATGCTGCTCGATGATTCGCCGCGACATCTTTGAGCAGATCGGCGGGTTTCCCGACGATTTCTTCCGGCAGGGCGAGGAAGAGGATTTCGCCATCCGCATGCTCGACGCCGGCAAATTCTGCTTCTACGAGCCCGCATCAGTCATGTATCACAAGCCCAGTGTCATCAACCGGAATGCGACCGCGTTCATCTATTACACCCTGCGTAACACGCAAAAGACCGGGCTGCGGCACTGGCCGTTCCCTTACAACATCATGCGAATCCTGTGGAACTACGTCTACGCATTCCGATTCGCCGTCACCCTGGGACAAGTGCTCTGGCCGGCAAAGCTGCTGGGAAACCTGGTGCGCGACCTGCTGAACCTGCGGGGGGCTCGCAAGCCCGTGCGCCGCTCGACGTTTCACCTGTTTCGCCGGCTTGCGAAGTGCCCGTCCCCCACCTGCCGTGGAGATATCCAGTGACCGGACCGCTCCCCAAGATATCGGTGGTCATACCCACCTAACAACATGGCCCGCTTCCTGCCCCAGTGCCTGGGTAGCATCGCGCGGCAGGATTATCCCAACCTCGAGGTCATCGTCGTCGACGGGCTGAGTAAGGACGACACCGCCGAGGTGATCGGCAGGTACTCCGACCTGGTCACGCGATTTGTCAGCGAGAAAGACCGCGGCCAGCCCGATGCCGTCACCAAGGGCCTGAGCATGGCCACCGGCGACATTGTCCACTGGCACGCCGCCGATGACATCATCATGCCCGGCGCTTTTCATCGAGTGGCCAGGGAGATGCTCGCGCATCCCGACGTGGACCTGGTATTCAGCGACGGCATGGCGTTCGACGACCGCAAGGTCTACTTCGGCCCCACGGTGCGATGGGAGCATTTTGAAACCGCCTTGGTCTATTTCGGCCGCTTCCAGTCCGACACGGCCTATTGGCGCAATTCGATCACCCGCGACGCCCTGCCCCTGGATCTCAACAAGCACCTGACCTGCGACGAGGACTTCTTCCTTCGTCTGTGGGTCGGCCACAAGTTTCGTTGGGTCAACCAGCCGCTGGGCGCCTTCCGCGTGCATGGCGACCAGGTATCCCAGCGGGTGGACCGGAATACCTGCGGCGCCGAGCGCCAGGACACGCGACGGCAGGTCATCGAGAAACTCGGCTGGTCGCCGGCAGACATTGCGCGTATTCGCCGCCGGCTGTCCCTCCGGTATTGCTTGCTCAATCGATTCATCGTCAAGGCCCACTCCGCGACACGATTCATTTTGCGAAAGCTCACACTGGACGTCCGCCGCAAGCGGCTGGCGAAGTGGTTTTTCAACGAATGGCTCAAACCGGCGCGGTGAGCGGGCGAGTCGGCAAGGAGACGATTCAATTTGCCGCCGCAAGGCGCGTCCGTGCGACTTACGGCATCTCGCCCCTGGCAATAAGGATTCGCTCATGCTCGGCGATTTGCTCGGGCGCGAATCGCATCTTGATCACCCTTGCCGGAACCCCGCCGACGATTGAGTATGGCGGCACATCCTTTGTAACCACGCTGCCAGCGGCCACGATGGCGCCCCTTCCGATCTGAGCGGGCGTAAGCACAATGGCCCCGTGCCCGATCCAGACATCGTTACCAACGACTATCTTATGCTTGTCCCCCCGGCCACTGTCCCACATTGTCTTCCCGACAATATCATAGAGATGGTCATCGCTGTTGAGGAAGGCACAAGTGTCTGCAATGAGCACTTTGTTGCCGATTTCGATGTCGCACATGAACGCACAACGGGATCCGATACCGACACGGTCGCCAAAGACAATGTGCCGGCGCGGCGACCAGAAGGTTGTGCTCCACTGGCAGTGAAAGTCCTGCCCGTGACGCACCCAATGGTAACGCAGGCCAAACATCAACGCGTTTCGTATGTCATTGAGGATTTTTCGAATCGACGATGCCATCAGCAATTGCCTCAAGGGTTGCACAAATCAGTTGATGTCTTGTCCACAGCCTACGCAGATGTGGACGGATACCGCTGGAGTCTTCTCATTTCCTGGCTTCGTGCATGGCCAATCGTCGCATGGATTCCTGGAACTCCTCTTCGCCCAGGGGCAAGGCATCTGCCGGAGTTTCTTTGACGGCTTCATTGATAATCCTGGCTTGGAAGTCCGGGTTATAGTACTTCGCAAGGATATCAACGCAATCGGCCCGGACCTGCTGCCGTCCCACTCGCGCGGAATGAGATAACCATGACTGTATTGTCGTGGCGAGATCCTCAACATCGCCTCTTCGGAAGAAATCGCCTGTCTTGCCCGCCACGATCGCCTCGAACTCAGGCATTTGCCATACAGGTTCGTTGTGGGTGATGACTGGCGTTCCATACACCATCGCATGCATCGCCGTCAGCCCAACTGCCCCCGGCACCACGCAGATATCGCTTGCCATGATGAGCGGGCCAAGCGTTTCCTCGTCATAACAGGGCCCGTAGAAAATTGTTTGGTCGGCTCTATTGGCCTGCTTGGCGCGAGCCTTCAGGGCGTCGGCTTCGGGACCGTCGCCAATGAACAGCAGATTCACCTTCACGCCGCGCTGCTCAAGGATGCTTGCCGCGTCCAGGAGCATGCCGAGGCTTTTCTGCGGAGTCAACCGCCCGGTGATTACCAGGACAGGCAGATCCGGTTGGGAAAAGAGGTTCTGTCTCAACTGTTGCAACGCCGAATCGTCAGTCCGCCGTCGTATTTCGCACTGAGCATGATAGTCGAGTGAATTGAAGATGACATAGAGCCTGTCGGGCCGGAACCCTTTGCGGACCATGATCTGACGCGACCAGTTGCCGTACAAGAGCATCCCATGCGCCAACCCATAGAAGGCTTTGCGAACCCACGCCTTGACGCGGCCTTCGTTCCCGTAGAAACCGTGGGACCACATCAGGACGCGCTTGCCGCAAAGCCGAGCCAGTATGGCCGATGGCCACGTCGAAAGGAACTGCGCCACTCCCAGGTAAATGATCACATCGAACTTCCTGGACATCGCCAAACCGATTAAGCCGGTTTGCCAGTAGAAGCCTTTTGCTCGAAAATTATGGATAAACCGCCATCGCAGCCCCCCCGCCTCCACCGGTATCTCCGCCAGATGGGGATCAATCGGCTTGATTTTCCCTCCAACCGCCTTCGTGTCCGAAACGAGAACGTACTCGGGTTCAGGCGGCAACTGTGCACACAGAACCTTGGCTATAGGCTCACGATAATGGGCGAAGAAATGGTATACGATCGCCACGCGCTTCCTGCCAAGAGCCCTGTCTTTCTCTTTGTCCACGGATTACTCCACTCTTCACCCTCTTGCGCGAGGGATAGGCGCGACATTTGCGCAGCAGGCGTCGCGGCGACGGCTCAGGCCGCCTTCAGCGATCATGGCCGCCCGACGCTGAAGTAGTTGAACCCGGCTGCACGGACGTCCGCCGGATTGTACAGATTTCGGCCGTCGAAGATCGTGAGACCTCGCATCCGCCGCTTCATCTCTTCCAGGTCGGGGTTGCGGAATTCCTGCCAGTCCGTCAGCACGAAGACGGCGTCGGATTCCTCCAGGGCTCCGTACATGTCGTCGAAGTACGTGACGCCGTCGGCCAGGGCCGCCCGGGCCTTGGGCATGGCCTGCGGGTCATGCACGGCCACCGAGGCGCCCTGGGCCACCAGCCATCGCACGACCTCCAGGGCTGGACTCATGCGGACGTCATCGGTGCGGGCCTTGTACGCCAGGCCCCAAACGCAGATCCGCTTGTTCTTGAGGTTGGAGCCGAACCGCCGTTGGACCATCTGCTCAAAATATTGCGGCTGCGACTGGTTGACGGCGTGGGTGGCCACGGCCAGATGCACGGGACAGCCCAGTTTCTCGCCCAGGTGCGCCATCGCCTGCACGTCCTTGGGGAAGCACGAGCCGCCGTAGCCCAAACCCGGGAACAGGAACGCCGGTCCGATTCGCCGGTCCGACCCCAGGCAGCGCCGGACCGTCTCAACGTTTGCGCCGGTCCGATCGCAAAGCCGAGCCATTTCGTTCATGAACGAGATGCGCATGGCCAACATGGTGTTGGCCGCGTACTTGGCCAGCTCGGCCGTCGCGGGGTCGGTGATGATGATTCGCTCGGTCTGCCGCATGTACGGGCTGTAAAGATGCGCGACCGTCTTGGCGGCCTGGGCGTTCTCGGCGCCGATAATCACGCGGTCAGGCTTGGTGAAGTCATCGATGGCGTTGCCTTCCTTGAGGAACTCGGGATTGGAAACGTAGTCGATGCCGACCTGGGCCTCGGCGGCGAAGATGTCCGACACCAGCTTGTGCGTTCCCGGTGGCACGGTACTCTTCATGACGACGATCTTGGGCTCCTGGGCGTGGCGGGCGACTTCATGGGCCACCTCCAGCACGGCCGAGAGGTCCGCCGAACCGTCGGCCATGGGCGGCGTGCCCACGGCCACGAAGATGATGCGGGCCGCCTGGATCGCCGCCACACGGTCGGTCGTAAAGCTCAGCCGCTTGGCGCGGACGTTGCGCTCGAGCAACTCCTGCAACCCGGGCTCGTAGATCGTCGGCACCGCCTTCTGGAGCGAATCGACGATCTTGGGATCCTTGTCCACACAGGTGACAAACTGGCCCGTGTCGCTGAAGCACACGCCGACGACCAACCCAACATATCCCGTGCCCATTACGGCGACGTTCATGACGTTCCCTGTGCCTTTCGGTTAGTTCATCCTGGAAATGTGAACCTTGATGATAAGGCCGATGGGCTGAGGCGTCAATAGACGCAGAAGGCCCGATAGTGGCAACTATTGTGCGTAAGTTTCCAGCAGGTGCCAACGTGCGAGTGGTTCCAAGACGGGCTCGCCAGACAGCCGGCGGGTCGTGGAGGCAGTCCTTGGGTCACGACGACCACGCCACAGTAGTTTAGCCTTTCTGGTGAGGGTGCTGGAACACGGTTTTTATCAAGTGATTACACGACGATCTTGATGAACCCAACGTGAAATCGTTCAGTTTTTCTCCCCCGGCTAGAACGCACAATCCGATATAATCGAAGCACTTGTAGAGTAAGGAGACCGGCAATGATCGTCGTCATTGGTGCCTCAGGATTTATCGGCAGCTATCTGGTGGACGAGTTGGTGGCCCAAAAACGAGCCGTTTTTGCCACGGGCACGACAGATCGGACGGCCGATTATTACCGTTCCAAAGGCGTCGGCTTTGCTGCCCTCAACCTGGCCAACCCCGCGGATTTCCAGAAACTTCCCGCCAAGGCCGACGTGGTCATCCTGCTGGGAGCCCTGCTCCCGGCCAATGTCACCGACTACAATCCCCAGAACTATATCGACATTAACACCACCGGCACGCTCAACGTGCTGGAGTATTGCCGGCGCGCCGGCGTGCGCAAACTGATCAACGCCAGCTCGCATTCGGATGTGGCGGGCCTGTGGGACTGTGGCCGGGCTATCCGCGAAGACGATCCGATCCAGATCAACTACAAAGGCGACCACGCCGTCTACATCATCACCAAGATCGCCGGACAACAACTGGTGGAACACTACCACCAGGAGTTCGGCTTGGGAGGCATTACGTTCCGCCTGCCGGCGGTCTATGGCTTCGGCCCACACACAGAAATCTATATCGACGGCAAGCGCGTGGTCACGGGGTTCAAAATCTTCATCGAGAAGGCCCAGGCCGGCGAACCCATTGAGGTCTGGGGCGATGCCAAGAAAGGCCGGGATCTGGTCTACGTCAAGGATGTCGTCGGCGCGTTCATCGGCGCCGCTGACAGCGACAAGGCCCAGGGGCTTTACAATATCGCCAGCGGCATCCGCACCACCCTGGAAGACGAGGTCAAGGGCGTCGTAGAGGTATTTTCCCCGAAGGACCACCCCTCAAAGATCATCTACAGGCCCGACAAACCAAACGGCGTCCATACGTACTTGTATGACATCTCCAAGGCCAAGCGCGACCTGGGGTACCAGATCCGTTATCCCTACATCAAGATGCTCGAAGACTACAAGATCGAGATGCAAGGCAAACGTTTTGCGCACTTGATCGGACGGGAACACAAGTCATAGAACCTTCGCTCCTGATGATGGTGGCGTGCGGCCGGGGTGGGGACTGAGACACCCGCCGAATCAAGGCCCGGCCTGTCGGGAAGGATTACGCGTGAGAGTGCTTCTGATATGTTATGTCTACCCTCCGGAGGTCGCGCCGGCCGGTGTGATGACGCGCGAGTTGGCCGAGGACCTCGCCGCCGCCGGGCACGATGTGACGGTCTTGACTGGTTGGCCCAATTACCCCCAAGGGAAGCTATTCCCCGGCTGGCGGAGGCGATTCCGCTCCCTGCAGCAGGAAGGCGGCTACCGGGTGCTTCGGGTCTGGCACACGCTGCCGAGACGGTCGTCCTTCGTGTCGCGCGTGCTGTGGTTTGCCGCCTTCGCCATGTCCTCCTTCCTCAACATCCTGATCAGTCGCAAGTTCGATGTCGTCTATTCCCATACAACTCCACTGGCCGGGCCGGTGATGACCTGGCTGGCTTGCCGACTCAAAGGCATGACATTCCTTTACGGGATATACGATCTCTATCCCGAGGCAGCCGCGGAGGTCGGTGTGGTTCGGCGCGGACTGGCCTATCGTTTCTTCCGCGGGCTGGACACGTGGGTCTGCCGCCGGGCGCACTCCATACCCACCTTGGGCCCCGGCATTCAGGAGGCCCTGGTGGCGCGGGGAATCCCAAGGGAGAAGATCCCGATTATCCCGTTCTGGATCGACGCCGCGAAGGTCAGACCCCTCGACAGGGACAACCCTTGGCGGCGCGAGCATGGGATCGCCCTCGACAAGTTCATCGTGCTTTATGCCGGAACCATGGGCCATGTCAGCGGGGCAGCGATGATGGCCGAGGTGGCAGCCAAGTTGCGCGACGTGCCCAACCTACTCTTTCTGTTTGTCGGCGAGGGCGTGGCCAAGGATCAGACCCTTCGGCGATGCGAGGAACTGGGCCTGACCAACACGTTATTCCTGCCCTTCCAGCCGCAGGAACGCCTGGGCGAGGTACTCTCATCCGCCGACATCGGGGTTGTGACGCTCCGGCCGGGCGCCTCCCGCAACAGCCTGCCGAGCAAGGTCCTGGGGTATCTCGCGGCTGGACGCGCCGTCGTGGCCAGCGTGGACGATAACAGCGATACCGCCGAGTGCATCCGGCAGGGCAATTGCGGCAGGGTGGCCCCGGCGCAGGATGCCGAAGCTATGGCGGAGACTATTCAAAAGATGATGGCCCCGGGTCTGGCCACGCGGTACGGCCTGGCTGCCCGGGAGTATTTCCTGCGGCACTATTCCAGGCAAGCGGCGGTCGGTGATTTCATGAAGTTGATGGAGAGGCTTTAGATCCTATGGCAAGAACCTGCGTTACTCCGCTGGGAAGAGAGGTTGTGCTCGCCCCGCCACGTCCCATCAAGCGACTGATCGAGTTGGTCCTGGCCTCGGCCCTGCTGATCGTAATCTCGCCGATCCTGCTGCTGCTCTCGCTGCTGGTGGCCATCACAAGCCGCGGGCCTGTTTTTTATCTCGACAACCGCTTCGGCCTGGGCGGCGAGGTCTACCGGATGTTCAAGTTCCGCTCGATGAAGGTGGGCGCCCCCCCCCTGTTGACCTCCGAGGGCAAATTGATCGTCGCCAAGAGGGATCCGCGTCTGACCGTCATTGGCGGGCCGATGCGGGCCTTGCGGATCGACGAGTTGCCCCAACTGATCAACGTCGTCAAGGGAGACATGTCCTTTGTCGGCCCCCGCGCCGGCCAGCCCTGGTATGAGAAGCACTACACGGGACTTGCCTACGAGCGGTTGAAGGTTCGGCCCGGCATTACCGGACTGGCCTCCGTGGTCGGCGGCAGACAGATCAGCAACGAGAGCCTGTATAAGCTCGACAAGCGCTACGTCGATCGCCAGGACGCCCGGCTGGACCTGCTCATCGTCCTGATGACGCCGGTGTACGTGCTGCGCGGGCCGTCGCTGCCGCGACGAGTTCTGGCGCGATATCTGGAGGGGATTTCCATGAAAGAACTGGACAGTCTCGACGGCTGAGATCAAGGCTTCAGTCGCCTCTTCGCGCCGGGCCGGGAGCGGTTATACTAGAGTCAGGTTTTCGCCGAAGCGTATTGTCAGCGGTCGTTCGCCGCTGGCCACGCCACGGGCGAGGAAGCGCGGAGCGCTCCGAGCGCCTGCCAGATCCGTTTGATGGAAGGCTCCATATGCCGACATTGTTGGTCCTAGCTGCCGGCCCCCTGCAACTGCCGGCGATCACCACGGCCAAGGTGATGGGCCTGCGCGTGGTGGCCGCTGACGGCACCGACCACGCCCCGGGCCTGGCCCTGGCCGATGCCTCCCACGTCATCAACATTCTCGACCCCGACGCCTGCCTGGCCGTCGCACGCAAAGAGAAGATCGACGGCGTAATCCATATCTGCTCGGAAGTGTCAATGTTTGCCATGGGCCGAATCAATGAGGAGCTGCACCTGCACGGCATCGACTCGGCCACCGCTGTCCGTGCCACGAACAAGGAGAAGATGCGTCGAGCCTTCGAGGCCGGCGGGGCTCCGTCACCCCGGTCTATCGGCGCCGCCACTGAAGAAGAGGCCCTCGCCGCTCGGCAGGCGGTGGGCTATCCGCTCATCATCAAACCCTCCCGCAACAGCGGCAGCCGCGGCGTGACGCGCCTCTCGGACAGCGAGGGCAAAGACGCATTCCTGGCCGCCTTTGCCCGGGCCGTCAAGGAAAGCCGCGACGCCTCAGCCGTCATCGAGGAATTTGTCGAGGGGCCCGAGTTCAGCGTGGAGATCCTGACCTGGAATGGCCAGCCTCGCGTGCTGACCGTAACGGACAAGGTCACCACCGGCTCGCCCTCCTTCGTGGAAACCGGCCACAGCCAGCCCACGCGGCTGTCGCCCAAAGACCGCCAGGCGGTGGAGGCCGCCGCCATCGCCGGCGTGAAAGCCCTTGGCATCGACTGGGCCGCCTCGCACGCCGAGATCAAACTCTCGCCTCGCGGGCCCTATATCATGGAAATCGGCGCCCGCCTGGGTGGTGACTTCATCACCACGGAGTTAGTCCCGCGATCGACGGGGATCGACATGGTCGCCGGGGCTATCAGCCTGGCGCTGGGACGCGAGCCCGACCTGACGCCTCGCCATGCGATGCAAGGCTCGTCCATTCGCTACCTCACGCCCACCCCCGGCCGCGTGATAGGAATCAAGGGCCTCGACCGCGCCCGACAGATGCCCGGCGTAAAGATCGTGGATGTAGAGGTAGCCGTCGGCGACACCGTACCGGAGATCACCTCCAGCCTCACTCGCGTCGGACACGTGATCGCCGAGGGCGACGATGCCGCCGAGGCCATCGCCCGCGCCGAGGCCGCCCGCGACGCCATCGAAATCATCGTGGAGTGACCTTGGCCAAACGCGCCTTCGACATCTTTTTCAGCCTCCTGGGCCTGACGATCCTGGGCCTGCCCATGCTGGCCGTCTCGATCATCATCAAGCTCACCGATCACGGGCCGGTGCTCTACAAGCAGGTCCGCGTCGGCAAGGACGGCAGGGAGTTCAAGATCTTCAAGTTCCGCACGATGGTCGTCAACGCCGACAGGATCGGCGCCCAGATCACCGTCGGGCGCGACCCGCGCATCACGCGCATCGGCCAGTTTCTTCGCAAGAGCAAGCTCGACGAGCTGCCCCAACTGCTCAATGTCCTGCTGGGCACCATGAGTTTCGTCGGGCCGCGGCCGGAGGTGCCCAAGTACGTCGCGATGTACAACGACCAGCAGCGGCAGGTGCTCTCGGTCAAGCCCGGCATCACCGACCTGGCCTCGATCAAGTACCATCGCGAGAGCGAGATCCTCGCCCAGGCCGGGGACGACTGGGAAAAGGCCTACATCGAGCAGGTCATGCCCGACAAGCTCACGCTGAATCTGGAGTACATCGGCAGGCAATCACTGCTGTTTGACGTCTCGCTGATCATCAAGACATTGCTGCGGATTTCGCATTAGACCGGCGCGGCGGCCGGGCCGATGCTCTTGAGGAATTCAACCCCTTGGCGTGCCGTGGCTTCGCTCGCGCGCGGGTGGGTCGGCAGGTTAACCACTTCGCGGCTGGCCTGCTCAGCCACCGGGCACAGGCCGGCGGTGTAATCGTAGAGGTGCATGGGCGTCTCGATGGGGTGCAGCGGGCACTCAAACCAGGTGCCCAGTTCGATGGCCTGGCCAGGCGCTTCCGCCACCGCGAGGGCCTTGTCCGACACGCGAACCGGATAGCGCACAAGCACCGGGTCCATGTGCGCGGGAATCTCCGGCACGGGCCAGCTGGCATTCCGCAGGAGAGAATCGTACACGGTCCGCATCCGGCGGCGATGGGCGAGATTGCCCTCGATCTTCCGAATCTGCCGCAGCCCCGCGCGGGCCTGGCCGGCGCTCATGCCGGTGAAGAAGTCCTCGGCCATCGTCGGCTGGAATTCCGATCCGGCGGAGGAACCTACCACCAGCCCCTTCTGCGTCAGCCAGCGGAAGGCCCGCGTCGCCAGGGCCGTCGTCCGTGGAAAGATCATCGTGCGATACACCAGTCGCTGGAGCGAGAGCATCGTGGCGGCCTTGGGCGAGGGCTGGCGCAACTCGCGCTGACGCAGCGCCTCGATCTTCCCAGCCAGGCCCGAGTCGCTCGTGGTCACCATGCCGCCGATGCCGGTCGTGAAAGGCTTGTTCCACTGAAAGGACCAGTAGGCCGCCACGCCGAATGTTCCGCACCGCTGCCCCTTGTAGGTCGAGCCCAGGGCCAGGCAACAGTCCTCCACGACGGGAATCCCGCGGCGGTTGGCGATCTCCATCAGGGCGTCCATCTCGCAGGGAAATCCGTAGGTGTGCTGGGCGAGAATGACCTTCGTCCGCGGGGTGATCTTGGCCTCCAGCAGGCGAACGTCCATGTTGCAGGTGACCGGCTCGATGTCCACGTAGACCGGGCGGGCGCCGACATACTTGATGGGATTGACGTCCATCACGCAGGTGTAGCCGGGCAGGATCACCTCATCCCCGGCCCCCACGCCCAGGCTGCGAAGGATCGCGTACAGCCCCACGCGGCCTTTCCAGAAAGCAAACGCCCGCGCCGAACCGATCCACTCGGCGAAGGCCTGCTCGAAGCGGTTGACCGCGCGGCCGGACATGCTATCTCCCACGCGTCAGAAATTTGAGCAGGGCCTGTTTGACGTGGCTGACCTGCGGTTCGCTGAGCCCGCAGAAGAACGGCATCGCGATCGTCCGCGCGGCGATTCGCTCGGTGACGGGGAACTGCCCGGCCTGGGTGCCCAGCAACTCCTGCACGAAGGGCTGGAGGTGAATGGGCACAAAATAAGGATTGCAGCCGATGCCCTCTTTCCGCAGATGGGCCATCAGTGCGTCGCGGTCGGCCTGGCTGAAGCGGTCGGCCAGGCGAATGACGTAGACGAACCAACTGGCGTGGTGCGGCTCGACCATCGGCGGCAGGTGGATTTCCTCGATGCCGGCCAAGGCCTGGTTGTACAGATCGGCCGCGTGGCGGCGCTTGGTCAGGATCTCGTCCAGCCGCTGAATCTGGACCTCGCCCAGCACGGCGTTGATTTCGCTGAGGCGGTAGTTGAAGCCCATCCGCGCGTGCGACAGCCAGGCGGTCGTGTCGCGCCCCTGGTTGCGCATCGAGCGGCACAGGTCGGCCAGGCGGTCGTCGTCGGTGACGATCATGCCGCCCTCGCCGGTGGTGATCTGCTTGTTGGGATAGAAGGCGAACACGCCGCAATCGCCGAAGCTGCCGGCCTGCCGCTTGCCGAGCCGCCCGCCCAGGGCCTCGCAGCAGTCCTCGATCATCAGCAGCTTGTGCCCGCGTGCGATCTGCTCGTAGCGGTCGAAGTGCGCGGTGTTGCCGAACACTTCCACCGGCAGCAGCGCCCTGGTTCGGCCGGTGATGGCGGCCTCCACCGCCTGCGGATCGGCGTTGTAGCTGTCGGGGTCGATATCCACGAAGACCGGCTTGGCCTGTTCGAACAGCAGGCAGTTGGTGGTGGCGACGAAGGAAAACGGCGTGGTGATGACCTCGTCGCCCTTGCCGATGCCTAGGCCGCGAACGCACAGGTGCAGCCCGCTGGTGCCGCTGTTGACGCCGATGCCGTGCTTGCGCCCGGCCCGCTCGGCCGCCGCGGTCTCGAAGGCCTCGATGTGCGGCCCGATGCTGAGACGATCGCTCCGCAAAACCGCGACAACCGCCTGGACTTCCTGCTCTGTCAGATTGGGCGCCGACAGAGGAACCGACTGCTCACTCACTGTTCACGTCCTTCCATGATGGGGCCGCACCGAAACGATGGTCGGTCGTTCCATCGCTGCAATACCCGGTGATGACAGAACGGCCACCTTGCTAATACGCCACTTACTCGAAGTTGTTCCAGAATATGGTATCGGCATGATAAGGCCGCGGGGTTGGAGCGTCAACAGACGCGGAAGGCTGAAAAGTGCGTCATCTGGACGAGGTCAGCGATCATCGACATGTGCCTTGTTCCTAATGCCACATCGGGCACTGCCTCGGATTCTCGGCAGGGGTACTTCCACCGTCGTGCCGGCCTCACTCCAGCCAAGAGCGAAGGCAATCTGCGCCTCCGTGAACCGCTTCTCCGTCTGTCCTGTCTTCTTTCAAAGGCGAGCTCGGCCATGAAAAACTCGCATTTCATTTTGGCAGGAATCATGGGCTCAATAGGGCGTTATCATACTGTGAAATATTGAATTATGAGGTTTTTATGTCACGACATCAGAAACTCCGACTATGACATCTATAATATCTTTATGATTGTTGTGATTTTTGTTGTTGTTGAGCCGATGTATGAATAGGATTAAACATGTCACCAGAACGGAGGCTGGGTAGATAACCGGTTCTGGGGCCTTAGGAGGGGGCCTGAAGTCTGAACCACGGTGTCCGGCCATGTTGGAGGGCCTCCAATGGCAACCGTCCCCTCAACGACGCCGTTCAAGGCAACTGGGTCACGTTGCGTTTTCACATCACCCAGGGCATGGCTTCACTCAAAGAGGGTATTGCCATGAAAACGGAGATCAGTCCAGGGTGGCTCTATTCCACGCAACCCTCCAGGGCGAAGGTGGAGGCCGAGAGCATCAGGCAATTGGGCCAGCTACAGGCCCTCCGCCACCGGCTGCTATTTGAAAGCCGTCCGTGTCAGCGTGAAGGCCGGGGCCGTGACCCCGGACAGGCCACGGGGGGCGGCTCGGAACGCCCGAAGCCTCGTGAACGAGGCGTTGGAGGGGCCTGTTGCCCCGCGTCGGCGGGATGACGGCTCATGTCAAGAAGAGTGAGCAGGCAAGAAGAAGGTGCATCATGTTCGAGGACTCAGATCTGTTGCGAGGGCGGAGGATTTTGGTTGTGGACGACTCCGCGGAGATGACGTCGCTGTTGGTTGATTTCCTGACCGGACTGGGAGCGACGGTGGCGTTTTCCAACGGCGGCCGAGAGGCCATTTGTCGATTGGCCTGGGATCGCTTTGACGCGGTGGTTCTGGATTTGGTGATGCCCGAACCCGACGGTTGGGAAGTGCTCAGGGTCATCGGGGCGGTCAAGCCCGAACTGCTGCCAGGCACCATGGTGCTGACCGGCAATCGTTACACGGCGAACGCTCCGGGGCTGCGTCGAGCCTGTCCGGTTTCGTGCCTGTTCAAGCCATTCCTGTTGGACGACCTCGCCGCGATGATCCATGACAAGGTACTGGCCGGAGCCCGGCATGCCGGAGCCGTCCAGCCATGACGAGAAGGAGATGTGTGCCATGATCGCCAGAGCAGAAAACACCACGAAAGATGTTACCGTTGAACTGTGGCGGAAGTACCTGGACGGCCGTGACGACCAGGCGCGTAACGCGCTGTTGGTGCATTATCAGCCACTGGTTGAGAGAACCGCGCGCGTCCTGCGGTCCCGCCTGCCTCGTCTCGTTGAAATGGACGACCTCGTCTCGGCCGGGACGTTCGGCCTGCTCAGCGCTGTCCAAGGGTTCGACCCCGCGCGCGGCATCCGATTTGAGGCGTACAGCCCCCCGAGGATACGCGGGGCCATGCTCGACGAGCTGCGGTCGATGGACTGGTCCACGCGCCGGGTCCGAAGCCAAACCCGCAAGCTCGACCGGGCCAAGAGCGAACTGACCTCGCGCCTGGGGAGGTTGCCCCTCGACAGCGAGTTGTCGGCGCATCTGAACTTGTCGGAGGCGGCATTGCGCAGGTGCCAGCGGGACGCCTCCGTCACCAGCCCGCTGTCGCTGGACGGCGGGGTCGACTACGGCCAGGGCCGCCAGTTCCGCGAGATCGACGCCCTTCAGGATCGCCGCGCTGAAGACCCGCTGCGTCAGGTGATGCATCGCGAGCTGTACGAGAAGATCACGCACGGCCTGGCCCGGACGGAGCGCCTTGTGCTTCTCATGTACTACTCCGAAGAAATGACGTTGACGGAGATCGGCAAGACACTGGACCTGTCCGAGAGCCGCATCTGCCAGATACACTCCTCCGTGCTGGCCCGCCTTCGTGGAAGCCTGGGAGCGGATGGAGGGCAACTGCCGGGCCAGTAGACCTCCGCGATGCGACGCACCTTCCGCGTTGGGGCGGGAACCCACCCTCGCTTCAGGCGGCCTTGGGCTCCAGGAGCCGCCCAACGGCCTTCAGCAGCGCCCCGGGGTTGAACGGTTTGACCAGCAGGTTTACGTCGCGCGGGACGACGCCCTGATTGGCCAGCGCCCTGCCCGTATATCCGGACATATACAGCACTGGAATGCCGGGCCTGGAGGTCAGGATTGCAGCCGCGATCTGGGGGCCGCCCATCTCGGGCATCACCACATCCGTCATGAGCAAATCGATCTTCCCGTCGTAGTGTGCTCCCAGGGATAGTGCATCCTGGGAATTTTCCGCCACCAGGACGGTATAGCCGCATTCGCGTAAGGTCGTCGACACCACCTGCCGGACGGCCTCCTCGTCCTCGACGAGCAGGATCGTACCCGTGCCGTGGTGGGGGAGGTCGGCCGGCGCCGCGGCCCTCTTTGCCGGGGCAACGCCCTCCTGTAGGCGGGGCAGGTAGATCATGAACGTGGTGCCCCGCCCCGGCTCGCTATAGACGGACACGTAGCCGCCGCTTTGTTTGACGAAGCCATAGACCATCGACAGTCCCAGGCCGGTACCCTGTCCCACGGGCTTGGTGGTAAAGAACGGCTCGAAGACCCTCGCGAGCGTCGCCGCGTTCATCCCGACTCCCGTGTCGGTGACGGCCACCATCACGTGCGGGCCCGCCGATGCGCCGGGGTGCGACATGGCGAAGTCCTCATCGAGGTCGACGTTGTCGGTCTCGATGGTTAGTTGGCCCCCTTGTGGCATGGCGTCGCGGGCGTTGACGACGAGGTTCATTATCGCCTGCTGGAACTGTCCCGTATCGATATTCACGCTTCCCAGATTTCTGGAAGGCATGATGGCCAGCCGCACGTCCTCGCCCAGTATGCGGGTGAGGGAGTTGGACAGGCTCGCGATCGCACCGTCGAGGCTCACCACCTCCGGGTGAAGCTCCTGCTGCCGGCTGAACGCCAGCAACTGACCGGATATCTCCGCCGAGCGGTCGGCGGCCTTGAGGATCTCCTGGACGTATTCCCGCGCCTTGTCGTGGACCATGTCGCGGCGAAGCAGCATCTCGCCATAGCCCTTGATCACCGTCAGTTGGTTGCGGAAGTCGTGCGCGATTCCACCGGCGAGCAGGCCCACGCTTTCCATCTTCTGGGCTTGGGCGAACTGGACTTGCATCCGTCGGTATTCCGTGATGTCCCGGACCAGGCCGTCGTAGGAGACGGTTCTTCCTTGCGAGTCCACGTGTCGGAGGAGGGTATTCCGCACCCATCGAACGTCGCCGCACTTCCGCACGATCCGATGCTCCAGCGCGCCCACCTCCTGTCCGGAGAGGAATTGTCTGGTGTGTTCCAGCAGGGCCGGGCGGTCCTCCGGCGGTACCATCTCGATCCACAGGTTCGGGTTGTCCCGGTATTCCTGGGGCGTGTATCCCGTCACGGCCACGCAGGCCTCGCCGTGGAGGGTCTCGGTCGCCTGGCCGTCCTTCACTCGGACCGTGTAGATATAGTCCGTCAGGGCGGCCGTGATGGCCCGGTAACGTGCCTCGCTCTCCCGCAGCGCCTGTTCGACCCGTTTGCGATCGGTGGTTACCTCGGTGTAAGTGACAATGCCGCCGATCGTCCCATCTTCACGGTACCATGGGCGACATTCCCAACGGTTATAGGTGATCGAGCCGTCGGGGCGCTGAAAGGAATCGTCATTGTTGCGTTCGACGGCGCCCGCGAGGCATCTTTGATGCACGTCCTTCCATTTCTGGGGTATCTCCGGAAACACCTCGTAGTGGTGTTTTCCGATGATGTTTTCTTCCTTAACGCCATAGTCGTGGAGATACCGCTCACTGACTGCGATGTAATGCAGCCCAAGATCGAACACGGCGATGGCATTGGGATCGTACTTGAGGATGTAGCGTATGATCTCGTCACGTTTCCGCAGCGCCTCCTCGGCCCGTTTGCGATCGGTGATATCCGTGACGATATGCACCGCGCTGGCAAAGCTGCCGTCCTTCGCCGCCAGAGGATCCACGGTCACCTCGATCCATTGCTGCCCGATCCTCAGTTCAGTGATCTCCCGTCGCAGGGAGCGACACGCCCGGGCAAGCGGGCAGTCGGCGATGGGGTGTTTCGAGCCGTGAAGAAGCTCGCAGCACGTCAGCCCCAGACACTGATCCGCCCGCTTGCCCACCAGCTTTGCCGTGGCGTCATTGCAACGAATGATCCGGGCCTTGGCGTCCATCAGACACACGGCGCTGGAGACGCCGTCGAACGTCGTCTGCCACTGCCTGGCCGACCGCTCCAGTTCCTCCTCCATCCGTTTCCGCTCGGTGATGTCGCGGACGATCGCCCACATGCCGACGGGCTTTCCCTCCTCGTCGCGCAGCAGGTTCGTCCTCAACTCCACCGGGACGAGCGTGCCGTCTTTCCTCCGGTATTCCTTTTCATAGACGTCGGAGTACCCGCGAGCGAGGATCTGCGTGTCCACGATCTCGGCCTCGATCGCGCGCCATTTCTCGGGGACGAGGTCCACATGGGTGAGTGCCCGCAATTCCTCCTCTTCGTAGCCGAGCATGTCGCGATAGGCTTCATTGAACTCCAGGATGTGTCCGGCCATGTCCACGCGGACAAAGGCATCCCTCATGCTCTCGTACAGCTGGCGGTACTGGACTTCCGAGGCCCGTAGCGCCTTCTCCGCCCGCTTGTGATCGGTGACGTTGCTCGGCGCGACAGGTTCTGCCCGGCCTGGAGCGACGGCTTGTAACCAACTGCGAAGATTGGCCTTCGGTGAGGGTTTTGCTTGCTTGCTCATCAGTGCTACCCCTTCTTCCCCTTGCCGGCGCCTTCAAGGCATCCCGCGGGGCCAACGAGAACCACCCCGAGAGCGCACGGGACGCACCAGCCTGTCAAGCCCTCCCTGGCCGAGTTGCTTGTTCGCGGCATCGCTCTATCCCCTTTCGGAAAGCCAACAAGCTTGTGGACTCGCTGATCTATCCGCCTAAAGCGCACGCCTCGTGCCATATTGTAGCTCTCCGACAACGCGGTATCGCAAGCATCGTCAAAATAATAAGAACAACCAGAGAAATCGGCTGGGAACGGCGGGGGGGTAGCTCTGCACGCAGTCTTCAACATGCTGTAATTGAAGGTGGTTATCAATCCCATGACACAGTTCCTGCCGGTGGCATGGGAGGTGACGAGAAAGTTTCTTCAGGTGGCCACAACCGGCCGCTCGCACACCAGGCGGTTGCCTCCCTGCTCCTTGGCCTTGTACATGGCGGCATCGGCCCTGGACAGGAGTGCGTCCACCTCATCGCGGCCGGTCACTTCCACCATGCCGATACTGAGCGTCGGCTGGATGCGGCGGTCGACAAGAAAGGCGTGATTGGAAATGGCGCGACAGGCACGTTCGGCGACCACTCGAGCCTGTCCGACGGAGGTGTCTTCCAGCAGCACGGCAAACTCGTCGCCGCCGATTCGGGCCAGGATGTCCTCCGTGCGAAGCCGCTGCTGAACCAGTTGGGCCAGTTCGATCAGGACGTCGTCGCCCGCGGCATGGCCGAGCGTGTCGTTGACGGCCTTGAAATGGTCCACGTCAAACACCATGAGGGAACTGGGCCTGCCTCTGTTCGCCTTGGCCACCGATCGCACGAGGCACTCCTTGAACAGCGGGCGGTTGGACAGACCCGTCAACGGGTCGTGACTGGCCAGGTGGGCCAGCCTCGACTCGATCTGCTTCCGCTCGGTGATGTCGCGGACGATCGCCCACATGCCGACGGGCTTTCCCTCCTCGTCGCGCAGCAGGTTCGTCCTCAACTCCACCGGGAGGGTCGTGCCATCCTTCCTCCGATATTCCTTTTCATAGACGTCGGAGTACCCGCGAGCGAGGATCTGCGTGTCCACGATCTCGGCCTCGAGCGCGTGCCATTTCTCGGGGACGAGGTCCACATGGGCGATCGCCCGCAATTCCTCCCCTTCGTAGCCGAGCATGATGCGATAGGCTTCATTGAACTCCAGGATCCGTCCGGCCATGTCCACGTTGACGAAGGCATCCCTCATGCTCTCGTGCAGCCGGCGATACCGGATTTCCGAGGCATCAAGCGCCTTTTCCGCCCGCTTGCCCAGCAGGAGCGTCTCCCATTGGTCCAAGGCCCGCCGCACCACCCGGGGCATGTCCGCAAAGGCTTGGGGCGACTTGGAGATGTAGTCGATCGCGCCGCCCTTGATGGCTTCGACGGCCATCTGCTCGTTGCCGTGGCTGGTCATGACCAGGACGGGGAAGGCCCTGGCCTCGGGCGGCGAGGTCAAAGTCTCCATCGTCCGGTTGTCCGGCAGATTCACGTCCATCAGGGCGATGTCGGGCGGTCTGGCGGCCACGGCCTGGCGGTATTCCCGTAGCGTGCCCACGACCTGGATCTCGGCCGTTGCGCCGGCCTCATTGAAGGCTCGTCGGATGGCTTCGGCGTGCGCCGGTTCGTCTTCGGCGATCAGGATGAAAGGCGTATTGGCCATCAGGATCCTTTCCGCGGCTCACTCAGGAAACCGGTTCCACGCCAGCCAGTAGGCGCCAAGGGCTTCCATCAGCCTGGTGAAGTTCTCGAAGTCCATCGGTTTCACCAGGTAACTGAACGCTCCGTGGGCGTACGCCTTGGCCACGTCCTCCTCGGTGCTGGACGTGCTGAGTACGACGACGGGAATCCGCTTGATCGTCTCATCCTCCTTGATCTGGCGCAACACCTCCAGCCCGTCCACCTTGGGCAGGCGCAGGTCCAGGAGCACCATGTCCGGAGGTGGGAAGTCATCGAGGTCGGCGGGGGAGTTCCGTCGTCGTCGTCGGAGGTAGTCTATCGCCACCTGCCCATCCTCCACGTGAATGAGCCGGTTGGCCATGCGGAAGCTCTCGATGTTACGCCGAACGATCTCGGCGTGCGCCAGGTCGTCTTCGACCAGCAGGACAACGACAGGTGGTTTACCCTGGATCATGGTTGCTTTCCTTTATGCTGACCTGGCGGCCGGTCGTTTGGTATGGGCCAGGGTGAAGCGGAACGTCGTGCCCATGCCGGCCCCGGCCGATTCCACCCAGACCCTGCCGCCATGCACCTCCACCACTCTCCGCACCATCGACAGGCCCAGGCCCGTGCCCTCCGAGTGGGGATCGAGCTTCTCGAACAGGCCAAAGAGCCTCCCCTGGTGCCGCGGGTCGATCCCGCCGCCGTTGTCCCGCACCAGCAGCACCGTTTCCTCCCCGACCTGTTCGGTCCCGATCTCGATGCGTGGCGCCGGCTGGTCGCCCATGAACTTGACGGCGTTGTCCAGAAGGTTCTGGAAGACCTCCACCAGGCGCTGGCGATCGCCGTGGAGCAGCACCGGCTCCTGGGTCACCTGGACCTGGACGCCCCGCGCGGCGACTCGCCCGGCCACCAGCGCCAGGGCCTCGGCCGCGACGGTCTGGAGCGACACATCCACGGAAGGGTTCATCTTGAGCCCGACGCGGGAAAGCTCCAGCAGTTCGTCCAGAAGGCGGGACATCTTGTCCGCCGCGTTGCGGATGTAGCCCACGTCTTTGCCCATCCGCTTGGCATCCTGCCTTGCGGCGTCATTCTCCAGGTAGCCCAGGAAGGTGGAGATCGTCACCAGCGGACTCTTCAGGTCGTGCGAGACGGTGTAGATGAAGCGGGCCAGTTCCTCGTTCTTTCGCGCCAACTCCTCGGTTTTTCCCTTTAGTGTCTTCTCCGCCTGCTTTCGCTCGGTGATGTCGCGGACGTTGCATTGGATCACCTGATGGTGGTCCACCCTATAGACGTTGCTGATGAACTCCACGTCGATCTGCCGGTGATCAGCGGTTTTCAGCGGCAGGTTCTCGTAACGGATGTAGCCCTTTTGCTGTAGTTCCGCGAAGTTGGCCTGGTTGGCGAGGGTATCCTTGAGCAATCCCAGTTCCGAGGTCGTCTTTCCGATGAAGTGCTCACGCCCAAAACCCAACATCTTGGTCAGGAACGGATTGACGTCCATGACCTTGCCCGTCTGGGCATCCAGGATCAGGATGCCGTCTTGTGCCGTCTCAAAGAGACGACGATACTGACTCTCCGAGGCGCGCAGGGCTACCGCCGCCTCGGGCGTCTTCCGGCGGACATACAGACGCTGCTGCCACCAGATCAGGGCAATGCATGCTCCCGTCGCCAGGACCAGGAGGCCGGCCATCGCGACCATGATCCCGCCGCGTTCCCTTGCCGGCGCGTAGGCTCCCTGGACTTGGCTCAGCGATTTCCGCGGTTGGCTTTGCGCCTCCACGCCCCGCGGGTTCTCGAACCCCCTCCGCACCAGAGAGGAAAAAAGGTCGTTGCCGAAAAAGGCCGAAGCGTTGCCTAATCGTTCGGCCCTCCAATTCGCCAACTCATCGGCCTTCAACTCAACAACGGCCAGAAGCTGGCGCTCCACCCCGACGCGATAATGTTGCTCGTGGGCGCCGTAATAGGAGTAGGCGGCTGCGACACTGCCCGTCGCCAGGACGAGGAAGATCGCCCCGAGAATGTACGGGGGATACCGTACTGTCGAGCCGTCCCTGGCCGAGATGAGTGTTCTCGGCACCACCCCACCGCCTTTCGGAAAACCAGCAGGCCTGTGAACCGCCCGGTTGCTCAAACTAACGCGTAAGTCATTGTAGCGCTCCGACAACACGGTATCGCAAACAGCGTCGGAATAACCGGACAAGCTGGCCGGCAGCGGCGAGGCCTCTCCGCGCACCGTCTTTAAGGCACTGTCGTTGACGAGATTACCGATCCCATGACACAGTTCCTGCCGGCGGACTTGGCCAGGTACAAGGCCTGGTCGGCTGCATGGATCAATTCTTCCGGCGAGTTGATTCCTTCATGACCCGCCACGCCGAGGCTGACCGTCACGTTCACGGAATTGCCGTGGACCGTCAGCGGCTGGGAGCAAACGCTCTTCTGTAGCCGCTCGGCGAAGTCCATGGCGGCCTTGGTGGGAGTTTCCGGGGCAAGGACGGCGAACTCATCGCCGCCGTAGCGGGCCGGCGTGTCGGTCTCACGGCAGCACGCGGCCATCAGGCAGGCCACTTGACGCAGCACCTCGTCACCGGCGGGGTGCCCGAACCGGTCGTTAATACTTTTGAACCTGTCGATGTCCACCATGATGACCGACAGGTCTCCGCCGTGCCGCAAGAGTCTGGCCCACTCCTGGGCAAGGCGATCGTCCAGGGCTCGGCGGTTGGGCAGTTCCGTCAGGGGGTCGATCAGGGCGAATCTCCGAAGCAGATCCTGGAGATGCTTGGTCCGCAAGGCGGCCCGGACACGCGCCCGCAGCTCGAACGCGTCGAAGGGCTTGGTCACGAAATCGACCGCTCCCAGATCCAGTCCCTTGACCTTGTCGCCAATGTCATTTGAGCCGGACAGGAAGATCACCGGGATCGAACAAGTGGCCGCGTCGTCCTTGAGCCATCGGCACACGTCAAAACCGGACATGCCGGGCATGTCCACGTCCAGCAGGATCAGGTCCGGCTTCTCGCGGCCGACCGTCTCCAATCCTTCTCCACCGCCGGCGGCGCAGAGGATTTCGTGGCCTTCATGCGCCAGGCGGGTCTTCGCCACCGCCAGCGCGTCGGGGCTGTCGTCTATGATGACTATCTTCATGTCTTTCTCGCCTTCTGGGACAGGGCATCCATCGCATGTCCCGCTTGAACTCTTTCGCACAGACTCGCCAGCCTTTTCAGGGCAAGCCTCGCCGCCTCGGCGTCCTCGCCCCTGGCATACGATTCCAGCTCGCGAGCCGCGTCGGTCAGGCAGGCGTAGCCGTAGCTCCCGCCGGCGCCCTTGAGTTGGTGGGCCAGCCGCCGCAGTTCCTCGTGACCGTTATGCGCCAGCGACTCCGACATGTCCGCCAGAACTTCCGGCAAGCGGGCCACAAAGACGCCGATCACCTCCGTCATCTCCGGGTCGTTGCAAAAATCAGACCGAATGCCCTGGTCGGAAACTGCCGGGGCCGCCGCAACGCTCTCATCCACCGCTGCCGCTGCCGGGGCCGCCGCCGCGGGGCCGGCCTCGAGATCGACCACCGGGCAACCCATCCGCCTGCCCAGCATGCGTAGCAGACCCATGCGGTCCACCGGCTTGGTCGCGTAGTCGTCGCAACCGGCCGCCAGGCAGCTGTGGCGGTCCTCGGCCATCGCGTGGGCCGTCAGGGCGATAATGGGCCCTTCGTAGAGCGACTCTCGCAGTTTTCGCGTCGCCTGGTAGCCGTCCATTTCCGGCATCTGCATGTCCATGAGAATCACGTCGTAGGGCGCGCCCGCCGACTGCGCCGCCAGGGCCTTCTCCACGGCCAGCCGGCCATTGGCGACCACGTCGACCTCAACCCCTGCCGCGTTCAGAATGGCGGAGATGAGCCTCTGGTTGTCCGGGCCGTCCTCGGCCAGCAGCACTTTTCCTCGCAACTTGACGTCCGAGGGAGACGATAACATCAGGTGAGGCGCGTGTGCCGTCGCATCCGAGATGTCATGGAGCAGGTCCGCCGATTCGACCGGTTCCGTCTTGAGCGCGAAGGTGAATGTGCTGCCCTCCCCGGGGCGCGCTTGGAACTTGATGTCGCCGCCCAAGGCCTCCGCCAGCCGCTTGCTGATGACCAGGCCCAGCCCGGTGCCGCCATACTGGCACGTTGTGGAGGCGTCGGCCTGGACGAACGGCTGGAAGATCCGCTCGGCCTGCTCGTCGGTCATGCCGATGCCGGTGTCCTCCACTTCAAAGGCAATTGTCGCCCCTCCCGCCTGGGCGTCTCGAACGTAACGCACGACGATCTCCACGTGGCCCTGGGAAGTGAACTTCACGGCGTTGCCCACCAGGTTCACCAGGATCTGGCGGATCCTGGCCCGATCGCTCTGAATCATCTTGGGAAGCGGGAAGTCGTAGCGGGTCTTGAGGGATAGCCCCTTTTCGAGGGCGCGAACCCGCATTAACGACACAACATCCTCGACAATCCGCACGGGCGAACAAGGAATCCGTTCGATATCCATTTTGCCGGCCTCGACCTTTGAGAGATCCAGGATGTTGTTGACAAGCCCCAGCAGGTGCTCGCCGTTGCGACGGATGACCTGTAGGTATTCCTTGTTCTGTCCACGCGTGGGGCAGGCCTGGTGTTCGGGGCACGTGGCGCAGCACTCGATGGAACTTTCAACCATTTCAGCGAATCCCAGGATCGCCGTCATGGGCGTGCGAATCTCGTGGCTCATGTTGGCCAGGAACGCGCTCTTGGCGGCGTTGGCCTGTTCGGCTTCGGCCTTGGATTGGCGTATCGCCTCCTCGGCTCGCTTGCGATCAGTGATGTCCCTGAAATACCAGATTCTGCCGTGATATTCCCCGTTGGCGCCTGTTAAAGGCGAGGAATACCTGTCGATGCACCTCCCATCGATAAAGTCGATCTCGTCCATGCTCTTCTCGTCGTGGTGCTCATAGAGATACGCGATTTTGCGGCCGAATTCCGCGGGATTCCTAAGTTGACTCAAGACGTGTCCCACCATGCTTTCGTCGTCTCCTGAATCCAGGACAGTCTGAGGTATCTTCCAGAGTTCGCCGAAACGCTTGTTGTGAAGAATGGTATGTCCTTCGCTATCCACGGCCAGTAATCCGTCGAGAGTCGTTTCCGACTGGGCTTCCAGGAGCATCGTCTTGAACGAGATCGCCTCCTCGGCTCGTTTCTGCTCGGTAATATCGCGTACGGTCGCCTGCAAGGCCTGTCTGCCGCCGGTTTCGAGCCTCGAAAGCAACACGGTGGCGGGGAACTCCTCGCCGTTGATCCGCTTGTGCGTCCACTCGAAGAAGTGAGATCCCTCGCGCACGGCGGTTTCGATCATTTCCCTGGCCTTCTCGGCCGAAGCTCGCCCGTCCGGCTGAGTCTCGGGCGACAAGTCCCCAGGTCCACGGGAGATGAATTCCTCCACGTTCTTAGCCCCAAACATCGCCACCGTTGCCGAGTTGGCGGAGGTGAACTTCCACAGAGGCGGCTCCAGGGTCATCATGGCGTCATGGGAGCTTTCAAAGAGAACCCGGAATTGCTGCTCGCTCTGGCGGATCATCTCCTCGGCGGCCGCTTGCTGAACAACGAACGCAACCGCGCTGCTGAGTCCGTCCAGCAGGGCTTCTTCCTCGCCCGAAATGTGGTTCTTGGAAAACAGTGCCAGAACCCCCAGTGTCTGCCCGCCGGGAACCCGAAGCTGGTAGCCCGCGAACGACGCGAGTCCCAATTCGCGCGCCCATTCATGGTTATGAACGCGGGGGTCGTTCAATACGTCGTTCGTGAGAAACTTGCGTTCATCGTCCGAGGCGATGCGGCCGATCTTGTAACACCCGAACGGCACGCGGCGGTGAGCCTTGCCGTCCGTGTGTGTATATCGCCCTGAACTCGCCAGCAGGTGCAGGCACCGGTCACGGTAACGGCAGACATGCGGTCCTTCGTGAACCTGGGCATGCAGGCAATCCCGCTCGCACAGGTCGCCCGGCCGAATGAGCCAGACTCGGCAGAAATCGGCGTTGAAAATTTCCACGACGCCGTCGGTAATGGCCTTGAGTTTGTCCTCGAGCGAGGCCGGCCCAAGAAGGGACTGCTGGAGCAGGCTGATGCCCTGTTGCCGACGGAGCGATTTTCTGCGTTCCTCCTCCGCCCGCTTGCGATCGGTGATGTCCGACATAAAAGCCGCCAGACCGTACGGTTCACCTCGCTCATCCTTGAGGACGACGACCGACATTTGCGCCTGGAATGTCGTTCCATCCCTTCGCACGTGTCCCACTTCGCCCGTGTGATGACCCTGCCGCCTGACTATTGCGTTGAACGGCACCACATCCGTCTTGAGTTGCTCGTCCGTGTGGGAGATTCCCAGGTGCTTCCCGATGAGTTCTTCGCTCGACTCGTATCCGTGTATCCTGGCCCAGGCGTTGTTGGCAAAAAGGAGGTTGCCGCCGTCCAGATCCGCCACGGCGATCCCTTCCGTGGTCTGTTCGACAATCACAGCCAGGCGATGCAACTCACGCTCCGTGCGTTTCTGCTCGGTGATGTCGCGCAGGGTCGCCTGCAAGATATGCCTGTCGCCGGTATCGAGCCTCGATAGCAACACCGTGCAGGGGAACTCCTCGCCGTCGGCCCGCTTGTGCGTCCACTCGAAGAAGACAGAGCCCTCGCGTATGGCGGTTTCGATCAATTCCCTGGCCTTCTCGGCCGAAGCACGCCCGTCCGGCTGCCGCTCGGGCGACAGACCCCAGGGAGTGCTGGAGGTCAGTTCCTCCATGTTCTTTGCGTTAAACAGACGCACCATCGCCGGGTTTACGGATGTGAACCGCCACAACGGCGGTTCCAGGGTCATCATGGCGTCATGGGAGCCTTCAAAGAGAACCCGGAATCGATTCTCGCTCTCGCCCAGGGTGTCGATCGCCCGCTGAAGGCCCTTTCGGTGCCTGACGAGATCCTCCATCACCTTGATCTGGAGCAGACAGAAGCCCAGCAGAGGGAGGAGGTATCCGATCAGCTTGTAAATGTGCGCGGTCTCGAAGGGGGAGTCGTATAGCGACTTGGAAACGGACATGGCCAACTGCCCATACACGTCCGCCCCAATTGCAAGCAGGAGCCACCAGTAGAACGCGTAGCCGTTCCGACGGTATTCGCGCATGATGACGACAAAGGCCGCCATGAACAATATTCCGGCCAACAGGTCCACCGGACGGGAAATGAACCACTCGGGATGAATGAACCGCGGCAACGGCAACAGGAAAGCCGCCGTCGTCGCCGCCAACGTGGCCAACAGGACGATCCCCGACGCCCAGGCTGTTTCTCGCCCCGGAGAGCTACTGGGGCCGAACAGCCGCCGGGCGAACGGGGCCAGCACCAGCAGCGCCCCGCACAGAAGCCGGCCGGTAACGTAGGTTCCGGGTATGGAGTGAGACAGCGCGTCGGCGCTGAGCCACTTGGAGCCGGCCAGCGAGAGAATACCGTGAGCGAAGTCCTCGGCGCCGTTGACCAGAAAGGCCAGGCCGATGAACAAGTACAGCCGATTGCCCAGGACATAGAACCGCGAGATCGCCGCCAAGCCCGCGACGACCGCAAACATGGCTCCAACCCACTCGATCGTCCCATGACTGTAGCTGGTCCCAGTGATTTTCAGTATCGTCGGCAGGGGACAGATCAGCAACAGCAGGGCCAACCACGCCGCTGCATGGAGGATCTTGCGTGCCTGATCGGGTGAACCTGCGCACAAGTCCGCATCTTCCCACCCGGGCCCGTCCATCTGCTGCTGTTTGTCAGGAATCATCGCTTTGTCTCTATGGAGTATTCTCACGTCTTCCTCGCGTCATGGTGCAAGGGTTTCATGGCGTGTTCAGCTTGGACTTGAGACGCTCGCGCGGTGACGACGCCGCGCTGAGAAGTCGCCAGGCCGATCCCCTCTTGCCGGCCGCATGAAGCGAGTGCCGCTTCGTTGTGACCAGACCCGATCGTCATTGGCCGTTTCATGCGACCTCCTGGATGGCGGGCGCCGCATTCTCCGGCAGGAACAACGCCTCACGATGGGCCTGACACCATGTGACCGCGGCGGTCGCGATTCTGGGGTCAAACTGCGTGCCGGCGCAGCGGACCAACTCGCCGATCATCTTCTCGACGGAATAGGCCGCTCTATAGGTCCGTTCCATGAGCATCGCATCGATGCTGTCGGCCACCTGCATAATTCGCGAGGCCAGGGGACAATTCTCTCCCGTCAGGCCGTCCGGATAGCCCTTGCCGTCCCACCGTTCGTGATGGTGCCGGACCCACAGGGATTCCTTGCTGAACAGGGTGATGTTGGCGAGGATCTCCGCCCCCAGGACCGGATGGTTCCTGACGCAGTAGAACTCCTCCGCCGTGAGTGGCCCGGGCTTGGCGAGGATGTGGTCGGGCACGCCGATCTTGCCGATGTCGTGCAGAAGCGAGGCCACCCGAATGGACTTGATCATCGTCGCGGACAGTCCCAGGGCGAGGGCCAGGTTTACCGCGTAGTGAGCAACCTGCTCGCTGTGGCGCCGGGTGTAGGGATCCTTTGCCTCGACCGCGCGAACCAAGGCGCGAACGCTGTCCAGCGAGGCCTGACGAACCTGCGAGTCTAGTTCCAGGGCCGCCGCGGCCCGGTCGAGCAGGATCGGTCTGTTGCCCCCGCCCTCGAAGGCCTTTGAGGCCGCCTCCACCAGTTCGCCGGGCACGAACGGTTTCTCGATGTAGTCGTAAGCGCCCAGCAGCATGGCCTGGGCGATGTATTCCCGCCTGGAGCTCCCCGTGATCAGGATGACCTTGCACCGCGGGGCGTGCGTCCCGGCATAGGCAAGCAACTCCAGTCCGCCGATATTCGACATCAGGACGTCCGTGATCATCACGTCGGGTGACTGGCTGTTGATGAGGGCCTTGGCGCCGTCGACCTCTCCTGCCGTCCAGCAGACAAAGCCGTGCTCGGAAAGCTCCTCCCGGATCAACGAAACCACCTGTGGCTCGTCGTCCACGATCAAGATCTTCCCCGTTTGTGTTTCCATGGACTTGCTCTTTTGCGGGTCGGCCACACAAGGTTCCGGGGCGATGGCGGTTTCGACGGACTTCATGTGAGACTCCTGGGTCGTAGTTGTGCCTCAAGGTTCAGTATTCGAATGGCGGCGCGAAGGTGTATCTTCAGATCCAGCGGCTCGAAGGGCTTGAGAAGGTAGTCGTCGGCGCCGGCGACCAGGATCCTCAGAAGTTCATCACGATGACCGTTGCTGGTCATCAGCAGGATGTAAGGGACGGCGTTGCCTTTGGTGGCGCGAACCTGCCGGCAGACCTCGTAACCATCCATGTTCGGCATCATCCAGTCGAGGATGGCCAGTTCCGGCGTATCGTCCTGTTGTAGAATGGCCCATGCCTCGGCGCCATCGGCGGCCAGCACCACCTCGAAGTGTGACTCTTCCAGCAGCGATTCCAGGAGTGAGCGATACACCGGGTCGTCGTCGGCTACGAGGATTTGCATGTGACAGTCTCCTTCACTTCGCAAGACACCGCTTCTTCAACGGCAAGCAGTTCTGCGTGCAGTGTCTGAAAACACTCCAACAGGCGTTCCGACTCACCCAGTCGGCACAGGTCCGCCCGGAAGCCAAGAGGCCAGGCTCTGCTTAGAAATGGACCGAAGATTGCGTGACCTCGCACGGTATCTCCTCCGGGTCGGCAACCTGTAGCCTCCCTGCGAGTGAATCGACCGAAACATACGTTTCTGTTGCTAAAAAAGCCAAAAGTGTTGAAAGTGCCATATTTATCTAATCTTGATGACTATAATGCCGATTATGAACATATATGAGGTCTAACTTCCGTCTTTAACGGCAGATGAAGGATTATGAAGAAAGCTCTCTCAACACTCGATATCGCCGAACTCCTTGGCGTGGCAGTGGGCTCGGTGTCCAACTGGATCGATCAGAACCTTCTCAAGGCGGGACGCACCCCCGGAGGGCACAGGCGGGTTCTGGCCCGGGATCTCATCGAGTTCCTCCACAAGCAGAATCTGCCCATTCCACCCGAGCTGCTGCCGGACCATCCAACGGTTCTGGTCGTGGACGACGAAGAGCCGGTTACCAAGTGGGTCGCGGAGGTCGTCCAGGCCGAGTATCCCGATTGCGAGGTTCTCCGGGCGCACGACGGTTTCTCCGCCGGCGAGCTTGTGGCGTCGTCGAAGCCGGTCGCGGTGATCCTCGATCTCCAGATGCCGGGGATGGACGGTTATGAGGTGTGCCGGCGGATCAAGTCCAAGGAACAGACCCGCGGCATCGTGGTCATCGCGATCACGGCACACTACAGCCTGGAGGTGGAGAAACGCATTGTGGATTGTGGCGCCAAGACCTGCCTGCCCAAGCCATTGGACCTTGCAGTCCTGATGAACGAGCTTGCCCTGGCGTTGGGCCGAGAAGGCCGGGCCAAACCGAGCCGATCATAGCCGTAGCCACGCCTCCGCACCCGTAATGGCCACAGACGATGATGTGTCGGACCCTCAGCGTCTCACAATGGCCGCGGTGATTCGGCCCTTACGAGCGGGCCTCCGGCAGGGCGGAGCGGCGGTCTCGGGCGATGATCTTGATCCCGTGGCGGATCGCGCCGGCGGAGCAAAGGAGGATCAGCGGCCCCACGCCCATGACCATTCCCAAGGCGCTGCTGCCGACCCGGACGGCGATGCCCTGGGCGGCCATGCCGGCGAGTGGACCGACGCCAAAGCCCAGGCCGATGAGGCTCTCGTGGGCGCCGCCGGCGTCGACGGAGGCGTTCTTGACCACCAGCGCGTAGTACAGGGCGGCGTAGTAGACTTGGCCGGCGACCAGGCCGAAGATCAACTCGCCGGCAAAAACCAGCGGGGCCGATCCGCCCAGCAGGACCATGAAGAAGCCCAGCGGCAGGGCTACCAGTGCGACGCCCAACGGCGCCAAGCGGTTGTGCCAGCCCTTCCAGCGTTGCAGCAGCAGGAAGGCGATGCAGCGGACGGCGTCCAGCAGGCCCGCGAGTGCCGCCCCCAGGCCGACGGCAAAACCCAGGTCGGTCATGATGTGCGGCAGCAGGGCGGCCAGGATCCACAGCGTGGCGTAACTCTGGAACATCAGCCAGCGGCTGGCGGTCAAGAGGTGGCTGTATCGGAACATCGCCGGCTCGTCAGGCCGCTGGGGGTGGTCGTCGGCCATATGCACCGGGACGGCCGGTAGGGGCCAGAGCAGGATGATTGAGACCAGGTTGACGACCGCCGGCAGTGCAAAGAGCCCCGCGGGCCAGCAGGCGATGATAGCGCCCGAGCCGGCCAGGCCCAGCGGAACCGCCGAGGCCCACGAGACGTTGTACTGGCCGACCACCTTGAGGGCGCTTTGGGGCGTATGGCCGGCGCCGACGTAACTCTCCATCACCGGCCACTTCATCCCGTTGAGCAGGCCTATCAGTGCCATGCCGACATAGACGGTCTGGCCGGTGACCTCAATGGCCATGGCCACATGCACCAGCAGTTGCCCCAGCACCGTCAGCAGCAGGATCCTCCGCTCGCCCCATCGCACGCAGCAGCGGTGGCTCAGCAGGGCGCCCGCGGCATAGCAGGCCCCGAACACCAGGGCCAGCCAGAGGTTCTGCATGTCGCTGAAGCCCAGGAGGCTGGCGGCATAGAAGTAGATGCCCCGCTCGGCGGCGGTGGTGGCCAGGCTTTCGATGAAGGTGATCGTATACAGCCGAAGGTTCACATCACGACTTTCTCATTTTGGAGGCAGCAGTGTAATGCCCTTGGCCTGCATTCGCAAATGAATGGAATTGAAAAAGAAACAGACCTGGGGAAGGAGGCCAGGTCTGTTTCTTGGCTTGGCTGGGAGAAGGAGGTGAACCCAGCGTGTTTTTCTCCCGTTGGTACGGCCGCATCGAGAGAATGTTCGCCGGATTATTCCATTCGCAGGAAAAACCGCGTCTGGCAATTCACGACTCAAGCACCTGAGTGATATCACGCTTCGTGGAATCGGCAGGCGTTAAATGTCGAAACGTCATGCCAACCATATGATTTAACAAAGGGTTAAGGTGTTTACCTTGCCCTGTGTACGCAGGCTTTTTCGTGCCCTCCCGGAACAGCTTTGTCTGTTGCCACTGCCCGCGGTTCAGGCCTCGGTGTCCTGCCGGTCGCCGTTGAGTTCGAGCACCCTGGCGAACTGCTGCCTGAAGAGCCTGGCGTACAGGCCCCGCCGGGCGAGCAACTCCCCGTGCCGGCCCTGCTCGACGACCCGCCCGGAGTCCATCACCACGATCCGGTCGCAACTGAGGATGGTCGAGAGGCGGTGGGCGATGATGAGCGACGTCCTGCCTTCCAGCAGCTTTTCCAGCGCCATCTGGATGAGGTACTCCGACGTGGCGTCCAGGTTGCTCGTCGCCTCGTCGAGGATCAGGATCGAGGGGTTCTTCAGCAGGGCCCGGGCGATCGAGAGACGCTGCTTCTCGCCGCCGGAAAGGCGGAAGCCCCGCTCGCCCACGAGGGTGTCGTACCCGTCGCTCAGGGCGGTGATGAACTCGTGGATGTTGGCGGCGCGGCAGGCGTCGGCCATTTCTTCCTCGCTGGCCGTCGGTTTGGCGTAGAGGAGGTTCTCCCTGATGGAGGCGTGGAAGAGGAAGGTCTCCTGCGTCACCATGCCGATGTGTTGTCGGAGGCTTTCCTGGCTCAGGTCGCGGAGGTCGCGCCCGTCGAGCAGAATCCTGCCTTCGTCGGGGTCGTAGAACCGCGGCAGCAGGTAGGTGACGGTGGTCTTGCCCGCGCCGCTGGGGCCTACCAGCGCGACCCGCTGGCCGGGGCGAATCTCGAAACTCATCTCCCGCAGGGCGAAGCGCGTCTTGGACTCGGCGTCAGAGGCGTCGGCGTCTTCATCGGGGATCTCGCCGGCCGGCCGGGGGTAGCAGAAGCCCACGTTCTCAAAGACCACGTGGCCTTCGACTTGCTGCAAGGCGAGCGCCTGGGGCTTGTCCTCCACGTCGGCCTTCATGTCCAGGTACTCGAAGATGCGGTCGAAGACGCCGATGGCGCCCTGGATGTCCACGTAGACCGTCGCCAGTTGCATCAGCGGGCGGTAGAGCAGCGTGAGCAGGGCGGCAAAGGCGACCACCGTCCCCAGCGTCATGGCCTTGGGGCCGGGCGTCAACGCGTCGGCAATGACCTGCCCGCCGCCATACCAGTAAATCAGGGCTGGTCCCATGGCGCTGAAAACGCTGAGAATCATGAACAGCCAGCGTCCCACCACCGTCTGCCTGACGTTCAGGCGGCGTACGCAGTCGCTGACCTGGTGAAAGGATCGCGCGTCGGCCTGGCGCTGGCCGAAGATGTTGGTCAGAAGCGTGCCTCCCACGTGCAGCCGCTCGTTGAGGAAGGCCAGCAGCGAGGCCTGGGCGTCCTGGGTCTGGGTCGACAGCCGCCGGCGGATGCCGCCGACGATCTTGGAAGGCAGATAGAACGCGGGCACTACCGCGACGGCCAGCAGGGTCAACCTCCAGTTCATCGACAGCAGTGTGATGGAGGTGGCCGTCAGGAGCATGATGTTGTTGGCGATGGACACGAGCGTGCCGGTGGCTACGCCCTGGACGGCGTTGACGTCGTTGTTGATCCGCGAGACGATTTCGCCCGACCGCGTCGTCGTGTAGAAACGCAGCGACATCTTCTGGAGGTGCAGGTATAGCTCGTTTCGCAAGTCGAACATGACGCTCTGGCCGGTTCGGGCTGCGAGGGTCTGCTGGAGCACGCCGATCAGGCCCGAAACGACAGCCAGGCCGACCATCGCCCCGGCCATCAGGGCCAGCAGGTTCGAGTCGGCGCTGGGAATAGCGCGGTCGATAATCACCTTGGCGCACAAGGCCGGCAGCACGCTGAGCCCCGAGGCGGCGCCGATGCAGGCCAGGATCAGGCCCCACTGTCGCCAGTAGGGCTTGAGATAGCCCAGAACCCGCCGCAGTTCCAGCCGGCTGATCCTCGGCGGCGAACCTTCCGGCCCGCCCCGGCTGAAATTGTCCTGCAACCCGTAGGTTCGCGTGATGCCGCCCACCGAACCCATCGGACCATGCCATACCCCGCCGCCGCCACCGCCGCCAAAGCCGCGCATCAGGGCGCCTCCTTGCGCCGCTCGCGCCATTGGCGCCGCAACTTGGTCAGCAGCCGAATGAGGGTCTCCTTCTCCTCGGTGTCCAGGCAGCCGGTCAGGTCGGCCAGCAACTGGGCGTGGCTCGGCGCGATGCGGTCGATCATGGCGGCGCCTGCCTCGGTCAGGCGGACGGCTGTGGCCCGGCGATCCCGATGCTCAGCCCGCACGACCAGCCCCTGACGCTCCAGGCGATCGACCAGCCCCGTGACGTTGGACTTGGTGACCACCAACTTCTGGCCGATCTCGCCCATCAACATGCCCTCGGGGCCGGCATTCCTGAGAACCAGCAGGGCGTTGAGCTGGGCCGACGTCAAGTTCTGCTGCCTTAAGATCAAATCAATGAAGGGGTTAAGGTAATTGTGCGTCCGCAGCAGGTTAAACACCAGGATGGTGTCCAACTCCGTCCCCATGCCCGTGTGAACATAAGACATTTCATCATCTTGAGTTAAATGCTTGGCCACGTTGTCATCTGGTTGGTTCATATGTGGACTGTCCATGTACATATTATATCCAGCCGCCGCCGATGTCAACGAGAAAGGCCGAGATGATGCCCAAGCGGGAGCGACAATATGGTTTCTGACAGACGATAGGTCACTGTTCGATCACAGGCTGCGTCGGCTGTGCCCGCAGACATTTTCTTCAACCAGCCCCACGGAGAATCCTTAAGAGCATGCCGCCGTGAAATGGGCCAGTGATTCAGGCTGAAAGCCTGACAGAGCTATAGCCCAAGGCAAGCGAAGCGACGCCTTGGGTGGATAGCCGTTGACGGGTTGCAGCCTGCAAGGCTGCGATAATCGCGCATGTGTTCACGGGT
>JBAZTO010000011.1:0-74220 GCA_041661865.1 Phycisphaerae bacterium | reverse complement strand
AATCCTCGACCACCTGCTGCTTGAAAGCCATACTGTAACGAATACGTACCGTCGGTTGCATGCCACGCTCCTGAAAAAGGCCATCACTTCCACTGATCAAAGTGACAACCTATTCCCGGACCGGACACCGGACACCCTGGTCCCTTTTCCCTGGTCCCTATTCCCTTTCAGTAATGCATCAGGCTGCCGTCGCGCCGGCCTTGAGCGACCGCCGCCGTGAAGGCCCAAATCCCGGCTGGGAGCAGGATCGCAGCCATCACCGCCAGGATCGCCACCGGCTTCCAAAGCATCTCCAGGCCCCAGCCGCGGAGAATCGCCATCCGCATGGCCTCGATGGAGTAGGTGATGGGAAAGAGCACAGAGAGGGCCTGCATCCACCCGGGCATGACCTCGATGGGGAACACCGCCCCGCCCAGCAGCGAACTGGCGGCCCCGATGCACCACTCGATGGGGTCGCCCTTCTTGAGCAGCACAATGAACGCAGCCGAGAGGATGCCCAGCCCGCTGAAGGCGGCCACCGTCAGGGCCAGCACGACCGCGGCGCTCAGGAAGTTGGCCTGTTGCAGGTGTACCCCGAAGACGAGCCATCCCAGCACGAACACCAGCAGCGTGTGCAGCAGCTTGGTCGCGAAACAGTAGAGCGATGAGAAGACAATCACCGCCTGGGGCGAGGTCTGGGCGCTGAGGGTGGCCTCCAGGCAACCGGCCATCTGGCTGCGGCGAATGGTTCGGCTGAAAGTGCCCAGCGACAGGAGCAGGTATTGCGAGACGGCGATGCCCACCAGTGCGAAGGGGAAGTACTGCCCGCCGTAGCGCGCCAGCCCGCCCCCCGGGCCTTGCGGGCCGACCAGGCGGCCGATGAAGTAGAAGCTCACGAGCGGAAATACCGTCGTCAGCGCCTCGAACACGAAGGCGAACTTGTAGCTCGACTCGATGCGGTAGTCCCGCTTGATGAAGGCCAGGGCCTTGGACGCTAGCATTCGAGGGCCTCCTTCCGGCAGACGGCACGCCGATAGTGCCCGGCCAGCCCGTCGCAGCCGTGCCGGGCCTGCTCCACCGACACCCAATCGACCAGCCGCCCGAAGGAGAGAATCGCGACGGCGTCGCACAATTGCCGGGCCTCTTCGATCTGGTGCGTGGCGATGACCAGCGTCCGGGCCCCGCCGGACCGCACATCCCCGGCGATCAGCGCCCGCAGGGACTCAGCCCCCACCGGGTCCAGCGAGCGGGTCGGCTCGTCCAGGATCAGGACTTCCGGCTCAGCCAGCAGGCCCCGCGCGATGGCCAGCCGCTGTCGCATGCCGCAGGAATAGTCCGAGACGCGCGTGTCGGCGGCGTTTTTCAGGCCGGCCAGTTCCAGCAGTCGCTCCGAGCGCCGCCGGAGGGCCAGGCCCGCCATGTTGTCCAGCGCGCCGAAGAACTCCAGGTTCTGCCGCCCCGTCAGCCGCCAGTAGAAACTCCTGTCCTCGTTGAGGACAAAGCCGACCTTCCGCCGCACCTGGTTGTTGGCCCGTTGCGTATCGCACCCGCCGACCGCGATGGTCCCGGCATGCGGATAAAGCAGCCCGCCGATGAGCTTGAGCAGCGTCGTCTTGCCCGCCCCGTTAGGGCCCAGGATGCCCAGTGTCTGGCCCGGCATGATCGTCAGGCACACCTCGCGGAGGACCGTCACATACCGCCGCTTCCACGGCGACAGCAGCATTTCGCGGTATCGCTTGGGCAAGGGGTATCGCATGGTGACGTCGGTCAGGCAGACCGCGGGCGCCGCGCCGCCGGAGCGAACTTCCGCCTCCCGGTGAACAATCACGCCACACCGCCCTTCTTGCGACAGATCAGGGCCGCAACGGCGGAGACCGTTTTGAAGTTCTCCATCGTCAAATCGTCGTTATCGATGCAAATGCCGAAGGCATCCTCCAGACCCTCCACCAGCGTGACGGCCGCCATCGAATCCAGGCCAATCCCGCTGTCAAAGATCGCAATGTCGTCGCTTATCTGCTCGGCGCTCAGGCCGGGCTGGAAGAGACACATGATCGTTTGCTTGACGCGATTAGCCGCTACAGCTTGTTCCATGCTCTGTCTCCGTGTAACAGTCTCAGCCCCCTTATGCCTTGCCTCTGCCGGATGATGCAATGGCGAGCGCGACTTTTCCGCCCACGAAGCGGGCGATCTCCTTGCGGTTACGCCACACCAAGCGTTTGCGGCGTGTCACGATCCTACCGCACTGCCGAAGCAGGTACAGCGGATTGTGATAGACGCTCCGCAGGTATTCTTCGCTGATGGCCTCTAGTGCCCCCGGCCGGACGCCCTGAACAAACCGCCAGACAGACGGGAACTCGTGCATGGCCCGCAGTCGCAGGCGTTGGACCTGCCCGGCGGGCATTTCCGCCGTCATCTGCCGCCACAAGGCCGTGTGCGGCGTGATCGACAGGAAGGAGATGTTGACGTAATCCAGGTGTCGCAGGATGTGACGGGCCCGCCGCAGCCCCTCGCGCAGCCGCGCGGCATCTTCCTGGGGATGGCCGATGATGATCTCGCCGATGGTGTCGAGCCCCGCGCGGCTGGCGTTGCCGATGGCCTGGGCCAGCCGCTCATCGCTGATGCCCTTGCCGTACCCCCGATTGCGAATCTCCGGGTCAAAGCTCTCGATGCCGAAGGTGGTGTTGCGGCAACCGGAGCGCCGCATGGCGCGGTAGGCCGCCGCGTCGGTCATGTCCGCCCGCTGCCAGCATGACCACTGCATGCCAAAGGGCCGGACCGCGTCGCAGAACTGCATGACCCGCTCGGCGCCGTCGGCAAAGTCCGCGTCGCAGACCCGCAGGAACCGCACGCCGCGAAGTGACAGTTGCGCAATCTCGTCGGCCACGCCAGCGATGCTTCGCCGCCGGACCGGCTTGTAGTACCAGGGATTGACGCAGAAAGTGCAGGCCCCGCGGCACCCGCGGCCGGTCATGATGCTGGCGCACTGCTCGGCCGGGGCGTATCGCACGTTGCCCAGCAGCCCGGCGCACTCGGTGGTAGCCGTCGCTTCGCTCTCGACGGCCAGGGCGTGCGGCAGATGGTCCAGGTCGGCCAGCGGCGGGCGCGGCGGCGTGTGATGGATTGTCCCGCACTCATCCCGGTAGGCGATGCCCGCGATCTGATCCAGCGGTCGCTCGGCGAGGATCTCCAGGAAAGTTTCCTCGCCCTCGCCCCTGACCACGATATCGACGTCGGCGTGCCTGGCCATGATCTCATCGGCGAACATGGTGGCCAGCAGCCCGCCCAGCACCGTCCGCGGCGGATGGGCCTGGCGTTTGACCTGCCGGCACAAGGCCACCGCCAGCGGCAGGTTGCTTCGCCACTGGCTGTCGGTCACGGAGACACCGACGATCCGCGGCCTGACCCGCTCCACTTCCGCCGCGACGGCATCCAAGTCGTGCCCGTGCAGGATGACGCGAGGTTCGTACCCGCCGGCCTCAGCCACACGGGCAATATAGAGGATTCCCAGGTAATGGCTCGGCTTGAATCGGCCGCGCGCGACCAGGACGTCAGGACACCACAATAGACAATCGGCGGGCCGGCTCATTCTCGCACCGCCATCTCCCGACGGGCCTGGTCGCGTAGCGTCATGCGGTCGGTCTTGCCGTTGTCCAATCGCGGGAACGATTCACATAGCCGCACCTCGCGCGGAACCATGTAGCGCGGCAGCCGCCGGTGGCAGTGTTTGAGGATCGTCTCGGCGTCAACACGCTCCCGCGCCAGCACCATCGCCACGATCCTGTCGCCGCTGTCGTCGCTGCCGGAGGACACCACCACGCACTCACAGACGCCCTCGGCCTCGGCGATGACCATCTCGATTTCCTCAGGGCCCACCCGCATGCCCTGGACCTTCATCTGGTGGTCGCGCCGCCCGTGGTAGTAGAGGAAACCTTCCTCGTCCTGCACCGCGTAGTCGCCGGAGTACACGACGTATTCAGCCAGGCCCGCTCCCTCGCCGGCGAAGGGGTGCAGACGGTAGACCCGGGCCGTCTCGTCGGGGTGGTTCCAGTAGCCCAGGGCGACGGTGTCGCCGCGATGGACGATCTCGCCGATCTCCCCCACCTGCGCGGGCTGCCCCCGGTCATTGACCAGGAAGACCTCCGCGCCGGGAATGGCCTTGCCGATCGACTCCGGCCGCACATCCAACTGGTCGGGGTCCAGGTAGGTCGAGCGGAACGCCTCGGTCAGGCCATACATCAGGAATATCCGGGCGGCGGGAAAGGCTCGCTGCATCTCCCTGAGCATCGCCGGCGCCACGCGCCCGCCGGAGTTGGTGACGATCCGCAGCGAGGGGAACAGAGCTTTCGACCCGACGCCGCGTTTGACGCTCTTCGAGAAAAGCATGAGTGCCCAGGTCGGCGGCACGCCCGCCAGCACCGTGCCGCAATGCGCGTGGATGCCGCGCGCGATGTCCTGCGGGAAAGGTGAGTCGATGAGAATGAGGCGGCACCGCACGGACAGGGCGCAGAGAAGTTGGTTGAGCCCGTAGTCGAACGCAAAGGGCAGGACGCTGACGATCCGGTCATCCTGCCGCAGCCCCAGGTAACTGACGACCGACTCGACCCCGGCCAGCAGGTTGCCGTGCGAGATCATGACGCCCTTGGGCCGGCCCGTCGAGCCGGAGGTGTACATCAGGCAGGCCAGATCGCGGCGGATGGTCGGCCCGTTGTTGAGGTGCCACCCCCAAGCGTCAGCTTGGGGGTGATTCCAACCCGAAACGTCACACGATGACACAGGGGCAGAAGTGTCGCCGCAAATTGGGCCTGGGTCGATCATCTTCACGCCGACGGGGCGGGCATGGGTATCAATCAGGGCCCGCACCCGGCAGTCCTGGCAGATAAAGTCCGCCTGCTCGGCCTTGAGCTTGGGGCTGATGACCACGAAGACGCCCTGGGCCCGCGCCGCGGCCAGGATCGCCACGACCTGCGCGAGCGACTTGCCGCCGAGGATGCCGACGCGGTCGCCCCTGCGCAGCCCACGCGCCCTCAATTCATCCGCCAGATGGCCGACTTGAACGTCCAACTCGGCAAAGGTGCAACGGACCTCCCCGTCCACAATGGCCACGCCGTCGCCGCCGGCCGCTGCCGCCGTTTTCAACAGATCATCTATCGAGCACTGCATTGGAACACCCCTGTCTTTCCTGAACCCGACCCCGCAGCCAACCCGCTGCCGCCGCAATCGCTTCCCGCTTCCACGCCACGGAACAAAAGTTGTGGTCGGCCCCGGCCACCACATGGCTCTCGCATCGCACGCCCAGCTTCCTGCTCATCACCTGGTACTGTTGCCTCACAGCCCCGGCGGACGGATCGGCGGAACCCTGCAACAGCAGCACGGCCGTCGCGCCCGCCGCCCGCCGCGTCGGAAGTTCAACCCGGTAGGGCAGCGCGCCGGATCGCGTGTAAAATCGATAGGCGGCGCCGGCGCTGGTTTGGCCGCCGACCAGGCGCGACCAAGCGCCCGGGGAAACGGCCTTTCGCGCGATGCGGCCGGCATGCTGCGCCAAAGTCGCCAGCCTCGCGGGTAGCGACGCCTTCTGCGCCATCCGCTCCGGCGACAGCAGCACCATCGACTGCCACAACTCCATGCAGCGCCAGCCGACGCTGGCGCCAAAGCACATCCCGACCATCATCAGCGGCATCTCTCCCAGACGCTCCTGCGCCCAGGCCGCCACCCGGCGCGCGTCGTCGACGGCGCGGGCGAAGGTCGCCTCCTCGCAACGGCCGTCGGAATCTCCCCGGCCGAAGAAGTCGAAGCGCAGCGTGGCCAGATCCGCCTCCCCGCACGCCTCGGCCAACTCGTAGAGAATCCGGTGCGGGCCGGCGCAATAGCCGACCCAGCCGTGGAGAATCACGACCGCCGCCTTCGCTTGGCCTCGCGGGCGATGGACGAAGCCGCGGAGCTTCCCGCCGGGCGAGTCCAGATCGAACGGTTCTTGTCTCATTCCGCCACCCCGGCGAAGTAATCTGCGCTTTGCAGGACAAAGGGCCTGAAGTCGGCGTCGGGCAGGCTCCAGAATGGCGCGCATCGGGCCACGATCGCATCTGCGTCGTCGGACTCCGAATCCGCGTGCGGCGGCCTGGTTCTTGCCGGCATGATGCGAGCGTCCCGAGCTTGCGACGCGGGCGCTGTCGGCCCAGCCTCGAACTCCTCGCACAAAGCCGCCCCCACCTCGTACCCGGCCAGGTCGCACGACTCCCCCTGCCGCGCCGTTGACGGCGTCTCCGCACGCCGAGCGAACATGTCGCGGATGCCATTCCTCCGCCGCTCACTCGCCAGATACCGTGACGTATCCTCAATCCGGTCCCACAGGAGCAGCCGCCGGCAGCCGGGCGTCCGCTCGGCTGCAGCCCATGCGATGTTCGCCCCCATCCGCAGCCCCATCGCCATCACCGCCCCGGCCATCCCGCCGGCCGATTCCATCGCGCAGGCCGCATCGCTGATCCAGCGTTCCAGCGTCGCCTCGCGGAAATGCCCCTCGCTGTTGCCGCACGCAAAGTAGTCGAAGCGGAGGCTGGCAATCGAACGTGCCGCCAGCATCCGGGCCAGCGTCACATAGGCCCGCTGGGCGTACTTCCGCTCTTCAAAGAGCGGGTAGCACATCACGACGCACGCCCGCGGATCGGCCGGCTGACACGCGACGGCGTGCAGGACATGCCCCCCGCGGCCATCGAGGGTCATCGCCCGTTCACAGAACATATTCCACCGCGGGTTTCTGAAGGCCCCACAATTCCATCGCCGAGATGCCCGACGAGATGCGGATGCACCGCGAGTTGCCTGTCACCAGGTACTCCGCCGGCCAGTCGCGCGAGAGGAAGTTCAACTGGCTGGCCGATCGGCCGTAGGCGCCGACGTTTTCGACCGCGACCAGATCGCCCGCCGCCAGGTCAGCCGGCAGATTCGCGTTGTCCGCCAGCCGGTCGGCTGAGGAACACAGCGGCCCGACCACCGTGGCCGGCGCGGCCGCTGCGTCACTTTCTCGGCCCACAACACGAAAGGACGGATTGACGCGTATCGTCCGGTCCAATCCGCCGACGGCCAGCAGGTGATTGGTTCCGCCATCGAGCATCACAAAGCGGCTGCCGCGCGATTCCTTGACGTCGAGAACCTTCGCCACATAGCAGCCGCACTGGGCCACCAGAAAACGCCCCGACTCGACATAGAGCGAAATCCTCCCGCCGGCCGATGTTCCGTGCTTTTCGTCAAATGCCTTGATCGCGCCTGCCGCCAGCCCCAGGTCCAGTTCCTGCTGGCCGGGATGATGCGGCACGCCGAAGCCGCCGCCGATGTTGATCATCGACAGGCCGTGGGCGCGGGCAAATTGCATCCCCAGTTCGATCGTCCTGCCCAGGTACTCGCCCAACGCCGCCCCGTCGAGCACCTGCGTCCCCGCGTAGACATGAATCCCGACGCACCGGACATTGCCCAGCGTGGCCATCCAGTGCAGTATCTTGCCAGCCTGCTCCTGATCGACGCCAAACTGGCCTGGCAGGCCGCCCATGCTCATCCGCGCGCCGGCGATCCCCTGCATCGGGTTGACGCGAAGAACCACATCCCGCCGCACGCCCGCGCGGCCGCTGATTCGGTCCAGCCGCATGGCCTGGGCGGGGGAATCGACCCCCACCGCCAGCAGTGGCGTATTGGCGGCCAGCTCAAACTCCTCGTCCGACTTGGCTGGACTGGTAAAGAAGATCCGCTCCGGTTTCACCCCGGCGGCCAGCGCCAACTGGAGTTCGCCCATCGAGGCCACCTCCACTCCCGCGACCAGACCGGCGAGGCGGCCCACGAGCAGCGGATTGGGATTGGCCTTCATGGAGTAGAGAATCCTCGTCGCATCCCCCACCGCCGCCGCCAGCCTGCGGACCTGCCGCTCCACCGTCGGCCAGTGATAGATGTAGAAGGGCGTCCCGTCGCGGGCCGCCAATTGCATGAGCATGTCCGGCACGAAGGGGTTCATTCTGCCCCCTCACCCGGTCGCTCAATAAAAGAAAAGACAATCACAGAGAACACAGAGGCACAGAGAGCAGATGGAAGACTCGGAAGAGGAAGGCCGTACTCCTGTATTTCGCTTGTACCTTCTCTGTATTCCCTGTGACCTCGGTATACTCTGTGATAGTTCGTTGCCCCCGTCGCCGTTGGAACAACTCTGCGTTCCGCCGCGTTCTGCCCGTTCACACGCACGTGGACGTCATCGAAGTGCGCCTCGGCCTTCCCCTCCAGCCGCAGGCCGATGCCGCCGCCCACCGGCGTCGGGTCCGTCGCGCAGCCTCGCTTCACGCCGTCGATCCTGACCGTCAGCGCGTCCCTGGCGTTGTCGATCTCCACGTCGTGCCACGCCCCCGCCTGCCAGGGCGATTCAAACGCGGCCAGCACCGACTGCACGCCCCCTCTGCGCCGCACAAGCTGCGCCTGCACCACGTCCGCCCTGCCGGAGTCCTGAAGTTGCAGGGCGTAATAGTTGTCCCCGTCGCTCAGGCCGAAACATATCTGGGCTGAGCTGCCCGGCCCGTTCATCGCCACGAGTTTCACCAAGGCGCTCAAGTCGTAGCGCCCCCACTCGTTGCCGTTCATCGTGATCAAGGCTCGCCCGTCGCAGCGGCCGATGAGCACCTTCTTGCCCTTGTCCGCGACCTCCTGCGGATGCTCGACGAACCACTGCCCGCCCTGCTGCCGCCAGGCTGCAAAGTCGCCGTTGTCGCAGCCGTCGAAACCTTCGTAAAACAGTTCCACGAATGACGGGGCGCCGCGGTCGGGGTGGTCGGTCGGACTGTCGGTCAGGAATAGCTGGCGGACGGCCAGGTTGTCGCTGTGATTGGACAGCACCAGCCGGTGCGGCCCAGCCTTCAATCTCACCGCAAAGCCCCGCACCCAGTGCCACTGCCCAAACAGCGGGTCGTTGCCCAGGATGGCCGCCGGCATGCCGTCCACCTGCGCGTAGATGGCGTTGGTGCATGCGTCATGCCACAGGCAGTAGGCCCACAGCCAGTACTCCCCCGCCTGGGCGACCTCGAACTGGTAGGTCGCGCTGCCGCCGGCCTCCTTCTTCCAGCCCCGGCCGACATTCGGGCCGATCCACAGGCCCCGCTCGCCTTCAGGCCCGATGGGCACCACGTCGAAGGGCGGCTCGATGGCCAGCGGCCGACTCGCGTCAACCCACACGCGCTCCGCCGTCAGCGGCGCGGCGGTGATCCCCGAGTAAAGAATCAGCCCCGCCAGCGCCGCGGCAGCCGGCAGTCTTGCGAATCTAGACATTCTGTCCCCTTTCGCGTGTCACCATCGCGTTCATCGCCAGCACGGCCGCGAAGACAATGACGATTCCGTTGTACTGGACCGCCGAAAACAGGTTCGCCACGCACGCGCCGGCCAGGGCCGCCAGGGCCGCCGTCGCATCCCGCAGCCCCCGCTCGTCGCTGAGTCGGCGGGCGGCTCTCACGCGCCGCCAGCCCATTTGCAGGTGCGAGACGATGACCCAACTCAGGCATGCCAGCGCGAAGATCCCGCCCTCGGCGGCGGCGGCCAGGTAGCCGTTCTCGTCGAAGGGCGCCAGCGTGTTGAGCTTGGGCAGGCGTCCATAGAACTCGCTGCGGTAGGTGTTGAGGCAGCCGGCCCCCGTGCCGGTGACGGTCCGCTCCTGGAGCAGGTTGACCATCGCCTGCCACTGGATATACCGCTGGCGAAGGTTCGTCCCGTCGCTTTCCCGCAGCGCCATGTCGCGCCGCAAGCCATCCGCCGACTTGCCCGGCCAGGCGAGGGCTGATCCGACAGAGACGATCAGCACGCCCAGGATCAGCACGCGCGACGACCACCGCCCCGCCAGACACGCCGCCGTCGCCAGCCCCACGCTGATGGCGGCCAGGCCGCCCAACGTGGCCACCGACGCAATCCCCGCTGCCGCCAGCACCGCCCCCAGCAGTTTCGCCGGCCAGCGGCCCGAGAGTATCAGCCACGTCACGCACAGCGGCGCCAGCATGCCCACGTAGGTTCCGTACTTGTGGGGGCTGCCAAAGAACCCGCACGAGTCCGCATGCCCGGCCAGCCTCATGCCCAGGCAGCCAGCCGTCGCCACCGCGGCAGCGACGCAGGCGGCTAACATGATCGCCCGGCGGCCGCGGCTTCTGCGCGAGGCCAGTGCGAACAACGCGTACCCGCCGCCCAGCGCCAGCACCAGCTTGCCCGCATACGACACGGCCCGAGCCGTATCAGGCGCGAAGGCGACCGACAGGATCACAATCCCCAGGTACGCCAGGACGCTTGGCGGGACCAGCAGGTCGCGGAGCGCCGACCGCCGCCTTCGGGCGATGGCCAACATCGCGACGCCCGCCAGCCACGCCGCCACCGCGATATTGGTCGGGGCCAGGGCCTCCCAGCGCTTGTTGCCTTCCAGCGGCCAGAAGTGCAAGGCCGAGCACAGCATCACGAGGGCGGCCAACACCGTTGCCAGGCGTTCAAGCCCACCGCCACGCGCGGCGAGCGGCTCGCCTTGATCGGCATGCCGGAGCGTCTCCTGGGGCGATTCCAATCGTGAGTCCAGAACAGTCATCTGCCCACCCCCACTCCGCAAGTGACGGCCGCGTAGTAGGCCGCCAATACCACGCAAATCACTCTCCGCCACCCCGCCGATTGCAGCGTGCCGCCCGTGAGGAAATACAGGCAGCCGAACAGGGCCACCTTGCCCAGCACCGTAGCACTTTGCTCATAGCCGTATCCGTAGACGGCCACCAGCATCGCCCCCACCGCAAGGGCATGCCCGCCGATCAGCCCGCCCGCCCCCAGCCAGCCGCTCCGCATCCCGTCGGCGGCAGGTCGCTCAGCCGATTCACGCCTGTCGCGCCCCAATCTCTCCGCGGCAGCGCCGAGGGCGACAATCGCCAGCGTGATCAGACTCATCGAAACCGCCACCCGCTGGTCGAGGATGTTGCACCCCACCGCATGCGGAGCGATCTGGTTGACCGCAACGCTCAGCAGGTACGCGCCCGCGATTCGCTGGAGCGTCCCGGCCGGCCCGCTCACCGTCGCCGGCCAGAGCACGATGCACCCGGCCAGCAGGATCGCCGGCACCTTCAGCCCGACGGTCAGCCCGCACGCCAGCGACGCCGCGCACGCAAACAGCACCCCGCCCGCCACGCACGCGTGCCCCAAGGCCCGCCATCGCCCGCCTGAATCAGGTACCACAGGCGTCTCGCCTGTGCCGCTCCCTGGTACCACAGGCGTCTCGCCTGTGTCTCCATTCCACAGCCGAGACGGCTGTGGTACCAATTTTGACGATAGCGGCTCATTCATGGGACACCCACTTTGGATAGAGTAGATCGGACCATTTCGACGATGGCGGCGTATTCGCTCATCCTGAGCAGGTGCGAGCCGCCCACGAACACAACTGCCCCGACGACCAGGGAGGCCAGCGCCGCCGCGCCGCCCAAGCCCCCGCACAGATGGCTGCACACGTGCATGGCCGCCCAGGCTGCGCCGGTCACACCGGCCAGCACCGCGACAAATCGCGGCCAGCCCGCCCCCGGTCGTTCAGAAGAAGAAACAGCAATCACAGAGAGCACAGAGGCACAGAGAAAACGAAAAACAGATAAGAAACTTGAAAGAGGAAAACATTGTTTATGCTTTCCGTTTGTGCTTTCCCTGTGTTCTCTGTGACCTCGGTGTACTCTGTGATCGTTCGTTGCCCCCGTCGTTGCCCCCAGCCGGCGGCAAAGCAGCATCGCCAATACCGCGACCTTGCCGCTCTTGGCCAGCACCATCGCGGCGGCCAGTCCCAGGTACTCCCATCGCTGCATCAGCGCGAGCGACAGGCCCACGTCGACGGCCATGAATGCAGCCCCCGCCAGCACCGGCGTGCGCGTGTCGGACATGGCGTAGAAGGCATAGACCACCAACCCCTCCAGCGCCAGGGTCACCAGGGCGACGGCGTAAACAGCCAGGGCGGCGGAGGTCGCCGCCGTCGCCGCCGAGTCAAACCGCCCGCGCTGCAGCAACGCCTGCGTCAGGGGCGACCGCAGCTCGATCAGCACGCACGCCAGCGGCAGCGAGACGTAAACCAGCAGCCGCGCCGCCTTGTGGAGCACTCGCACCATCTCGTCACGCAGATGGTCCGCGTGCAGGCGGGCCATCTGCGCGTAGACCACCGTCACCACCGCCCACGGCCCGATCAGGATCACCGCGTCGATGATCTTCCGGGCGTACCCCAGGTGCGACAGTTGCCCGCCGGGCAGTGTCGAGGCCAGCAGGTTGTCAATCAGCCCGTTGGCGTGAGAGAGCACCACGCCCACCACCAGCGGCAGCATCAGCCGCCGCATCTGTCGCAGGTCGCCCGCCGAAGGCTCAGGGCTCGCCCCAAGTGCCGTCCGAGCCTCCGGCAGCATCGACAGGTGAAACGCGATGCACGCCACCGCCGCGACGCCCACGACGGGGCCCAAGGCGGCCAATCCCCAGGCCGGCGTCAGCGCCAGCAGGCCCAGCACGATGATCAGCTTGACCGCCATTTCGCCCAGCGCCGAGACGGCAAAACGTCGCCGGGCATTGAGGCAGGTGTAAGTGACGGCTGCCAGTGCCAGCAGCGGGAAACTCGGCGTCAGGGCCCGCAGGAGCGATGACGACGCGGCCTGGGCCGCCGGGTCAAACCCGGGCAGCAGCACGCCGACGATCGCCCCCGCGCCGGCGAAGGCAGCGGCCGCCGCGACCCCGCTCCACAGCAGCACTCTGGCCGCAACGGACCGGAACAACCATCGCGAGCGATCACCGCCGGCTTCCATCGCTCCGCTGAAGACCGGCATCAGCGTCGGGTATATCAGTTCCTTGACCAGGAACATCGCCGACCAGAGTATGCCCGTCACCGCGAAGTAGACGTCCGAGGAGCGGCTGGCCCCGAAGTAGTGGGCTACCACGACCTTCTCGCCGAAGCCGCATATCTTCGCGCAGACGGTGATCATCGCCACCGCCATCGCCGCGTTGCCCAGGTGTTGGGCTTTCGACGTGGCGGTGCTGGACGTCACAGGTGTCGCCGGGGCTGCCGGGCCTCGCTGCATCGCCGGCCGGGGCGGCATCGCGGCGCTGGGTTTGACGAAAGTCGCCTTCATACCTGCGCCTCCCCGGGCGCGATGAGGAACGGCACCGTCATCGCCAGTATCTTCAGGTCCAGTCCTAGCGTCGCGTGGCGGATGTAATGGAGGTCGTAGCCCATCGCCTGGTGGATGCGAAGGCGTCGGCTGGCGCGAAGCTGCCACAGGCCCGTCAGGCCGGGCCTCACCCGCAGGCGTCGCCTGTGGCCGCGGCGATACTCCGAGACGATCTCCACCAATTCCGGCCGCGGACCTACCAGGCTCATGCGCCCCGTCAACACCGTGAACAGTTGCGGCAGTTCGTCCAGCCGATGACAGCGGAGAAACGCCCCCAGGCGCGTCGGCTGTGGCTCACCGCTGACCGGATCGCTTCGCATGGTGCGGAACTTGGGCATGCCGAACACGCAGCCGCCCTTGCCGACACGCCGCTGCACCAGAACCACCGGCCAGCCGTCGGCCACCAGCACAGCCGCCGCCACCAGCGCCATCACCGCCATCGCCGGCGCTGCCACCAGCAAGACGCCGACAACGTCCAACAGCCGCTTGGTCGCGCTGCGGGCATAAGGCGAGACGACCACAACCGCCGAATTCCTCCCGCAAACGTGATTCATCAGCCGCCCACTTCTGACGGCAACACGCGTACTGGGCACTGAGGTTGACGTGCTACCTGGCATTATCGATCGCCTCGATCGACCATGGGTAATTCTTGATCCGGTAAGGGGCCGGGGCTTTCTTCTGCAAGCGATCCGCTGCGGGAAATGCCTTTCGGATTGAACAAACTTCCACCAGGATCCCTCAGCCTTTCTTTCCGGTCTGAGAGAGTCGCTGCTTGATGCTCTTGGCCTTCTCAAACACCTGGGATTTGGGATAACGGTACTCGATCACCTCCAACAGGCGAAGAGCTTCGTCATATTGGCCGGCTGCGACCGCTTCCATGGCCGAGGCAAAGTACAGGTCCGCGCACAACGGGCTTTCGGGAAACATCTCCAGGAATTGGCGTTGCGTCTTGCCGGCTTCCTTCGTCTTGCTCTCGTGCCGATAGGTCACCCAGGCGATGTACATAATCTGGGCCAGACACGGCTTGCTTCGCTCATCGGTCTGGTAGATTGGCGCTTCGGCCAGGATCTGGGTGAACTGTCCGGACTCATAGAGGTATTTCAACCGCAAGACCGCCACCTGCGCCCAATTGCCCGCTTTGGGATGGTTCTTGAGCAATTCCTCGGTCGCCCCCGCCGCCAAGCCGGGATGCCCCATCTGCAAGTAGAGCTTTGCCACCGCCACGCCCGCATCACCGGCGATGTCCTCGTTACCCGCCTCCGTTGCCAGCTTGAGCCGGGCCTTCTGGCAGGCAATCGCGGCACGGTAGTTCTGATCCTTGATCATCGCCTCGGCCTCCTCGGCCAGGTAGTTGAGTACCGCGGCGTCCTTGACCCGATTACTGCTGCCAAGGCGGGCAAAGGTCACTGCCGTCAGCGGACGTTCCGTTCGAAGTGCTAATTTCTCATACACTCCAAGCCAAAGTGGATCTTTCATCCATTCCGGCAAACTTGCTGTTGTGCTGTCCGTCCACGCGTCGTCTGGAACATGAAGGAAGCTCATCACGAAATACAACTCTCGAACATCCCTCGCGGCATCTTTGCTGAGGTTGCCAGCCGGCTTTCCTCGCTCCTGGATGTACGTCTCGGACGCGGCAATCACGGCTTCGTAATACCGCCTCAGGATGGCCAACTCGCTGTCCGCAATGGCCGGCGCGGGAAGCGGCTGGCGGAATTGATCCACGTATTCCATGTATATCTCCGCCGCGGACAGCAGCAGCCCCTTTCCCTGCGAGCCCCGCGGCGCCTGCACGATGTCATCGACAATCGCATCCAAGACCTCGGATCGCGTGCCATCAAGCCGCCTGATCACCAGGTTGCTCACCTCGTCCACCAGCGCCATGCGGTCGAGTAATTTCTTGACGCCCACCTCGTTCGCCTGATCGCGGCACACCTGGAGGTACTCAGCCTGCAGGCCCGATAAGGCCTGCTGACGATAGGCGATGTAATCTTCCGGCAATGACGAGGGCGTGTCTGCAAAAACACCCATGCTCAGTGACAGCACGATCGCCACCCACAGGACCAATCTTCGGAAATGTTCAAGTTCGATCATCTGTCACCATCCTCTCCCGCTGATGCGGTTTGCTTCACCTTCGACAAATCCCCCTTGACCAACGAAAACACTAGCATCTCACCACCGCCGCTGTATTGGTAAGTCACGTGGCTGACATGGCCCTCCGTGCGGACATCCAGCGGTTTTCCAAGCAAGGTTCTGCCGGACTCAATTCGCTTTCCATCAGGAACCGTGATGGTGATTTCTCCCCTTCGAGCCGGCAACTCCACAGGCTCGACGATGACGTTGTCGCTTGAGAGCTTCATCACGTCGGGATTCAACAGGACGACGAACAGCTTGCCCTCCGAAGCCTTGGAGCTCAGGGGTTGCTTCTCAGGCCCCGACACCCAACCCACCGGCAGGGCCTTTCCAAGATCGGAAGCCTGCTCTTTCAGTGCCGCCTCCAGCGTTGCCAGTCGCTGCGACCACGGAGGCCAGTTAGGGTCATCTGCCCACAGGATCCCACGGTACTCGCCTCCTACCACCGCGAACACCGACCACTGGACCTCTTCAAAAAGCATCCCTCGCATCGCTCTCATCCCGCCACTTCCCAGTGTCAGAAGGTGTACGACTACGTACACATCCACACTTGGAGCCATTCGTGGAATGTCTCGGAGGCGGTTGACCAGCGGATGGTCCACGTTCCCCCACACCAATTCGCCGGGTTGTGGCGCATTGGATGAAGTCTTGACAAAAGGGTAGATGACAAGCTGGCTCATCAAAAGGCTGAACCTGCCTATGACGTCATCCTGGGAGCCCCTGCATAAAAACACCGTTATGGGCACTGATGGAGGCTCTTTTTCCCATTTCTCCGCGTATTCCTTCCAAGGCTCGTACATGGCACTGAGCCAAATTCCGCCCGAGGAGTGAACGTTGGCCTCGAACGCCTTGTGGATCTTTACGACAAATGGACGCGGCGGCCGATTCTTGCTCGCGCTCGGACGTGTCGTGGTAGCGGCGCCCGGCACCCCTTTATCCTGGGCCGCCTCTGCTGGCACGGCGACCGAGATAGACTGACAGGACACGATACAGACCATGAATATCATCGCATTCCTTGACATTGACCTGCTAGCGCACATCGCTCACCTCGTTTTCCTGCGTCAGTGTTCGCAGTTGCGAATTCAGCCAGGACACCCACTCCGGCCGCGTTTCGACCCGCAGGGCCTGCTCGATCAGGCGCTTGGCGTTCTGCGGCTGGGCGCGGTTCTTGATCAGGCAGCGGGCGAGGTTCTCCCGGACCTCGTTCTGGTCGGCGCAGAGCGTCAGGGCCATCTCGTATTCCTCGATGGCTCGCTCGTACCGCCCCGCCGCCTCCAGCACGATGCCCAGGTTGTAGTGCGGCTCGTAGCGGTTGGGCTCGGCCTTGGCGGCGCTGTCGAAGGCCTGGGCAGCCCTGGCCAGGTCGTCCTTCTCGTAGAGAAGAATCCCCAGCGTCATCCACGCCCGCGCGTTGCGATTGTCGATTTCCACCGCATCCTGCAGCAGCTTCCGCGCCCCGGCGGCATTGTTCGCATCCCGCGCAGCCAGCGCCTGGCGATACAACTCCGCCGAGTGCCGCGAATTCTCCTGGAGCTTGCTCAGTTCCTTGTTCACCACCAGGGCGGCCTTCTTGTGCGGGTTGTCGCAGCCGAGCAGCCCGGCTGCACAGAGGCACACACACAGACACAACAGGGAGGTTGGCTTCACTTTTGCACCTCTTCCTTGACGGTCCCGATTTCCGGCAGCGGGCGCAGCGGGTTGCACGGCTCGCCCTTGTCCGTCAGGCCCGCCTTTCTGAGATCACCCCGAGAGAGCATCACCAGGTCCTCGAAGCCGCGGTTGCGGAGCAGCACCGGCCGAATGAAGATGAACAGCGTGTTGTAGGTTCCCTCGTTGCTGCGGTCCTTGCCCAGTTCGCCCAGCAGCGGAATCTGGGACAGGAACGGCACGGACTTGACCGTGCTGGACTTCCGCGTGGTGACCAGCCCGCCCAGCACCACCGTGTGGTCGGCGGGGATATGCACCGTCCCGACGGCGGAGTTCTGCGTTCGCGGCGGCGGGGAGTTCTCCAGCAGCCGCTCGCCGAATGAGCTGAAAACCACCTGGTATTCCAGCTTCAGCCAAGCCGACTTGGACAGGTGCGGGATCACCGTCAACGTGGTGCCCGCGTCGACGAACCCGCCGAAACTCGTCAGCGTGCTGGACTCGCCCTGCGTGGTGACCTCGAAGGGTTCCTGGTTGACCAGGCTGATCTGCGACTGGGCGTTGTCCTCCACCAGCAGCTTGGGCGAGGAGGTGATCCGCGTATTGCCCACGGTCTCGAGGGCATTGAGCACCAGCGCGAAGTCGTCGGAGTGGAAGATGGCGTAATTCAGTCCCTTGGGCGGGGTCGGACGGAGGCGGAGGCCCCCATTGTTGGAATCGGGTTGGCCGATTCCGAAATTGGTAAAGCCGATCTGCCGCAGGCCGGAGGTCAATCCCGCGGCGGCCAGTTCCACGCCCAGGTCGAAGGTGTCGGTGGTCTGCACAGCCACCAGCATCACTTCGAGCATCACCTGCTCGCGCGGGCGGTCCAGGTCGCGAATGACCGCGGCCAGTTGTTCGTGGTCGGCCGCCGAGGCCCGGATGACCACGGCGTTGGTCTCGGGTGATTCCACGACCGTCGGCTTGATCTCCTCCACGTCGGGCAATGCGTCGCCTGCGTTGCTGGCTGTGCCGCCGGCGGAAGCCCCGGGCCTTTGAGCCAATGTTTGCCCCGCCGTCGACGCGCCGGATGCACCCGCGCCGTCGGGCTGCTGCGAGAGCACGCGCTGGATGCCATCTTCGGTCTTTCCCAGCGGCTCGCGCCGGATGGCCGAGGAGGTTTCCGACGTCTCGTTGGTCTGGTTGACCAGCGCCTGAAGGACGGTGGCGACTTCCTTGGCGGTGGCGTTCTCCAGCCGGTAGACGCGAATGGTGGCCGTGCCGGGCGGGATGGGCTTGTCGATCGCGGCCAGGATCCGCCGGATGCGTTCCTGATCCTTGGGCGAGCCTTCCACCACGATCCGGCAGTTCTGCCGGCTCATGGCGATCCGCATGCGGGAGCGGCTCGAACTGTTGGGATCGGGAATCAACTGCCGCAGCGTGTCGTAGGCCTCCTGCGCGTTGATGTAGGCCAGCGGGTAGCTGACGCTCTCCTTGTCGCGCGGGACGTCCAACTGCTCGATCAGGCTGACGGCCTTGGCCACGTCGGCCAATCGCCCCCGCAGGACGATCACGTTCAGGCCGCTCTCGGCCAGCAGTCTCAGCCGGTAGGCGTCGCCCGCTTCGGCCCCGCCGCCGCCCTGGGCGGACTCCATGGTGGTCGGCGTCCGGGTCGGCATCACCGGCGCCGCCGTCTCGCCGCGCTTGGATGTGTTTCCCGCAGCCGTCTGCGTCAGGAACTTCTCCAGTTCCGGCAGAATCTCCGCCGCCTCGATGTGCTTGAGCGGGATCAGCCGAATGGTGTCCTCCTCGGCCCCGCGAGGGACATCGACGCTCTTGATGAGCTTGGCCAGGCTCGTCATCAGCGGCTGGGGCGCCAGCAGGATGACCTTGTTGCCGCCGCTGTCGGGGAGGATGCGCGACTGGCCCTTCTCCTCCACGAACGGCCGGAGGATGTTGGCCACCTCCGACGCGACGGCGTGCTCCAGCGGGACCACCTGCTTTTCCACGCCGAACATCCGGCAGTATTCCTCGAAGGTCATGACCTGGATGCTCGTGCCCTGCCGCTGCGCCACCAGGCCCGAGAGGGCCACCACCTGGTCGAGCACCTTGTCGGGCGTGAGGTTCTTGATCCAGATGTTGATCTTGGGCGGCGCCTTGGAGACCTCCGGGCTCATCATGATGCTCCAGCCCGTCAGGTCCGAGACCATCCGAAAGATGGTCGTAATGGGCGTGTCGACGAATTCGACGTTGGCAATGACGTCGCCGGAGGCCGGCGCGGAGGCAGGCTTGCCGCCCGCGAACGGGTCAAACCGGCCCTTCTCGGCCCCGACCGCCGCCACCGCCAGGCCGCCCATCACCCACGCCGCCAGAGACAATGCTTTCACCATGCGATGCTCCCTGAAATAACCAACCGCCCGCGATTCAGTGATCCAGCGTCACCTCGACGCCTTCCAAGGACACGATGACTTTGCCCGGCTCGACTTCCTTGACCACGAACTCCAGGACCGACTCGCCCTTCCGCAGCGCCTTGACGCCCTGCTCGGACACCTCGACGTAGGCCACCCAACTCTCGCCCATGCGAACCACGCCCTGGAGCTTGAGTTTTTTGGCCAGTTTGGCCGCCGCGCCGCTGTCCTTCACGGCCGCCTGCACCTGAGCGGGCCGGACCAGCGCCCGCCCGGCCAGCCGCTTGAGCAGCGCGTCCAGGTCGCCCGGCTCAGCCTCCGCCGGCGCGCTGGCGGGCTGGAGCTTGTCCTGCGGCGCCGAGAGCGACGGGGCCAGTGGCCAGACCGCCGACAGCAGGACGGCCGAGGTTGACAGGGCCAGCAGGCCCACGCCCACCTGCGTCAGCCGCACGACCGTGCGATGGGCCTTATCGATGTTGGATCTGCTAGTCATGCGAAGCTCCGGTTCTGGATCGCGCCGAGGCCGCCGTCTTGCCGCGCGGCGTGCCGCCGTCGGCCAGACAGAGCGTGTAGAGCGACACCGCGCACTCGACATTTCCCGAGCCCTGCACCCCTCGCAGCGTGAAGGACTCCACGCCGGTGTGAAGCGATCCGGTGGTGGCGTCGGAGATAAACTGCAGGATGTGCTGCAGGCTGTCGCTGACGCTCATCTGCACGCCATACTTCTTGACGGCCCCCAGGTCCCGCACCGGCAGGGGCGACATGTTGACCACGGTCATGTTGGGGTAGCGGGCCAGCCGCTCCAGGTCCCGCAGGAAGCTCGACAGCGTGATCTCGTCGCTGGCGCTCTGGCGCGGCGCTTGGCCGAGTTTCTCGAAGGCGGCGTTGACGGCCTTGCCGGCGGCCAGGCTCCGCGTCAGCCTGGCATACCTGGCTGCCTGCGTCTGCGAGACCTCCCGCAACGAGACCCACTGGTCGTACTGGGGCAGCAGGACATACTCCGCACCAGCCGCGGCCAGCAGCACCAGCAGGGTCAGGCCCAGCCCCACCGCCTGAGGCGCATCGAGATGGATTCTGATTTTGAGCTTCATGGCCCCTTCCGCACCAGTTTGCAGTCCATACGGAACTCGGTGGCTGAGCCGGAACCCGGCTTCTTCTGGCCGATGCTCTGCAAGACCACCTGCTTGAATTGCGGCTGTTTTTCCAACTGCTCGGGCAGGAGGAACGGTTGGGATACCGAGGCGGCCTGCCCCACCAGGCGCAGGGTTCCCTCGCCGGTCAGTTCGACCTGGCTGTAGCTGACGCCCTCGGGCGTGGCGTCGGCCAGCCCCGAGACCACCAGGAACAGGCTGTTGCCCGACCGCCGCATGGCCGCGATGGCCTCCAGTTGCGCCTCGCGCCGCTCGACGGCTTCGCCCTCGGACTTGATTGACGCGATCCGGGCGGCCAGGGCCTGGTTGGACCGCTCCTGGCGGAAGATGGCTATCTTCATGGCCGCGGCGGCCAACAGCCCCGCGAGCATCAGCGTCACAGCCGCGACGCCCAGTTGCCTGTAGATCGCCAGCGTCCGCCGCCCGGCCAGCACCTCGCGCGGGACCAGGTTGGCGCTGCCCAGCGCGCCGAGCGTGCCGTTTCGCCGCAGATCCCTGGCCGCCAGCGCCAGCGCGGGGGATGCGGCACCATCGTCTGCGGCGGCCTGGGATATGTTCTCGAACACCACGCGGCCGAGGGGCTGGGCCGGGCAACCCTGCCCGACCCATCCGACCGTGAAGGGGTGCCCGTTGCGGCTGGGATTCTCGGCCAGGGCTGAACGCAGACACTCCGCCAGGGGCGCCGAAAGTTCCGTCTCGCCGCCGGCGGCGGGAGGCAGTCGCAAGGCCCGCACGTTCGTGCAGCCGCCCTGGCCCATCCATGCCGCCTCGGCCTGGCCGTCGCAGCCCCAGCGGAGGATGAGCAGGTCGGCCCGCGAGGGCGAGGCGAGAACATGGTTCCACACCACCGCCGAGGGCAGCACCAGGTCGGCTGTCAGTCCCAGTCGGCCCAGCGAATCGATCGCGGCCTGGAGCCTCGATTGCCGGGCGATGTAGACCTCGTAACGCGACAGGCTCCCCTCGCCGGGGCCGCATAGGCGATAGGACACCTCCGCCGCACCGAAGTCGGCTGGGAGCATCGCCTCGGTTTCCAGGGCGACGGCGTCGGCCAGTTCGTCCTCGGCCAGCGAGGGAAGGGCCAGCGTCTTGACCAGGTAATCGCGCCTGGGCAGCAGGGCTACAACCGTCACCGGCCCCTTGAGTTGCGAGAGCATCTCGCCGGCGGATGACGGCGAGTCAATGACCACCGAACGCGGGTCCCGCGTGTCGGCGTGCAGGACGATGCACCGCGCCACCCCGTCGCACAGTTCGCATAGCAGCGTCGCGCCAGCCCGGCCCCCGGCGCCGCGCGGGATCATGCGGCCAAGGGATTGGCCCAGCAGAGCGACGACCCTGACTGAAGTTTCTATCGCCTTCACGCACCCGCCCCCGCTATCCATTGAAGAACCTTCAGCCGCCCGGACGGAGTTGCCTGGACCAGCACCTCCAGGCGATAGGCCAACCCCGTCGGCGACTGCCGCGACTTGACGAAGATGCGGAAGTATTGCGAGCGGAACGCGGAGACCTGGCCCAGGACGTCGCGCTCGGCGTCGCTGAGGCCCTGGAGTTGCTGCACGTCCTGAATCGAACGGAACACATGCTCCTCCAGGCTGCCGCCGCTGCCGGAGTCGAATCTCCTGTAGCCCACGATCTGCCCGACGGCGTTCTCGCTGATCGGCAAGGTCCGCAGCACCGCTTCCGGCGCGGTGTTCAGGTTGATCCGCCCATCGCCGACGCACGTGAGCAGGCGCGCCCAGCCCGCCGAGGCCGCCTGGCCGTGCGACGCGTTTGAGTCGCTCGCGAGCGAGCTTTCGTCGCCGCGATAGGATTGCCGATCGAAGCCACGGATCAGCAGCAGTTCATCCAGCACTTCCAGCGGGGCGTTCTTGCAGCGATACGGCTGAGGCAGCCGCTGGTAGTAGTCCTTCTCGGCCCCGTCGGAGCGGGCGATGTCGTCGCCGTCCATCCAGTCAAACAGGCAGGCGATCTGCGACTCGGTCATGCCCAGCCGGACTAGCGACTCACTCGACGCGTACAGCACGTTCAGCTTGCTCTCCTCGTCGATGACCTGGTAGTCGCTGACTATCTGGGCCGGGCGACCGGCGGCGTCGGCCTTCCATTCGGGCAGGTAGTCGAGCGACGCCAATGAAGCGTGCGTGTGCCACTCCTCCGCGGGATGGTCGAAATCGTTGGTGTTGTCGGTCAGGGCGTCCAGGGCGATGGCCACTGCCGACTGGGCCGTCGCGCGCAGCTTGGCCCGCGCGGCATCCTGGCTGGCCTCGCGCCGTTCCACCGTCGCGCGATAGGCGAAGCTGATGGCCGTCACGCTCAGGACGAACATGACGAACAGCACCGCGATCAGGATGGACCCCTTACGAGAGTTCACGGACAATTCACTCCTGGCCCTCTTCCGCCGTCACAATCGACGGCGGCACGACGATCCGCTGGACCTCCTGCCCGCCCACGGTCGCCCCTATCTTCACGGCCAGGCCCTGGCCGATCCTGGCCTGGTAGTCGCTTCGCCACTGCCCCGCCCCGTCGCTCAACAGCCTGCATTGAACGCCGAATTCGCTCATCCCGCTCCCCGCCTCAGTGGTGGCGACGGCTTCCCACGCACTGGAATTGTCAATCGTCTCGGGGGTCGCGCCGCCGGATAAGTCCTGCTTGCCCGCAAAGACGCGCCTCTGGAGGGCGAGGTGGTAGAGTCCGCCGCGGTCCTTGCGGCCCCAGGAATATCGCCGGCGCTCCAGGCCGACCTGGCAGATCAGCTCCCCGCCGTCGCCGGAGGATTTGAGCACCAGCGGAGGGGCCTGGAAGCTTCGGTTGATCTGCTCCAGGTCGTCGGCCAGCGGGTCTACCACCGCCTCGGCTGAGCTGCGTTGCGTCCAGCCCAGGCTGGCCCGGGCCTCCACCGCCATCGCGCGCTGGAAGACCGAGTGCACGCCCAGCAGTGCAATGCTCATGACCACGGTGGCCGTCAGCAGTTCGGGGAGTGTGAAACCGCCCCGGCGCCGCCCGGTTCGCCCGAATATTCTCGATCCGCCGCTCATGATCCCCCCTCCCCAGCCGACCTGAATACCTGCGACAACCGGTACTCCCGCGCCGCGCCGCCTTCAGACCAGTTCACCTTGATCGTGGCCCGTTTGAGTCGCGGCGTGAGATCCTCGACAAGCGGCTGCCATTCATACCGGCCGGCTGTCTGCCGCTGCGGCAAGGCGGCGCCGGCGGGGGCGTTGACGATGAGTTCCAGTTCACGCTGGGCGATGGCGACGGCCTGGCGAAGGTTCGCTCCGCTGCGTCCGCTGCGAGAGGCCAGCGAGAAGGCCGACAGCACGCCCAGGATGCCGCCGCTGAGCACCGTCATGGCCACCAGCACCTCGATCAGGGTAAAGCCCGCGATGTTCCCGCGACGTTTCATCGTGCCTGCACCGCCTGGGCCACGCAACATTGCCCCGCCAACACGCTGACGCCCAAAGTCTGCCCCTTCCGGTTGCGCAGAAGTATCTGGCCTTCAAAGCCGCCCTCGGGGCCGAAGTCAATCGACCGCTGTGCCGGGACCAGGTCTCCATTCACCAGCACACTATCCAGCGTCACGCCCGGCCCCAGCGCCCGCGTCCTGCCGGGCAAGCCCGTGACGGCTGCGTATTCCCGGCCGGTCGGACTGGCGGCCTGCTCGATGTGGAACTGCGAGTCGCTCTCGTCGATTACGATCCGGTGCGGCAGGCCCGACAGCCGCGACTGCCGCGCCGCGTACTGCAAGGCCGCGGTCAGGTCCTTGGCCGCCATATCCAGGGCGCGACGGTCCACGCGCCCGGCCAGGCTGGCCACCAGCGCCGTCGACAGCGCCGCGATGACCACCACGACGATGAGCATCTCGATCAGCGTGAAACCGCCGGGTGCCGCGGTCGCGGCGTTTGTGACCACGACCGCCTTCCGCGCCCCACCGGTTGCACGCCTTACGCCGCACATTGTTGTGAAGAACATTCTCATTCCGTGATGTCGTCGGAGGTTCCCACTCGTTTGTCAGGCCCCGCGCTGCCCAGCACGTAGGGAACGTTCGGATCGCTCCCGTCGCACTGGTAGGAATAGGGGCTGCCCCACGGATCGCCCTTGAGCCCGCCCTTGAGGTACGGGCCGTTCCAGCCCGCGATACCCGGGTCGGTGGCCAGGGCCGCGAGCCCTTCCTCGCTCGTCGGGTAGCGCCCCACGTCCTGCTCGAACAGGTCCAGCGACATCGAGAGCGTGCCCTTGATGTCGGCCTTGGCCCGCGCCAGCCGCGCCTCCTGGCTCTTGCCCGACAGCCGCGTCACCAGCATCCCCGCCAGCACGCCGATGATGACGATCACCAGCAGGATCTCCACCAGCGTGAAGGCCTTGCGTACCCCTGCGCCCACGGCGACCAATGACCTGTTCATGGTTGACTCCTATTCCACCAAAGATTGGGCCTGGAAAATCGGCAGCATGACGGCCGAGATGATGGCCGCGATGATGAGCCCCATCGAAACGATCAGCAGCGGTTCGAGCAGCCGCACCGCCGACGTCACAGCCGCCTCAGCCTGCTCTTCGTAAACCGTGGATAACTCGCCCAGCATCTCGGGCAGTTCGCCCGCCTCCTCGCCGGTGCGGACCAGATTGAGCAACAACGGAGGATAGACGCCCGTCCGGGCCATCGCCTCGCCGAGACTCTCGCCCGCGGCCACGCGCTGGGTAATGGGCTCGAAACTCGCCCGCACGACGGCATTCCTGGCCGTGGCGCCCACGATCCGCAGGGCCGGGATGATCCGCACCCCACCGGCCAGCAGCGCCGCCAAGGCCCGGGAAATCCGCGCCAGTTCGAGCTTGAGCAACATCTTGCCCAGGACCGGACATCGCAGCATCAGCCAGTCGATGGCGCGGCGGGAGCGGGCCTTGCGCAGGGCCAGGAAGGCCAGCAGCGGCACCGATGCAGCCACCCCCAGCACAGCCGGCCACCATGCCGACAGGAAGTCGCTGGCGGCGATCAGCATCTGCGTCGGACGCGGCAGGTTCTGGCCAAGCCCCTGGAACAGTTCCTGGAACCGCGGGATCACGAACGTCATGAGCACGAAGACCGCCGTCGCCCCCAGCAGCGTCAGGAATGACGGGTAGATGAACGCCCCGATGACCTGCCCCCGCAGGCGGGCGGATTGGCCCAGGTACCGGGCCAGGTCGTTGAGCACCTCGACGAGGTGGCCGCCTTCCTCCCCGGCCCGAACCAGGCTGCGAAAGACGGGGGTGAAGATTCGCGGATGGTTTTCCAGCGCGTCGGCCAGCGTGCTGCCCTCGCGCGACAGCGTCGCGGCCAGGTCTTCGGTCACCTCGGCCAGGCGGCGGTTCTCGCACTGCTGACGAAGGGTTTCCAGGGCGCGCATCATGGGCAGCCCGGCCTTGAGCAGCGAGGCCAACTGCCGCGTGAAGACCGCCAGCGCCGCCGTGCCCACGCGATTGAACACTTCCTTCCGCAGCCGCCCCAGCGTCCATTTGCCGTCCTCGGCCGGCTCCACCGCCACCGGATGCAGGCCGCGCCCCACCAGTTGCGAAATGGCCTGGTGACGGTCCTGGCAGCGCATCAGCCCGCTGACGCGCTGCCCGCTGCTCATGACCGCCGAGTAAGTAAACCGTGACATCAGCACGCTCCATGCGTAACGCGCAACACTTCCGACAGCGTGGTCTTGCCCATTCTGACCGCCAGCAACGCGTTGTCCTGCAGGGTCCGCATGCCCTCGCGGCGGGCCAGTTCGACGAGTTGATCCGGCGCCTGGCGCTGGTGGATGCACGTGCGGACGGCCGAGGTGATCGTGAACACCTCGCCGATGGCCATGCGGCCGCGATAGCCGGTGAAGCGGCACTTCTCGCACCCGGCCCCCTCGAACAACTTCACCCCGGCCAAGCCGCTCGATTCCAGCAGCCCGCGCTCCATAGCCCCCTGCGACTCGACGGACGCCTCCCGCCGGCAATGCGAGCAGATCTTGCGGATCAGCCGCTGGGCCAGCACCCCCTGGACCGAGCTGGACACCAGGAACGGCTCGATGCCGATGTCGCCCAGCCGCGTGACGGCGCTGACCGCGTCGTTGGTGTGCAGCGTGGCGAAGACCAGGTGGCCCGTCAGGGCTGAGCGAATGGCGATCTCGGCCGTCTCCATGTCGCGAATCTCGCCCACCAGCATGATGTCCGGGTCGTGACGCAGCATGCTCCGCAGCGCCCGCGAGAAGGTGAAGCCGATCTTCTCGTGTACCTGCATCTGGAGCATCCCGTCCATCCAGTACTCCACCGGGTCCTCGATCGTGATGATCTTGGTCCGGCTGGAGCGCACCTTGCCCAGCGCCGCGTAAAGCGTCGTCGTCTTGCCGCTGCCGGTCGGTCCGGTCACCAGCACCAGGCCGTGCGGCCGCGTGATGAGATGGTCGATCCGCTCCCGCTCGTGCGGCTCGAAGCCGAGGGTCTCCAGGTCCAGCGCCACGGCCTGCTGGTTCTGGATGCGGATGACGACCGCCTCGCCGTGGATGCCGGGCATGATGCTCACGCGCAGGTCGCACTTCTGGCCGGCCAGCGCGACCGAGATCCGCCCGTCCTGCGGCAGGCGCTTCTCGGAAATATCCAGGCCGCTCATGATCTTGATTCGCGAGACGACCGCCGCCTTGAGCCTCTCGACGCTGACGGGAATGGGCACCTCCTCCAGCATGCCGTCGATGCGGTGGCGGATGGCGTACTTGCCTTGGTGGGGCTCGAAGTGAATGTCGGTCGCGCTGGCGGCGATGGCCTGGCCCAGGATCTGGTTGACCAGGTTGATGACGGTGGGCTCGTTGGCGGCCTCTTCCTCGGAAAACGGCGAGTTGCCGCCCTCAACCTCGGCCGCCCGCTCCCCGTCGGCCGCCGAAACCAGCCGCGCGACCGTCTCGGCCCCCACGCCGTAATGGCTCTTAATCAGCCGCCCCAGCAGCGACCGCGGGCACAGCACCCGCTCCATCGCACAGCCGACCAGATCGACCAACTCGTCCCAGCCCCGCCAATCGAAGGGATTCCAGCATCCCACCTGGAGCACCCCGTCGCGCTGGCCCAGCGGGATGACCTGGTGACTGACCACCAGGCACGGAGAAATGCGGGCGAGGATTTCCGGCGAGATGGCCGGGTCGCTGGCGCCGATAAAGGGCAGCCCCAGCAGTCTCGCCAGTTCGCCGATCAGTGCGTGTTCGTCCACGCCGCCACGTGTGACCAAATGCTCCAGCAAGGCCTCGCCGCGTTGACGCGCGTAATCAGCCATCGCCCGGACGCGCCCGTAGTCCAGGCCCGAAGCGCGGGCACACAGGCCCACTTCGTCCAGCATGTCCAAAGCCCCGCGGCCCGGCATCGTCGTCATGGTTTCACAACAAGCTCCGTTATCTGCCACGAATTGAGATGAACCCTTTGTCTTAGCGTGTCAACCTCGCTTCAAGTTCGCCATCAGCCGCCTGGCCCTATCGGTTACCGGGGCGGCGGGATAGGTGGACATGAGCTTCTCGAATTGGGTTGTCGCTTCGGCGAGGCGATTGGAGTTCAAGTGAATCCACCCCACCAGGAACATCGCCTCGGCGCGCTGCTCGTCGGTTCCCTGGAGCTGACTTGCGTTGTTCAGAACCTCCAAGGCGTCATTGAACTTCTGCTGCGCCAGCAGGCACCTGGCCCTAGCCATGGTCGAGGTCATGTCGGCCGACGCCTGCTCCCCCCGCTCGCCCAGCGTCTCCGCGCGAGCCAGCGCGGACAGGCACTCGTCAAATTGTCCGGACACGTAATGCAGGTCCGCAATACCCAGCAGCAGTCGCCTCCCGGCTGTCGCATCCGCAACCCCCGGCTGAAGTGTTTCCAGCAGCCCAACACCCTCGCCGGCGCGGGGAGAGCAGCGAACCCTGGCCAGGATGGCGCGAACGGAGGAATCGACGTCGCCTCTGTCAGTGCCCGGACGGACGGCGGCGGACCAAAGGCTGATCGCCAGTTCATCGGAGTTATTCTCCCAGGCCTCATAGCCCCACCGGATCAAACGTCTCCGATGGACTTGTGCCAGAAAACCGGCCGGCGTTTCACGCTCCGTCAATGCCGGCTGGGATGTGGCGGAATTGGCAAGGCCTGTGCTCGACGCAACTGCCAGGTCCTGCCACGCCTCTTGCAGGCGGTGAATGTCGCCGCCGGCCTGGGCCAGCCTGGCGTGCATCAGAGGCAATGACGACTGGGCGTCTCCACTGAACAGCAGCAGGTAGGCTTTGCGGCGAGCGGTGATCTTGTCATCGCCGGCGAGCGCCTTGGCGGCGACCTGCTTCAGTTCTTCGTCGCAGAGCGACGGCACATCCGCCTCCGCTGGCCTGCTGGCGGGTTGGCTCGCCACTCCAGGCCCAGCCGCCTGCAGCCACCGTTCCTCCAGCGCCTGACACTGCTCGACCCGGCCGGCGCATTTCATCACACCTTCCAGCCGCCGCAACGAGGCCACCGGCCCATCGGCCGTGGCATTGGCGAGCATCACGTCCATCCAGGCTGCGGCGGTCGCCTGCTCCCATTCCGTTTGGGCTGCCAGCAACCCAGCCCGCCGTTGCTGCAAGCGCTGCATCGAGAGCACATCCGGCGTCAATACCAGCAAGTCCGTCAGAACCCGCCTGGCCAGCGGCGCGTCGGCCTTGGCGAGTTCATCCAGTTCAGCCAATACATCCTTCGATAGGTGGATAGGCTCCTGTCTCAACCGATCCACGCCTTGGGTCCACAGGGCCGCCCTTTCCGCGGGGTTGGCCTGCATGACACCCTTCAGCAGCACCCGGCAGGTGGCGTTCCAAGTGGGCTCGTCCAAGACATCCCCCCCTGCGTGCAGCGATTCGGCCAGGGCTTGGGCGATCTTCAGGTCGCCCTTGTTCTTGCAGAGCCAGGCCAGTTGTTCCTTCTCGGCGAGGGCTGCCGCCTGTTCGTTGCCCTGGCGGCGCGCATCGGCAATCACCTGAGCGTAGGCTGCGTTGGCGCCGTCGGAGGCCGAAGCCGCCAGGTCGCGCGCCTTCTTCAAGGATTCTGCCAGAGCCGGCTGCGCCGCCAGAATGCCCCGCAGCAGTTGCGCATCCCGCATCTCCGCCAGCGAAGCGGACACATCGGTCCCCTCCGCTGCCTGCATCAGGTCGGCCAACACTTGCTCAGGTTGGAGCGTACTGCCCGGATCTTCCGCCAGCACATCGACCAGCACTTGCAGACTCTTGAGTGAGCCACCCGACGACATGCTGTCAGCCGGCAGCGCAGCCGCCTGGGCCTGCCACAGCGCGGCTCGCTTATTCGGCTCAGCCAGGATGACATGCCAGAATAGCTCTGCCGCCTCATGGTCGTCGGCATCAGGCCCGCCGTCGCGTAGGTCCATCTCCGGCATCGACGTGCGGGCAAGAAATCGTTCGCAGTCGGTCATGGCCTTCAGCTTCATCTTGTCGACTTTTTTCAGCACTCGCCGGACGAAGGTAAACTCCGTATCGCTGAGCGTGGCCAAGCCGGGCGGACTTCCAGAGAACGCACTCCAGCAGGCCCGGCCGATCTGAAGGAATCTGGCCGGTTCTTGAAGGCCTCGCCATCGCCTCTCCCTCCGAAGGTCGCCCAGTTGCTCCATCAAGGTGAGGCGAAACTCGGGACTGAAGGATCTGGGGAAGGCCATTCCGCAGCAACAGCCGGCCACTATCTCCCGGGCAATTCGCCCCGCCCCCATCAGATCCATCGCATTTGCCAGGGCAATGGCGTCTTCCAGCGACATCGACCGGAGAACCAAGGGATCGCCGGCACGTTCGCGAATCCAATCGCGCCAGATCTGGAGGCGTGCATCGGGCACATCTTCCTTGAACTCCGACGCCATACGCCACAAGGCACCCGTACTGAGTGTTCGTAGCGCCTTCCTGTCAGAAGACGCAGCCAATGTCACGTGGTCAAATAGAAGTTTTCTTGCCGCTTGTACTTCCTTGAAGCCCTCCCGCGGCTTGTCTTGGGTCTCACCTTCAGAGTGTTGGATCGACCTGGAGAATTCCACCAGTACACCGAGCGGCCAGGAACGCCAGCTATCATCGGTTTGCATCCATTTAACCGCCATTTCCCGCCCTTCTTGGAGTTGGTTCAACTCCCTGAATGTATTGGCGAGTCTAAACAGCGTCCATGAAGACATCGTGTCCGTCACACAGGCCGATTTGAGGGTCTGGCACCATTCAGTTTTCTGGGACTCCGATAGATCTTCCCGCAATATCCTGAGCAGGTCGCACCATTCCCAAACGCCTGTCGAGGCAACAGCCTCCGGCTTGCCCAGGAACTTGCCGGACAGAAATGCGACGAGTCGGGCCCGCTCTTCCTTGGCCGCGTCGCCCTTCTTCACCAGGGATTGGGCCACCTGGTTGAGCTGACTGATGTTGAGCTTGCTCCAATCCTGTGGAAGCTCAGCATCCCGGGCCTCCACCAGGCCACCCATGACCAATACTGTGGCTGTTACGAGAATACAGAAGCCCGATTTCCTTAAACGCACCATTGTTGCTCTCCCCATGGTTACGATGCCGCTGATCAAACTGTCAGCGTGCAGGTTCCGTGAAGTAGTATTTCATTCGCTCTCGAGTAATTCATCATCCAATGCCCAACTCACTCATCATCAAGACGCCTTCTTGATCTCGACCCTCTGGCGATAGATCTCTGCAAGACGTTGGGCCTGTTCCTGCGGCGTCGGCCGCGCCAAGAACTCGTATCTCGCGGCCGCTCCGACCCTTCGCAGCAGATCGTCGTCGGCCAACAGCCGGTCGATGGCAGACGCTATCTCTTTGGGGCTGGGCGACACAAGGCAACCGGTTAGCCCATCTTCCAGAAGATCACGATTGCCCGGGACTGCCGTGGCCACAATCGCCCGGCCCGCCCGCATGGCTTCGAGCAAGGCATAGGACTGCCCCTCGGCTTGCGAGCACGAAACGACCACATCACTCGCCTCATACAGGTCCGCAACCGTTTCAACATGCCCGAGAAGTCGCACCTTTTCGCCGAGCCCAGCGTCCCGCAGCCTGTGGCGAAGTCTGCCCTCCAGGGGGCCATTTCCGGCAATGAAAAACACCGCGTTTCTCGCCTTGCAAGCGCCCGCGACTTCAATGAAGGTCGCGATGCCCTTGTAGGCCACCAGTCGGGCCACGATTGTGACAACCCGCTGGTCCTCCCGCACTCCAAAGTATTCCCGCAAGCGCATCCGCCGCGCGGGCAATGCCTGCTCGGTGCGGTGGACTACGTCATCCAGTGCGTTTTCAACAACCACACAACGATCCGGCGGTAGTATTTTCAGATCGCGAGCAACATCTGCTTCAGCCTGTGAGACTCCGATGAGCACGTCTGTCAACCGACCTAACGCACGCTCCGTGGCTCGATAGCCATAGGCGGCAATAGGACTTGGACAACGTAGAAATGCGAAGCAGTGAGGAGTATGAACGACAACCGGGATGCCTGCCATTCTGGCCGCCACACGACCCAGAGCGCCGGCTTTTGAACCATGCGTGTGAACCACGTCGAATTTGCCCTCCGTCAATATCCGCCGAAGTCCAACAAGAGACGCTGGATCACGCCATAAATGGAACGCCCGAGTCATCTTCACGACATGCACCGTCACGCCTGCCCGGCGAAACTCTTCCGCCGCCTCAGCCAACCTCGGCCAGTCTCTCTCCAGCGAGCAGACCAGGGATACTTCGCAATCACACGTCGCAAGAGGAGGCAGAATCGCTCGCAGATGCGTCAGGACGCCTCCACAGAAAGCCTCCACGATATGCACGACCCGGAGCATAATCACCCGCTATGCGACGGCTTGATCAAAGAGCGCGGTCAGGTGTTCGATGTTTCGTTGAGGATCATAATGCCGAGCAACAAAGTCTCGGGCCTGGCTCGCCAGCCGTCCACGTGTTTCGACGTCTTCAAATAACCGAAGCACCGCATCTGCCAGTTGCCCCGCGTCGCCCGGTTCGACGAGAACGCCGGTTTCGCCGTTCTTCACCGCCTCGGCGATGCCGTCCAGGCGGCTGGCCACGACCACGGCCCCGCAGGCGAAGGCTTCCAGGACGACGTTGGGAACGCCATCGCGGTCACCCTCGGGGTCAATGATCGATGGCACGGCCAGCAGAAGCGACCGTCGCATGTAATCGGCTACAGTCGCCGAATCCCGCCACCCACACAGCTCCACGCAGTCCCCCAGTCCCAGCAAATCGACACGTCGGTTGATCTCGCCGCCGCCGGGGCCGTCGCCGATGATCGTGAGCACGCAACTGGGCCGTTTCGCGTGAACGGCTGCAAAGGCCTCGATCAGATACTCCAACCCCTTCTTGGGAACCAATCGCCCAACAAAGAGGATCCGCTCTCCACGGGACGAACCGTGCTGCTCCAAATGGGATTCGCCCCCGACGCCATGCGAGACTAACGACGGCTCAATCCCATGGCGGACCAAGTGCAGCTTGTGGTGCTGACCGGGCGGGACCCATTCCCTCAGTTGAGTCAATCCTTGCTCGGTGCAGGATGCGACGAACGTCGACAATTCCACCTTCGCTCTCACCGCCCCTGCTTCCACAAAGATATCCCTGGCGTGAGTGGAGAGGCTCATTGTGCGTTTGGTTGTCTTCGCAATCGCCATTGCGATGCAGGCCGGCCAACTCAGGAAGTAGCCGTGAACGTGGTCAATGCCGCTACGATCCATCTGACAGACAAAACCGCTCACGGTGTGAATGTTTGCAAGCAACACCATAAAGTCCCTGGGGCATTCCTTCAGGACCGCCGCCATCAGGAGCGCCAGCCGCCATAAAGCCAGCGGATAGTGCGCTATCAGGTAGATCAAGGACGACACGGATGCCCCAGATAGCAGTCTGGGCCGATAGATCGTTCGCGGCCAAGGCATGCCGCTTGCCGTTCCAGCAGGCCGCCGGGCAGCGAAGACCGTGACGTCCCAGCCGCGTTGCGTCATCGCTCTTATCTCGCGGAGGGCAAAAGTCTCGCTCGGCGAGGGGAACGTCGCCATAACGTAAGCCAACTTCATGCTCGCGTGTTTCCTAGATGCACCATGAACAGGACTGTTGCCGCCGGTATCTTCAGGTTTCGCCACACGCATGCTCGGGAAATGTAGAAGCGTAGTGCCTATCCTCACGGATCGGCCGGCTGCGGTCACTGCGTACGGCAGCTACAACAGTCCGTATCAACGGCCAAGCCACCGGCACCAGCAACAGAGTGATGGTGTAATCTCATAAACGTCTGCCTCGGCTTCGCAAAAAGTGGGCACTTGCCACGCTCACCCTGCTTTGGGGGACGAGACCACTTCGCGATAAATGGCCTGCAATTGTTGCGCCGCTAATTCCCATCGAAACATCCGGCTTCGCTCGATCCCTCTTCGTATGCACTCTCTTCTGGTCTCCTGATCCGTCAAAAGGCAGATTGCGCCGGCGGCGATGGCTGATGGATCGGCAGGATCAATAGGATACGCTGCGTCGCCCAAGGTCTCGGCCAGCGCCCCTCCGCCTGATGAAAGCACGGGGATTCCACTCGCCATCGCTTCAAGGGGCGGAAAGCCAAACCCTTCATGCAGGGAGGGACACACGTAGAGATCGGCTAGCTGGTATATCCCAGGCAGGTCCGGCTGCGGCACGTAGCCGAGCTGAATGATACCCTCCGATCCTCCAGTCCGTCGTACTTGCTCCAACACATTGCTCGACCGCCACGTCCTCTGTCCCACAAGGACCAGCTTGTGTGGGAGTTTGCGCTCCCGAAGTATTCGGTACGCCTTGAGCAGCGCGGGTAGATTCTTCCTGGGCTCGATGTTGCCGACGTACAGAAGATAGCGCTCTGGCAGGTGGTATGTGGAGCGTATCCTGGAACGATCCTTCTCACCGAGCTGAGAATTGAAGCCGGAGTCAAGACCGGGATAGACGACGCGAACTCTTTCCGAGGCGATCCCCAGTCGTCGCCGGACATCCTCGGCCGAATGCCGGGACACGGCCACGACACAAGCAGCCCGGTTCGCCGTCGCCTTCAGCACAAGTTTGTAGTAGAAGGCGTTTGATGGCTGGCACCACTCCGGATGATCCAAAGCAATCGTGTCATGGCATGTCACCACGCACGGCACCACGGACGATCGGAGCGGGCACACATAATTGGGGCAGTGCAGTACGTCCAGCCCTTCATCCCGCGCCAGCCCTGGCAGGACAAGATGCTCCCATGCAATTCGAAACACTCGCGAGTTCGGGTAGACGGACTGCCTGATGACGACATTATCTCTGGCGATGACCTGTTCACGAACAGCCTGGGAACGGTTTGTAAAGATAACGTACTGGTGCCGAGGCGCAAACTCCGCCATGGCCCCGATCAGCCCAAGCGAATAACGCTCGACGCCGGAATAGCAGGTATCCTTGGATTGGAAGTTGATGCCGATCTTCACGGACACCCACAGGTCATGAACTCAAGGTGTACTGGTTCAGTCGGAATTGGGATCGCGACCAGTTCAGGCGGAACCCGTACAGTACACATGATGCCTCTGCGAATCACATACATACGTCATCGCATCCCATCTTGCCCACAACTATAGCCCAAGCAAGGCACACGAATCGTGTATGTCTTGCCATCATATAGCGCAGTTATGATGACTGCTCCCTTCGCTATGCCAGCTACTTCGTTGCCCGTGAATGTCAGCATGACAGTTTGCCCTCTCTTCACAGTACTCACTTTCACACAATCGCTTCCTCGCCAAAGAATGGACCGTACTTCACATGAAGTGCCTTCAAAAGACCTGTCGCCTATTCGTATGGTTTTTTCTTCGCTTTCGCCAGGAACTAAAGGCCCAAATAAGATTGATTTGGGCGCGGCGATGACAGGTCCAACTAGAGTGTAATCGATCGGTACATACTCAGGACTCGCCACTTGGCGGCCATCCTTCCAGAGGGTCACAGTCAGAATGCTGCGTATCGCTCCAATGGGCGCGGGAGACTCGGACGTCACAGTAACTAGACCTTCTCCCACCTGCAAGCCGGCATTATAACGGACTTTAATATACTCATCGTCACATCCCCATTTCACCGCGTCAAAATCTACCGGATATTTCCCCCGGTGTACTTTTATGGTTCCCAGAGCGACTTTCTCGCCCACTTCATGAGTTCCCAATTGAAGAGGCATCTCGCCATCAAGAGCTATAGCTCGCTCAGCTCTGGCGCTAGTCTTTAGCATGAACTGAGTCGTTCTGGTTGTCCAACAGCCGTGGCCCGTTATTATTGCATCGACTGCCAAACTGTTCGTTCCCCGTGCTCCCTTGATTACTATCGTGGCATTGACTAAACCCTTTGGAGGTATCTCCTTTGCAGACAAGGTTACGGAGGCACACGAGCATGATGATTTTATATCGGTTATCGTCACCGGCTCATGCAGCGGGTTCGAGAGAACAAACTCATCTGCCACAGGTATCCCCGCTTGAATCACCGCCTCTTCATGCCTTTCAACAACCACAACAGCCGGTAGAGATGCAAGAACAGTATAGACTGAAACTCCTGCAATGCCTCCGATCATCATCCCACCAATAATTACCTGTATCTTCCTTTTCAATCCGCACATACTAATTACCTCCCCTCACAATGCTTTCCCTTGCCTTCTCACGCCACGTTTGAAGAGCCACCTCCATGCAAGGACGATACCGACGACGATAACCGCCGCTAAGCTGCAAGTGAGCCATCGCCAATAGTCTGCTTGGCCTTCTCCAACACTTGTGCCGCCTATTACATCACGCTGAGGCTCAGTTGTTGGCGCGGCAAACCGTGACTTGCTCTGTAGTCGCTGTTCTTCTCCAATTCGAGCGATACTCTTCTCGAACTGTGGGCGAAGTGCTTCAGCGGGTCGCTTCAACGCCATTTCGATATCATCATCCCACACCAAGACCGCCTTTGTAACATCCAACTGGAACACATCAGGTTCGATGCTGCCGCCACATGTCAGTTCCTCCGTAACGGATGTAAGTCTCACAGTTGTTCTAGGGTTAGGATGCTCTTCATATTCAATCGTTCTGGGCCAATACATTATCTTGCCATCGCTATTGGTCGTCAGCCAATCTTTAATTCGTGTTGAGGTCAACAGTTCCCCTTGCTTTCCTAACTCGTCCACTCGAACAGGCATCCATCCGACGTCCTTATCGATCCACACCCTGCACAAGCTAACTCGACTACCAGCAGGACACTCTATGTCGACCATAATTCTTCCTTCGGGATCTGTCTCCGAAGACAAGAATGCGTGTGCTCTGATCGAGTTCCACAATGACTCGTCCGCGAGTTCCTGAACCTGCAACTGCCGCCCCAGTTGGTAGTTCGATATGAAGTTTTGACAGAATCTGGCAGGGTATACGGCTGGATTTGGCGGAAAACTCGGAGTGCTTATATATGCTTTCCGTTGATAACGCAGGATATTACCGTTATTGTCGTACCATTGTGTACGTCGCCCATCATAAGCCAATTGCACTTCATGGCTACTTTTGTCGAGGCTAGAATCCCTCCGCTCGTAATCAACACGGTACATGTTCCCCTCTTGCCAATACTCATACCTTCCAGATGATCTCTTATTTCCGTCAGCCCACATGATCTCCGTTGTTTCTAATGCCCGAAAATGGAGTGGTGGCACCCGGGAATAATTGGCCCTCAAATGTTCAAATACCAAATCAAGCGTATCTGCCCTTGCGCAGCAACTCAGACAGAGTATTGCAGCCATGGGCACGCTTACAATAGCATTTCTGACATTAGATCCCATCTCGATATCCTCGGTTGACATCAGAATGTGTTGCTTCGGCTGACCTTCCGATTATTGCTCCCTTTGCCCCGGCGGAGCGGGTTGAACACCCGCTCCGCCTGAAGTCCACTATCACCAGCAGGCTGAATCAAACGTCACCTTTGGTTGCCCGCACGGCACATCGGGAATTCCACCACTTGATATGCAACCACCACAGTGGCCCCCCGCCGAAGTGTATTCCCTCTCACTACAGCTTGAAGACATGTTGCCGAGAGTACTCGGAGTCTTGACACAAGAGTAGCCCTCTGGGCAGTTGCCCGTACAGCTTTGAGTTTGGGCGTAGCAAGTGACGGCCTTTGCGTGGTGGGCCACAGTGAAGGACGCAACAGTGCATACTATAGTCGCAACTACCCCAATCACTTTTGTTTTCAGCATAAGAACATTCTCCTTGAAATCGCATGACATCGGATTTAACGGGCATTGTGATCTCGCGAGACTAACATTTAAACGCCATTGTAAGCCTCAGATCAGTAAGAATCACCTCCCTTCATCTACAAAGTCAAGATCACCATCGAGACGGCCCTTTACCTCTGTCACACGGGCTGGACATCGACAGCCTCAATGTCCAGTACCACCGCCTGGCCGATGAGCTTGACTTCAATCACGATTCGATGCTTCTTGTCCTTTTTCGTGAGAATTCCCCGACATCCCTGTAGCGGCCCCCTGACAACCTCCACCGTCACTCCTGGGTACAGTCCGGGATACGGGTCATATGCGAGACTGCTACAGATCGCCTTCTCCACATTCTTTAGCTCCGAGAAAGGGATAGGCGACGGCCGGCCGCTCAGGCCAACAAGCTGAACCACACCGCGCGCACTGACCACGTCCACCATATTGTCCGTTGGCTGATGGATGAATATGTAGCCCCGAAACAGGGGCTCATATATGGTGACCCACCTGTCCGGCCATTTTGAGCGACGTTCCAGCAACGGAAGCCAATAGTCAACTCCCCGCTGCTCCATGATCTGACCCACAAGCTTTTCGTGCCGATAACGCACCTGCGCGGCATACCACAGCCGCTGGGGATCCTCGCCTTCTCCGAGACATCCCATGAATCGCTTGTTCGTCCCGCCAAGACCGCCCGGCACTGCCCGATCAATCACGACAATACCCCTTACGCACTTATTCCCTTACTCTGCACACCCTGTCACAACGCACATATTTTGCTGGTGCGGAGGCAAGCGATGGTCAATGGCGGAAAAATGAAGAAGAAGAAGAAGAAGAAGAAGGAGGGCAAACCCCTGACCAAGCGCGCACTCCGTGCTTGTCACTTACATGAAGCCTGAATCTCCCGCGTTATTTAACCCACAGATCCCGCGACACAAGAAACGCCGAGAGGATAATGCACAAGGGCCGGAATGTACAAGCAAAAATTGAAAATGAGGACATGTACAGACATTCTTGTACTGTCCACATAAGATAGACCCTCCGTGCCTTCCCCGTGTAGTGCATAGCTGTGCAAGGGGTCAGGGGCCCCTTATGCTCCCAATACCCTTCTGAGGGGGTCTAACAGAACGCCGTAGCACGGGCGTCTCGCCCGCGAGTAGCATGGCCATCTTGGCCATGTTATTCTGAATTTGCACGGATGGGACGCCCGTGATACTCATGGGCAAGATGCCCATGCTACGTTTTGTTAGAGTCCCTAACACTACAACGCCACTTGGTTGATTCTTGATTCATAATGCAACATCATCGTAGCCACAGAACGTCGTTTTGTTAGATCCCCTTAGATGCGTTTGCCTTGACCATTTTCCGGCTTTGGGCCTGCCTGGTTTCGTCAAAGCCCGTATGATGGTGCGGGAAGGATCGCTCCAATGACCAAGAAGACTCTCGACACCTACCGCCGGAAGCGCCAATTCGGCAAGACGCCCGAACCGGCGGGCGCGGAGGCCCCTGCCGGCAAGCCAAGCGGCATCTTTGTCGTCCAGAAACACCGGGCCACCAGCCTGCACTACGACTTCCGCATCGAGGTCGGCGGGGTTCTCAAGAGCTGGGCGGTGCCCAAGGGCCCCTCCACCAACCCGGCCGACAAACGCCTGGCCATGCCCACCGAGGACCACCCGCTGGAGTACGCGTCCTTCGAGGGGGTCATTCCGGAAGGCCAGTATGGGGCCGGCGCGGTCATCGTCTGGGATGCCGGGCACTACCGCAACATCAAGGCCGACGATCAGGGGCACGAGATGCCGATGGAACAGTGCCTCGACGAGGGACAGGTGGAAATCCATCTCGATGGCGTCAAGCTCAAGGGTGCGTACGCCCTGATCCGCACGGCGGCCGACAAGTCCGGCCGGTACCGCTGGCTGCTGATCAAGAAGCGGGACTCGTGGGCGGGCCTCGGCGGCGACCTGACCGTCACCCGGCCCGAGAGCGTCCTGTCGCAACGAACCATCGAGGATATGTCGGCCTCAAAGTAGCCCGGCGCCCGGCATGGCGCCGGCTTGGGCAATCTCACAGGCCCGATGCCACGGCTGCGGTGTTTGCAGCCGTGTTAGCCTTCCTTGCCCACAAGTATCCTGCTCCCGACGTTAGGCGAACTCACAGGCGAGACGCCTGTGGTACCGTGGGCACAGGCCAGACGCCTGTGGTACCCGTGAAAACTTACCACATGTCGTCGATGGACCGGCGGTCTCTCTCGACCGACTCGAACCAGCTTTCCAACTCCAGCGAGAGCCGGTGGCTGATATCGGGATACTGGTCAGCCACGTTGGTCTGCTCCAGCGGGTCGGCGGCCAGGTTGTACAACTCCGCCGGCGGGGCCGGGGGGATCTCCCGCGCCGGCTCGGGATCCCTGACCAGGCCGTGCTCCAGGAAGTACTCGTAGTTGTACATGCACACCCCGAGCCACTCGATATCGGGCACGAGATGTGCCGCCCGAATGGCTGGGCGAATGAGTTTCCAGTCGCCGTCGCGGATGGCGGCGTTGCTGCTGATCACCGGCGTGTAGCGGTTCCACTGCCAGCAGCGGCGCGTCTGGGTCTTGCCCTTCTCGCCGCGCAGGGCCGGCAGGACGTTGCCGCCGTCCAGCGGCAGGCCGCCCGCGGGCGCCTCCACGCCGGCCATCGCAAGGATCGTCGGCAGCCAGTCGCAGAAGTGGACCATCTCGTCCACCTGCCGCCCGCCGGCCAGTCCCCCGCCGCCCCAGCGAACCACGGCCGGCACGCGAACGCCGCCCTCGTAGACGCTGGCCTTGGCCCCGCGGTACTGGCAATTGAACCGCGTGGTGCACATCTCGCCCGCGCCGCCGAATTGCGGCCCGTTATCGCTGGCGAAAATCACAATGGTGTCGTCGCGCAGGCCCAGGCGGTCCAGCAGCCCCAGCACGCGCGCGATGCCGCTGTCCATCCGGTGCACCATTCCGTACAGCGTGCTGACGGCCCAGGTGAACTGCCCCTTGTCGCGGAACGGCTTGGCCTCGTCCTCGGGCACCTGGAACGGATTGTGCGGGGCGTTGTAGGTCAGGTGCAGGAAGAACGGCTCGCTGGCGTGGCGCTGGATGAAGTCGCAGGCCTCCTGCGTCCAGACATCGGTCAGATAGCGCCCGTCGGCCCGCATCACCGCGTCGTTGCGCTCCAGCCGCCAGTGATAGTAATCGTGCATCCCGCCGCGGAAGCACACCGCCTCGTCAAAGCCGCGCCGCGTCGGGCTGTAGCGCGGGTCGAAGGCGCCCAGGTGCCACTTGCCCACCAGGCCCGTCGCATAGCCGGCTGGGCGCAGCAGGTCCGCCAGGGTCTTCTCGCGCAGGGCCAGGCGATCCAGGCCGCGCCACTCCAGCGTGTCGATCGAGCCGGTCCGGTGCGGATATCGCCCCGTCAACAAGGCCGCCCGCGAGGGGTTGCACACCGGCGAGGCTGCGTAATGCTGGCTCAGCGTCACGCCGTCTTTCATCAGGCCGTCGATGGCCGGCGTGCTCGACAGCCCGCCGTTGAGGGCGCTGAGATCGCCAAAGCCCAGGTCGTCGGCGAGAATCAAAACAATGTTCGGTTTTCGCGGCACATTCTCTCCATTTGAGGCTGATTCTGCGGGCAGACACCCAACCCGCAGTCTCAAAACTGACGGAATACTACCACTACAACGAGACTTTAGCTCAAGAAGAATCATCCAGCCATCCAATGGCTCCTTAGGGGAGGCCTTGTGGATAAAGGAGCTATGGCATGGATGCCAAACAAATTCAGCAGTTGAGGCCGATGTTGAACACCTCGTGGGAGCTGCCGTCGGCCTCGCGATGCTCGTCGTCGCACTGGTTCGGGTGTGGTAGGGGCGACGTCATGAGAACGTTAGGTGACCCAATGGTCCTGGAGTTGCAACGGTTCAACGCTGCCAGGATGTCCGATCAGGGCATTGAGCCGAAGATCATCACCGCCAAGCCTGCTGATCGACGATCAGACGGTGCGGCGATGGGCCCTGTAGGATTCGAACCTACGACCAAGGGATTATGAGTCCCCTGCTCTAACCGCTGAGCTAAGGGCCCGCTGGTGTGTGAATATAATCGCAGGGGCTCGCAACTGCCAGAACTTGTTGGCTCTTCCGCGCCTTGGGCCAGTTATGTTCTCATGCCCTTCCTGGCAGGGGGTTTCCACCCGCCCAAGCGGGGCGATTCCCAAAGTCAGCAGGCTGCCTGGTACAAAGCAACGAAAACACAAAGAGCCGTAACCTTTTCGGGTCACGGCTCTTATGTCACTCGGGGCGGAGAGATTTGAACTCTCGACCTCTTGACCCCCAGTCAAGCACGCTAAACCAAGCTGCGCCACGCCCCGGTGTACAACAGGCTGGTCATTATAAGGCCAGAGCGGCCGGTGGCAAGCCAAATCCGTGCCAGCCAAAATCCGCGCCTCGTCTCGATTCAGGTGTCCCTGTCCACTGACTGCGTCTGGCCCGCTCTTCAATTCGTATTGATCGTCTTGTACTGGGCCGGCCTCGCGGCGATAATCCGGCACAGGTCAACTGAGGCATGGACGCACAGCACCCACGCGCGGCACCCTGTGCCCCTGCCGCCCTAGCGAGGAACGACAATGGATTGTCTGGACAAATGGATTGCGGCTGCGAGCGATTTCGCATGGGGGCCTGTGATGCTGGTGCTGCTGTGCGGCACGCACGTGTTTCTGACCATCCGCCTGCGGTTCATTCAGCGGTACCTGGGACGGGGGATCAAGATATCCTTCGGGACCAAGAGCGAAGGCGCCGGCGACATCAGCCAGTTCGGCGCGCTGATGACGGCGATGGCGGCCACTGTCGGCGCGGGCAATATTGTCGGGGTGGCCACGGCGATCTCCATGGGCGGACCCGGCGCGGTCCTGTGGATGTGGCTGACGGGGGTCTTCGGCATTGCGACCAAGTATTCCGAGGCCCTGCTGGCCGTGCATTATCGCATCACCACGCCCAGCGGGCAGATGGCTGGCGGGCCGATGTATGTGCTCGAACGAGGCATGAAGTGCCGCTGGCTGGGAATCATTTTTGCCGTCATGACGGCCATCGCGGCCTTCGGCATCGGCAACATGGTGCAGGCCAACTCCATCACCACCCTGATCCACGAGACCGTGGCGCTGCCGCCGGGTCACGCCCTGGGCGGGATGATCCTCGGCGTCCCGGCCATCAAATGGCTCTCCGGGATTATCATCACGGTGGCCACCGCGATGGTAATTCTGGGCGGCATCCGCTGGATCGCCCGCGTTTGCGAAGGCCTGGTGCCCTTCATGGCCGTCTTCTACGTCATCGGTTGCATTATCCTGCTGGTAATGAAATACGAAACGATTCCCGATGCCATTGCCCTGATCTTCAAAAGCGCCTTCACCGGCCATGCGGCCGCCGGTGGGTTCATCGGGGCCGGCATGAAGGAAGCCATTCGCTACGGCGTGGCGCGAGGCCTGTTCTCCAACGAGTCGGGCCTGGGCAGCGCCCCCATCGTGGCTGCCGCCGCCCAGACCCGCAACCCCGTGCGTCAGGCGCTGGTTTCCTCCACCGGCACGTTCTGGGACACCGTCGTGATCTGCGCCCTTACCGGCATCGTCCTGGTCAATGGCGGCCAATGGACTCATGGCCTGCAAGGGGTCGCACTGACCAAGGCGACCTTCCAGGCCTTTCCTGTCATCGGGGCACCCGTGCTGATGGTGGGCCTGCTGACGTTTGTCTTTTCGACCATCCTGGGCTGGGGCTACTACGGGGAGAAGGCGGTGGAGTATCTCCTGGGCACCCCGGCCATTCGCTACTACCGCTGGCTGTGGGTGGCAGCCGTCATGGTCGGCTCGGTCGCGAAAGTCAAGAGCGTCTGGGACTTCGCGGACTTTTCCAACGCATGCATGGCCGTGCCGAATCTCATCTCGCTCATCGCCCTCAGCGGCGTCGTCGTGTCCCAGACGCGGCGATACCTCTGGACTAAGGATCCATCCGAGAATCTTGTTGAGTAGATAACCAGGGGGCCGCCCGCAGGCCTGGATCCGGGTGCATTTCGGTTTCCGGGATCATCCTGTCCGGCGCAGATGGGGCCATAGCGTCTCCCAGTAGTTATTGATGCGTGCCAGTTTCAGGTTGAGCATCTGGCGCAGGCCCGGCTGGGACCATCGAGTACCGGGCTTCTTGAACCGCGACTGGACGATGAATTTGCATGAACCCTCCACTACGCCGGTTCCAATCGGTAGCCTCAGCCGACGATATCGGTCATACGGCATCCGGTGCCGGTTTGTCTGGAGGTATTCCAGATTGCGGCGTACCGTTGTCGCGGCCGTCTGAGACAGGTTTCTTCCAGGACGATCCCGCCCGCGCACCAGGCCATTGTGATGAATCCGGGCCAAGCCGCCCACGGCAAGGCGGCGGTGACGACCCTCACGTGGCACCGGCCGATCCAGACCTACATCAAGGCCTTCGCCGAGGCGCACCTGCTGGTCGACGCCCTGGAGGAGTGGGCCAGCCATCGCGTCAGCGAGCCGGGCCCGCGCGCGGCCGAACAGGACCGCGCGCGGCGGGAAATCCCCATGTTCCTGGCCCTCCGCGGCCGACGCTGTCCTTGAAGCCGCGGGGTTGAGCGTGGTCTCTGCACACGCCACAACTTTCTGCGGCAGGCAGGCGGCACCCTGCTTCTTCGCTGCGCGTAGAAGCACCCGGCAATGGCCCGCTTGTAGGAGCCGGGAAACAGCTTGTCAATCTCCGGAACCCTGATACAGTCACTAGAAATACTCACGACGGTCACGGGCGTGAGTCCATGATGGGAAATCCCGGATGAGTACGGTTCCTACGGTTTCCGCATCGTTGATATCCCCGAACCCGGTACGCTGTCCTTGCCGGCCATCGGCGGCATGGCGATCCTGCGGCGGCGGAAGTAGCCAGTGGCACGTTGCACGAATTGGAGCAAGACCAAAGAGAGGGATCACATGAACGCAAGGATGATGGTTATTCTTGTCGCGATCGTTCTGGCCCAGACGTTCCCGTCTACCCGTTCGGAGGCTAACCCCATGCACAACAGGCCACCGGAGAAGATGAGCTTCCTCCAGAATGAGACCCTCCGGATCGGGATCGACCTCAACCTCGGCGGGGCCATTACCTACGTGGCTGACCCGCGCGACGGTAATAACATCATCAACTCCCGTGACTGGGGACGGCAGATTCAACAGTCGTATTATTGCGGCCCGACGCCATTCGGCGGGGCGCACGGCGGCTGGAAACCCTGGTGCTGGAACCCCATCGGCACGGGCGACGTCTACGGCAACCCGGCGAAGGTGCTGAAATCGTCCAACGACGGCAAAACGTTGTACATCAAGAGCATTCCCATGCAATGGGCCCTGGACAACGTGCCCGGAGAGTGTACGTTCGAGACGTGGATCACGCTGAACGGCCCGACGGCCCATGTCCGCTGCCGCCTTACCAACGACCGGTCGGACAAGACGCAGTATCCCGCCCACGACCAGGAACTGCCCGCCGTTTACACCATCGGCAAGCTTTACCGGCTGATGACCTACGATGGGAACGCGCCATTCACCAACGCGCCGTTGCGTCAGGTCGAAGGCTCGTCGCCGCGATGGGCCAACTGGAAGGCGACCGAGAACTGGGCCGCCCTGGTGGACGACCAGGACCGCGGTTTGGGCGTCTTCCACGAGGGCGTGTTCCATTTCCTGGGCGGCTTCCACGGCAAGGTCCACGACGGCGGGCCGCTGGACGAGCCCACCGGCTACATCTCCCCCACCCGCCAGGAAATACTCGATGCCAACATCGTCTACGAATACCGCTACACGCTGATCCTGGGCAAGCTGGACCAGATTCGCCAATACGTCTACGACCATCGGCCGCCGGCGGCGACGCCGGACTATCGCTTCCAGCAGGATCGTCAGCATTGGTCGTATGGCAACGGGACGACCGACAGCGGCTGGCCGATCAAAGGCATGCTGCACGTCAATCTCGACGGCCCGTCCGTGCCAACGATGCTCGGCCCGGAGACATTCTATCGTGCCACCGACGCCCCGAGGCTTTATCTCTGCGCCGCCTATCACACTAAAGGCAAGACCGCCCGATTGACGTGGCGAAAACTGGGCCAGAAACCGCCGACGGATGGAATGACCTTCGAGATCAATCCTGACGGCCAGACGCATATCTACGAATTGGACCTATCGGCCGGCAAGGGCTATGAGGGGATCATCACACAATTGGGCATCGACCTGCTAACCGAACCGGGCGAGAAAGGTGACTACGTCGAGGTCTACTACCTCTCGGCCAAGCGACAAGATTAAGGATAACACACATTCCACGACGGTTGCATTTAAGCGAGCGTCTTGTATTGCTCTGATCGCAATACTCTCGCATTGCGTTGCAGGATGCAGTAGTAGTGACCGGCATCTGTCATACACAAATGGGTGACATCGATGGAACAGACACCTCTGCAAGTTGAGCAGGCCGAAGAGGCACTAAGCAGATGCATCGCCCGCGCCACCGGGTGGGATGCATCTTGCGATCAGTCCGCCGCACACATGGCTCAAGTTCTGGTTGAGTCTGGGATGCAGTGGAAGGAAATGCTCCGGCGACTTTGCGCCCTGGGTCTGTCGGCGCGTGGGGCAAAGGATCTCCTGGTCAATGCTCGGCGAGTCGTGCGAGACCGCGAACGGGCCGAGGAGAATGAGTATTTTGAAGGAGCTACACCCCTGTGCCCTCATTGCCTTCAGCCAGTCACCCACTTGGCACATTTCTGCCCCAAGTGTTGCGGACCTATCACAGCGCAAGCATCCATCGACCCGATGGGACAGGTCTATTCAGCGGGCAGAGCCTATCAACAGGCGATGTCCGGCAGGCCTCGGCTTGTGACGCTTGTGGGCATGTGGCTGATCTTCGGCCCGCCCATCCCCTACATGCTTTTCCTGGCATACATGAACCTGGAGGCGATGGGAGTATTCGGGCCCCAGGATGGCTGGGAGCACGTCCAAAGCGACGGGTTGTTCTGGGATATCTCGAAGATGTTTCTGACCTTCGCCCTGATTGCCCTGGATTCGGCAATCCTCTGGAAGATGACCCTTCGCTGGATACGTTCACGCCGTCAATTGCCTTCCGGGTCAATGTGATAACCTTTTTGCCCGGTACGATTTTCGGCCTGCTTCAAATTCTCTTGGCGAACCGGCTGCGGGCGGCTATCGTCTAACAGCTTATGGCGGGCGAAAATAAGAGCCAAGGCGATCTGGCGTCGATTCGCGACACGGTCGAGAGCGTTTGGGTGGCGATCATCCTGGCGTTCGTGCTCCGCGCGTTCATGGTGGAGGCGTTCGTCATACCCACCGGCTCGATGGCCCCGCGCCTGATGGGCGAGCACCTGCAAATGACCTGCCCGGCCTGCGGCTACGAGTACGCTTTCGGCGGGGCCCGCCCGACGCAGGAATCGGCCAACCCGGTCCGGCGGATCCTGAACGCCCCCGAGCCGCAACTCAGCGGGGCCCGCTGCCCCAACTGCCGCCGCCCCTCCGACGCCGGCCCGCAGTACCTCAGCGGCGGCGACCGCGTGCTGGTCATGAAATACCTCTACCGCTTCAGCCCGCCGTCGCCGTGGGATGTCGTGGTCTTCCGCAACCCGCAGAACAACCGCGAGAACTACATCAAGCGCCTCATCGGCCTGCCCGGCGAGACCATCGAGATCGTCCACGGGGATATCTTCGTGAGCAAGTCGCCCACGGGCCCGCGGGAAATCCGCCGCAAGCCCGCGCCCGCCCAAGAGGCGATGTGGCAGACCGTCTTTGACAACGACTACCAGATCGACCGCGATTACCTTCGCCGCGCCGACTGCCCCCAGTGGGAGGCCCAGCCCGCCGGCGGATGGGAGCTTTCCGAGCAAGGCCGGGCCTTTACCGCCAAGGCCAGCCCCGAGGCCCGCGAGCTGGTCCTGCGACCGACGGGCGACACCTTCCTGCCGCGATACGGCTACAACCCCGAGCCCGGGGAGATGCAATTCGTCAACCGCAACAGCGACATCTGCACGGACCTGAAGCTCTCGGCCACCTTCAAGCCTCGCTCCGACGGGGCCGGCGTGGCGATGATCCTGTCGAGCTTTGAAAACTGCTTCCGCGCCGAGATCGCCCCCGACGGGGCCGCCCGGCTGATGTACCAGCCGACCGCTTCGGCGCCGGATTCGTGGAAGGAACTGGCCGCGGTCAAGCTGCCCCCCTTCCAGGCGGGACGATGCTACCAGTTGGCGATGGCCAACGTGGACCTGTCGCTGCGGCTGTGGGTGGACGGGCGCGAGGTACTCCGCGTGACCGATGGCTATCCGATGACGCCCAAGGCCCTCAAGCAGCGTATGGAGGAGGCCTCCATCCGGCCGGTGCCCCAGCCGGAAGTCCGCGTGCAGGCCTGGGGCGCCGAGAGCGAGATTTGCCACCTGTCGCTGATGCGGGATGTCTATTACACCTTCATGCCCACCAGCTCCGCCGGAGCGGGCGACCTGTCGACGCCGCTGGGCGATTTCGCCGCCCGGCTGGGCGTGACACGCGGCTCGGCAGGCTGGGGAACCACCGGACATCCCATCACGCTGGCGGAGCATCCCGAAAACCACGACCTGGACGAGTTCTACGTCCTGGGCGACAACAGTCCCATGAGCCTGGACAGCCGGGCCTGGATGGCTGCCTCCCCGACCCTGGCGCTGTGGAAACATCCCGACCAGCGGCACACTTCCGTGGACTTCAACAGGGAAGACGCTCTTTACAAGCTCGGGACCGTGCCGCGGTACAACCTCATCGGCAAGGCCTTCTTCGTCTATTGGCCGGCGGGGTTCCGCCCGCCCGCGCTGCCGGGCTTGCCCCTGGTGCCCAATGTCGGTAAGATGCGGCTGATCCGTTAGGGCGTATCCCGGCAGGTGTTGTGGCACGGGCTTTCCGGTCTGTGTGCGGCACAGCGAGGAAAAGCTGTGACGATTATTCGGATGTGTTCCCGATACGCCCTGAGAAAGTTATGCACAGCCAACGGGCTTGGCCCCCCGGCGATCTGCGGCGGTAAAGAAATAGGCTCCAGATTGCGCAGCAAAAGTGCATTGACGGGGCGTCAAGCGGGCTTTCTTGCTGCAAGATGCTTATTGAGAAGGCGTTACAGTCATAGCCTTGTCGGATGGCCCTTGCGAAGCCACAATCGGCCGCTGCGGTCGGTCTGGGGTTTCGCTGAGGTTGGCGGTTTGACAGGAAGTTATCCACATATTGCCCACAGTCAGAGAACATCCTGACGGGCAGATTAGGGAATAGCGGAATGATACTGCTGGAGGCCAGGGACTTAGAGAAACGTTACGGCGGCCGGGCCGTCGTCGACCGCGTCTCCTTCATGGTGAATCAGGGCGAAATCGTCGGCCTGCTCGGGCGCAACGGCGCGGGCAAGACCACCACCTTCCGCATGACCATCGGCATGATCCAGCCCAACGGCGGGACCGTCGTCTTCGAGGGCGTGGACGTCACGCGGATTCCGATGTACAAGCGGGCCCGGCGCGGCATGGGCTACCTCTCGCAGGAGCCCAGCATCTTCCAGCGTCTCACCGTCCGCCAGAACCTGCTGGCCATCCTCGAGACCATGAGCCTGTCCAAGAAGGATCGCAACGACCGCTGCGACCAGCTTCTCGACCAGTTCCACCTGACCCGCCAGGCCCCGCAGTTGGCAAGAACCCTCTCCGGCGGTGAGCGGAGGAAGCTGGAAATCGCCCGCGCGCTGGTGACCAACCCCACGATGATCCTGCTGGATGAGCCCTTCAGCGGGGTGGACCCCATCGCCGTCGAAGACCTCCAGCGGGAGATATGCGCCCTTCGCGACCGCGGCATCAGCCTGCTCCTGACCGACCATAACGTCCGGGAAACGCTGACCGTTACCGACCGATCGTACATCATCGACGACGGCAAGGTTCTCCGCGAAGGGGCGCCCAAGGACCTCGTCAACGACGAACTGGTCCGCCGCACCTATCTGGGGCACACCTTCCGCGGCGATGAATTCGACCGGGATTGACGCCAGAAGCAGGGAACAGGCAGCAGGGAAGAGGCAAGAGGGAAGCAGCAAGCCATATTCTCACCTTTAACCTCTCACCTTTAACCTCTAACCTTCCCGGAAAGCGCCTTGTTGGAGGTGCCTGCAATCCACTACCATAGGGCAATAATCCCTGGTTAGAAACGTTAGACGGAATGGAACATGGACCCTGCACAGCTTCGCGCCATGATAGCCTCGGCTCAGAAGGGATCGGCCGAGGCGTACCAGGCGATGCTGGATGCCTACGGCCCCCGTCTTTATGGGTACTTTCTCCGAGCCTGCGGCAACCATCATGACGCCGAAGACCTGCTGGGCGAGTTCATGCTCCGAATGGTCCGCCGGCTGAAGGACTACGACGACCGGGGACGGCTGGAACCGTGGTTGTTCCGGATCGCCGCGAACATGGTGCGGGACCGGATACGCCGGGGCAAGGCCAACCCGACGCCCTTGAGCATATCGGCGGAAGTCGAAGGGGCCGTCTCGCTGGGCGAGCGGCTGGTCGCGGACGGCCCCCTGGCCGATGCCGAGATGCTGGCCCGCGAGGCGTCGGTGGAACTGAACCAGGCCCTGGACAAGCTGGACTCAAAGACGCGGGACATGATGCTCCTGAGACATTTCGCCGAGATGAGCTTCAAAGAGATCGCCGAGATGTACGACTGTCCGCTGGGAACGGTGCTGGCGCGAGTGCACCGGGGACTGCGGACGCTGAAGGAAGTGATGGGTAAACGCCATGGAACCGACTGAGCGACAATACGACAGAATCGCACGCTGGCTGGATGGGGAAGACCTGCGCCTGGAAGGCCCGGAATTGCAGGCGGCCCAGGACATTCGCCGCCAGGAGGCAGCCTGGGGCCCGATGCTGGATGCCCCGGTCCCTGCCGCGGCGATGACGGCGGCCCGGAATCGCCTGACGCGGGCCGTGGCGCGGCGGAAGCACCACTCGCTGCGGGTGGGTGCCTTTGTCGGCGCGATCCTGGCCGTGGCGGCCGCCATCGTGCTGGCCGTGACGGTACTGTGGATGCCCGCGCCCTCGAACGGGCCTGACGTGCCCGCCTCGGTGCTGTTCGCCGCGTTGTCCACCCCGTCCGATTCGTCGGCTGGGGGCGATGACACCGGCGCACTGGCCGAGAGAGTCAGCGCCCTGGAGGAAGAGATGACCTCGTTGGTCTACACGCCGGCCCCTGTGGATGCCCAGAACAACGGCAGCGACGTGCAGGCCGACGAGAGCTGGCTGGACGATTACCTTAACGATTCGACCACGTGAGGATTGTTGCGCAGGCAAGGTGGAACATGGTAAAGGCTTATCGGGTGTGCCTGGGGATCGCGACGCTCCTCCTTATGCTTGGGCCGGCCGATGTCCGCGCAGCCGCCGCCCCCAGGCCGGCAAGCGCCACCCGCGCCACAACTCGGCCGACCAGCACAACCCGCGCCACGACCACTCCTGGTGGCACAGGCGTCTCGCCTGTGGCCTCGCAGTCAAGCACGACCTGCGCCACAACAACCCAGGCCTCAACCCAGCCGGCCTCCAGCCCCGCGACCCAGCCCTCCGAGGCCGACAAGGCGGCAGATGACCAGGCCACGGAAGAGCAGATGATGACCATGCTCAGGGCCCGCCTGCCCAGGCACTATGAGAAGTTGATGGCACTCAGGCAGAGCAGGCCGGCTGAGTACCAGGAGGCCAGGATCAAGTCGCTGGAGTGGTACAGGGAATGGCGGCGTCTGCCCCAGTCGATTCAGGACGCCTACATCCTGCGGTCCCAGTTGAAGGTGCGGCAATGGAGCATCATGGACCGCCTGCGGGAACATCCCTCGCCCGCTGAGACGGCCAAACTCCACAAGGAACTGGCCCAGGTCGTTGCCGCACGTTTCGACGCCGAACAGCAGGAAAAGGAATATGACCTGAAGGAGTCCGAGCGGAACCTCGAACGCAAGCGGGCCGTTTTTCGCGATCGCACCAAGAACCGCGACCAGCTCATTCAGCGACAGATCGAAGACCTCCTTCGCTCCGTCGAAGAAAAGAAGAAATGATCGCTGATCGCGCGTCGTAAATCCCTCGGCGCATCCCGAGCGGCAGGGTTCTGATATTCGGGGTCTCCCACACGGCCTGTTCCTGCTATCATAATCGGCATGCCGATGTCACCAGACGACATGACGCCCTCCGCCGGTTCGCGTGAAGCGACGGAGATGGACAGCTTCGACTCCCCGGTGGTTAATCGCGTGCGAAGCAGCGGCGGAGTATGGGAACTTGCGGGCGGCCAATTGCTGGTGCCCAGGGTCTTCGGGTTCTGTCGCGGCGTGCGCCGCGCGCTGGTCATGCTCGACCAAGCCGTGCGGGCCCATCGCGGCAAGGGCCAGCGGCTCTTCCTCCTGGGCCAGATCATCCACAATCCGTGGGTGAACACCTACTTTGGCGGCCAGGGCGTGCAGATTCTCTCGGCCGGCGAGGTGGAGCACCTGGAAAAGTTCATTGCCCCCGCCGACTGTGCCATCATCCCGGCCTTCGGCGTGCCGCTGCCCGTCGAGCGCCGGCTGCGGGCCATCGGCTGCGAGATCATCGACACCTCGTGCGTGGACGTCCGCCGGCTGTGGACCTGGGCCGAGCAGGCCGTGGCCCAGGGTTACGCCGTCCTCATCTTCGGCCGGGCCCAGCACGATGAAACCGTGGTGACCAAGAGCCGGCTGGCCGACATCGGCGGCAAATACCTCGTCGTGGGCAACCTTGGCCAGGCGGAGCTTTTTGCCGACATGATCCTCGGGCAAGGGCCGGCCGCGGCGTTCAGCGAAGTCTTCGACGCCAAGGCCACCAACGCCGACAGCCTCGACCCCTTCATCCGCCTGGCCCAGGTCAGCCAGACCACCATGCTCTACGACGAAACGATCGAGCTGCGCGACCTGCTCAGCCGCCGCTTCGCCCAACGATTCGGCGGCGAGGCGATCGAGCAGCACCTGCTCCTCCAGCCGACGGTGTGCCAGGCAACGCAGGCACGACAGGCTGCGGGGCTGGAGCTTTGCCGCCAAGGCTGCGACCTGGTGATCGTGGTGGGCGGATTTGGCTCGTCCAACACCCGGCACCTTTACGAGGTGGCGCGCCGCTATTGCCCGGCCTACTTCGTGGAAGACGCCGATGCAATCCTCTCGGCCCACGAGCTTCAAACCATCGATCTGGCCAGCAGCCGCCCGCTGACGGTAAAAGAGTATTTGCCGACCCGCCGGCCCCTGCGGATTGGAGTTCTGGCCGGGGCATCCACTCCGGAAATCGTTGTGGGCCAAGTTCTTGAAAAGCTCGCAATGTTTCTGTCCTGACCTGCCCGCTCCCGCCGCGGCGGGACAGGCCGCACGCGACAGCCTGGGGGCCGGAACTTCTTGACTGGGCATGGGTTCTGCATTAACTGGTAGCATTGTCGAGTGTTCCGTGACTCGTCAAACGATGGATTTGGTGCCACTGCTGCGGTGTTTGCAGCAGTGTTGACGCCATGCACGGCTGCACACAACGCAGCCGTGGCACCTACCAGATCAGAATATCGCAGAGTACCAGCCCTGATCCCGAAGGCAGGCACGCTGGATAAAAGGATGAATCCTTTGATTTCATGCCATCGGCCGTACGGTTGCTTCGCCGCCGCGGCCCTGTTATGCGCGTTGTCGGCTTGGTTGCCCGGCTGCTCGAAACAGGAGGCCCCCGCCGACGCGCGGGCCGCCGAGGTCGATCGCCAGGTGCGGGAAAAATGGGGCAAGGGCCTCGAGGAGCTGCCGGCGGTCAAGCTGGAGATCATCAGCCCCAACAATGAGAACATCATCAACGAGTTCAGCGCCGCGTTTTCGCTCCACCACGCCGTCCAGTTCGGCCAGCGGGTCGAGCTGATCCAGTCGCAGGTGGGCGGCGGCGGCTCGACGATCGAGAAGTACCTCCAGAATGTCTACAGCCGCGCCCCAAGCTGCGGCATCGACGTGCTGTGGGGCGGCGGGGACATCATGCACACCTCGCTGGCCAAGGCGGGCCTGCTCCAGCCGCTGACGCTCCAGGCCGACGTGCTGGAGAACGTGCCCGCCCAGTTCGGCGGCCTGCCGATGTACGAAGTCGCCGCCACCGGCGCCACGACACCGGCCGGCCCGGCAGACAAGGCCGCTCCCGACGATGGCGCGCGGCGATTCAACTGGGTCGGTTCGGCCATCAGCGGATTTGGCTTCCTGTACAATTCGGGCGTGCTGGCCAGGTGCGGCATCGCCCCGCCGGCCCAATGGGACGACCTGGGCGATAGGCGTTTTGCCGACCTGCTGGCCCTGGCCGACCCGGGCCAGTCCGCCGCGGCGGCGGCGGCCTACCGCATGATCGTGGTCTCCGAGTCGACCTGGCCGGCTGGCTGGGCCAAGCTGCTGCGAATCCTGGCCAACGCCAAGCGATTCGCCGACAGCGCCGGCGGGGCCGCCAATTCACCGGTCCTGGGCGAGTCGCCGGTGGCTGCGTGCATCGACTTCTACGGCGTGGTCCGCGTGGCTGAGGCGCCCGACCAGTTGGCCTACATCAGCCCGCCGGGGCAGACCACCTTCAGCGCCGACCCGATCTCCATCCTCAAGAATCCCCCCCACCCCGAGCTGGCCCAGCGTTTCGTGGACTTCGTGCTCTCGGCGCGCGGGCAGGCGTTGTGGGCCCTGCGAGCGGGCGAAGAGGACGGCCCGGTGCGGTTCGTCCTGGGCCGCCAGCCCATCCGCCGCGACGTCTACGAAATCTACGCCGGCAAGCTGGCCCCGCGGATCATCAACCCCTACCAGTCCGGGCAGGCGATGCTCGTCACGCCGGCCATGCAGAAGGTCCACTTCGGCGTCTTGCGGCAACTGATCGGCTCGGCTGTACTGGACAACATCGACAGGCTCCGCGCCGCCCGTCGGCGGCTGAACCAGTTGCAGGCTGACCCCGCCGCCGCCGAGGAGTATGCCCGCCGCCTGGATCTGTTCAACCGGCTGCCCGAGAACGTCGAGAGCCTCGACAAGATGAACGCGGTGGCGGCGCGTCTGAAGGACCCAGCCGCCGCATTGACCCTCACCAACGGCTGGCGCGACTTTTTTTCCCACCAGTTCCAAGAGGTGGCGCGATGACCTCGCCGAAACCTCCCAGGGACAATCCGCTGCTGCAACTGTCCCGCGCGACGCAGGCCAACCCCATGGCGCTGCTGGGCGAAGTCATCATCCTGGCCTTTCTGTTGGTGTTTCTGGTCCTGCCCGTCGGCCTGGCCATCAGCCAGGGCTTCTTCGAGAAGGGCCACCTGACGCTCTACTGGTTCAGGGCCAAGCTGAGCGATCCGGTCATGATCCGCCAGATGGTCAACAGCGTGGCCCTGGCCACGTGCAGCACGCTGCTGGCGATGGTGATCGCGATTCCGCCGGCCCTGATCCGCGCGCGGTGCCACTTCCGCGGGCTGGGCGTCCTGGCCATGCTGCTGCTGGTGCCGATGATCCTGCCGCCCTTTGTGGGCGCGATCTCGATGCGGCACCTGCTCAGCCAGTTCGGTGCGATCAACCTGGCCCTGGAGCATATCGGCCTGCTGGACTTCTCGCGCTCGCTGCCGCCGGACTGGCTGGGCAGCGGCTTTGCCGGCGTGGTGATCATGCAGGCGTTGCACCTGTTCCCGATCCTGTACCTCAACGCCTCGGCGGCCCTGGCCAACATCGACCCGGCCTACAGCCAGGCGGCGCGCAACCTGGGGGCCGGCCCGTGGCGGACGTTCGTGGCCATCACGCTGCCGCTGATGCGGCCGGGGCTTTTTGCCGGCGGAACCATCGTGTTCATCTGGGCGCTGACGGACGTGGGCACGCCGCTGATCCTGGGTTTCCAGGAGGTCATCCCGGCCACCATCTTCAAGGAATTGGCCAAGAGCGACACCTCGCCGGGCATCTACAGCCTGGTGTTCATCATGCTGGGCGCGTCGGTCTCGCTCTACATACTGGGCAAGTTTTTCTTCGGCCGGGCGATCTCGGCCGAGACGGCCAAGGCCTCCAGCGCCGCCGACGTCCGCAAGCTCGGTTGGACCGGGACGGCCCTGGCCTGGCTGCTGTTCGGCACGATCATCTTCCTGGCCATGCTGCCGCACGTGGGCGTGATCCTGACGGCCTTCTCGGGCCGGTGGGTCAACACCGTCCTTCCCACCCGCTGGACGCTGGAGCACCTCAGGTTCGTTCTCGAGCGGCCCGCGACGTTCCAGTCGATCCTCAACAGCCTGCACTACGCCTCGCTCTCGACGATCATCGACATCGTGCTGGGCTGCCTGGCGGCGTGGCTGATCGTGCGGACGAGGGTCTGGGGCCACACACTGCTGGACGGCCTGGCCATGCTGCCCCTGGCCGTGCCGGGGCTGATCCTGGCCGCCGGGTACGTCGCGATGACCGCCAGCGACTTCTCCTTCCACCTGGGATCCTGGCAGGTGACGATCCCGCTGTCGGAGATCGGCCCGCGAAACCACGCCGTGGTGATCCTGGTCATCGCGTACTCGGTGCGGCGCCTGCCGTTTGTGCTTCGCGGCGTCTCGGCCGGCCTGCAGCAGGTGCCCACCTCGCTGGAGGAGGTCGCCCGGAACCTCGGCGCCGGACGGGTGCGGACGGTCTTTGGCATCACCGTGCCGCTGGTGGCAGCCAACATCGTCGCCGCGGCGGTGCTGACCTTCGCCTTCGCGGTGCTGGAGGTCAGCGACTCGCTGATCCTGGCCCAGCGGGAGGCCGCCTACCCCATCACGAAGGAAATCTACAGCCAGGCCACTTCGGGCAATCCCGACGCGGCCAACATCGCCTCGGCCCTGGGCGTGTACGGCATGGTTCTGTTGGGCGGGACGATGGCGCTGGCCTCGGCCCTGCTGGGCAAGCGGCTGGGCGCGATCTTCCGGGCTTGAGAAATGACGAATGACGAACTCCGAACCAGCCGCGCATCGCAAGCTCGCGGGAATTGCTGTTTGATCTGGCGTTACGGCTGCGATCTGCCGGCAGGCAGGTGTTTGCAGCCATGCGGAAGTCGCGTTCCCGCGTGCGGCAAACACGCCTACCGACAGACGGGCGGCATAATAACCGGTATCGTGTCCCCGGCTTTCTGCGAAAACCGTCCACATCCGGAAGGACGATGATTCCAGATTACCGGGGGCGCGTCGTGGGGGCGCCTTTGGCAGGGACGATCTCGATCACGACCAGTTCGGGCGGGGCGAGGAATCGCACGCGAGGCGTGATGTGGCCTTCCATGCCGATGCCCCGGGTGACGAACAGGGTCGTGGAATCCACGACCGACCGGCCATACTCGAACCTCTTGCCATAGCTGGACAGCGTCACCATCGCGCCGTAGAAGGGCAGGCAGACCTGCCCGCCGTGCGTGTGCCCGGCCAGGTAGAGATCGATGCCGCCCTTGGCCACCTCGTAGATGTCGTCGGGATAATGCTCCAGGAAGATCGTCAGCGGCCTGTGCGGCGCATTGCCCAGAAGCCTTCCCCGTTGCGAGTCCACGCCGGGGTCGCAACCGGCCAGCCAGACCGGATGCCCGGCAATCAGGAGGTTGATGGACGCACCATACAGTTCGCGCACGCCCGTGCCCGCGTAAATCCCCTCGGTCCCAGGGTCGTAGTCCCAGTTGCCGCGGACGGCGTAGGTGGGCGCGACTTTGGCCAAGGCCATCATGCAACGCCTGAAGTTTTCCACGCCGTCGGGGGAGTTGACCGCATCGCCGGTGAAGAGGATCAAGTCGGGTTTCTGCGCCCGTGCCTCCTCGGCTACGCGGTCTTCCAGGCGGGCGGTGGCGTCGCAATGCGTGTCAGAAATATGCACAATGCGGATGGGCTTGCTGCCGGGGGTCAGCTTGGCGCTGGGGAGGGAAAGGTGCGTGACGGTCAGATGGTAGGGTTCGATCTGCCAGGCGTAGACAAAGCACAGCAGCCCCCCGGCCGCAGCGGCCAGTATCACGCGGCGGACCCAGCGGAATCGCGGCGAGAGCCGATTGTGGCCCGTGATGCGGCCGTAGGCCCAGAGCACGATGATCCTGCCGGCGTCGATGTAAATGGTCACCACAAACGCCAGGAATCCCAGGCAAACGCACACTTCAGATAGTCTCATCAACGCCTCGCGTAATACCAGTCCAAGTGGCCCTGTGTGATACACGATCAGGCCACGCCTGAACACCTTATTTGCGCCTGAGTTGCTATTACTACGTCGCCGGCCCGCTCCCCGGTTTGCCGCAGATGAAATTAAGTCTTGACCGGGCCACGCTCTGGCCGACAAAATGGTTGGAGAGAATCATGATCCGTCCAGCCGACAGCCTGGTGTGCCGCCTCCTGCTACCCTTGCTGTTGCGCTGACGGATCGCGGAAGGCCCGCCCAATACGCCCCGCGATCACAGAGGTCACGGGGCTTTTTTGTTGGCAGGACGCGGGCAAGACAGGCAGAGTATTGATACGAACGGGCAAGGAGATGCCATGGCAGGTTATGACTTTACGGCGATCGAGAAGAAGTGGCAGGATTACTGGGAGCAGGCGGGAACCTTCCGCCAGCCCAACCCGGGCGAGAAGGACTTCGTCGAAGCCCCCAAGCTCTACGTGCTGGACATGTTCCCCTATCCCTCGGGCGTGGGCCTGCACGTGGGCCATCCCGAGGGCTACACAGCCACCGACATCCTCTGCCGCTTCGCGCGCATGAACGGTTACAACGTGCTGCACCCGATGGGGTACGACTCCTTCGGCCTGCCCGCCGAACAGTACGCCGTGGAGCACGGGGTTCACCCGCGTGAAACGACGGCCAGGAACATCGCCAATATCGAGCGGCAGATCAGGATGTTCGGCTTCAGCTATGACTGGTCGCGCCGCCTGGCCACCACCGATCCGGAATACTATCGCTGGACACAGTGGATCTTCCTGAAGCTCTACAATTCGTGGTTCGACCCCGAAGCCCAGGCCGCCCGCCCCATCGCCGACCTGGAGCGAAAGCTGCTTTCGGGCCAGCTCGTGGTGGACATGAACGGCGGCGTCGTGCCCGCCGTCGCGGCGCGGCGCATCGCCGACATCGATCTTTACGGCCTCCAGGTCGGGCAGATGAAGTTCTCCGAGCTTGAGAGCGACCAGCAGCGCCGCCTGCTGGACGAATACCGCCTGGCCTACATCAGCGAGGCGCCGGTCAACTGGTGCCCCATGCTCGGCACGGTACTGGCCAACGAGGAAGTCACCAACGAGGGCAAGAGCGACCGCGGCAACTTCCCGGTCTATCGCCGGGCCATGAAGCAATGGATGCTCCGCATCACCGCCTACACCGAGCGGCTGCTGGAGGACCTGGAAAAAGTCGACTGGCCCGAACCGATCAAGATCATGCAACGCAACTGGATCGGCAAGAGCGTCGGGGCCGAGGTGAAGTTCGAGATATTAGGTAGCACAGGCGTCTCGCCTGTGTCTTCTGGCGTCTCGCCTGTGACATCTTCATTCAAATACTATTGCGATGACTCGACCAGGCCATTCCCCCCATTGGTTTCACTTTCGTTTGAAGGAAAAAATCCCTATCCTCCGGGTGAGCCGTCTTCCCCCGATCTCATTGCCGCCGCTCGAAACCTGCCTCATCTCGAAATTCCCGGCGCCACGTATTTCGTTACTTTCCATTGTGCCGGCCAAGAGATGCTGAGCGAACCGGAACGCGACATGGTAATGAACGCCTGCCTTCATTGGCATGGTTCAAAGTGTTGCGTCTATGCAGCAACCGTGTTGGACAATCACGTTCACATGATCGTCAGGCCGCTGGAAGGCGAATCGATGGATCGCCTGACTCACAGTATCAAGAGTTTCACCGCTCATGAAATCAATAAGAGCAGGGCGCGAAAGGGCCCGTTCTGGCTGGAAGAAAGCTTCGATCACATTATCCGTGATGAGCGGTGGTTGAGCGATTTCACCAAGTACATTTGCGACAACCCCGTAAAACGGGGACTGACCTCAAGAGCCGACGCTTACAAATGGCTTTGGATCAATGCGGAAGAACTTCTTATTAGAGATTCAGCCGCACATTTCGGACATGAATCGGAAGAGTACAGGCGAGACGCCTGTGATACCCAAAGCAACAGGCGAGACGCCTGTGGTACCCAAGAGTCCATCGTGGTCTACACCACCCGGCCGGACACGCTGTTCGGCGCGACGTACATGGTGCTGGCCCCCGAGCACGAGATGGTCGGGGATCTCACCACCCGCGAGCAGGCGGAGGCCGTGAAGGCCTACGTCGCCGCGGCGGCTAACAAGTCCGAACTTGAGCGGACGGCGGAAACCAAGGAGAAGACCGGCGTCTTCACCGGCGCCCACGCGATCAATCCCGTCACGGGCCAGCCGATTCCGATCTGGGTGGCCGACTACGTGATGATGGGCTACGGCACCGGGGCCATCATGGCCGTGCCGGCGCACGATACGCGCGACTTCGAGTTCGCCACCAAGTTCAACCTGCCCATCGTCCAGGTCGTCCAGCCGCCCGAGGGCGTGGACTGGCACGGCTACGTTGACGACGGCATCGCCGTCAACTCCGGCCCTTATGACGGCCTGCCGACCGCGGAGTTCAAAGAGAAAATCACCGCCGACCTGGCCGCCAAGGGCCTGGGCAAGCGCGCGGTCAACTACAAGCTCCGCGACTGGCTCTTCAGCCGCCAGCGCTATTGGGGCGAGCCTTTCCCCATCGTCCACTGCGAACGATGCGGAGTGGTCCCCCTGCCCGAATCCTCGCTGCCGCTGACGCTGCCGGACATGGACGACTTCACCCCGGCCTCCAGCAGCGACCCTGACGCCCTGCCCGCGCCGCCCCTCGGCAAGGCCGGCGACTGGGTCAACACCGTCTGCCCTTCCTGCGGCGGCGCAGCCAAGCGCGAACTCAATACCATGCCTCAGTGGGCCGGCTCGTGCTGGTACTACCTGCGATATCTCGACCCGCAGAACTCGCATCGGTTCTGCGACGAGAAGATCGAGAAGTACTGGATGAACCCCGGCGGCAAGAGGCATGATGCCGCCAGGCTCCAGTCGCCCATGGGCACGGACCTCTACGTCGGCGGGGCTGAGCATGCCGTGCTGCACCTGCTCTACTCGCGGTTCTGGCACAAGGTGCTCTTCGACCTCGGCTACGTCTCGACGGCTGAGCCGTTCGGCAAACTGTTCAATCAGGGCATGATCCTGGGCATCGCCTACCGCGACGGCCGGGGCGTGGCCATCCCGCTCGAGAGCATCGATTTCACCGGCGACAAGCCCGTCCACAAGGAGACGCGCGAGCCGCTGATCACGTCGGTCGAGAAGATGTCCAAGAGCCTCAAGACCAGCGCGGTCAATCCCGACGACGTGATCGCCCAGTACGGCGCCGACACGTTCCGCCTCTACGAGATGTTCATGGGGCCGCTGGAGGCCTCCAAGCCCTGGAACACCCGCGACGTCCCGGGCGTGCACCGCTTCCTCAACCGCGTCTGGCGCATGATCGCCGGGGACGAGGAGCGTCCGGCCATGATCGCCGGCCAGGACAACCCCGAGGTCGAGCGCTCCCTCAACCGCCTGACCAGAAAGGTCGGCGAGGACATCGTGGCGATGAAGTTCAACACGGCCATCGCGGCCATGATGGAGTTCGTCAACACCGTCTACAAGGCCGCCTCGCTGTCGGCCGGCCAGGCCCGGCGGTTCCTGCTGCTGCTGGCGCCCTTCGCCCCGCACATTTGCGAGGAGCTGTGGCGGCAGCTTGGCGGCGACAAGTCGCTCGCGCGGGAGCCCTGGCCGCAGTATGACGAAGCTTCGATCGCCGAGGAAAGCATCGAGTTGCCCGTTCAGGTCAACGGCAAGCTGCGGGCACGCGTGCAGGTGCCCGCCGGCGCCGACGAGGCGGCGATGCTGCAGGCGGCCATGACCGAGCCGAAAGTGGCTGCGGCGCTTGAGGGCAAGACCCTCGTCAAGAAGATCGTCGTGCCGCTCAAGCTGATCAATTTCGTGGTCAAGTGACAGCCGGTTGATCGGTTGACCGGTTAACTGGTTAACGGGTCGTGGCCGCCGGGAATCAACCCGGCGCCTTTGGGTTTGGCGACTCGCGAGTTTTTTGAGCCTGGAAGTGCTAGACTTTCGTGCGTCCCCGCCTGGGCGATTTTTGACGAGGCGGCCGAAAAGATAATTGGCCTGAAGGAGTAGCACGAGTTGGTCAGACGAACGCAGAAGTCCAAGGCGGCCTTTGCCCGGGCGCAGAAGGTGCTGGTGGGCGGAGTGAACTCCCCGGTGCGGGCGTTTTCCGCCGTCGGAGGCACGCCGCCGGTGATCGAGTCGGCCAGCGGGTGCCGCATCACCGACATCGACGGCAACACCTACATCGACTACGTCGGCAGCTACGGCCCGGCCATCCTGGGCCACGCGCCCGAGGCCATCGTCACCGCCATCATCAAGGCCATCCACCACGGCACCAGTTACGGCGCGCCGACCGAGGCTGAGACCGAGCTGGCCGAGGCCGTCGTGCGGGCCATGCCTTCCATTCAGAAGGTTCGCCTCACCAGCAGCGGCACCGAGGCGGTCATGTCGGCAGTGCGACTGGCCCGCGGCGCCACCGGACGCAGCAAGATCGTCAAGTGCATCGGCTGCTATCACGGGCACGTCGACTCGTTGCTGGTGGCTGCCGGCAGCGGCGCCCTGACTCTGGGCGTGCCCAGTTCGCCGGGCGTGACGCCCGAGGCCACCGCCCACACGGTGCTGGCGCCCTACAACAGCCTGCCGGCCATGGAAGAGGTCTTCGCCAAGTTCGGCCCGCAGATCGCAGCCGTGCTGGTCGAGCCGGTCGCCGGCAACATGGGCGTGATCGCTCCGGCGGCGGGATATCTCCAGGGCCTGCGCCAATTGTGCGACCAACACGGCGCGCTGCTGGTGTTCGACGAGGTGATGACGGGCTTCCGTGTCGCCTACGGCGGCGCGCAGGGCCTGTACAAAGTGCGGCCGGACCTGACGACCTTCGGCAAGATCGTCGGCGGCGGCCTGCCGGTGGGCGCGCTGGGCGGCCCGGCGGCGATCATGAAGCACCTGGCGCCCGAGGGGCCGGTCTACCAGGCCGGCACGTTGTCCGGCAATCCGGCAGCCACCGCGGCGGGCCTGGCCTGCCTGGAAGTGCTGGCCAAGGAGGGCTTCTACGCGCGCCTGGAGAAATCCTCGGCGCGACTGGAACAAGGCCTGCGACAGGCCGCCGACGGGGCGGGCCTGGCCGGTAAGGTGTGCTTCAACCGCGTGGGGAGCATGCTCTGCTGCTTCTTCACGCCCGGGCCGGTGGTCGATTTCGCCACCGCCACCGCCGGCAACACCGCCGCCTTCGCCGCTTTCTTCCATGCCATGCTGGAGGCGGGCATCTACATGGCGCCCAGCCAGTATGAGGCGCTTTTCGTCTCGGCCGCGCACGGCGAGGCAGACATCGAACGGACGATCGAGGCCGCCGCGGGGGCCTTCGCCTCCGCCGCCAAGCTCATGTAGGGCCGGCCCCGCGTCCGATAGATATACACCGGATCAGTATCGTCATCAGCCGCATCGCTCCACAGAACAAACGAAAGGTCGACACATGGCACAATTCGACGAGATCAATGCAACGGAGTACGGACAGGCGTTCGGATCGGTCCGCAGCGCCAAGAGCATTTTCCTCTGGCTCATCATGCTCATGGTGGTTATCCAGTTGGCGGCCTTCGTCCTGGTGGATGTCGGCGGCGTGCTCGATCCGCTCTACGCGGTGGCCGCCCCGGCAGCCGGCTCGCAGCCCGCGTCCGTGCCTGCCACGTTGCCCGCCTCCTCCGATCACGCGGCCAAGTTCTACGAAGGGCTGTTCCTGTCCATCCTGCCGGTCAGCAGTTACCTGGCCTTCGGGCTTTCGCTGCTGCTGCTGGTAAGCCTGCTGGTAGCGGTCCAACTGTCGCTGGTAGGCCGCCTGGGCGGCGCAGCCGGGCTGGTCAGCGCCTTCTTCTGGTCGGTGGTTCTGGCGCTGCTCCTGACGCCCTGGCCGCAGGTCTTTGCCGGATGGGACTTGCCCAGCGCCATGTTCAACCTCAACGAGTTGATTTCGCGCGCCAAGTCGGCCAAGACCAATTGGACCACCACCCCGGTGGAGTTCTTGACCCGTTTCGGGTATTACGTCCGCTTTGTCGCCTTCCCGTTGCTGGCCATACTGCTGTGGCTGATGGTGCAGTTGAAGTTCCGGGCCGCCGAACGCTGCATGGCCGGATGCGAGACTCCCGCCTCGTCGGGCCCTGCCGAACCGGCCTGACCTGGAAGCACGAAGTAACTCCAAAGGCCCCGCCCTCGCGACGGGGCCTTTCTTGTTTCTGGTGGCACAGGCGTCTCGGCTGTGTCTTCTGGTAGCACAGGCGTCTCGCCTGTGGGGTACAAAGAACACAGGCGAGACGCCTGTGCTACCAATCGCCTGTGTCACCGACAGTTCGATTGACAAGGGCAGGCCCGGAACACTAGCATGGGGTCGGTTGCATTACCAAGGCACGCAGGTCGACGGCATGTTATGAAAACAGTGGTTGTCTTGTCTCTTTGGGTGCTGGCGGGTCTCTTGTCCGGCTGTTCGGCCAGGCAGGGCGCCACCGGCCCCACTTCAGTCGCTCCGGGGGTCAACCCTTTGCGTCGCCAGTCTGTCACCTCGGTCCCGACACCGACTGAATTCACCAGTTACAGCAAGATCGTCCAGGTTCGCGTGGCGATTATCGAGTTGCCGTTGGGCACGGCCAGCGGGTCGGAAGAATTGTGGAGCTACCTGGATGAGGAGGCGACCGCCGCGGTTCGGACGGCCGGCCTGGGGCGAAACGGCTTCCGCGTGGGCGTGGGGCGCGCAGCCGACATGAACGACCTGACCAAGGTTTTCAAACGGCTCACCGGGCGCGACGTGGCGTTCAGCGTCGTCACCGCCCTGCCGGGCCAGGTCACGCCGGTCCCCGTCAAGCGCCAGGAACCAGAACACACGATCTTCACATTCTATGGCGACCGCACCGTCAGCGGCGCCGACTACCCGCCGGGCGACTACATGCTCAATATCGCCTGCTCGATCAACGAGGATGATCCCTCCAGGGTCGTCCTGACGGTGATGCCGAACATACGCTCAACGGCAATGGAGACCCGCTTCGCCTCCGAGGACGGGCAGATGGGCATCCGCACGACGCGGGAAACCTTCAACTTCGAGCCCGTGCAGTTCCAGGTCATCCTGCCGGTCAAGGATCTCGTGATCGTCGGGCCCGGCGGCGAGGCCCAGCGGAGCGACAGCATCGCCCACCACTTTCTTCTGAAGCAAAGGGACGGCATCACCTTCGAGTCCGTCATTGTAATGATCCCCGAAGTCCTGACGGTGCCGATCAAGTGAGAAGCTAGAGCGACAGTGAGCCCATGACCCCACAGGATCCATCCCGCCCCCCCTACGGCTCCGACCAGTTCTACCATTGCCTCTTTGAACATGCGGCCGTGGCCATGCTGGCCACCGATATCGACTTCAACATCGTCTCCTACAACGCCGCCGCCGCCGATCTGCTGGGCAGTCCCGCCGCTGAGATGATCGGAAAGAGCCTCCACGATGCCGTGCCCACCGACCGGCACAAGCTGCTCAGACGCCTGCTGGAGCGGACGACCCAGCGCGGACAGACCAGCCATCTCGAATTCCACATGGACTCCCCGGCCGCCGGAAGGCGCGACCTGATGGTGATTCTCTCGCCCATTCCCGACGAGGCCGGGCTGGTCCAGGGCGTGGCAGCGTGGATCGTCGACGAGACGCACCGCAAGCGGCTGGCGGAGCGGCTGGCCCAGGCCGAGAAGATCGCTTCGCTGGGCACGCTGGCCGGCGGAGTGGCCCACCACTTCAACAACATCCTGGGCGGCGTGGCCACCTTTGTCGATTACGCCCTGACCAGCGGGGACCCCCTGGCGATGAAGCGGGCCCTCCAGATGACCGCCGATGCCGCCGCGCGGGCCGCCAAGATCACCCAGTCGCTGCTGTCCTTCGCCAAGGTCGATACCGAGCAGTCCGACCTGGCCGACCTGACGGAAGTCGTGCTGACCTTCGTCCACCTGGTCGAACGCCCGCTGGCCGAGAAGAACATCAAGCTCAACCTCGACCTCCGCGCCGTGCCCATCATCGCCGTCGAGGCCAACCGCATGCACCAGGTGCTGGGCAATTTGCTGACCAACGCCGAGGAGGCCATGCCCGAGGGCGGGACGGTGTCAATGGCGCTGGACCACGACGACCGCGATGTGCTGCTGAGCTTCGCCGACACCGGCTGCGGCATCCGCAGCGAGCACATTCCGCTGGTCTTCGAGCCGTTCTTCACCACCAAGGGCCTGCTGGCCGGCGGGAACAAGGCCAATCCCGGCCTGGGCCTGTCGGTCGCTCACGGGATCATCGTGGACATGGGCGGACGGATCACCGTGGAATCGCGGGCCGGCCAGGGCACCCGCTTCACTATCGCGTTTCCGATGCCGCCCAGCGACAAGTAGTGCGAAGGTCGAAGTGCGGAAGCAGAGCGCCTTTACCATCGCGCCGCGGGTAGTCAGAAAGAGAGACGCCGGCCTTCACAGCGGAAACCAAGAACATCACAGAACGTTGGGGGCTTCCCCCAAGACTTCTGGTTTTCTTCGCACTTCGCACTCCGCACTTCGTACTTCCGTCACGCCCTCTTCTTGTGCCCGGCCTTGGCCAGTTTCTCCTGGGCGGCGTGCATCTGCTCGGCCGTGGGGGCGGAGCCGCTTTCCATCATGCCGCGGAAGCAGTCGAACAGGTAAGTCGCGTCGTGCGGGCCCGGCGAGGCCTCGGGGTGATACTGCACGCTGAACAAGGATTTGTCCGTGTGCGTGAAACCCTCGACGGTCTGGTCGTTGAGGTTGATGTGCGTGACGGTCGCCCCGGTGGCTGCGAGGGACTTTTCCTCGATGGCGAAACCGTGGTTCTGCGAGGTGATCTCGACCTTTCCGGTCTTCTGGTTTCGCACGGGCTGATTGATCCCGCGATGGCCGAACTTGAGCTTGAACCGCTCGCCGCCCAGGGCCAGGCCCAACAACTGGTGGCCCAGGCAGATGCCGAAGATCGGCACGCGGCCGATGAGGTTGCGGAGCGTCGCGATGGTGTAAGTCACCACGTCCGGGTCGCCCGGGCCGTTGGAGATGAACACCCCGTCGGGCTTGTGCTCGAGGATCGCCTCGGCCCCGACCGTCGCGGGCACGACCGTGACCTGACAGCCGGCCTCCACCAGGTTGCGCAGAATGTTGACCTTCGCCCCGCAATCGACGGCCACCACGTTGTAGACCTTCACGCCGTGGTCGCGATGGGCCTGGGCGAACTGGGAGTTGTAACCTTCCAGCCACTGGTAATCCCGCCGCGGCGCGACGACCTTGACCAGGTCCAGGCCCATCATGGGCGGGGTGGCGCGAGCCTTCGCCAGCAACGCCTGATCGTCGAGGATCTCGGTGCTGATGACCCCGTTCTTGGACCCGAAGGTCCGCAGGTGGCGCGTCAGGGCACGGGTATCGATCCCGCTGATGCCCACCACGCCCGCGGCGGCCAGGTATTCCTCCAACGACTTGTTGGCCCGGAAGTTGCTGACGACCGGCGACAGTTCCTTCACCACGAAGCCCGCCACCTGAACGCGGCGGTCGCGGCTCTCGACGTCCTCGGTATTCACGCCGTAGTTGCCGATCAGCGGGTAGGTCATCGTCACGATCTGGCCGACGTAAGAGGGGTCCGTCAACGCCTCCTGGTAGCCGGTCATCGCGGTGTTAAAAACGACCTCGCCGGTGGTGGTGCCCTCGGCGCCGAAACTCCATCCGCTGAAGACCAACCCGTCCTCCAGCGCCAACTTGCACGGTTTAGCTGTGGCCATAGTCACGCCTATTTACCGCAAAACGTTCCAAATCTCAATCGCGAAAGCAATCACGGAGATCACAGAGTCCACAAAGGCCACAAAGAACTTACTCTCAAAGACAAGCAGGTTTCTTCGTGCTCTCTGTGTTCTTCGTGATCTCTGTGATGGCTGTTTCTCTACTCAGCGCCGCAGCACTTCTTGAACTTCTTGCCCGAGCCGCAGGGACAGGGGTCGTTGCGGTCCGGTTTCTTGTCGCCGTGGATGGGCTCGACCTTGGGAGTCTCCTTGATGAGCTTCTCCTCAGCCTCCTGCTCTTCCTTGGTCTTGGTCTTCTTGACCAGGTCATCGAGCTTGTGCTGTTTTTCTTTTTTGAAAAACCGTTCTGCCATCGGATCCTGGGCCATAACTCACACCTTTCAGGTTGATCTGGCGGACAGGTCTATCCACCTGCCCTGCCCAATCGCACTCTTTGATACTTGGTGGACGCACATGCGCCCTACATCAGTTTATGCGCTTCTTGGTACCACAGACGTCTCGCCTGTGTCTCACTGCCGTCCACATGGCTGCATACACCACGGCCAGGATCTTCCGGTATTCCGGTCCGTCGGCATTCCGGTATTCCGGCATTCCAGTGTCACTCGACACCTTTGCCGCAGCACTTCTTGTACTTCTTGCCCGAGCCGCAGGAGCAGGGGTCGTTGCGTCCCACGCGAGGCACCTGCCGCACGATGGTCGCCACCTTCTGCACCTCGTGCGTCTGGTCGGCAGCCTCCTGCGTGAAGCGGTCGTAGCCGGCCAGTTGCTCGTGTACCACGTTGCTGATCTGGTAGACGCTCCGCAGTTCGGTGCCGGCCTGCAGGCGGACCTTGAAGATCATGTCCGTCACGCGGTCGCGCACGCCCTCGTGCATCTCGTCGAACAGCCGCGCGCCCTCGCGCTTGAAGGCCACGCGCGGATCCTGCTCGGCAAAGCCCCGCAGGCCGATGGTGGCCTTGAGGTGGTCCATCGCCAGCAGGTGGTCCTTCCAGGCCGTGTCGTAAATCTGGAGCAGCACGAACCGCTCCAGTTCCGTCATCTCGCGGCGGAGGAAGGCCCGGCCGACTTCCTTGAGCTTGCCCACCACATCACCGGCGGCGAAATCCCCATCCGACAGCCTGGTATCGAAACGCTCCTGGGCGAAGGCCTTAGCCTGTTCGGCGTTGGCGTGGGCTGCCAGGCGGCCGGTGATGGCCTGCTCCAGTTTTTCCTCGTTGGCCCATTCCCTGGAGATGGCCAGCAACTGCTCGCGGATGTCCTCCAGCTTGCGGTCGCGGAAATCCTCGCCCGTGAAGTGCGTCTCGAACTTGCGATTGGCCCAGTTGGCCAGGTTGGCCAGGGCGTAAACGTTTTCGGTTCCCGCCACGGCCACCGTCATCTCGATGGCATACTCGACGGGATACTCCACCTCGCGCCGGCGATAGGCCTCGGCGACTTTCTTGAGCAGCACTTCCCGGGCCTGATCGACCTCGTCGCTCAACTCATCGCCCGAGATGCTGATGCCGAACTTGCCGACGGCCCAGGCGGCCAGGGCGTTCCTCGCCACGCCGTCCTGAAGATACGCCGCCACCGGCGAGAGGTCGAACTGATCGACCTTCTCTTCCGCCGCCGCCGTCAGCGCCGCGTCGACTTCCTGAAAGTCCATCTTGCGAAGCTGGTTCTGCGACAGGTTGACGTTGAAGCGGCTCATGGCCCAACTGCTCAGGCCGCGGAGGTCCCAGTCCTTGGGGGCCAGGTCGCTGTCCATGTACTCGCCGAGGGTCTTGGAAACCTCCGAGCGGGTCTCTTCCTTGGCGCGGTTGCGGAGGTCGTCCTCGAGGTTGGCCAGGTCCTCGATCGAGTTGCCCTTGATCTGCTCGGGGCGGATGGGCATCTGGAGGCTGTTGGAGGCCCACTCGGCGATGCAGCGGTGCGGGTATCGGCCGTCGAGGATGCTGGCACAGGCCGCGGCGATGGACTGGCTGATCATGTCCATCACGATGCCTTCGAGGTCGCGCCCCTCCAGCAGGTTCTGGCGGCGGGAGTAGAAGGCGCGCCGCTGGTAGTCCATCACCTCGTCGTATTCGAGCAGGTTCTTGCGGGTCTCGAAGTTGCGTTCCTCGACCTTCTTCTGGGCCCGCTCGATGCCCTTGGAGACCCTCTTGTCCTCGATGGCCGTGTCGCCCTGGAGGCCCAGCCAGCCCAGCACTTTCAGCGTCCACTCGCCGGCGAAGACCGACATCAGGTCGTCGCGCAGGGACAGGAAAAAGCGGCTGGAGCCGGGGTCGCCCTGGCGTCCGGACCGCCCGCGAAGCTGGTTGTCGATACGCCGCGCCTCGTGGCGCTCGGTGCCGACGATGTGCAGGCCGCAGGGCACCTCGGAGCGGCAGTCCGTCCGCCCGCGCGCGGGAAAGTCCGCGTCGATCTTGGGCTTGAAGCAATGGGCGCAATCGGTCGACGCATCGTACTGCTGGCAATTGATGCAGCACTTGTTCACGCCGGAGGGGTAGAGGTCATCGACCTCCACGCCCAGTTCGGCGAGCTTTTCGGGCGGCGGAACCTGGCAGTTGGGCCAGACCACTCCGGGCCCCAGTTTGATGTCCGTGCCGCGCCCGGCCATGTTGGTGGCGATGGTCACCGTGCCGACCATCTGTTTGGAGCCCAGCTTGAGCGGCCGCTGCTGGCCGGCGTGGGAGACGATCTCCGCCTCGCGCCCGGCGTTCTCGGGGCGGGCGTTGAGCACCTGGTGCTCGATGCCGTACTGGTTCTTGAGCATCATCGAGATGTGCTCGGACTTCTCGATGCTCGTGGTGCCCACCAGCACGGGCCGGCCCTTCCTGGACACGTCGTTGACTTCCTTGGCGATGGCCTCGTACTTGGCCGGCACCTCGCCGTAAATGCGGTCGTTGTGGTCGACGCGATTGACCGGCCGGTGCGTAATCACCGAGGCGATGTCCAGCTTGTAGATCTTGGCGAACTCCGCCGCCTCGGTCATGGCCGTGCCGGTCATGCCCGCCAGCTTCTTGTACAGGCGGAAATAGTTCTGGAAGGTCACCGTGGCCATGGTCTGGCTCTCTTCCTTGACCTGCACGCGCTCCTTGGCCTCGACGGCCTGGTGCAGGCCCTCCGACCACTGCCGCCCTTCCAGCAGGCGCCCGGTGAACTCATCGACGATAATCACAGCCCCGTTCTGGACGACGTATTCCTTGTCCCGCTCGTAGACCACGTGGGCCCGCAGCGACTGCTCCATCAGGTGAGGCCACTCCATGTTGGCTCCGACGTAGAAGCTGCCCACGCCCGCGATGTCCTGCGCCAGCGTCACACCCTCGTGGGTCATGTGGGCCGACTTCTTGTCCATCTCGACCTTGAAGTACTGTGTCTCTCCCTTAAGCCGCTCCTCGGCCGAGGCCAGTTCCGCCTGTGCGGCATCCAATTGCTTTTGAATATCCGCAGCCTCGCCGCCCTTGGCGTGAGACAGTTCCCCGTTCAGCGCCTTGATCTGCCGCTTGAGCGCCTCGACCTTCGCGTTGGCGCGATCCCAGGTGCGGTTGCGCTCGATCAGCTCGCGGGCGACGGCGTCGGCCTTGCGATAGCGGTCGGTGTCGCCATAAGCCGGGCCGGAAAGGATCAGCGGCGTGCGGGCCTCGTCGATGAGGATCGAGTCCACCTCGTCCACGATGGCGAAGTCCAGCCGCCCCTGCACCTGCTCAGCCAGCGAAACCTTCGTGTTGTCGCGGAGGTAATCGAACCCGAACTCGTTGTTCATCCCGTAGGTGACGTCGCAGGCGTAGGCCTCTTTCCTCGCCTGGGACTCCGGGCCGTACGCGGACATCGCGCCGGTGATGAAGCCGACCGTCACGCCCAGCAGGTCGAAGACGGGCCTGGCGAAGTTGGCGTCGCGCTCGACGAGGAAGTCGTTGACCGTCACGACGTGGACCTTCATGCCGTCGAGGTAGGCCATGTAGATGGCCGGGTAGCAGGCGATGGTCTTGCCCTCGCCGGTGGCCTCCTCGGCAATCCAGCCTTCGTCCAGGATCATGCCCGCCACCAACTGCACGTCGAAGTGCCGTAGGCCGATCGCCCGCCGCGTGGCCTCGCGAACCAGGGCGAAGGCCTCGGGCAGAATACTCGCGCGAGGGGCGCCTTCCTCGCGGCGCTTCTTCAGCTCCGCCGAACGCTGCCGCATCTGGTCGTCGCTCAGCGCGTGAATCTCCGCCTCAAGCGGGTTGATCCTGTCCAGAACGATTTTCATGCGGGCCCGCACGATGCGCTCGTTGCGGGTTCCGCCGATGAGCTTGACCACCAGAGCGTTAATCAGTCCTAGCATGTTCCTTCTCTATCTTCCCCGACAGCGGCGGGAAGTCTTAAGCCTGGTTGCGAGGGCGGTCTTCAGCCGCCGCCAACCCTGGCAACTGCACTGGCCCGGCCAGCTTCGCCGCCGGGTGCTGCCCGCCCATTTCGCACGAACGAGTCCCGCCAGTATCGCACATTGCCGCCGCCGCGGTCAAGTTCGCCTCCTATGGTATCACAGGCGTCTCGCCTGTGTCTGGAGTGTGTCTTACTCATAATGTCGCACAGGCCGTGTCCGCCCGCGACACAATCCTCCAGCCGCCCCTTGCCTTGCTTGTTGGCGCGGGATTATCATCCCGCATTGGCCGGTGGCGGGCTGCACAACTCCTTGCGGGCGAGGTGGGCATGAATTCGCGGGTACACAGTTCGATTCTCCAGGGCATCGACGCCGTTGCGTGCGAGGTCGAGGCCGACGTGTCCATGGGCGGCAACGGCGAACTCAAGCTCGTGGGCCTTGCCGACGTGGCGGTCAAGGAGTCCGTCTCGCGAATCCAGGCCGCACTGCGAAACAGCGGCTACCGCTGGCCGGGGCCCAAGGTCACCATCAACCTCGCCCCCGCCGACGTGCGAAAGGACTCCTCCGCCTTCGACCTGCCCATCGCCGTCGCCGTCTGCCTGGCCGGCGGACTCTTCGCCAGCGAGAAGGTCGGCGACTACCTCCTGGCCGGCGAATTGGCCCTCGACGGCCGGGTCAGGCCCATCAAGGGCGCCCTGGCCACGGCCATGCTCGCCGCCAGCCAGGGCCGAAAGGGTGTGATCGTGCCGGCCGACAACGCCTCCGAGGCCGCCGTCGTCGCGGGCATCGACGTCATCGGCGTGCGGTTCCTCACCGAGGCCGTCGGCTTCCTCACCGACGAACTGCCCATCGCGCCGGCCGAAGTGGACCTGGACGAAATCTTCGCCGTCAGCGGCCACTACGACCTGGACTTCGCCGACGTTCGCGGGCAGGAGTCGGCCAAGCGGGCCCTGACCGTCGCGGCCGCCGGGCACCACAACATCCTGATGATCGGCCCGCCCGGCAGCGGCAAGACCATGCTGGCCAAGCGAATCCCCACGGTCCTGCCGCCGCTGTCGCCGGAGGAATCGCTGGAGACCACGCGGATTTACTCCTCGCGCGGGCTGCTGGCGCCGGGGCAGTCGCTCATGGCCGTCCGGCCGGTGCGGACGCCCCACCACTCCTCCTCGGCCGCAGCCCTGGTCGGCGGCGGGATCATCCCCCAGCCCGGCGAGGTGAGCCTGGCCCACCACGGCGTGCTGTTCCTCGACGAGTTCCCCGAGTTCGCCCGCACCACGCTGGAGATGATCCGCCAGCCGCTGGAGGACGGCTGCGTGACCATCCCGCGCGTGCACAGCACGCTGAAATTCCCGGCCGTCATCATGCTGGTGGCCGCGATGAACCCCTGCCCGTGCGGCTACTACACCGACCCCAAGCGGCCGTGCAAGTGCTCGCCGATCATGATCGAGCGATACCTTTCGCGGCTGTCGGGCCCGCTGATCGACCGCATCGACATCCACGTCGAGGTGCCGCCGGTGCCGTGGAAGCAGCTCCGCTCCTCCAGCGACTCCAGCGGCCGGGCCCTGGAGGGCCTGTCCTCCCAGCAGATGCGGGAGCAGGTCATCCGCGCCCGCGAAATCCAGCGCCGACGCTTCAGCAACGGCCACGCGGCGGCGGCCGAGTCCGCCAATCTGCAATCGCCGCCTGATTTGCAATCGCCACCTGACGGCTCGCAACCTGGGGCGGCCACGACGCGCGCCGGCAATTCGACCATCACCAACGCGACCATGTCGCCGCGGCAGGTGCGGCAGTTCTGCAAGCTCGACGGCCCCGGCGAGACGCTGCTCAAGCAGGCCATGACGGAATTGGGCCTCTCAGCCCGCGCCCACGACAAGGTGCTCCGCATCGCCCGCACCCTCGCCGACCTGGAAGAAACCGCCGACATCGCCGTCCACCACCTGGCCGAGGCCATCCAATACCGGCGACTGGACAGGAAACTGTAAACAGCGTCGTTGATGCTATTAGCCCGTAGGGCGTGCAACTCGTTGCACGCGGAATCCTGCACCTTTTGCGCATGTGCCGGGTGGCGTCTGTATGATACCCGGCCAACCGATCTCCCGGGCCCATATTTGGGAGGTGGAGTTCCAACTCCACCTCCTTTTCGCTCGTCATGGACATTTTCGCGGCGGAGTAGGAACTCCACCGCGCGTCCACGGTCGGTGACACGGGCAAGTGATTGGGTGCCACCCAACGCCGTAAACTAAACTGGGGGGAGGCTCGCTGCAACGACCTGCATATGCAGCAGTTATAATTTATAGAACGCGCGCATAATCCGGCCTCCTTTTGTATGTTGTGTTTTGGCCAAACCAAC
>JBAZTO010000010.1:0-74387 GCA_041661865.1 Phycisphaerae bacterium | reverse complement strand
CCACACAAGAAAACGGAAAGCCCGCCCGGCCCGCCGAAAATCCGCACGGCCAAACGCTGGGAAAAACGCAAAGCACAACGGTTTAAACGCCCCAAAGCCGCCGCTTAGTTCGCGGCGTTGGGTGCCACGGTCAAGCGTTGTTTGCTTGGCCGTGCGGACACCCCCAAGCACACGACGCTTGGGGGTGGCACCATACTTGTTCTATCCCAAACCCAGACGCTCGAATTGCTCGACCGGGGCATCGTTGGCTTTCATCAGGCCGCAGAGAAGTTCGATCATGCGTGCCTCGATGCGAGCGTCCTGGATCGGGCGCTCTTGACGCGGGTCGGCCTGGAGGTCGTACAACCAGTTCTGGTAAAGCGTTTGGTCGAACCAGCCGCCGGCGCCTATCTTCGTCGATGGGATCTTCAGCAATGGGCAGCCCTTGGTGAAGCTGAAGGGGGCGGCCAGCGTCACACCCCGAAGTTCTTCAACGGTAAAAAAGCTGCGCATGTGCGTGGGCATGAGGGTGTAGTCGTACAGCGGCTGGTTGTCCTGCCGAGCGGGCGCGCGCATGTAAACGTACTGGCCGTCGGTCACGTTGACCTGCATGCCGAACTGGCCGAACAGCCCCGCCTCACGTACGGGCTCGTCGCGGGCGATCGTCTCGCGCAGCGGCTTGCCCTGCATGTCCGGCGGCAGCGGCAGTCCGAAATATTCCAGGATCGTGGGCGCAAGGTCGATGGTCTGCACAAGGGCGCTGCGCCGCTGCCCGGCCAGGCCGCAACGATGGTCCCAGATGAACAGCGGCATGTGCGCGTGCTCCTCGAACCACCGGCACCAGCACTTGGCCCAGCAGCCATGCTCGCCGAGGAGGAAACCGTGGTCGGCGTTGACGATCAGCATCGTGTCCTTCCACAGGTCCAGTTCATCCATCAGGTCCAGCACCCTGCCGAGGTACTCGTCGCACATACTCAACAGCGCCGCGTATTCGTAGCGACCGTGAGCAGCCTGCTCAGGCGTCTCGCGGACGAAGTTGTACGGCGGCCAGTCGAAATGCCCGCTCTTGGCCACGTCGTAATCGTGCGGGTAAAGATCCTTGTACTTCTGCTGGCTGAAGAACGGCTCGTGCGGGTCGAAGGTCTCCAAGTGAAGCAGCCAGCGGTCTTCGGTGGCGTTGCGGCGGATGAAGTCCATGCCCGCGGCGAAGGTTCTTGGCTGGGGCTGGTCCTCCTCGCGGCGCATGAACTGGCGGTTCACCCAGTCATTGCGCCAGTGAGAGCCCCTCTGCCCGATGACGCATCGCGGAATGTCCGGCTCGCGGACCTGTCCAATCCGCGTGTCGCCCTCCTGGCCGCGGCAGAAGTCCCAAGTGCTGTAGCGGTTGTGATACGTCGCGCCGCCGTCCTCCCAATAGTGATAGTGGTCGCTGACAAGGTGCGTGTAGACGCCGCTATTCTTGAGGATCTCCGGCATGGAGTCGTCGTACGGTGCGAGGGGCCCCCAGGAGCGGTGTAGGAAGTTGTACCGCCCGGTGTGCATCTCGAGGCGAGCCGGCATGCAGGGCATCGAGCCGACGTAGGCCCGGTCAAAGGTGATGGTGCGCGCGGCCAAGCGGCGGAAGTTCGGGGCGACAGTCCAGTCACAGCCGTACGGAGGAAGCAGGTGACGGTTCAATGAATCGAACGTCACTATGATGGCTTTCATTCGTCATCTCCCAAGAGTGTCAGTGCAGGAACCTCCATCGACGCTTTGATCTTGACTGGGAAATACCGGGTTACATTACAGGCACCATCAAATCGCGGTATTCAGCATAAGACCGCGGCGCGGGCAAGTCCAGCGACCGTTCATGGAGAATCCTTGGATACCATATTCGTTTCAACAGGTTTCGTTGGCCGACAGAGGGCGCGGCATGCGTGACCTCAACACACAAAACGAGTCCTTCTCCTCCAACGCCGTCACGCCGGGGGCCATGCCCTTACGCGGCTGGTCGCCGAAGGGCATGCCGGGCCTGACAGAGGTGTCGCGGAATCGGGTTTGCCTGAATCATGGGGCGTTATGCATATCAGGGAGGTGGAGTTCCAACTCCACCTCCTTTTCATTCGTCATGGACATCTTCGCGGCGGAGAAGGAACTCCGCCGCGCGTCGTCGCGCGCCTGCGCCGGCGAACGATTCCGCGTGCATAAGTTGCATGCCCTACTACGGACTGCCGGCAGGTTGCATGCCCTACGGTTATTTCGTCAAAATCTTCATCGGCCCCGATTGCAGGCGGCGCAGTTCCCGCCGGCCGGTACAATGCCCGCATGGAACGGCGGTTCGTACTCCTGGAACACAGCGGCTATGGGCCGCTGCATTACGACCTGATGCTTCAGGACGGCGAGGCCCTGGCCACCTGGCAGATGCAGAGCAACCCGCTGGCGTTGGCTCGGGCGGCGCAGGCGGAGTCGGCGGCCAAGTCGCCGGAGTCTGGTCGCGGCCCGCTGCCCTGCCGGCGAATCGCCGACCATCGCCTGACGTACCTGGACTATCAGGGCCCCGTCAGTCGCGGCCGCGGCGCGGTGGCGATGCTCGAAAGCGGGCACTACGAAATGCTCGGCAAGACGGCCGATCGCTGGCGCATTCGCCTTGCGGGGCGAGAGATGATCGGCGTGTACGAGTTTCAGCGGGCCGCGGGCGCGGTGGAATCAACGGGGAAACTGGACGTAGCCGGCGACTGGGTGCTGCTCCGCGCCGATGAGCCGTGACGCGCAGACCGGGGCGCCAGCTCCGGCCGAATGCCCAGCGTCAGTTGGCCCGGGGTGATTGTCAGCGACTCCAGATGCACCATCCGCCCCTTGAGCCTGCTGACCGGCTCGAACGACTGGCCGTCGATGGCGGCGATCATCGTGTCGATCAGGTTGGACCCCGCCGAGGCCGCCAGTTGCCCGGCCGGCGAATTCGCGACGCCCTGCGACCGCCCCTGCCGCGCCGCCTTCTGCGCCAGCAGCTTGCGTTTGAACTCTCCCAGTTGCCCCGTGATAAGATCCTCCGGCATGGCCACCTTGCCCACCCGCACCTGTGAGAGGCGAATCCGCAGGTTCTTCTGCTCGTCCATGCTCATGACCACGTCGGCGGAAACCACCTTGCCGTGGCGCCGCGAGTAGATCATCAGCGTCATGCAGCCGTCGCCCAGCACGACCATCGGCTCCGACAGGCCGCTGGACTGCATCAACTCCCTGACCTCGCCGGGCTGGCCGTCCGGGAGCAAGGCCGCGATCTCGTCGACCGACGAGAGGTACTGGTTGAGCTGCTCGGCTGAGAGCGACCACTCGAAGGGAGCATTGGCCTGCACGCCGTCGTCAAAATCCATCGCCTTGTGATAGAACTGCTTGGCTGCGACGTTTCGCTGCTCGCTGGTCAGTGATGGCGGGCGATACTGCTCGGGCGTCGCTCCCGCCAGCCAGTACAGCACGGCCGCGGCCACGACCAGCCCGGCCAGAGTGCCGCCAACGACCCACACAAGTCCCTTTATTAACTTCATTTATATCACGCATCCTCTAGGTCTTCGTCCATGGCCGGCCCAGGGCAATCCGCCGTGAAAAAAGACTGGAATAAAGCGTCAGTTTGACGCAAAAGCCCCTCGCTGGCAAGCTAGAATCCAGTGAGCGGGCAACTGGGACGGCTTGGTTGCCAAAACATTTCTTGGGGGGCCAGGAAATGCAAGGAGGTGGGCCATGTGCGAAGCGATCAAGGCGGGTCTGAAGCGATTGTTGGATTTTTCCGGCGGTTGGTCGATCCGTATTCAGGTAGTTCAGGACGAGGAACTTACCGGCCTGTCGATCGTTCCCGTCAAGCGATTCGGAGGGCCCAAATAAAGTGGGAAGGCTCGGCGCCGCACAGGCCTGCCCCGACTACAGACGAAGAACTGTTTTTCCGACGTTGCGGCAGGGCAGAGGTGACGGTTCGTTGTGACTCAGGCGGCGCCCCTGCCGCATACGTCTACAACCGAAGGGCCCGGCCGCTGCTGCGCCAAGCCAAGCCCCTCGCACTGCAACATGCGTTCATCCTTGAACGCTTACCGTCGGGCACCGGCCGATGTTCCAGCCGTGGCAGCGGACTTACCCGGTGCCTCCCATCCTTGGGGTGCTATCATCCTTGTCAACTGCAGCCCAGCGACGAGCCGCAATTGTAGCACTTGTAGCAATTGCCGTTCCGCACCGTGATCGACCCGCAGACGTCGCAGGCCGGCGCATCTTCCTGGTAGTGCGAGAACTGCTGATCGACCCGCTCGATGTGCCGCGCCAGCCGATCGGTCCGTACTTCGGTGGTCAGCTTGACGGCGGCCTGTGGTCCCTCGCGGCCGCTGCCGTTGCCGTCCAGCCCCGGGATGTACATCCCGCCGAAAAGCGCACCGCCCGACCTGCGAACGTCCTTGTTCGAGGTCGGGTCGGCGCTGTCATGATCCGAGGAAGCATCATCCTTGACAGCCTCGGTCGCTACTTTGGCTGCCCCAGCCGCCGGAGTGCTGCCGGAGGTGCGGTTGGGCAAGTGAGCCTTGCGATATTCCTCCAGGAACGTCAGGCCCATCCAGCGGAAAATATAGTCCACGATACTCTTGGCGAAGGGGATGTCTCTGTTGGCGGTCATGCCGCTGGGATCGAACCGCTGGTGGGTGAACTTCTTGACCAGCGCTTCCAGGGACACGCCGTACTGCAAGCACAGGCTGATCGCCGTCGCGAAGGCGTCCATCATTCCGCCGACGGTCGAGCCTTCCTTGGCCATAGTGATGAACACTTCACCGGGGCGGCCGTCTTCATAGAGGCCGATGTTGAGGTAGCCCTCGTGCCCGGCAATGTCGAACTTGTGCGTGATGGAGGGGCGGGTGGTCGGCAGGCGGTGGCGGCGCGGTTCGCGAAGCGCCGCTTCCAGTTGCTGCTGCGTGATCACCGGCGCCGCCTTCTCCACGTCGGCCTTCTTGCGAACGTTCATCGGCTGAATTCGCTTGGAGCCGTCGCGGTAGATGGCCACGGCCTTGACGCCCAGCTTCCAAGCCTGCACGTAGACGTTCATGATCTCCTCGACCGTCGATTCCTTGGGCATGTTGACGGTCTTGGAGATGGCCCCGGAGATGAACGGCTGGACGGCGGCCATCATCCGGATGTGCCCCATGTAGTGGATGCAGCGGGTGCCCTTGGCGGGCTTGAACGCGCAGTCGAACACGGGCAAATGGTTCTCGCCCAGGCCCGGGGCGCCCTCGATGGTGTCGTTCTCGTCGATATAGGCCAGGATTTCTCCGACGGCCTTCTCGTTGTAGCCCAGGCACTCCAGGGCCAGCGGCACGGTGCGGTTGACGATCTTGAACATGCCGCCGCCGGCCAGTTGCTTGTACTTGATCAGCGCGATATCCGGCTCGATGCCGGTGGTGTCGCAGTCCATCATGAAGCCGATCGTGCCTGTCGGCGCCAGCACGGTCACCTGGGCGTTGCGGAAGCCCTTCTGGCGTCCCAGTTCCATCGCCTCGTCCCAGCAGGCGGCGGCGGAATCGGCCAGGTAGTCGGGGCAGTACTGGCGGGAAATCTGGTCCACCGCGGCGCGATGCATCCCGATGACCTTGAGCATCGAGGAGCGGTTCTTGCCGAATTGCGTGAAGGGTCCGGCCTGGCCGGCCAGCTCGGCGCTGGCGGCGTAGGCGGTGGCGGTCATGATGGCCGTCAGGGCGCCGGCGTAGGCCCGCCCGGCGTCGCTGTCGTAGGGCATGCCCAGCGACATCAGCAGCGAGCCGAGGTTGGCGTAGCCCAGCCCCAGCGGGCGGAACTCGTGGCTGTTGCGGCAGATCTTTTCGCTGGGGTAGCTGGAGTGGTCCACCAGGATTTCCTGGGCGATGACCACCAGCCGGGCCGCGGCGCGATAACGCTCCACGTTGAAGCTGCCGTCGGAGCGGCGGAACTTCAGGAGGTTCAGGCTCGCCAGGTTGCAGGCCGAGTCGTTGACGAACATGTACTCGCTGCACGGGTTGGAGGCGCAGATCTCGCCGCTATCGGGGCAGGTGTGCCACCGGTTGATCGTTGAGTGGTACTGCACGCCCGGATCGCCGCAGACATGCGTGCCCTCGGCGATGAGCTTGACCAGCTCGCGAGCGGGGTAAGTATCCATCGGCTGGCCGGTGGTGACGGCGTAGGTCGTCCAGGCGCGGTCTTCCTCGGCGGCCTTCATGAACTCATCGGTGACACGCACTGACAGATTGGCGTTCTGGTACATCACCGAGCTGTAGGCGTCGCCGTTGAACGAACCGTCGTAGCCCTGCTCAATCAGCGCCCAGGCCTTCTTCTCTTCCTTCATCTTGCACTCGATGAAGTCCTTGATATCGGGATGGTCGCACCGCAGGGACTGCATCTTGGCTGCCCGGCGCGTCTTGCCGCCGGACTTGACCACCCCGGCGATCTGGTCGAAGACCCGCATGAAGCTCAACGGGCCCGAAGGCCTGCCCCCGCCGGCGAGCTTTTCGCGGCTGGAGCGGAGCGTCGAGAGGTCGGTGCCGGTGCCCGAGCCGTACTTGAACAGCATGGCCTCCGCGGCGGCCAGGCGCATGATGTCTTCCATCGTGTCCTGAACCGACTGGATGAAGCAGGCCGAGGCCTGGGGGTACTCGTAGCTCTGCATCGTCTTGGCTGGGCGGGAAGAGCTGGCGTCCCAGTGGAAGTTGCCTTCCGAGCCGGCGATGCCCGACTGGTGATAGAGCCCGACGTTGAACCAGACGGGCGAATTGAACGCGGCGTACTGGTTGACGCACAGGTAGGTCAGTTCCTGGTAGAAGCGTTCGGCGTCGGCGTCGCTGGCGAACAGGCCGTCGGCCTTGCCCCAGTCGGCGATGGTCCGCGTGACGCGATGGACCAGTTGCTTGACGGAGGTCTCGCGGGCGGCCTTGCCCTTCTCACCGTAAAAATACTTGCTGACCACGACGTTGGTGGCCAGTTGACTCCACTCCGAGGGCACTTCGGCATCAAGCTGCTCGAAGATGGCGTTGCCCTTTTCGTCGGCAATCTTGGCCGATCGCTTCTCCCAGACGATCTGGTCGAAAGGATGTTCCCCCGGCGTGGAGAACACCTGACCAATGACCAGACCCTCCTGGGCATTGCGAATCGGGTTGGAATCCGCGCCAGCGGCTGATGCTTCCCCGGACTTCATCGACTCACGCATCGCCATGACTTGTCTCTCCAAAGGGCTATGGAGTTAGGTTCCTTTTGTCTGCCGGCACAGGCGGGATGCTCCTGGGCTCCCAAAAACCGCCATCACGGGACACGCGTCCATAACACGAGCTTATTACATCCATTACGCATAACCGGCATACTGCCAGAAGGACTGCCGGCTTCCCGTGAAGTGCCATACAGATTTTGGAATCTTACACCATATGTAGTATGCGTCAACACAAAAAGTACCAAAATATTGTGATAAACCACAATCGCTTGATACACAAGCGCTTGCGATGTTCGATCTTCTCTTGTCAACAGCTTTCAACACCAAACATGAACCTAACATATTCTAGCAGGGAGGTCAACTTTTTTCTATACGTAGTGGCTCAAAAGTCTGCAAACCACAACTTGTTGATTCCTGTTGAAACTTTCTCCTCTCTTGGGGCTTCCGCGGGACCAGGCGTTGTAAAGACTTGTTAAAGAATAGGTTAGACTTGCGGTCTCTTTGGAGTCGCCCCGAACCTTTCGTCAGCGGTCTTGCGTGTCAAGCCGACTGCGGCGCAAAGGCGCTTGCAGAGCCGGCCGCGGCCCCGCCTTTTTTCGCTACTGCCGACTTTCTTTCGCACAGGGCTTTCTGTAAAGTGTAGTAGATACAGCAGCCGGAAGCTGCCAGAGAAGAGGAACAAATGGTAGATAACGCCAAGGGTGCCGATCGGTTAAAGCAGCAGGTTCAAGGGGTCATCGATCAGATTCGGCCGCTTCTTCAGGCCGATGGCGGCGACATTGAGCTGGTGGACGTGGACGAGCCGACCGGGACGGTTTCGGTGCGTCTCCAGGGCGCCTGCCGCGGATGCCCCTCGGCGGCGATGACGCTGAAAATGGGCGTGGAGCGGCACATGAAAGAAAAAGTGCCCACCGTCAAGAAAGTAGTTGCCGTCAGTTGACGTTGCATGGTTGATAATCCATAGTTGGCGCCTCGACGGGAACCGAAGATTTCGCGGGAATGGCTGACTTGATCCTACTACTGGATAATTACGACAGCTTCACCTACAACCTGCTTCAGCGCATTGGCGAGCTGGGCCTGGGCCACGAGGTCAAGGTCATCCGCAACGACGCCATGCCGCCCCAGCAGGCGCAGGAGGAGTTTTTCCCCACGCACCTGATCATCTCGCCGGGGCCTTGCACGCCCAACGAGGCGGGCTTGAGCTGCGACTACATCCGGTTCTTTCACGGCAAGATCCCGGTGCTGGGAGTCTGTCTGGGCCACCAGGCCATCGGGCAGGTTTTCGGCGGCAAGGTGCTGCGGGCGCCGCGCCTGATGCACGGAAAGACCAGCCAGATCCGCCACGATGGGAAGCGCCTGTTCGCCGATTTGCCCAACCCGTTCACCGCCACCCGCTATCACAGCCTGATCGTCGATCCCGAGGGCATGGACAAGGATTTCGAGCAGACAGCCTGGACCGTGGATCAGAATGAGTTGATGGGCCTTCGCAGCAAGACGCACCCGACGGAGGGTGTGCAGTTTCACCCCGAGAGTTTCCTCACGCCCGACGGCCACAAGTTGCTGGCCAACTTCATCAAGACCTAAAAAACTATCTCAAAACCAAGTAGCACGGGCGGGACGCCCGTGCTACTCATGGGCAAGATGCCCATGCTACGTTCTGGGATAGTTTCTGAGCCTCCCCGCTTGGCTTTTCCTCTGGCGAGTAAGGAATCCCTCTTGCGCCCATTGAGTGCCGAGCGACAAGGTTGTTGGTTCGGCGCAAAAAAGAAGGGACGGCCGCGAAGCCGTCCCTGTGATTAACCTCTAAGGCGGTGTGGCTGCACCGCCCGTGAGGGTGTCCGCCGTCCCTTAGTTAGAGGGTCGGCTTTTACAGGCGAAGGGCAATGTTGAGCGGACATTGCCGCCCGTTCTCCTCTGCCAGTAGTATACACTATGGAGCGGGCTAACCCAAGCCGACTTCGCAAATATTTCTGCCTTTTCATTCCCTACGCAGTGGCCGTGGCTTTCCCTGGAAGGATCGAAGCTAAGATTGTTTTTCATAAGGACATGTGGTTGCGGCTTAGGCTGTCCAGCGAGGAAGGTCTGCCAAACAGGAGGTCGCGAGCGAAGTTGTTCCCGCGGAGGCAGGTTTATCCCGAAGTCTTCTCTCCAGTCGTCCGCGGGAATCACGTCTGTTTGGACATGCGGCCAAGCCGCCATCGACAGGGCAATCGCATCTAAAAAGAAATCTTAGCCGCAAATTACGCAAATTACGCGAATTCAAAGAGATAAAGAACTGACAGTAAGGCCGGGAAAATTGGTAGGGCGTGCAACTTGTTGCACGCGGAATGAAGCTTATGGGCTTTTCGCGGCGGTCTTCGCGGAATTCGCGGCTGATTTTTCGGGCGACCAACTCACTTCACTTTTGGATGTGATGGCCCTGCCATCGACGGATGCCATTGACAACGCCCCCGTAGCCGAGGACACTTCGGACGGTCTGGCTCGGGGAAGTCATGAGGTCGATAAGGGCGTTCAGCGTCATCGAGATGCTCGTGGTGACGTTGATTATCATCCTGGTCGCGGCAATCGTTACGCCCAGCCTGGGCGCCGTCCGGCAGCGCGCCCGCAGGATGGTTTGCACCTCCCAGCTCCACCAGATCGGCGTGGCCCTGGCTGCCTATCAAAGCGCCAATCACTACCGCATGCCGCCTTTTGCCTTCAGCGAGGCCCTCACGCCGAACCTTCCCGCCTCGGGCCACTGGGGCGGCCCGATACAGAAGGACCCGACCACCGTTGGGCTATTCTTTGGCCCATCGGCCAGCGTGAACCTCTGGGCGCTGACGGTGGAGTCCCTCCTGACGCCTCAGGCACTGGCCTGCCCCTCCTCCTGCTTCTCGCGCGACAGCAGCGTCAGCCTGTTCACCTACACCAACAAGTTCAGCAGCTACTGCATGCGATTCCCGCTCAGCGGGGACCTGTTCGCCGAATCGCCGAAACTGGCCGGTAATTCCGCCACAAGGGGATTGCTGGCGGTTTATGCCGGCTACCATAGCGGCATGCGGGCGCGGGATGCGAGCGATCCCCTCGGTTCGTCCAAGTATCCTGTGCCGTTCGTGCGGACCGACAGCAAGTACGAACTGGAGCCGAGCGTGTGTTTCGTCAGGAGCACCTTCGACCCAGCCCAGGACGCGATCGTCAGCGATCTCTTCTGGTGGCCGAAGCTGGCAGCGCCGGCCCCGCCCGCGGGGAAGTACCGGACCTTCCCGCGCGAGGGCTCCTGGTGCCACGGCCGCGATTTCAATGTGCTCATGGGCAACGGGAGCGTGCTGAGCGCCACCGACGATAAGAACGTCATCGCCGAGAACTGCGACAATCCAGCCATCGACGCCGGCGGCGCCAACGCGTATCATTCCCAGCAGGCTGAGAGAATCTGGCAGTTCTTCGATACCGAGTCCTGCCCTTGAGGGCGGGCCAAGGGACGGCGAGCGATGATGCGAATCTTGTTGAGCAACGATGACGGGATCCTGGCGCCGGGCCTGGCGGCGCTTTACGCCGCGGTGGCCGACCTGGGTCAGGTCTCGGTGATCGCGCCGCACAGTCCCCAATCGGCCACCGGGCACTCCATCACGCTCAAGGCGCCCCTGACCGTCCAGCCGGTTCACGTGAAGGCCGGCGGGACGACCTTCTCGGGCCTGAGCGTCGACGGCCGGCCGGCCGACTGCGTCCGCCTGGCTGTGCGGTCGCTCCTGGGCTCGCCGGTGGAACTGGTGCTCTCGGGCATCAACGCCGGCGCGAACGTCGGCATCAACGTCTTCTACTCCGGCACGGTGGCCGCGGCGGCGGAGGCGGCCATGCTGGGCCTGCCGGCGGTGGCCTTCTCCGTGGAGATGACCAACGGGCAGGCCGACTTCGCCCGCGCCGCCCGGCTGTGCCGCTGGGTGCTCGACCGCCTGCTGCATCGAGGCCTGACGCCCGGGCAAGTCGTCAACGTCAATATCCCCGCCCTGGGCCCCAACCTGCCCCGGGGCGTGAAGGTTGTCCACCAGTCCACCGCCGGCCTGGAGGATTTCTATCATCGCACCGACGGCGATGACGGCACGACCAGCTACCGCCTGGGCGAGAACTACAGCTTCATCGCCATCGACGAGCAAAGCGACGCCGTCTGCCTGGCCGAGGGCTACATCACCATTACGCCGCTGAAGGTCGATATGACTGACCGCGCCGGCCTGGCCGCCCTGGCCCAGGAGACCTGGCCGCCCCTCCCGCGGTAGAGAACCGGAATGCCGGACTACCGGAATACCGAAGAACCGGAATGCCGGCGCGAGGATGAATCATCCGCGTTGTGCAACTAGCCGCGAGCGCGAAGCGAGCGGATCCTACGCGAAGCTGCGAGCGACGGAAGCGAATCGCTTTTTCAGACAAGGAACCTATTCATGCGTATCAAGCAATCGCTGTGCTTTCCGATGATGGTCAAAGAGGTGCCGGACTATGACAAGCTCTTTGGGGCGGCGGCGGAGATTGGCTTTGCGGGCGTGGAGCTGTGGGGGCGCAACGACGACTTCCCGCAGATCGTCCAGGCCGCAGCCGGGCACAAGCTGGTCGTCTGCAGCATGGTCGGCCATACCAGCAAGCACGGCGGGCTGAATCTGCCTTCTGCCCATGACCGCATCGAGCAGGAACTCCGCGAGTCCATCGACATCGCAGCCGACTGCGGGATGCCCGGGCTGATCTGCCTGAGCGGCAATCGCAATGCCGGCCAGAGCGACGAGCAAGGGGCCGATGCGACGGCGGAGTGTCTCAATCGCGTCGCGCCGCACGCCGAGAAGAAGGGCGTCAATCTCAATATCGAACTGCTCAACTCGAAGGTGGATCATCCCGGCTACCAGGCCGACCACACTGCCTGGGGCCTGGCCGTCTGCCGGAAGGTCAACAGCCCGCGCGTCAAGCTGCTCTACGACATCTACCACATGCAGATCATGGAAGGCGACATCATCCGCACGATCCGCGACAACATTCAGTGGATCGGCCACTTTCACGCCGCCGGCGTCCCCGGCCGGGGCGATCCTGACGCCTCGCAGGAGCTCAACTACGCCGCCATCTGCAAAGCCATTGCACAAACCTCCTACGGCCTGTACTTTGGCTTGGAATACAAGCCCGCCGGCGAGATGATCAATTCGATCCGCCGGACGTTCGCCGTCTGCGATCAGTGCGGGTAGCACAGGCGAGACGCCTGCGGTATCCAGTGTGGCCGCAAGAGGACCGACATGGACAAGCAAGATCAGCCGCGAATCGCCGTTCTGATTCCCTGCCACAATGAAGAGGTCGCTATCGGCAAGGTGATCGACGACTTCCGCGCGGCGCTTCCCTCGGCCGAGATCTACGTGTTCGACAACTGCTGCACCGATCGGACCGCCCAGATCGCCCAGGAACGCGGGGCCGTGGTCATTCGCGAGGGACGCAAGGGCAAGGGTTTCGTCGTCGAGCGCATGCTCAACGACATCGAGGCGGACTATTGCGTGATGGTTGACGGTGACGACACCTACGACGCGGCGGGGGCGGGCCGGCTGTTGGGGCCGGTGCTCTCGGGCGAGGCGGACATGGCCGTGGCTGCCCGCATGCAGCAGAGCGGGCCCGGATCGTTCCCCTCCCTGCACCGCACGGGCAATCACCTGGTGCGCCGGCTGATCAACTGGATCTTCGGCTGCAAGCTCACCGACATCCTCTCGGGCTACAGGGCGTTCAATCGCCGCGTGGTGCAACGCGTGCCGGTGGTCTCCTCCGGCTTTGAGGTCGAAACGGAACTGACGATCCAGATGCTCTACTACCGCCTGAGCATTGTGGAGGTGCCGCTGGCGTATCGCGGCAGGCCCGCCGGCAGCGAGTCCAAGCTCCATACCCTCCGCGACGGGGCCAGAGTGCTATGGAAGGTCTTCAGCCTGTTCCGGGCGTTCAAGCCGCTGACCTTTTTCGGCGGCATGGGGCTGGTGCTGCTGGTTCTGGGCCTCCTGTGCGGCCTGCCGCCCATCAACGATTACATCCAGCGAAGCGACCACTACGTCACGCACGTGCCGCTGGCGGTGCTGGCCATGGGGCTGGTTCTCCTGGCGGCTGGGTGCATCTTCCTGGGCGTGCTGCTCCATGCCATCAACTGGCGATTCAAGGAACTCCACAACGTGATGACGCGGTCGCGCAGGAGATGACGTCAGGGCCGGCGAGGCCGGCTTGTGCCCGGCCCCGGCATAGACCTGAAGATCAAAGAATCGGATAACCTCGTTGCCGCTGTCGTTACGGTGGAGGCTGGCAGAATGAAGCCGAAGGAGTCAACACGATCGCCCCTCGGGAGCCTGGCGGTTCAGGAGCCCGGTGGATCGAGGGCGTTTCTTACCGCCTGCGCCGTCATCGTGATCGCCGCGGCGGTCGTGCGAATCGCCGCCTGCATGAACGGCCTGTGGCTCGACGAGATCTGGACGCTGACCCTTCTGCGGACGATCTCCTCGCCGCTGGAAATCTTCACCCGCCTCAAGGTCGACAACAATCACTACCTCAACACGTTGTACATGTATTTCTTTCGGGATCACGGCAACTGGCCGGGCTTTCGAGCCCTGTCGGTGGTGACGGGTCTGGGTGCCGTGGTGCTCGCCGGCCTGATCTGCCGCCGCGACAGCCGGCGATCGGCCCTGACGGCGATGCTGCTGATGGCCTGCTCCTACGTGATGATCCTCTACTCGTCCGAGGCCCGCGGCTACATGCCGATGGTGTTCTTCTGCCTCCTGGGCTTCCTGCTGCTGAGGAGGTACCTGGACAAGGGAGGTTGGTGGCCGGCCCTGGCATTCTCAGCCTGTGCGATCCTGGGCTTCCTCTCGCAGTTGCTGTTCCTGCACTTCTATCTTGCCGCACTGGCCTGGACGGCGGTGAGGCTCTGGCAGAACCGCAGGAGCGTGGGCGGATTCATCCTGAACCTTCTCCGCTGCCATGCGGTGCCGCTGGCCTTCGCGGCGGTCTTGTACTTCACGCAGATTCGGGGGATGGCCGTCGGTGGCGGCGTTGGCGCATACACGGATCGCTCGGTGCTCGAAATGTTCGCATGGGCGCTGGGCTGGACGCTCTCGCCGCCCTCAGATGAAAGATGGAAACTGCTGGCAGCCGTATTGGCCATTTATGTCCTTGGCGTAGGCCTGAGCCGGCTGAGGCGGCAGGGCGACGAACTGGTCTTTTTTGCCGCCGCCATCGTGGTTGTTCCCTTGATGTTCATGCTGGCCTGGCCGGTGGTGCCCTACGTCCGCTACTACCTGGTGCCGTTTGTCTTCATGCTGCTGCTGTTGGCCAAGGTGCTGGCCCAGTTGGGCGAGCGAAAAGGCGTCGGCAAGGCCGCCTATGCGCTGGCCATCGTGGCCCTGCTGGTGGCTAACGGCCTTCAGACGGCAACTCTGCTCCGTGTCGGCCGGGGACAAAAGATCGAGGCACTGGATTACATGGCCCGCAATTCCAGGCTCCAGGCCATCACCGTCGGCGGCGATCACAACTTCCGCGTCGCGACGGAGTTGAGCTTCTACACAGGCGGGTTCTACAAGGGCAGGCAGGTCGTCTATTACGAAACCCCTTCCTGGCCGCGACAAGGCCCCGAATGGATCATCGTTCAGACCGAGGCCGACGCACCGCGCTCTAATATCCTCAAGGAGATCGGCGACATCAACAACAACGGCTACAAGCTGGCCGCCGAATTCCCCTGCGCGGAACTCTCAGGCCTCAGGTGGTATCTCTACCACAACAACAACTACGGACAGTGACCATAAAGGCCGGCCGGGCCGACAAAGCCCCGGCTGCGGCGGATACCCGGCCCCGAAATCTGTGATAGGAGCCATGCCGAGCCGACATCAGCACTTGCGAGTTCAGTGAAGAAAAAAACATCATTTGCCGAAAGGTGTTGACTGGCGGCAAGGGCAGTAGTAGATTAGCTAGTCTTCGCTGTTAGGGCGAAGTGGATGGACCCTTAGGGGTCTAGACGTTGTTTGAAAACTCTAAAGAGCCAAAGAGGCAGGGCAAGCGACGTGGTAGGGCAGCAGTGGCCACGATCCGCCCGGGGCTTGCAGATCGAGCCCAGGCGGCGCGGCAGGGACTTGAAATTTCGGGCTCGTAGCTCAGCTGGCTAGAGCGTGCCCCTGATAAGGGCAAGGTCGTTGGTTCGACTCCAACCGGGCCCATTTGACGGCCGAAAAGCAGCGGTTCCGACGCTCGACCGTCCGACGCCTTCCCGCTGTTTCCCCAACGTTCGCCACGGTTTCCTGACGCCCCCAAGCCCCCGTTTGAGGCCCCCGGACGTTGCAGCAGCGGCCCTGGCGGCGAACCGCATCGATTCGGGGACGTAGCTCAATTGGGAGAGCACTAGCTTTGCAAGCTAGGGGTTGCCGGTTCGATCCCGGTCGTCTCCATGACCCGCGTGAGTGAGTCTCGGGAAAGTCCCGGATGGCCGGCGGCGGAAAAGTATTTTTCGGCCGATGCGGACCGACGGGCAAAAAGCCCCGATGCAACGTGCGTCCTGACCTCTGATTAGACAGGGTGATTTCCGGGAAGTTTTCTCCGGCAAGGCATTCTGGGGATTTGAAAAAGAAATTCAAAATCCTGCTAGAATGTTCTTGCGGCTGTAAAACGGAACGGGTAAATATACCGATCCTTCGTAAGGGGCTAGCAAAGCTTCTTGCGGAAGAAAAAGCAAAAAACCTGCCGCTAGGGCAGGGATGTGGCTGACGAAAAACAGGCTCTTTGAAAACTGCATAGGGATAGAATTTCTTGTTAGGTTCACCGAGAATAGCGCCAAGGCGGCTTGGCACTTTCGGAGCTGGCCTTTGCGGGCCAACGATGAATGTGATCAAGCTATTAAGGGTGCATGGTGGATGTCTAGGCGTGATGAGGCGATGAAGGACGTGGCAGGCTGCGATAAGCCCAGGGGAGCCGTCAACAGGCTTTGATCCTGGGGTGTCCGAATGGGGAAACCCGGCCGTGAGTAATCACGGTCACCGTCGGCTGAATTCATAGGCCGCCGGGGCAAACGCAGGGAACTGAAACATCTCACTACCTGTAGGAAAAGAAATCAACCGAGACTCCGTCAGTAGCGGCGAGCGAACGCGGACCAGCCCAAACCGGTCTTCGGACCGGGGTTGCGGGCGCCAATCCTGGAGTTACAAAGGCAGCGACAGCCGAAGAGTCTGGAAAGGCTCACAATATAGGGTGAAAGTCCCGTAGGCGTCATCGCGAGCCCTCCGTTGTGGTTGGCGTACCAGAGTAGCACGGTGCTCGTGGAACTCCGTGTGAAGCAGGGGAGACCACTCTCCAAGGCTAAGTACTACATCACGACCGATAGTGGACAAGTAAGGCGACTGAACGATGAAAAGCACCCCTATTAGGGGAGTTAAAAGTACCTGAAACCATGTACCTACAAGTTGTCGGAGCCCTATGCCCCGCAAGGGGAACGGGTGACGGCGTGCCTTTTGCATAATGAACCGGCGAGTTATCGTCTACGGCGGGCTAAGTCTCTCAGGGACGGAGCCACAGCGAAAGCGAGTCTTAATAGGGCGACCATGTCGTAGGCGGTAGACCCGAAACTGAGTGATCTACCCATGGCCAGGTTGAAGCGTCCGTAAAAGGGCGCGGAGGACCGAACACACTAACGTTGAAAAGTTAGGTGATGAGCTGTGGGGAGGAGTAAAAGTCTAATCAAACTCAGAGATATCTGGTTCTCTCCGAAATAGTTTTTGGGCTAGCCTCGAGCCATTTCACGACAGGGGTAGAGCACTGGATGAAACGAAGGGCCCACCCGGCTGCTTCCTTCAACCAAACTCCGAATACTGTCGTGTTAAACTCGGGAGTCAGACTGCGGGCGATAACGTTCGTGGTCGAGAGGGAAACAACCCAGACCGCCGGCTAAGGTCCCAAAGCCATGCTGAGTGATTAAGGAAGTCGGATTGCAGTGACAGCCAGGATGTTGGCTTAGAAGCAGCCACCATTTAAACAGTGCGTAATAGCTGACTGGTCGAGCAACTCGGCGCCGATAATGATCGGGACTAAGCATGGCACCGAAGCCGCGGACTGTTCGCAAGAACAGTGGTAGGAGAGCGTTGCTGTCGGCGTTGAAGGCGTACCGTAAGGAGCGCTGGAGCGTCAGCAAGTGAGAATGCCGGTATGAGTAACGATAAAGCAGGTGAAAATCCTGCTCGCCGTAAGCCTAAGGTTTCCTGGGGAAGGTAAATCCGCCCAGGGTTAGTCGGTCCCTAAGTCGAGGGCGAAAGCCGTAGACGATGGACAGCAGGTTAATATTCCTGCACTGCTCGTAAAGGTTGATACGTGGATGACGCATCTACACACCAGATCCCACGATTAGTCGTGTGGGTTGGGGCCTCGGCAACGAGGTACCTCTAGGCCGATTTGATGCCGAAGTCTGGAACGCAGGTGCCTAGAAAAGCTCCACGTGGACGATACGTGTAACCGTACTAAAACTGACACAGGTAGGCGAGGAGAGTATCCTCAGGCGCTCGAGAGAACCGTCCTTAAGGAACTAGGCAATTTGACCCCGTAACTTCGGGATAAGGGGTCCCTATGGATTTCTTGCTTAACTGTAAGAAATCCAAGGGCGCAGAGAAGCGGATCTGGCGACTGTTTATCAAAAACACAGGACTCTGCCAACTCGCAAGAGGATGTATAGAGTCTGACGCCTGCCCGGTGCCGGAAGGTCAAGGAAGTCGGTCATTGGGAGCAATCCTGAGAAGCTGGCAACCTAAGCCCCGGTAAACGGCGGCCGTAACTATGACGGTCCTATGGTAGCGAAGTTCCTTGTCGGGTAAGTTCCGACGTGCATGAATGGCGTAACGACTGGATCACTGTCTCAAGGACGGACTCGGTGAAATTACAGACGCGGTGAAGATGCCGCGTTCCCGCAGCAAGACGGAAAGACCCCGTGAACCTTTACTGTAGCCTGATATTGGCGTCTTATGTCGCATGCGTAGGATAGGTGGGAGGCTTTGAAGCCCGGCTTCCGGGTCGGGCAGAGCCAACGTTGAAATACCACCCTTGTGCCATGAGCCTCCTAACTTCGTTCCGTGAATCCGGGCGAAGGACAGTGTTTGGTGGGCAGTTTGACTGGGGCGGTCTCCTCCCAAAGAGTAACGGAGGAGTCCAAAGGCATCCTCAGCACGGTTGGCAATCGTGCGTAGAGTGTAAGGGCATAAGGATGCTTGACTGCGAGACTTATGAGTCGAGCAGATGTGAAAGCAGGGCCTAGTGACCCGGCGGTCCCGTGTGGAAGGGCCGTCGCTTAACAGATAAAAGGTACTCCGGGGATAACAGGCTGATCTCCTCCGAGCGTTCATAGCGGCGAGGAGGTTTGGCACCTCGATGTCGGCTCATCACATCCTGGGGCTGTAGGCGGTCCCAAGGGTTCGGCTGTTCGCCGATTAAAGTGGTACGCGAGCTGGGTTCAGACCGGCGTGAGCCAGGTCGGTCCCTATCTGCTGTGGGCGCAGGAATCTTGAGAGGATTCTTCTTCAGTACGAGAGGACCTAGAAGGACCAACCTCTGGTGAACCAGTTGTCCCGCTAGGGGCATGGCTGGGTAGCTACGTTGGGAACGGATAACCGCTGAAGGCATCTAAGCGGGAAGCCAACCTCAAGATTAGGATTCCGTGTCCGGTTTACCGGACGAGAGCCCCCATGTAGACCACATGGTTGATAGGCTGGATGTGTAAGGACAGAAATGTCTTGAGCTTACCAGTACTAACGGGCGAGCGCTTGATCACATTTATCTTTGGCCTTCGCGGCAGCGAAGGGACAGGTCGCACTTGGCGTTCAAAGTGAACTTGAACTTGAATCTATCCCTATGCTTGATATTGCTGTCTCTTGGGCCCTAGCGGGCTCAAGAGGCTTTGGCGGTGTCCATACTCCGCGGGCCACACCTGTTCCCATTCCGAACACAGAAGTTAAGCCGCGGGGGCCAATGGTACTGCGTAAGTGGGAGAGTAGGTTAGCGCCGCCTTTTATGAGAAGCCCTCGGGTCACAAGCCCGGGGGCTTTTCGTTTTAGTGATCCGAAGATCAGTCGGTGGCGCTACCAAGGCCATCGCATCTAAAAAGCTTCATTCCGCGTGCAACCAGTTGCACGCCCTACCAATTTTCCCGGCCTTACTGTCGGTTCTTTATATCTTTGAATTCGCGTAATCTGCGTAATTCGCGGCCAAGGTTTCTTTTTGGATGCGTTTGCCTTGACGGCGATGCGAGCCGGAGCGCCGCAGGCGGGCACTCAAAAATATCGCGCCGAGGCGTCGATGGGCCTTTTACCCCGGCAGGCCAGGGATTATACTCAAGGGCCCTGTTACCTACGTTGAAGGAGTCAGAGAGAAATGGCGAAGAAGACCCGCAAGCGTTACGCCCAGGTGGGCATCGGCGGCCGAAGCAATATGTACACTGAGGCCATCACCAAGACCTTCAAAGGCATCTGCCAGTTGGTGGGCTTTTGCGACACCAACCAGGGCCGGATGGACCTTCGCAACAAGCTGCTCCAGAAAGAGGGCCACAAGGCCGTCCCGACCTACCGCGCCAACGAATTCGACCGCATGATCAAGGAGACCAGGCCCGACGTGGTCGTGGTCACCACCATGGACTCCAACCATGACGAGTACATCTGTCGCGCGATGGAACTAGGCTGTGACGTGGTCACCGAAAAGCCCATGACCACCGACGAGGTCAAGTGCCAGCGGATTCTCAACACGGTCGCCAGGACCGGCCGGAAGTGCCAGGTTACCTTCAACTATCGCTACGCCCCGCCGCGCAGCCAGATCCGCGAAATGATCATGGACGGCGAGATCGGCGAGGTTCTCTCGGTCGACTTTGCCTGGACGCTCGACACCCGCCACGGCGCCGACTACTTCCGCCGTTGGCACTCCAAGCGCGAGAATTCCGGTTCGCTGCTGGTCCATAAGTCCACCCACCACTTTGACCTGGTCAACTGGTGGATCAACGACATTCCCGACGAGGTGTTCTGCCACGCCACGCGCGGCTACTACACCCCGAAGATGGCCGACTCGCTGGGCCTCCAGGGCCGGGCCGAGCGATGCCTGGTCTGTCCGGTCAAGGGCAAGTGCAAGTTCTTCATGGACCTGGCCGGCGGCAGGGGCGATCATGCGGCCATGTACCTGGAGAACGAGCGCGAGGACGGCTATTTCCGCGATCGTTGTCCCTTCCGCGGCGAGGTCGATATCTGGGACAACATGTCCGTTTCGGTCCGCTACAAGAAGGGCACGCTGCTGAACTACGTGCTCCACGCCTACAGCCCCGTCGAAGGCTACCGCATCGCCTTCAACGGTACCAAGGGCCGCATCGAGCACCACGCCTGCGAGAACACCTACATCAGCGGTGACGGCACGGTGCCGGGTGAACTGGAGAAGAAGAAGGTCTCGACCACGCTGATCCGGGAATTCTCCAAGCCCCAGGCCATCGAGGTCCGTACCGGCAAGGGCGGCCACGGCGGCGGCGACCCGGTCCTGCTGGCCGATATCTTCGACCCCAAGGCCCCCAGGGATCGCCTGCGCCGCAAGGCCGACCAACGCGACGGGGCCTATTCCGTCCTCATCGGTGTGGCGGCCTACCGCAGTGTTGACACCGGCAGGGCAATCAGCATCCCGGACCTGCTGGGCAATGCCCCGATCAAGTAAAGGCTGTCCGAGCCGTTGTGAGTGAAAAACATGCCGCGGTTGCCGTCATGGCAGCCGCGGTTTTTGTTGCGCCCTGTATCCCGACAAAGGCCACAAGAAATGCACTCTGTCACATTTGATCTGATAGGTGCCACGGCTGCGTCGTGTGCAGCCGTGCATAGCATCGACACTGCTGCAAATACCGCAGCAGTGGCACCCAATTTGTCGTTTGACGAGTGACAGAACACAAGCGGCACGATCCGAAGACCGCGCCGCTTAACGGATGATGCCACGATGAAAACTCCGGCCGCCGAGCGACGTGACGTCTTTTATTTCAGCAGTCACGCGTTGTCGGCTTAAGGGGCTCTAACAAAACATCTTCGGAATTTGCACGGGCGGGACGCCCGTGATACTCATGGGCAAGATGCCCATGCTACGTTTTGTTAGAGGCCCTAACAAGACAGTCCGTCGATCCTTCCGGACCGGCGGGCTGCTGTTCTTGGGATCCGCTCGCTTTGCGTCGCGGCGGGCTTCGTCCTGTTTCCTGCGTCCGTGTGGCTGCACGTCAGTCTTGTCAGGGGTGAGCATTTTCGGTCAACCGGTATTCCGGTCATCCGGTACCCGGACTACTTGTTGTGTGCGAAATACTCGCGGACCAGGGCTTCCATCAGTTTGGGCCGCTGGTCGTAGAGCCGCCGCAGCTTCCGCTTGGGATGGCTCGACAGCGCGTAGTGCGTCAGCAGCGGCATGGCGATAGTGGTGTCGGTGTAGCAGACCACCGCGTCGGGCAGGCGGTTGGGATCGACCTTGCCCCAACTGACGGCCTCGTGGGGCGTCGCGCCGGAAAGGCCGCCCGTGTCGGGCCGGGCGTCGGTGACCTGGAAGAAGTAATCCTGGCCGACTTCCTTGATCCGCAGCACTTCCTGGATCTGCGGTTCGGTCTGGAGCATGAAGTTCTTGGGGCTGCCGCCGCCCATCAGCATCACGGCGCTCTTGCCGCCGCTCCGCTTGGCCCCCAGCACGAAGCTGGTGGTCTCGTTGACGTCGATGGAGGGGTTGATCCGCAGCTTGTTGCCGCGCAGCTCCACGCCGGCGATGTTCATGCCGATAGTCGAGTCGCCCGGCGAGGAGGTGTAGACCGGCACGCCCGCGCGATACGCCGCCGCCAGCACCGAAACGTCCTTCAGGCCGGTCTTGCGCTCCCACTCGGCCGCGTACTTGCCGATGAGGTAGTGCAGCTCGCCGGTGCCCATTTCCTTCTGGAACTCCGGCTGAACCAGGATGCCGCGAAGGATTTCGTCGGTGGCCATGAGGCAGTCGGTGTAGCCCAGCAGCACGTCGTAGATGCGGACGACGTCATTGGCCCGCAGGTCCGAGTCGTCCACCAGGTGGCTGCCCACGTGCAGGGGCATGTTGAAGGCGAAGTGCAGGTCATGGTAGAGGTTGGCGCCGGTGGCGACCATCCAGTCCACAAAGCCGGCCTTGATCAGCGGCACGATGCAGGCCGGTCCCAGGCCCGCGGGGGTCAGCGCGCCGGCCAGGCTCATGCCCACCGTCACGTCCGGCTCGAGCATCTTCTCGGCGAACAGTTGGCAGCCTTCGCGGAGGCGGGCGGAGTTGTAGGCCAGGAAGGAGTTCTGGACCAGCTCGAAGAGCTTTTCCTTGCCCGTGATGCCCTTGGGCATGATCCGCTTGCCCGAGAGGTACTTGTCCTTGTGAGGGCACTTCTTCTTGACCATCCAGTCGGGCGTCTCGGTCAGATCGGTTCGAACGCGTGCTTGTCTTTTCATGTCTCGCGAGCTTTCTATCTAAAGGCTTTGAAGAAACATATCCCACACAGAGCGACAGAGGAACTGAGAACAGAAACCCATCAATTCCACCTCTGAGGCTCCATGTCGGACTTACTTCCGTTTGCACTCTTACTCAAGGCACCATCACGACCTTGGCGGGGGCCAGGCCGTTGAAATTCGTCGCCGTGGCCACGCTGTAGGCCCCGACATTTTCGGCATAGACGATGTCGCCCAGTTCCAGTTCGGGCAGGTCCTCGCCGGTGGCGATGATGTCTAGGCTGTCACAGGTGGGGCCGGCCAGTGTGGACAGTTGCTTGCGCCCGCCCTTGAGAACCTTGAACTGGTAGTGGGCGTGGTCGAAGATCTGCCCGCTGAGGGCGCCGTACACGCCGTCGTCCAGGTAGTACCAGTGCTTGTTCTCGCGGATGGCCTTGCCGATGACGCGCATGAGCAGCGTGGCGGCTGGGCCGGCGAGGAAACGCCCCGGCTCGGCGATCAGCCGCACGTTGGGGTCGAAGAGTCGGTCGCACTCGCGGGCCACGACGGTGGCGGCGGCGTCGAAGGGGTCTTCCTCGTGGTCGAAGTGACGAATGGGGAAGCCTCCGCCGATGTCCACCAGTTCCAGCGGTAACTGCTTGAGCCGCGCGTCGCGGACGATGATGGCGGCCATCTCCAGCGCCTGGATGTAGTTCTCCACCCGCGTGCACTGGCTGCCGACGTGGAAGCTCACGCCCACCGGCTGGAGTCCCAGCTTGTGGGCCTTGATCATCAGGTTGATCGCGTCCATCGGCTCGACGCCGAACTTGAGGCTCAGCTCCACGATCGAGCCGACATTGGGCACCTTGATGCGGACGATCACCCGCGCGCCGGGGGCGTGCTCGGCGATCTTGTCCAGCTCGTACTCGCTGTCGAAGGTCATCAGGTCCACGCCCAGCTTGCGGGCGGCGACCAGGGCCGGCACGGGCTTGATGGTATTGGCGAAGATCAGTTGCGAGGGCTTGGCCCCCGCGGCCAGCACCGCCTGGGTCTCGGCCTCGCTGGCGACGTCAAAGCCCGTCCCCGCCGCGACCATCGCCTTGACGACTTCCGGGTGGGCGTTGGCCTTGATGGCGTAGAAAGGTTCCACGCGCGGCAGGGCCTGGCGGAAGCGCTTGACCTGCGCGATCAGCGACGAGCGACTGATGGCCACCGTCGGCGTGCCGTGACGGCGGACCAGCTCCTTCAACCGCCGCTCCTTGCTGCTGCCGCTGCGTGATGTCCTGCTCGACGAAACGATCTTGGGATCTCTGACCATTATGAGGCACATCATAGGCAACTGGCCGCTGAAGGCAAGGGGATTAGCCGCCGACCAATGCGGGTTCCGTAAGGCGTGCTCACCAGCACGCGCGGAATACCCTCGTGCAGGTATGCACGACCTACGACTCAGGCCTTGGGGGCGGGCTGCTGGGCGAGGTTCTGGTGGACTTCCTTCAGTTGCTTGCGGATGGGCAGGTTCTGGGGGCACTTGTCCTCGCACGCGCCGCACTCGGTGCAGGCGTCGGCGGCGGCGCCCTTGCCGGCGCGGGCCTTGGTCTGGATGCTGGCATAATGCTTGCGGGCGTGGGGCCACAGGCCATAGACGCGGGCGTGGTTGAAGACCTTGAAGAGCTGCGGGATGTCGATCTTCCGCGGGCAGGGCATGCAATAGCCGCAGCCGGTGCAATAGAGCTCGGCCATGCGGGACAGGCGGGTCAACTGCTCGTCGATGGCGGCCTTGTCGACCTCCGACAGCGCCGTCGCGTCCGAGCAGGTGGCGATGTTCTCCTCCACCTGCTGCATCGTGCTCATGCCCGAGAGGGCGATGGCGACGTTGGGATTGGCCAGCACGAACCGCATGGCCAACTCCGGAATGCGCCGCACGTTGGGCGGAAGGATCTGGCTGAGGATTTCGCTGTCGGCGCCTAGGCGTCCGCCGCCGACGGGGCCCATCACCACGATGCCGATGCCCTTGGCGTGGGCATACGCGATGCCCTCTTCCAACTGGCGATCCATGATGTTGTACTGGAGCGTGATGACGTCCACGTAATCGGTGTCCACCAGCTTCATCAGGGCGGCGTTGTCGTCGTGGAACGAGCAGCAGATGTGCTTGATCAGGCCCTGGTCCCTGGCCTTCCGCATCCACTTGCTCATCACCGGCTTGACGATCTCATCGTAACGCGCGCCGCGGATGCCGTGGTGGTTGTAGATGTCGATCCGGCTAACCTGGAGGCGGGAGAGGCTGTCTTCGAGGTGCTTCCACCACTCCTGCTCATTGTCGCCGTAGTAGTGGTTCTTGGTGGACAGGACGATCTTCTCGCGCCAGCCCTTGAGGGCCTCGCCGACGGCCCGCTGGCTGTCCTCGTTGCAGTAGCCCACGGCGGAGTCGATGTAGTTGACGCCCGCCTCGAAGGCCCGGTGGATCATCGGGATGGCCAGGTCGCGATCGACCACGGCGGCCTTGCCCTCGCCCTTCATCGGCAGGCGCATGGCCCCGAACCCCAACTGCGACACCTTCAGCCCGGTCCTTCCCAGAGTACGGTAAATCATGTAGATGCCCTTTTCCAGACTCAGCCACTGAGAACATGCATGAAAACGTAGCGTGGGCGTCTCGCCCATGAGTATCACGGCCGTCCCGGCCGTGTTAGGCTGCTCCAGAGCAGGGGCAGGATGCCCATGCTACGGGCAACGGCGGCTTTCATACACTTTCCGAGGGGCGCAGACTCACTGAATAAGGCTGATTTTAGCACAGAGGGCGGGGGACGTCCAAGGCGACTTCGCAAAAAAAAGATAAAACACAAATCGGTTAGCAAAAAGCGCAAAGCCGGCGCGCGTCCCAAACGGGCGTGGCTGGTCGGGCATCGATTGGGCGATGGGGAGGCAGGCCTGCGATCAGGTGCCGGTCTTGGGGGGTTCCAGCGGGCTTTTCTTCTTGGCCAGCGATTCCACCGGGCCGGGCGTGCCTTCGGTGCCGGCGGCAGCCTGCTTCTCGCGCTTGATGGCCTCGTAGACTTCCTTGCGGTGGACGGGGATGTGGGCGGGGGCGTTGATCCCCAGTCGGACCTTCTCGCCCCGGACATCGACGACGGTGATCTCGATGTCGTCGCCGATCATGATTGATTCGTCACGTTGTCTCGATAACACCAGCATCCGCGGCTCCTTCCTTGGATTCGCCGGCCATTACTGCTGCGGGGCCCCAAGGGGCACGTGCCAGTTATATCGACAAATTATTAGCCGGAGGTGAGCAACTTTACGGACTTACAGTAATTGACGCCGAAAAGAGCCCGTTGGCACGCGTCTTCATATTAATTGTAGACCGCCGCGCCCGCCGTCGCGCCGAAACTTGCCAAAGAGGAGCAACTTCGATACGGTGGGCCTCCATGAGCGACGAAGAAATAGTGGTCAAACCTCCCGTCAAGGTTCTCGAATGGCTGGGCGACGCCCGGCGGGGCTGCCTCCGCCTGCTGGACCAGACGGCATTGCCGGCCTCCGAAGTGTACCTGGACTGCCGCGACACGCAGGCCCTGTGGGAGGCGATCCGCCGGCTGGTGGTTCGCGGGGCCCCGGCCATCGGAGTGGCTGCGGGCTACGGGATGGTCCTGGCCGCGGAGTGGATTCCCGACGGCAAGGACTTTTACACCGGCCTGGAGGCGGCGGCGGAATACCTCAACAGTTCGCGCCCCACGGCGGTGAACCTGGAGTGGGCGACCCTGCGGATGCTGCGGCGGGCCCAGCGGACGATCAGCCCCAACTGCGACGACATCCGCGAGGCGATGCTGGACGAGGCGCGGGCCATCCATGCCGAGGACGAGGCGATGTGCCTGGCCATCGGGCGGCAGGCGGCGACGATCGTGGCGCGATGCCAGGGCGTGCTGACGCACTGCAACGCCGGAGCCCTGGCCACCGCGGGCATCGGCACAGCCACTGCGGGCATGTACCTGGCTGCGGCGCGGGGCCATCGCTTCACGGTGTACTGCGACGAGACGCGCCCGCTGCTCCAGGGCAGCCGGCTGACGGCGTGGGAGCTGATGCGCGGCGGGATCGACGCGGTGGTCATCACCGACAACATGGCCGCCCAGGTGATGCGCGAAGGCCGGGTGCAGATGGTCATCACCGGGGCCGACCGCATCGCCGCCAACGGCGACGCCGCCAACAAGATCGGCACCTACGGCGTGGCGATCCTGGCGGCGCGGCACAAGATTCCCTTCTACGTGGCAGCCCCGTACAGCACCTTCGACCTGTCCCTTGCCGACGGCGGACACATTCCCATCGAGCAGCGGGGCGGCGAGGAGATTACCCACGGCCTGGGCAAGGCCACCGCGCCCGAGGGCGTCCGGACCTACTGCCCGGCCTTCGACGTCACGCCGGCTGAGCTGATCACGGCCATCATCACCGACCGCGGCATCATCGAGCCCGTCACGCCCGAGAACGTCAGGAAAGTGGTGGGCGCGTAAGGACGACCGCGCCGGGGCAAAGTCTTGTAGGTCGTGCATACTTGCACGAGGGTTGAAGATTTCGCGTGAGTTGGCCGGCCAGGGCGAGTGGCATGGCGAGGGGGTTTGTCGCCATGAAAAATAGAGCACGTCGGAACACAACGCCCACACGGAAAAGGGCTTACGTAGTTTCTATCAACTCGCGGTTCGGCGGGACTATTGCTTCTCTAGTCTTTCAAGTGCCTTAGAAGCCTGTGGGTCGACTGTGCTTGCCTTCCGGTACCATTTGATAGCTTCGTTCGCATCCTTTGAAACACCGTCGCCTTTTTCGTACATAAAACCTAGTTGAAACATAGCTCGAAATTCGCCGGCATCTGCGGCTTTTCGATACCATCTTGCGGCGTCAGCGTTGTCTTTTGAAACACCGCCGCCTCGCTCGTACATTGTGCCTAGATAGTACATCCCCGATGGGTCCCCGGCTTCGGCAGCTTTGCGGTACCACTTTACGGCTTCGCCCTCGTCCTTCTGCATCCCACGCCCATCCTCATACATCTTTCCTAGACAACTCATGCTGTAGGCGTCACCACCCGCTTTTACAGCGGCACGGTACCATTTGACGGCCTCGACTTCGTCCTTCGCGATACCGCGACCGTACTGGTACATGAAACCCAAATGGCGCATCCCGAAGACGTTTTCACCATCCGCCGCCTTGCGATACCATTTGACAGCTTCGACATCATTCCTTTGGACGCCAAGGCCATACGCATATCTAGCTCCAAGATTAGACATCGCCTGAGCGCTTCCGGCTTCCGCAGCCTTGCGATACCAGTCCGTCGCTATGACATCATCTTTTGAAAGACCTTGACCTTTGGCATACATTGCCCCGAGGTTATTCATTGCCGCCGAATCTCCAGCGTCAGCCGCCTTGCGGTACCATTTCGCCGCCTCTGCGTCATCTTTGGCGATGCCACGTCCTTCTTCATACATCACGCCAAGAAGAACCATTGCCCGAACACTTCCAGCCTCTGCGGCCTTACGGACAGGCTCGGCTGGGTCTGCATCCTTTGAAGCACTACGGCTCTGAGCGAAGGAAGAACCAGCCACAGCAAGCACTATTGCGAGAGTTGCGATGTGACGCACGATGTCTCTCCTAGCTTGGACACTCTCCCCAATGCCTCTAATTCTGACCTAGCTCCGGCTTCTCGACAAGCGAAATCTACGTTGCCCGGCCCGTCACGCCCGAGAACGTCAGGAAAGTGGTGGGCGCGTAAGGACGACCGCGCCGGGGCAAAGTGGTGGGAAAAGAGTAGGGCGTGCAACTGGTTGCACGCGGAATATTGGGCAGAAGCGGTAGGGCGTGCAACTTGTTGCACGCGGAATACTGGGCAGAAACCGTAGGGCGTGCAACTTGTTGCACGCGGAATCCTCACCCGGTATTCTGGCGTCATGCCCAATTATCGACGCAACCACGTTGGCGGGCTCTTTTTCTTCACGTTGGTGACACAGGGGCGCCGGCCGATTTTCGCTGAAAGCTCCGCTCGGAGAATGCTGCGGGAGGCGATGGCCAAGACGCGGCAGGAGCGGCCTTGGGCCCTGGAAGCGGTCGTGTTGCTGCCCGACCACCTGCATATGCTGTGGCGGTTGCCGGAAGGGGATGTCGATTACTCAATGCGAATGGCTGCGTTGAAGAAGCGTTTCACGCGGGCGTACCTGGCCGCCGGAGGGACCGAGGCGTGGGTTTCGCCCGGGCAGGCGCGCCACCGGCGCCGTGGCCTGTGGCAGCGACGGTTCTGGGAGCACACGATTCGGGATGCGAGGGATTTCCATTTGCACGTGGACTACATCCATCTGAACCCCGTCAAGCACGGACTGGCTCGCCGGCCGATAGACTGGCCGCATTCGAGCTTCCGACGATATGTGGAGATGGGCTGGTACGAGCCGGATTGGTCAGGCCGGGCCGATCTGCCTGAAAACGTCGAGTACCTGTGGACAGAATGATCTGCGCATCAATAATAACAATCAGGATTCCGCGTGCAACAAGTTGCACGCCCTACCAACTCGGATTGAAGTGGTAGTGGTCATTCAAATCTGCTAAACAGATGCACGTTGGCATACGGAACAGGGAGTGGGAGAATGCAGGCAAGAACGACCATTAGATGGGCCGTGCCCGAAGACGCGCCAGCAATCGCCACGATACACCTTGCCTCTTGGCGTGCTGCTTACCAACAGATCATTCCGGCAAGCTTTCTCGATGGGTTGTCGGTAGAGAAGTTCGCAAGCCGGCACCGCAAGGCGATTGCTTCGGGAACCGAACAAACGGCAGTCGTCGAGCTGGATGGACGCATCGTTGGGTGGTGCACTCTGGGCGAATGCCGCGATGAAGACAAAGCCAAGCCTGCCACAGGCGAGATATGGGGCATCTATCTCGCTCCGGAATTCTGGCGCAAGGGTATTGGCACGGAGTGTGTTCGGTGGGCAGAATCGGAGTTGCTGTTGCGCCGCAAATCTGAGGTCGTGCTCTGGGTTCTTGAGGCTAATTCCCCATCCAGGCGATTCTATGAAGCCAAGGGTTACAAGGAGGACGGCGCCAAGAAGGAGATTACTATCAGTGTACCGCTTACCGCCGTCCGCTATGCCAAGATCCTTGTGGTTCCGTAGCATCTGATTCACCGTCAACTATTGGTTTTTCGCCATCTCGTTGGTAAGGCCTGCCCGAATAAAGCACGCCTGCAATGCCGCCCACAGCGCCGCCAGGAGCGCCACGTTGTCGATCTGGCCGTCGGCCCAGGCCAGCACCGCACCGGCCAGGCCGATCGCGGCGGTGATGTAGCTCTTTTTGCCCTTGAGGAAGTTTTTCACGCGATCCATTGGGTTGCTCCCTTGTCTGTTCACTGGGTACCACAGGCGTCTCGCCTGTGTCCGGTCAGTTTCTTCATGCACAGGCGGGACGCCTGTGCTACCAAATGCCTGTGCTACCTCAAAGTCCCACCAGAGCGGCCAGCAGAGACAGCACGATGGGCGCCAGCCGGAGCAGGATTTCATTCTTCAGATCCTCGCGGACCTTGTTGTACTGGGCGACGGCCTCCCAGCGGGCGGTGTTGGCCTTGACCTGGGCTAGAAAAGCGTCGTTGCTGAGCTTGCCGTCCAGTTCGGCCACCACCTCGATGTCGCCGGCCATCAGACGCCGCAGATACTGCCACGCGTCGGCCTGGGCCATCTCGAATAGTCGCGGGCCGTACTGGGCCAGCAGCGCGGCCGCAGCCTGACGTTGCGCCTCGGGAACGTTCAAGAGCAGTGCCTGCACTTGTTCGTTGAAGTCAGCCATAATGTTTTCTCCCGTTTGGATGGGTTTCGTAATCGGTAGCCTGTAGTCAGTAGCCTGTTGCCAGTGGTCGGTAGCCAGTGCCCTATTCTTGCCAGGCTACCGGCAACTGTTCACTGGCTACTCGTCCGCCAGTTTCGGGCCCCAGGTCAAATCCTTGCGCGCCGAGCGGACAAAGAATCGCCACTGCTTGAAGTTCTCTTCCAGATACGCTTTCATCCAAGTAGGGGCAGGCGTCGCGGTTGCCGCAGTGCTTGGTACCACAGCCGTCTCGGCTGTGGATTCAGACACAGGCGGGACGCCTGTGCCACCAAGCCGCTGCACGGCCTGGTAGGCGTCCATTGTTGACGTTTCCGCCGCCGTTAGCGCCTCGCCCTTGAGGTAGACGTTGCCGCAGCCGCCGGCGAACAGCACGGCCACACAGAGCACGCAGAGCAACACGGAGGAAGCAGTGCGAAGTGCGACGTGCGAAGTGCGGAGAGTCGGCCCGTCGGTCTCCCGCACTTCATGATCGTGCGGCTGAAGCGATTGTCGGCAGTCGGCCATCTGTAGTTCGTTCATAGCGTTCCTTTCTGGCTGGAATTGTTTCGTCCGGGGTCAGCTTTCATGTCTCTGCTGGAGCTGGCGGGTGAGGTCCTTGACGGCGTCGGCGACCTGGCGTTGGGTTTCGGCGAATCGCGTCACGGCGGCGGTGTTCTGCTCCACCACCTGCGTCAGCATCTTGAGCCGCTGCTCGTCGCGGAGAATCCGCTCGTGGCAGTCGCCCAATTGCTGCTCGCGCGTGCGGTTGAGCTTTCGCTCCCACAGCCACATCGCGCCCATCAATCCGGCCGCGCCGAAGTTTGCCAGGTCCGTCAGTGCCAAAGTAAACATGGGCGATCCTCAATTGGGCGGGGTGGTCAGGTCGAACTCGATCACGATTCGGCCGGTGATGCCGATGGTGTCATCGCCCGTATCCGTGCGAGTGACGATGAAGTCGGCTGGGCCGCCATCGACGATGGCCTGCAAGGCTGACGCGGCGGAGGAGCCGGTGATTCGACCCGGCTGATCGGCCGTCAGCGAGATCGAGACGATCCCCACCGGCGAGGGATGATTGTTCCAGGTCGGCAGGTTCTCCCAATCGACGGGAGTCGCGCAGCGGGACACGGACACCTGGCAGGACGTGTCCGCAGTGATTTCGATAAAACTGCTGCTCCGCACCGTCACGCCGGTCAGGCCGAGTATCGGCGGCCCGTCCAGGCGAAAACACGCATAGCCAACGCTTTGAAGTTCCACGTCGCCGGTGTTGGCGATGATCTCGCCGAACCAGGCGGTGTCGGGCAACGCGGAGATCAGCCCGGCGCAGAAGTAAATGGGCAATTCCCATCGCCCGCGGCTGAGCCATTCGACCACCTGGCGAAGCTCGTTGACGTGAACGGCGCGGACGGGCGTCACGCCGGGGGTGAGATTGCCGTCGGTCCATGCGTGGGCGGAGTTCAGGTTGTTCAGCAGGCTGACGTGCGTGGCTGGGTTGGCGGGAGTGCCCGCGACGATTATCTTGTTCTCGTCGGCCCCCGCGATTGGCCAGAGCCAGTTCATCGCGGCGGGGGTCGGCGGCTCGCCGCCCAGAGAACCGGTGGGGGCACTGAGGACATTGTTCAGCAGGTTGGCACGGAAGTTATTGAAGGGCGGGACGCCGGCCGTGGAGATGAGTGATCGCCGGACGGCCGCGCCGCTGTAGATGAGTGACGTGAAGACCTGATCGGCCTGATAGGTTAGCCTGCGGCGGCGGTTGATCGCGGCGGCCAGTTCCGACACGTCGCAAAGACGCACGGGGCTGGCAGCGGCCACCAGCCGGTCGCCGGAGGCGGAGTTTGTCCATGAAGGATCATAGGTCATGGTCTAGTCCAGGTATTTCGCGTAGGCGGGGTGGTCGAAGACGTAGCGGGTGGTGCTGCCGGTGTCGGTGATGGCGGTGGCCAGGACGATGACGCCGACGGCGACGGCCGCTCCCGGCCCCAGCGACAACTCGGCCAGGTTGTAGGCCGTCACGTTGGACGTGCCGGACTTGTCGCCGAACGTCCCGGCCCCGGTGCAGGACTGTTCGCGAACGCTGTAGGCGGCCCCGCTGATGGCGGCGACGACCTTGGCGGGGAACATCGATGATTGTCCGCTGCCGCCTTGTCGCACGAAGACGACCCAGCGACCTTCGACGTCCAGGGCGACGGCCTCGGTGTCGGCAGGGACTTGCCCGTCCTGGTCGGCGGGTTCGGCGAGGTTGGTCACCGTGATGGTTTCGTCGCTGGCGAACTGGGTCGCGCCGCCGCTGGCGAACTCGACGGCCCGGGCGGTGTAGCGGTTGTGCTGCGAAACGCTCAGCAGGCGGACCAGGCACACGCCCATGCCCTCGCCGACCTGGGAGAGGCGGTAAAGCGAATCGTGAAAGGCGATCTTGGCGGTCATGTCAGGCCTCCAGGTGCAGCGTTGTGGTCTGGGCGACGAAATCATGCGTGACGGCGCGAACGAAGCACGCTCCCGCAGCCGACGAGGGCAGCGGCACGCGGCGGCCGTCGATCGCTTCCACGACGTCGCCGACTTGCCAGCTTGGGTCCACCCACGCCAGGGTCAGTTGGGCGTCGTTGACGGCGGAGAGCGGCTGGCCATGCACTGCCGCGATGGCTTCGAGCAAGGCGGTGTCGTCCTGCTCGGCCGGGGCACCGAGGTCCGTCCGGCCGCTGAACGCGCTGGCGGCGGCGACCTTGGCCCACTGGGCCCGCGCGGAGGCGTCGATCACCCGCCGGGACAGGCTCGGGTCGCCGGGAATCTCGACCAGCACGCGGACGTCGGCGTCCAGGCAGCAGGTCAATCGCACCTGGACCGTGCCGGCGACGGCGGCTTGGAAGTACTCGCCGCCCAGGCCGTCGCCGCCGAAGTAAACGGCGCACTCGTCCTGACTGATCCACAGCGGCCCGCGCCAGCGTCGCCAGGGCGCGCCGACGCCGCAGCGGAACTCCACGACGATGCCGAGGCTTTGGCCGCTCGGGTCGCTCGACAGGCACGGCAGGGGCCTGCGGGGAGAAGCGAGAGGGAAGTCGGCGGCGCTGACGGCTGAGAAGTCGTGAACGGGGAGATTCCATGGCGACAGGCTGTACCAGCCGTGCTCGTTGAGCACCCACTTGCGGTAGACATCGGCCAGCAGGGGCCAGTCGCTCGACAGGCTCCGCGCGAAGTCGCGCCATCGCGATGTCTGGAGGCTGCTGTCCCAGCCGGGCGACAGCATGAACGTGGACTCATACCGCTTGGGCGCGCCCAGCACGAGCAGGCCTCGCGGGCCGCTGCTCCGGTGGGTGCGGATGGCCGCTCGCCAGAGGTTCGTCTGGTCGGGTGAGAAGAGGGCGCCCTGGGGTTGCAGGGCCACGCTCCGCCGCTGTCCGTCGCGCCGGGGGCGATAGAACACCAGGCCGCAGCCCGCGGCGGCGGCACGCAGGGCCAGGCCACCGCGCGAGGCCACCTCCGTTATCGCCTCGACGGCCGTCTTGCCCGTGACGTTCAGGCCGCCCAGGTCGATCTCGCCGGCCAGGCTCTCCAGTTCGCTCAAGGGCGGCCGGTGAAGGCCTGCCGGGACCGTCGTCGCCAACAAGTAGGACAACGCGGCGGCAACGGTCCACGGCTTGGCCGAGGCGGACGCATCGAAGTAGTGGGCCCTGTACGGGCCCGCGTCGAGGGGGTCAGCCGAGCAGCCGCCATTGGGGCCTTCGTTGAATCGAACCATGTCGTTGCACAGCTCGACGGGTTCGCCGAGGCGGAGTTGCCAGCGGCTCGTGACGGCCACGGAGAGGTCGATCGAGAGTTGGTGGTGGGCCACGAGGACTTGTCGCTGGCCGTTTTCGTCGAGGTGATTCTCGTGCGAGACGATGACGCCCGTGAAATCGGTGTCGCTGCCGCCGCACGGGCGGATGCAGACCTGCGAGCCGATGGGCGGCAGTGAGGGCTCGACTGCGTTGCCGGCGGTGTCGGTGGGCTGAAGGGCCAGTGTTGCCCGGCCGAAGATCGGCCCGTCAAGGTACTCCAGGGTCAGAACCTGGAGGTCGTAGCGGGCCGTGCCGTCGATGTGAACTTCCGGCACGACTCCTTGCAGCAGGGACGAGCGCGCTGGCCCAGGCGGGATGACGAGACTCTGCATGGTTGGATTCCTCAGGAGACTGTGACGGGCGGGTGGGCCACCATTGCGTCAAGGCGAATCGACCGACACGGTACGCCGGCCTGTAGGCCGCTGCGGGGGCGTACGGCGAACTGGGCCGGCAGGACGGACGAGGCGACCGTGACCGAGTATCTTCCGGTGGGCGAGGCATTCAGCGTGGCCAGCGGCTGGTGCTCATCCAGCACTCCGACGCCGCGATCGCTGAGAATGTCGAAGTGCGTGGGTGCGGGCCGGCCGGTCTGGCCTCGGCACACGAAGCTGAGCCGGACAAATCCACCTGACAGTACGCGCCAGGCCAGGCCCAGGAGCGGCGCGAAGACCGGCGCCACGCGACCCTGGTTGTCGAGTTGGAAATGGCCGATGGCCCAGGGCTCCGCTTGCTCGCAGCCATTGGCGTCCACGGCCCGTGCAACCAGGCAATGGACGGCGCCGTCGCCCATCGGAAGCCCAAACTGCATCGGGGAATCGGTGGGGCAGTTGCGGGCCAGTGGCGTTTGCCAATCCACCCCGCCCACGCCGCCAAGACCATGATAGATGTTGCAGGTGTTCATATCAGATCATCGCGATCCAGTTGAAGGTGATGGGGTCGTTGAGGTCGTAGGAGTCGATATGCACCGTGATGTTCGTGGCGTCGGTGGTGACCCACCAGTTGCCCACGCCCCCGGCAGACCATAGATGGCAGGTGGGCGTTATCGTTACGGAGGCCGGCGTGGCGCCCAGGCCGTGGGCGACCGTGACGTAACCATTCTCATTCTCGGAGTCGAAGGTCACCGTCCCGCACGACATCCGCCGCTGGGTGCCCGCGACCGAAACAAACGCCCTCCCGCGATAGTCGGTGATGTCGGCGAAGTCGTAGGAGCCTGCGACCCCGCCCGCCGAGGCCGTTCCGGTGGCGATGGTGGCCAGCGGGATGTGCGGGGTGGCCGAGGGGACCGGAAAGCCGCTGGTGTTGACCGTCAGCGTGCCGTTGGCCAGCAGGTAGATGTAGTGGGTCGCGTTGTCGGTCAACGACTGATTGGAGGCCCCGGCGTAGTTGACGGCCGTGTCGCCATTGAGGTACTTGCCGGCGCGGACGCCGAACACGAGCGCCCCGGCTGAGTCCTTGTAGACGCGGAGATCCCCGGCCCGCCGCGCCACGTCCAGCAGTCGCGACTGCATCCTGTAGAAGCTGGTGTAGTAGGGGCTCTGGCCGGTGGGAATGTAGAGCACCTCCTGCTCGGCATCGAGGGTTCCGGAAAGCTCGTTGAGGGTCGAATCGGAAGGATACGTTTCGCTCATTGCTCGCTCCTATCTAAGAAAACAACCATCACGAAGATCACGATGGCAAGAAAGACCACAAAGAACAACTTTCAGTATTTGCGTTTCAGACATCATCCTGCTTCTCTTCGTGATCTCTGTGCCCTTTGTGATTTCCTGCTTCGGATTACACGTCATCGGGGCTGGGGTCTCAGGTCAGGCTCAGCGTCAGTGTGCCGGTGGCGTTGTTGTAGGCCAACGCCTCAAGCGTTGCCACCGGCAGAGGCGGGGCGGAAACGAAGGTGATGACAGGCCCATCGCAGTGTCCTCCGTCACGCGTGAGCGTTCGCAGGCGGAGTTGATGGGCGCCGGCCTCGGCAAGGGCGTGGGAAACCACGAAGGTTTCGGCGTCCAGGCCGAATTGACCGGCTCCAAAGGCGCCGTCTCTCAGGCCCGGCGCAAGCGTGCCGTCGAAGCCCATTCCGCCCAGGCCGAAGTGGTCCTCTCCCCAGGCCCACCGCGGCGTGCCGTCAGGCCAGTATTCCGCGATGGCCAGGGGCGCCGGATCAATCGTGCCGGTGGCATGGTCGTCCAGCAAGGCCACGCGGTCCCCGCGGGCATGCTCGATGCCGCGGACCACCGTCGCCGCAAAGACCCACCCGGGACGGGCGAAGGCTTCCGCCGACAGCGACGCGGACATGTCGGTCCACCGATTCTCGCCGTCGATGGCCGCGATAGTGACGCGACGCCCACGGCATCGGCCGTCCAGGAGGAAGCGGCGCTGCGAGGGAGTGTCGCTGGCGGCCAGCAATTCACCGTCGGCGTAGAGCTGGTGGTGGAGGCCGGCGTTGGCGGATGCGAAAGTGACTTCCCACAGTCCGCGGCCGACGGCCCGCGCATCAAACGAATCAATATTGTCGGTTGTGAATGTGATAGTCATGGCAGTTGGCGATACCTGATTGTGTAGTCGCACCAGAAGCCTCGCCCGCGAGCGAGCGGGCCGGCCAGCTCGAAGGTTTCAAGGATCACCTGGGCGAAGGAATGATTCTGGCCGTCCACCAGGCAATGCAGCCCGCCGTCGCAGTGCTGCTCGATGGCCGCGATGCGCGAGGCGAGGTCTTCGGCGGTGGAGGCCTGGAGGCGGCCGGTCTGGACGATCACCCGCGAGCGCCGCCCCAGGTGGATCGCCAACTCGCCGTCCAGCCCGGGAAAGCTGCGGCGCTGAACTTGATGCTCCCATGCGCCAGGACGAATGGTATGCGGGCCCGATGAGAACAAGTCCACTCCATCCAAGCTGCTCATGGGAGCACCTCCCCCTTGAATGGATCGGCGGCGCCGTCGTCGGACTCGGCCAAGAATCGCAGCGAGGCGGTGGCCATCGCGGTCTGCTCGTAGTTGTACTCGACGGCGACCAGCACCGCCCCGGCCAGGCTCACGCAACGCTTCTGCTGGGCGTCGGAAGAGGTCACGATGAACGAAAGGTCGCCCTGTTCGCCCAGGGTCAGGCCCTCGGCCGCCGCGGTGTCGCGGATGCGAACCTCGGCCAGCACGGTCGGCTTGGCCAACTGGATGGATGTGGCGAACAGGTCCCCGTCGCCACCGGCCGGCATGGCGGCGACCTGTCGAGACAGGTGCACCGACAACGGCAGGGGCAGCGGCAACTGGCCGAAGGTCAGGGACTCGATGCCGAGGTAACGGTTCATGCGGACTCCTCCTGGGCGACGAAGTGGCAGCGGAGCGTGAAAGAGGCCTCCACTTCGTTGCCCTTTGGTGTGGCCGGGGCGGGGTCGAATCGGCCCGCTTCGCTTGAGCGGCCGATGGGCAGGTCCGCGCAGCGCCCCCCGCGATACGGGTCGGCCAGGATCGCCGTCGCGGCGGCCTGGCAAATCTCGATCTCCCGCTCGTTGGAGCGGGTCGGGCTTTGGGACCGCGTGTGCAGGACCACGCGAACTCGCAGGCGGGCCCACTGGGCGGTTCTTTCGTCGTCGGCGGGGAAGAAGTCCAGCCCTTCCAGGCACACCGCCGCGCGCGGGATGGTGGTCGCCTCGCGGGCCGGCCCCAGCGTGACCAGGGAAAACTGGCCGCTGGAGCGAAGGGCCGAGACGATGTCGCCGAGGATCTCTTCGGGCAGGGAACTCATCGTCAGATCCTCCGCAAGGTGATGTGGCCCAGGGTGCGGGTTTCCTCGGCCACGCCGTCGCCGTCGAGATCGATGGCCAGGCGAAGCCGGCTTTGCAACTGGGCGAACTGGCTGCGGTAGCACTCGGCCTTGGCCCAGTTGGGATCGCTCGGCGCGGCAGACTCGGCCAACGCAAAGAACAGTGTGCCCAGCGTGCCGATCGCGGCGGCCTGGCGGAGTTGGGCCGAATCCTCGAAGTTGGCTGAGGTGACCGGCGAGGCCTCCATCATCCGCCGCAGCTTCTCGGCCAGCGCCTCGCAGACGAGGTGAATCTGGGGCTTGAAAGTCCGAACGCAGAACGAGGCGCCGCTTGCCATACTCGGCGGTATGAGCGGCTGGCCGCGCTCGGCCCGAAGGGCTGAGACGGTCAGTTGCGTCGGCCCGTTGACCGTGACGATCTCATAGGCCTGGCCTTCGGCGGAGTTTCCGCTGTGGACGACCAGCACCATGCCCGCCTCCACGCCCGCCTCGACAAAGCCGGCCGTCTCGGCCAGGAGGCTGGTTCCGGCCAGTGTTCCGCCGGTTCCCTGGGCCAGCGTGATCCCCGGCGGCGTGGCAGTGAGGAAGATCCTTGGCTCGATGGCCAGCAGGTCGATGTCCTGGCAGAATTCGGTCATGTCGAGATCCTTTCGTGTGGCTGTCAAGTGCCGGGTTTGCCCCGCCCGGTCGCCGAATGGCACCGCGTGTTGTCACAGCAATGGCGGGGCAGGCCCGGCGCCTGGCAGCGCCGGTTGAAACGTGCAACAGGTGGGAGCTAGGAAATGTCCAGGCCGGTAATCATGCCGTGGGCCGATTCGTTACGAAGCTCCAGCGTGTACTCGCCGATGACCTCGCCGGCCTCGTAATCGCCGGTGGAAGCCAGCGGTTTGTAGTGGAAGCTCCGCCCGATCAGCGGCACCACGCTCAGGCGGCTGGAGTCCAGCAGCAGCACGGAGTTGGCTGGCACGGACCGCGACAGGATCACGCGGCAGACGCCGAAGTCGCTCTCGTAGATGCTGACCATGTCGCGGTAGGCGGTGTCGGCGGGGCCGTAGCCTCGGCCGGCGGTGATGAAGGAATTGATCCGCCGCTTCTGGTAGCCGTTGACCACGATGGTGTCCACGCGGGCCGAGGCCTTCTCCCAGATCAGCCGCAGGGCCAGGTTCAGTTGCGCCTCGGTCAGGTCGGCATCGGCGGGGAAGCCGCTCACGTTGGGCTTGAAGATATTGCTGGCCAGGCTGGGGATGATGCCCTTCATCGTGCGGCGGACGGTCTCGCTGCCCTGCGGGTTGGCCGAGGGGCTCGTCCCGTTGAGGACGGTGCTCTCCAGGTCGCGAAGCATCTCACGGAGGCGCTCCTGCTTCTGGTAGTCCAACTCGTCGGTCACCGACAGTTTGCGGACGGCCAGGTCGCTGCCGCTGACACGAACGGCGGAGGTGAAGATCTGCGTCCAGTTGCCGCGGCGGACGCGATTGGTGAAGCGAGCCGACGGCGCGTCGTCGCCTTCCAGGGCCGCGTTGCCCAGGATGTGCAGCACCTGGCTGTTGCTCAGGGCCGCCGCGGTGGTTCCGCCATAGCCGCGGGTGACGCTCAGCGTGCCGGCGCCGGCGTTGATCGCGGTGACCAGCATCAGTTCGCCGCTGCCGTCAGGCCGAACCTGGTCGCCGATGCGGAAGCGATCGATGTGGGCCACGACGAAGCTGGTGTCGGCGGCGGCATCGGTCCAGTCGGCGTCGTTGATCGTGTCGGTGTTGGGCAGCAGTTCGTCCTCGAGCCACTCGTGGTAGGTGCCGAAGGCCGGCCGCGCGGCGTCGCCCAGGTGGTCCAGCAGCGGAGTCTCGTAGGGCGAGACGATACTGACGACATCGGCGACATCCTCCGCCAGTTCGGGCAGTCCCGTGCCGGCTGCATACGTGGTCTTTCCGGTAAATGCCATTGTGTGTTCTCCTTGGTTAGGTGTGTGGGATGGTTCTACCTGCCGGCGGATCGTCGCGGGGGCGAGGTCTGTCGGCGGAGTCGCAGGTATTCCGCCACGTCGCGGCGGTCGCCCGTCGCAACGGCCTTGTCGGCGGCGCTGGTGAGTTGGGCGATGCCTCCGGGCTTGCCGTCTCGGGCCGACGCGGTCGCCGGCGGCAACGGGCAGTTCGCGCCGCGCCGGAGATAAGGCTTGTCCAGTAGCAACTGCTCGACGCCGCGGAGCAGTTGTTCGCCCTCCAGGTCGTGCGACAGGTCCAGCCGCTTTGACAGCAGCAGGCTGGCCGTTTCGAGGTCGACCACGCCGGCCTCGCTCAGCAGCCTCTCGGCGGCGGCCTGGTTGCCCACGACGGTCAGTTGCATGCGTGCTTCATCTCGCTGGGCCTCGGCCAGGCCCAATTCCTCGCTGCGATGTTCCAGTTGACTTTGCAGGTCCTTGAGCTGCTGCTCGAACTGCTGGAGCTGGCCTTCTGCCTGTTGGGCTCGACGGCGGTACTTGATCGACTCAGCCACCGGGACGAGTCGGCTCTCTTCGCTGTTGCCCTGGCCCTGCGGACTGGGCTCCACTTGTTCAGACATGGGTTCTTCCTTTCGTTTAGTTGCCGGTTGGGTCGCTGATTTGTCGGCTGTAGCCCAGTTCGGCCAGCACGCGGTCGGCCGGTACGCCTAGGGCGGCCTTGATCTGGGCATTGCGGAGTTTCTCGCCCTCGTCGTCGGGCAGGGGGCTGGGCCAGTGGATCTCGATTCGCCGATCCTCGGCCGCCGTCGGGTACACCCCGGCCGCGTCCAGGCACGCCAGCGCCAGCTCCACGACTCGCGCCAGCCCGGCGCCGTAGGTCAGCCGCTTCTTTTCGGTCCGTGACAGCAGCCCGCTGAGCAGCACCTTCAGGGCCGTCGCGCTGCTGAGATTGCCGATGTTTCCGTGGATCAGCCCGGCGGCCAGCGGCGTGACGCAGGAGACCTTGTCCATCGCCGAACGAACCTGCTCGATGTGGGCCTCCTCGCTGGGCGAGCCGCTGTCGCTGCCGAACTCCTCGATGTTGGCCTGGAGATTGGAAGTGGCCCACATCTGGCCGGGGCCGACGGGGCGTTCGAGGAAGTCGTCGATGCCCTTGCCAAGATACATCTTGAATGACTGATACGTCACCCGGTTGGCCCGGTCGCTGAGGCGCGTGTTGAGTTCGTCCTGGAGCGCGATGAGCGGCTCGACGTCGCCCAGGCCTTCATAGCTGCCCGGCAGGGCCATGTTCTGGATATGCACGATGGGGAGGCGCCCCAGCGGGTTGGCGCCCTGGGCCACCAGCACACGGTCTTCGTACCGCTGCCACCAGTGGGCGCCGAGGATCTCGACGACTTCCACCGATGCGGGAGTTCTGCCCTGACCGCCGCCCCACGGCAGCCAGCGACGTCTGGAGTCCTCGAGGCGGCTGGGGTGCTTGTGGTAGCGCTGGACCCAGTAGCGAAGTCGGCGGTAGTCGTCCTCTTCCAGCATCGGCAGAACGCGGGTGGCCTCGACCGGCTCCAGCTGGATGGTGCGTGCGAAGTCGATGGTCCGTTCCACGAGCCGGCGTCGCTGGGCGTCGGCTGCGTTATCTTCAGGTAGGCCCGGCCGGCCCGCCGCCGGTGTGGAGAGTGAACCTTGGGCGGGCTGTCCCGCGGGAGATCTTGCGGGGAAGGAGGGAAGGGGAGCGGGACGGTCGGCCGGGGTGCGAAGGGCAATGTCAACAAAACCGTAGATGGCGCCGAACAGGGCCACCTCCTGCATCATCGCCACGCCGCCGTTGGCTTCCAGCAGCGAGGCGACAATCCGCTCGATCTCGGCGGCCTGGACTGGATTGCCGGCCAGCGAGCGGACCGAGGGGGCCTTGCCGAAAAGAAAGTCGACAGAGGTGTGAACGCGCCAGGCGATGTCGTTCTCGATGACCACTTCCTTGCGGCGCAGGTCGGTGACGGGCTCGCCGCGTTGACACAGGCCGGTGATCCGCGGCGGCAGGCCCATTTCCTGGGCCTGGAAGTAAGGCCGGCTGGCGGAGTTGAGGGAGTCGGCGGCGGCGCCGACGGCCGGCAGCAGCGGGTTACGGAAATAATCCCACAGGCGCTCGTATCGCTGGGCCTGTTCGGCGGATTGCTGCTCCACCAGGTAGGCCAGGTACTGGGCATCCAACTGCTCGTCGGCGAAGTTCTCGATCTCAAAGCTCATGTCGTTCTCCTCATCCTTCCCCGGCCTGACGGTCCGCCGCGCGCAAAGAACGTGTTCTTCGTTTCCTGACCCGCAGTCGCAACTCGATATTTGGCCAAGAGAAGAAGAATGTCCGGTCGGCCATTTCAAAAAACAGTGGGAGGGGACTGCCGCTGCGCACGGCGATGAAGGGGCGTAGGTCCGCGGGGCCGGGGATGAAGTGACAGCCGTTATCTTCGCAAGCCGCGATATCAGGGCCGTTTCCCAAAATGTTCCACGTGGAACAATGTCTAAGCATGCCCCGCTGCTGTTTCTGAGGCCTCAAGGATGGTGACATACTTCTCTCGGCGCGTTAGACTCTGTCCTCATGGACGAGAAGAATAAAACCTACGCGAGTGCCCTCGAAGGGCGGTACGCAAGCAAGGCCATGCGGGAGCTTTTCAGCGCCCAGCGGCGGTGTTCCACCTGGCGGCGGCTTTGGCTGGCGCTGGCGGAGGCCGAGAGGGAACTGGGGCTCAACATCACGGCCCAGCAGGTCCAGCAGATGGCCGAGCACCTGGACGACATCGACTTCGACAAGGCCCAGCAATTCGAGCGCGAGCTTCGCCATGACGTGATGGCGCACATTCACGCCTTCGGGGATGTGGCTCCGCTGGCCCGGCCGATCATTCACCTTGGCGCGACCAGCCAGTACGTCAACGACAACGGCGACCTGCTGATCATGCGCGAGGCGATCGGGGGGCTCATCGCGGTGCTGGCCAATATCATCGACGTACTGGGCGGTTTCGCGGCCAAGCACCGGCTGCTGCCGTGCCTGGCCTTTACGCACTACCAGCCGGCGCAACTGACGACCGTGGGCAAGCGAGCGACCCTGTGGTGCAACGAGTTCCTCATGGACCTTCGTGAGTTGGAGCACCGCCTGGAGGGCCTGGAGTTTCTGGGCGTCAAGGGGACCACCGGGACGCAGGCCAGCTTCCTGGCGCTGTTTGACGGCGACCACGAGAAGGTCAGGAAGCTTGAGCAATTGGTCGCGCGGAAGATGGGCTTTGACCGCATCACGAGCGTCAGCGGGCAGACCTACAGCCGCAAAGTGGACGCCGCGGTGGCTGCCAGTGTCGCAGGCGTCGGGGCCACCGTGCACAAGTTCTGCAACGACCTGCGGCTGCTGGCCAACCTCAAGGAGGTCGAGGAGCCCTTTGAAACTTCCCAGGTCGGCTCCAGTGCCATGGCTTACAAGCGCAACCCGATGCGATGCGAGCGTGCGACGGGCCTGTCTCGCTTCCTGATGGATATCTCGGTTAGCCCGCTGCACACCGCCGCCGAGCAGTGGTTCGAGCGGACGCTGGATGACTCTTCCAACAAGCGCCTGGCCATGCCGGAGATATTTCTCTCGGCCGAGGCGGCGCTGCTGATCTGCCTGAATGTCGCGCAGGGGATGGTCGTTTACCCGGCCACGATCGCGGCGCACGTGGCGGCGGAACTTCCCTTCATGGCCAGCGAGAACATCCTGATGGCCGGGGTGCAGGGTGGCGGAGATCGCCAGGAGCTGCACGAGCGGATTCGCCGCCACAGCCAGGCCGCCGCCGAGCAGGTCAAGATGCACGGCAGGCCCAACGACCTGCTGGAGCGGCTCAAGGGTGACGAGGCCTTCGCCAAGGTGGACATCGGCGCGCAAATGGACGCGGCCAACTTCATCGGGCGCTCGCCGCAGCAGGTGGATGAGTTCATTGCCTCCCAGGTCGATCCGGTCCGCAAGCGATACGCCGCCCAGCTTGGGATGAAGAGCCCACTGAGCGTCTGATAGTGCTTTTGCCGCCGGGCCCTTATAATGAAGCGATGAACGAGAACTCAGTCAGGCATCTGCTGGAGTCGGTCAAGTCCGGCGTGGTGGGCATTGAGGAGGCCTTTGCCCAGCTTCGTCAACTGCCTTTCGAGGATATGGGCTTTGCCCGCCTGGACCATCACCGCACGATTCGGTGCGGCTTTCCGGAAGTGATTTTCTGCGCCGGCAAGACCGTCGAGCAGGTCCAGGCCATCTTTGAAAAGCTGGCCGAGCGGGGCGGCAATGTCCTGGCCACGCGGGCCGGGGCCGACGCCTACCAGGCCGTTGCGGCCAAGTACCCATCGGCTCAATACAACGTCCTGGCCCGGTGCATCACATTGCGCCAGGGGCCGGCGCCGGCGCCCATGGGGCATATCGCCATCGTGGCTGCGGGCACCAGCGACCTTCCGGTGGCCGAGGAGGCCCGCGTCACGGCTGAGATCATGGACCAGAAGGTCACCACGCATTACGACGTGGGCGTGGCGGGGCTGCATCGCCTGCTGGCTGAGAGTTCAGCCCTCCAGGCGGCCAACGTGGTGGTGGTGACGGCTGGGATGGAGGGGGCGCTGGCCAGCGTGGTCGGCGGCCTGGTGGCCGTTCCGGTCATCGCCGTGCCGACCTCCGTGGGCTACGGCGCCAGTTTTGGCGGCTTGGCCGCCCTGCTGAGCATGCTTAACAGTTGCGCCTCGGGTGTCAGCGTCGTGAACATCGACAACGGATTTGCCGGCGGGTACATCGCCGCGACGATCAACCGACAGACGGTCGGAAATGGGAACCACAATGGCGGGCGAGATTGAAAAAGTCACGCGGCTGGCCAAGCTGCCGCCGCGCCGGCGCGACGCCCATAAGGGCAGCTTCGGGCATGTGCTGGTGGTGGGCGGCAGCGGGGGCATGATGGGCGCGGTGGCCCTGGCGGCCAATGCCGCCTTGCGAGGCGGGGCCGGGCTGGTGACCTTTGCGGCGCCGCGGACGATCCAACCCTACGTGGCCACGATTTGTCCCTGTGCCACGTCGATCCCGTTGGCCTGCGATGATCGCGGCGAACTGGCCCCCGAATCCCTGGCGCAACTGGCCGAGGCGGCCCAGGTCTGTAGCGTTCTGGCCATCGGGCCGGGTATCGCCGTGGGCAGCACGCAACGCAATATCATCCGTTGGGCGCTGGAGCAGGCGCTTCCCACCGTAATAGACGCCGACGGTCTGAACAACCTGGCCGGCATTGACGGCTGGGCCAAGGACCGTCGTTGCCCGCTGATCCTCACTCCGCATCCGGGCGAGTTTTCACGACTGACCGGCCGGGATGTCGCGGACATCCAGGCACATCGCGAGGAAGCCGCCGTCGCAGCCGCCCGGGAATGGGCAGGCCAGGCCTCCGGCGAAGCCGGCGAGTTTGTCTGCGTGCTCAAGGGCGTCGGCACGATCGTTACCGATGGTCGGCGGGTCTACGCCAACGACACCGGCAATCCGGGCATGGCCACGGGCGGAACGGGCGACGTGCTGACGGGATTGACGGCTGCCTTGCTGGGCCAGCACCTCGCGCCGTTCGAGGCGGCATGCCTGGCGGTGCATTGTCACGGACTGGCTGGAGACCTGGCCGCCGCGAGACTCGGGCAGCCTTCGTTGCTGGCCACCGACCTGGTCAACTACTTCCCCGAGGCGCTGAAAGAAGCCGTCGGCTGAGGCTGCCCCGTCGGTCCCCGCGGACTTGCGTTGCTTGACAGGTCCTGCCTGCCGAGCCTACCATCGCCCTCCTTTACGGAATGCAAGGGAACGTGATGAAGAGACTTTTTCTGGTCATGATCGCCGTCAGTGCTTTGATGTGCGGCTGCAAGAAGGCCCTGGCCCCCAGCGGCGATGCCACGCCTCATCCGCGCGTGGTGAGCCTGTCCCCGTCATTGACGCAAATGCTGTTCGACATGGGCCTGGGCGAGCATGTGGTGGGCGTGACGACCCAGGACAAGCTGCCTGCCGGCCAGGCCCGGCCGGTGGTGGGGGACGCCTTCTCGGTCAACACCGAGGCCGTCCAGAACACCGAGCCGGACGTGGTGATGATCCAGATGAATCCCAGCCGCCTCGAAGGCGTGCGACGGCTCTGCCCCAAGGTCCAGATTGAACACTTCAAGATCGAGACGCTTGAGGACCTCGCCGCGGCCATGGAGCGCTCAGCTGCCCTGGCGGGCAACGCCCAGGCCGGCAAAGACGCCGCTGCCGGCTTCCGGTCGAGTTTGAAGGATATTCGCAGGAAAGTCGAAGGCCGGGAGCGCCCGCGGGTGCTCTTTATCACCGACTTTGAGACCCTTGGCACCGCCGGCAGGGGGACTTTCATTGACGACATGATCCACGTGGCCGGGGGCGCTAACGTTGCCGCCAACTACACCGGCTGGGCCCTGATGACCACCGAGGGCATCCTGGCCGGCGCGCCCGATATCGTGATCTGCCAGGTCAATCCCGGCCAGGAGGAGCACGCACTGGCCTTCTGGAAGTGGCTGAAGGACCTGCCGGCTGTCAAGTCCGGTCGGCTGTTCATGGTGACCGATCGTCGTTGGACTATTCCCAGCAAGGCGTTGGTGGGCTTCACCTCCGACCTGGCCGCCATGATCCATCCCGAGACTCGCGAGGGCGGATCGTGATGGCCCCGGCCGACAAAGCCATTAAGCCCGTGCTCAGCTACCGCCTCCTGCTGCGCGACGCGGCGATATTGCTGGCGCTGACGCTGGTGGCGGCGGCGGCTTGCAGCCTGGTCGGCGTGGCCAAGCTATCCTGGCCGGTGTGGACGATGCGTCTGATGCGCCTGGGGATGGCTGCGACGGTGGGGGCGGCCTTGGCGTCGGCAGGCATGGCCTTGCAGGCGCTGCTGCGCAACCCGCTGGCCGAGCCTTACATTCTCGGTGTTTCCAGCGGGGCGGGCGTGGGCGTGCTGTTGGGATCGGTCCTGGCCGGCACGATCGGCCTGGCTGCGTGGGTCAGCACGCCCGTGCTGGCGCTGATCGGCGCGCTGGCCACCTGCGCCATCGTGTACGGGATCGCCCAGCGACGCGGACGGCTGGACCCGTACGTTCTGCTGCTGTCGGGCGTGATCGTCAACGTGTTCAACGGGGCGCTGATGCTGGCGATCCTGCTCTTTGCCGACCCCAACGGCGTGATCAACATGGTCGGTTGGGGCATGGGCATGATTCGCGATACGGTCTCCCCGACGCTGCTGCTGGTGTGCGTGGTGGCCGTGGTGGCCGGCTGGGCGGCGCTGATGCTGCGGGGCTCGTCGTTCAACGCCTTGTCGCTGGGCGACGAGGTGGCGGCATCGGTCGGCGTGGCGGTGCATTATCTTCGCGTCGAGACCTTCGGCGTCGCAGCCCTGATGACGGCCGGCGCGGTGGCCCTTGCCGGGCCGGTGGGTTTCGTCGGGCTGATCGTGCCGCACCTGTGCCGCCTGATCGTCGGCCCCGACCACCGGCGGCTGGTGATGTATTGCGGCCTGGTCGGCGCCGTCTTCCTGATGGTGGCCGACACGCTCTGCCGGACCGTGGGGGAGTGGGTTTCTCTCGGCGCGGTGCCCGTGGGCATCGTGACGGCCTTGGCGGGCGGACCGTTCTTCATCTTCCTGCTTCGCCGCCGCAACCGGGAGGGAGCATGAGCGAGCAACACATTCTGTCAGCCGGCGAATTGGCTTTCGGTTATCGCCGCGACCTGCCGGTGCTGCGCGGCGTGAGCCTGACGGCGGCGGCGGGCAAACTGCTGTGCGTGCTGGGGCCCAACGGCTCGGGCAAGACCACGCTGCTCCGCTGCCTGCTGGGCCAGATTCGCCCCGACGGCGGGCAGATCATGCTGGATGGCAAACCGCTGGGCCGCTACAGCCCCCGGCAGTTGGCCCGCCTGATGGCCTATGTCCCGCAGACGCCCCGCACGGCCTTCTCGTTCTCGGTGAAAGAACTGGTGCTGATGGGTCGCCTGGCCCACACGGGCCTGCTGGGCATGGAAGGCGAGCAGGACCTGGCCGTGGCCAAGCAGGCCATGCTCATGACCGGCACGGCGGAGTTTGCCGACCGCATGCTCGACGAACTTTCCGGCGGCGAGGCTCAGTGCGTGATGATCGCCCGCGCCCTGGCCCAACAACCTTCGGTGATGCTTCTGGACGAGCCGACCAGCCAACTGGACATCCACAACCAGCTTATCATCCATCGCATGATGCAGCGGCTGGCACATGATTGGGAGATGGCCGTCGTGTGCATCAGCCACGACGTGAACCTGGCCGGGCGATTCGCCGACGAACTGCTGCTGATGCGGGAGGGGCAGGTCATCGCCGCCGGACCGCCGAGAGAGGTGCTCCGCGTCGATCTGCTGGAGCAGACCTACCAGGTCAAGATCGACCTGATTTCCACCGGGGCCGGCGAGGTGCCGATCGTCCACGCCCGATGAGGGGCTTGGCAGGGCGGTCGGAGAACTGCTAGTGTAGGGCGTGCAAATTGTTGCACGCGGAAGATATTCGAGGCTGCGGCCGCCGCGACCACGGCGCCGGGCAGCAGCATAGATAAGATGTATTGCCCATGAATGACCGTTTCATCACAGGCTTGGATAACCTTCCTTCCTCCGCTCGCGGCGGGGTGTTGACTGTCGGGAATTTCGACGGCATGCACCTGGGCCACCAGCGGATCCTCTCCACCGCGCGAGGTTTGGCCGACGCGGACAGGTCGGCCGTGGTGGCGATGACTTTCCAGCCGACGCCCGATGCCGTGCTCCGCCCGCGGCAGGAACGCCTGCGGATCGTCTCCCACGCCAGGAAGTGCGAACTTCTCGCCGGCGCCGGCGCCGACTGGGTCGTCACCGTCCCGACGGACATGAAACTGCTGGGGATGGCGCCCGAGGCCTTTATCCAGGAGATCATCCTGGATCACTTTGCCGTGCGGCACATCGTCGAGGGCGACAATTTCTTCTTCGGCCGCGGCCGTTCGGGCAACGTCCAGATGCTGGCCGACTGGCAGGAGCGGGGCGGCTTCCGCCTGCACATCATCGAGCCGGTGACGCTGGACTTTCCCGGCGGGCCCCAGCGCGTCTCGAGCACCATGGTCCGCCACCTGATCGGCGAAGGACGGGTGGAGGACGCCGCCCGCTGCCTGGGCCGGGTTTTCTCGATCGCCGGCCAGGTGGTCGCCGGCGATGGACGGGGACGGGAACTGAACTCTCCCACGGCCAACCTCGAGCCGGGCGAGCAAATCGTGCCCGCCGACGGGGTCTATGCCGGAAGGGCGCAGATCGCCGGCCGGCAATTCGTGGCCGCCATCAGTATCGGCAACAAGCCCACGCTGAGGCGGCTGGACAAGTCCGTGGTGGAAGCCTTCCTGCTGGACGCCGGCGGCGATTACTACGGCCAGGAAATGGAACTGAGCTTTGTCGCCCGCCTGCGGGATCAGCATCGTTTTGCCGACGAGCAGGCCCTCAAGCGGCAGATAGCGGAGGATGTGCAACGTGTGCGAGAAATCTGCCGGTAGCGGTTTTGAGAGGGTGGCCCAACGCCTTGCGGCAGCCGGCAAGCTGCTGTTTGTCACGCATGCCCGGCCGGACGGCGACTGCCTGGGCTCGCTGGTGGCGATGACGCTGGCGGCGCGCGGGGCGGGCAAGGGGGCCGAAATGCTCGTGCCTGATGCGGTGCCGATGCGATACCAGTTTCTCTTCGCCCGCCGGTTGCCTGCATCCACGGATCGCTTCGCGGCACTGGCCGACGCAGCCGACCTGGTTGTGATTCTCGACACGAGCGTCTTTGCACAACTGGACGGGCTGGAGCAGGCCATCACGGCGCGGCAGGACAAGGTTGTGGTCATCGACCACCATGCCACCGCCGGGCAGATCGGCAGCGCGATGTGGAACGACTCAACCGCCGCAGCCGCCGGGATTCTCATGAAGGAAATGATCGATCATCTGGGCTGGCCCCTCGACGGCGAGACGGCCGAGGCACTTATGACGGCCATCACCTCCGATACGGGCTGGTTCCACTTCTCCAACACCGACGGCCGCTGCCTTCGCACCGCAGCCGACCTCCTCGATGCGGGCGTGCGGACGGACCTGCTCAATCACAAACTTTTCCAGTGCGACCGGCCGGAGCGGCTGAAGCTGATGGTGCGCATGCTCGAGTCGCTGGAACTTCACGCTGCTGGCCGGCTGGCCGTGATGGAAATCCGCAAGGCCGACTTCGCCGCCACCGGCGCCATGCCCGAGGAGACCGAGAACCTCATCAACGAGCCGCTTCGCCTGGGCAGCGTGGAGGCTGTGATCCTGCTGACCGAAAGCGACGCCCTGGTCCGCGTGAGCCTGCGCAGCCGCGACGTGCTGGATGTCTCCCAGATCGCCAAGGGCTTCGGCGGCGGCGGACACAAGCGAGCGGCGGGCCTGCGGAGCACCGAGCCCATCGAAGTCATCAAACCCCGCCTCATCGCCGCCTGCCTGGCGGCCTTGGATGCGTAGAAGCTGCGCCGCTGGTGCTCTGTCAGGCATGGCTTGATGGGTGGGCACAGGCTTTCGAGCCTGTGCATGCACAGCCTGGAAAGGCTGTGCCACCGGGGGGCATGTCCGGTGTGCGCCGCTAGCCTCCCAAGAGCACAAAGGACAGGATCATCAGAGTGCTCAAGATCATCAGAACGTAGCCTGTGTGATAGAGCGATCTCATCCTGGGCGTCATCGCCTTTGACCCAAACGACAGAAGTGATACACGCCGCATTACGCTCAGCTTGGCTGCCAGGAACAGGCCAAATCCTCCCAGCAGCGGAAGCAGAAAGACCCAGACGCTGTAATTCGTCGCTGCCAATGCAACGCTCACAATCGCGCTTGTGAGCAAGAGAACAACGAAGATGGCCGGGATAGGGATGCCCGCCGCCACCCAGTTCGATTTGCCGCTCTTGTCGAACCTCAGAAGCCACAGTGACATATCGTTCTCTCCGATTGTCCTGCCCATATTGTACGACTGGCCACAAGATCAGTCACCATCTTCAACTTCAAAAAAACTTCCCGGATGCTTGACAGCATCGGGGGCGGAGTCTAGAGTGCCCATCGTTGCAGGATGCCCGTGGAAACGCGGGCGAAAAGGGAAGGCCGTGAGAATCGGCCGCGGACGCGCCGCTGTAACCGGCGACGACCGCCGCAAGAATGCCACTGTACCGGTGCGGAATCGGGATGGGAAGGCGCGGCGGAAGGATGACCCGGGAGCCAGAAGACCTGCCTGTGACCAACCTGGTTTTGGCCTTCGCGAGATGCTCGGCTGACCGGACCGTGCCGTAAGTTTGTTACCGCACCCCGGCTGGCCCTGCAAATCGTCAGGGGCCGGGGTTTTTGCATGGCTACTCGCGGAACAGTGGCGTTTCTCGCAGCTTGCCGCCCCTGGCGACGCGCCTGTCAATTCCTCCCTGGTTGTCGAGCGGCGGCCTTGCTGCGCCCGGGCTGCTTCTCAGTCGAACCTGGCGCCGGAAGAAAGAGGCAACCCATGAATACCACGATCACTTAGGCGGCTATCGGTCTGTCTGCATGCGGCGTCCCGGCTTGCCGGGAAAGGGAAGTTTGTAGTGCGTGCGATTGTGGCACGCGAAACTGAGAAATCATTAGGCCGGCACTGAGCGGTCGGCAAGGAAGGGATTGAACATGAGAGCGATTCTTCTGGTAAGCGTGGGCGTGGTGCTGGCGATGTCAGCCGGCGCTCAGGCGTCCTATATCACGGTCGGGACCGGGTCGAATACCGCCAACCTCGTCATCGAATTCGGCGACAGCGCGGTCTACGCATTCAGCGTCAAGTTCAGCGATCCCAATACCACCGGCAGCGATCTGCTGAGCATCGTCGAGGCAGCCTCCACGCTGGAAGTGAATCGGACTTACTATGAGGGCTGGGGCGATTACGTCTGGGGCATGACCTTTGACGGCCACAGCAACGTTGGCAACGGCTCCGGGGCGGACTGGTGGCACTACTGGGTCCGGGACGGCAGCTCTGCCGAATGGAATTCACCCTGGGATTACGGCGCCTCTTTCCGCACCGTCAGCAATGGTTACAGCGACGGGTGGGTCTACGGTCGGGATGATGCGCCTCGCCTGCCGGGCGATGCCAACAACGATCTGAAGGTCAGCACCGGCGACCTGGCGCTGCTGGCTGGAAATTGGGGCACCCAGAGCGGCGCGACCTGGGCCGGCGGCGACTTCAACGGCGATGGCGCCGTGACCACCGGCGACCTGTCGCTGCTGGCAGGGAACTGGGGCTTCGGTGTCGAGGTCGGCCCGGCCCCTTCGATGGATTCGACCGCGGTTCCTGAACCCGCATCACTGACGTTGTTGGCCTGTGCAGGCCTGGCCTGCCTGCGGCGGCGCAACGTCTAAACAAACCCGGTTCGGCGGGGCCCGGACATTGCCATGCCGGTTCGGGCTCCGCCAGTTCTTTCTCGCAGGCGATATGAGATTCATGGCGATACAGGCAAGATCACGCAATCGAAGGGCTTTCACCCTGGTGGAGCTCCTGGTGGTCATTTCGATCATCGCCATGCTGATTGCGATACTGGCCCCGAGCCTGACGACCGTGAAGGAATATGGCCGCTCCGCCAAGTGCCTGTCGAATCTGCACAATCTCGGCGTGGCCATGCAGATGTACCAAATCAGCAACAGAACCTACTTCTGGCCGTACCTGGTCCGCAACGAATTGCCCCGCTGGTACTTCTGGGGCAGTGACACCGTGCCGGTCGACAGGAGCGTCAGCCCGTTGCTGGCTTACTGCGACAAGGCCCTGGATGCCTTCTGGTGCCCCTCGCAGCCTTGGGGTAGCTACCTGCCGCAGGGCAGTGCCAAGGAGCCCACGACCACCTACGGCTACAACGCCTTCTGCCTGGACCCCAACGCATGGGGACGCAAGGACTCCTCCGGCAAGCTCATGCCGCTCAAGAGGACAGCCGATATCAAGAACCCCAGCGACCTGTTTGTCTTTGCCGATTCGGGGATGACCTGGAAGACCAGCGGCGTGGTGGGGTTTCAGAACAGCAGTTCGCTGGACCCGCTGCGGACGCAGTGGGGGATCAATAAGTACGGCACGACGCACTTTCGCCATTTGTCCAGAACCAACGCTCTTTGCGCCGACGGCCGCGCGGACTCATTCGATCGCGAGGGCAGCAACTTGACCAACGCCGATGCTCTGTTAGGCTTCGTGGGAACCAGCAATGTTCCGCATTATGACAATGACAACAAATAGACGGCATGGCGCGGCATTGGGCGGAAAGCTTCGGGCGGCAAGAGGGCCTGTGGCGCTGGCCGCTTGCCTGGCGGCGTGCCTGGCGACGTGCCTGGCGACAGGAGGCTGCTCGGACAAGTATGAACGGAAGGATCTGGACAGTCGGGGCGCCCCTTGGCGAGAAGTTCAGGAGATGATCCGGGAACTTCAATCCGCCGGCGGGGCTGCGGAGGATGTCATCAAGCGGCAGCTAGCTGACGGGATGGAACCGGGGGAGGAAGAGAATCTCAAGCCGACACTGGATTGGCTCGCCAAGGCCAACGCGGTGGAGATCAAGGCCATGGACCGCTTCGGCGACCGGATTTACCGGGTGACGCTGCAAGTAAAGACTGCCGGCAAGAGCAGCGAATTGTGCATGCTGCTGGTGGCCAAGGGCGACAAGCTGTATTGGGCCAGGCGCAACTGAAAAGACGCCAGTGGTCTGTCGCTCGCCAAACGATGGATCAGGTGCCACTGCTGCGGTGTTTGCAGCAGTGTCGACGCTATGCACGGCTGCACACGGCGCAGCCGTGGCACCTATCGCTTCATCTGCGGCAGGGCATCAGGTGCAATTCATGAACGTGCCATTGCCGGCCCATTTGCGTGAGAACGGTAGGGGTGGGATTCGAACCCACGGTACCCTTTCGGGTACACCGGTTTTCAAGACCGGCTCTTTCGGCCACTCAGACACCCTACCTGATGCTACGTCATGGCCGCATGTTCCGCGATTTTCTGCCGGAATTCCAGTGTTTTCACATTCATTGTGTTTCGTTGCATTCGGTCCACCGGAATCCTCGGAAATGCCCGGAAATCGCCCCTGGTCGGCCAAGTAAATGGCAGAGTTTTCATCCCCACCTCCGGAAGATTCATCCGTCCCGTGGCGTCCTTCTTCGCCGCCCGCGACCTCTGTGGCAGGCAAGGCTCTCACAGGCTACCCAAGTGACTTCTTACTGTGGAAGCATCCTCAGGTTTATCGCCAGTTTTCAGCTCGGTGTGATCTCCCTGCAATCGTGCCCATCTTTCGCATCGAACCAAGCGAAAAGTTGGCCATAATGTTGCGCAATATTCGTCCACAAAACGGCTTACGCCTTATTGACTTTGATGACCTTAAAATGAGAACAAAATAAGAACAATATGAATAATTATATTGACCATACGGGCATGGTGTACCGATAATCCCATGTAGTTGCTCCGACGGCCAGGGAGTAACAACGGGGACGACTCCCATCGGCCGTGACTGCCAGAGCAATCAACTCGCGCCGGGGTGAACACATGAAACTCCAGCACCGGCAAGGTGTCACAGTGGCCAAGGCATCTCGAATAGTCGAGGTGTTGATCGCTGACGACGATCCTTCTTATCTGACCGTGTTGGAGAGGACATTGGGCCGTATGGGCCTACCGACTGTCAGTTGCACCGACGGTAGCAAGGCTTGGGCGGCGATCGAAGAACGCCCTGGCCTGTTCATGGCTGTTATGAATTGGATGTTGCCTGGTTTGGATGGACATGAGATTTGTCGGCGGCTGCATGAGCGGAAATCGCCGGTGACTCCCGTGCTGATGGTCGGCCGGGACTTTCTGCAAGAGGCATGGTCAAGGCTTGACCTTCGGGGCGCCTATGTCCTGGCCAAGCCGTTTTCAGAAGCGGAAATCGATCAGCAAGTGGCCAGGCTGATTCGTCTGGCATCCTCCCGGAATGCCGGTGGAGCGTTCAGTTCGGCTTGAGGCACGCTCCAGGTCGGTCAGACGAGCAGAGGAATCGGGCGACAGGAACTTCAGCCGCGTATCATGTTGAAGTGCAATGCCTGCGTAACGCAGTGCGCAGGCATTGAAAGACAACGACACTTTGGAATACCCAAACGAGCAGGCGTTTGACGGTTGCACCAATAAGACCCAACCCTAACCCAGGGGCAACTGTCAGATCGGAAGCGGCTTCCGATCTATGCCTGCTCGTTCCATTTCCACAATTTAACCCACGTCGAGGGGAGAGTGTTCCAACTCACTTGTCATTGTCGCCGTTTTTCCAGGAACCTTAAGTTCAAACCGAATCTGCATGTTATGAGGCGAGGTCACTGCTTGAGTGCCAGCCTGGTCAGCCGCGCCGCGGAAGGAATGGCGGCGCCTGCTAAAGCATGCACCCATAGCTGACGATATGGCCACTGGGTAAGGTTGGGTGAAAGTCGGCGGCAGTGACTTTTTCCTGGTCACGCGTTCTTCGCAAAGCTGGGCGACACTGTTCCAGAGTGGCAGGTTTTGTATCTTTGAAACTGTGTTCCGGCCAAGCGTTCAATCGTGGGGGGAGCCCTTCCCTGTCCCACCAGGAAGGTTCCTGGGGTCGCGCGGCACGATCCGCTCGGCCGCTGGTCATCACGATCGTTGCGGCGCTGGCCTTCATGGCCCTCCTCCGGTTCCACCATGCCAGATTTGAAGACGGCATGGTTCGGAGCTTCCAGCAACAGCAGGTTGACGCCATTCGGAATTGGACCGACTCCCTGCAAGGACAAGTTGGCGACATCCGCCGCGAACTGGACTCGCTTGCCGGCCAGCCGGATGTCCGTCGTTTTGCTCCGGGCATGAAGGAGACGCTCGAATCCTTCCTGGCCAGGGAGAGTGCCACTCTGGACGATCTTGAGGTGCTAAGCGCCGGGGGGGCCACGCTCTGGAGTGGTTTGTCCTCCGGCGGCGTCGAGTCTCGAAAGGACGCCAACGAGGCGGGAACGTTGACCCCTCGCGGTGAAAAGGGCCGTCGCCTGAGCGTGTCCGTGCCCATCGAACTCGATGGCAAGAGAGTTGGGACGCTGCGGGCCGGCGTGAACGTATACAGCGTTCTTGTCCGGTGCCAACCCAAGGCCAACAGCACCTATCGGAGCCTTCATTGCGTGATCTGCGACACGGGCGAGGTTGTCTATGGGGGCGACACCATCGCCAAACCCCGGCAGGTGGTTCATGTCATGCCGGACCCCGACGCTCCCAAGGCCACCGTTGACAATGTCGGCCTGCTGACGTATGTGACGGATCGTTGCGTTGCCGGGGGCGGCTCGGGACTGGCCGAAACGGTCCGCCAGGACGGGCAGGGGCGGGAGTTGATTGCATTTTCCCCGATCAACCTGGAGGGACGTCGGTTTGGCCTGGTCATGGGCTCGCCCCGCGCGAACGTCTCGGTGCCGATCGCATCGCACGAGCGAGTCACATACGCCTTGATCGTGGCCTTGGCGCTGCTGTACTTCGCCACGGGCTATACCGCCTATCGCAGCGAACGAGCCCATACCCAACTCGAAGAAGCCCGGCGACGAGCGGCCGAGGAGGCCAGCAGGGCCAAGGGAAATTTCCTGGCCCAGATGAGCCACGAACTCCGCACGCCCATGAACGGAGTTATCAGCATGACCGACCTGGCATTGGACTCGACCGACCATGCCCAGCGTCAGAAGTACCTGGAAGTCGTCAAGGAATGCGCCAATTCGCTGCTTTCGGTGATAAACGACATTCTCGACCTGTCCAAGATCGAGGCGGGCAAACTTGAGCTGCGCCATGTGCTGATGAGCGTTCCCCAGTGTGTGGCCGGCACGCTGGCCTCTCTGGCCTCGCTGGCAAAGAACAAGGGGTTATCCCTGCGTTGGGAAATCGATCCGGGCGCCCCGACGGTCGTACTGGGTGATCCTGGGCGGCTGAGGCAGGTACTCAATAATCTCATCGGCAACGCCATCAAGTTTACGACCTCCGGCGAAGTAATGCTGCGGGTGACGCCGATCTCGGTGCAGGCTGACGAAGTGGTGGTGCAGTTCAGCGTGCATGACACGGGGCCGGGCATGTCCCTCGCCGAGCAGAAACGGCTTTTCACGCCCTACAACCAGGGGCAGGGAAACCGGGAATATCGCAGAGACAGCACAGGACTGGGCCTGTCCATCGTCAAGCGACTGGTGGAACTGATGGGCGGGCGGGTCCGAGTGGAGAGCGAGCCGGGCAAGGGCACCGTGATGGTCTGCACGGCCCGGTTCGGCCCGGTTCTCGAGGCCGGCGCCGGGATAGAGACCGCCGCCTTGCCGATGTTGGCGGGACTTCGCGTGCTGGTGATTTCTCGCGCCCAGGGCAACCTCCAGAGGCTTCGCAGCCTCATGGGATCCTGGGGCGCCTGGCCGAGTTGTGTTGCCGATGTTGAAGCTGCACTCTCGTCCATGAAGAAGGCGACGGATCAGGGAGTGCCGTTCGGCCTGGTTTTGTTGGACGCCTGTGATCTACCAAGCCGGACCGGTGAGTTTTCTGACCGGGTGGTCCAACTGGGAGAGCATGAGGGGGCGGCACTGGTCGTTGCCTTCTGCGCCGCCTTACGCGCCGATGCCGTTCGATGCCTCGGCACGCTCATCGATGCCTACCTGGACACATCAGCAAGCGACTATCAATTGCATGTTACCCTCCGCCTGGCTCTTCAGCACGCGGCACAGCAGAGGAACAGGCCGTCGGTGGCACAGCACCCGTCATCGGATGGCCCGAGCCTCAGTATCCTGCTGGTGGATGACAACCCGATCAATCAGCAGGCTGCTTCGCTGATGCTCAGCCAGTGGAGGCACCGCGTCTGCACGGCCGGCTCCGGCCAAGAGGCGTTGGCGGTCCTGGCCCGACAGAAGTTCGACCTTGTGCTCATGGACCTCGAAATGCCCGGAATGAGCGGGATTGAGGCGACCGAACGGATTCGGCAAAGCGAAAAGGGAACCACCGCGCGAGCTCCCATCGTCGCCATGACGGCCCATGCCATGGACAGTGATCGCGCCCGCTGTCTGGAATGCGGCATGGACGATTTTCTGTCCAAGCCATTCCGGCCGGAGCAGCTTCGCGGCATCCTTGCGAAAACCATAGCCGGGATGGTGGGCAAGTCGGTTCCGCCTGAGCCTTCGGCCGTCGAGCCAGTCACCTGGGACCGACAGGACGTCTGGAACCGTTCCGAGGCCCTGCGTATGGCGGATGGAAACGAGAAGGCGGTCAGCACCCTCATCGGGATATTCCTCCAGAGTCTCCGTGAGACATTGCCCGCTGCGCAGGAGGCCGCGGTGAAGCGAGATGGAAAGACCCTGGGGCGGTTGGCACACCGATGGAAGGGCGCGCTGGGCCTGATCGGCGCCAAGCGGGCCCTGACCTGGGCCGTGCGGCTGGAAGAGGTCTGCAACCTGGGAGAACCCCAGCGCCTGCTGGAGTGTTTTCAGAACCTGCATGCGGAACTGATCTTGCTGGAACAAGCGTTGTCTCTTGCAGAAAAGGGGGCTGTCACATGCAAATACTCGTAGCCGACGACGACCCGGTGTATCGCTCGCTTCTGGAGTCGCTGCTGGCGGAGTCGCATTTCGAGATGGTGTCAGCCGCCGATGGCGAGGAGGCCTGGGCCATCCTGCGGCAGGAACATGCCCCGGAGTTGGCCATCCTCGACTGGATGATGCCGAAGATGGACGGCTACGAAGTCTGCCGGCAGATTCGTGCCGTCAAGGGCGATGCCGTTCCCTACATCCTGCTGATGACCAGCAACGGTCAACGCGACGAACTCCTGAGAGTCCTGGTCGCCGGCGCGGACGATTACCTTCTCAAGCCCTTCGAGCCCCTGGATCTGAAAATTCGCCTCCGCACGGCCATCAGAATCCTGGACCTTCAGCGGCAGGCGCGGGCATCAAGCGTGACTTGAGACCGTACTCTTCAACGCGCTGTCAGCCGCGGCAGTTACCATCCAAACCAGAACCCAAGGGATGGGCAGCTATAGGTCGGATAGTAGTAGGTGTACGGATAGCCATAGTAGTAGCTCGGCCAATAGCCCCAGCCGCCGTTGTAGTAACCACAGCCTCGGCCGCGATACCAGCCGTCGTCATGCCCGCGGCCCCGGTCGCCTCGATAGGAGTAGCCGTGGTCGCCACCGTACCCGCCCCGGCTGCCTCGATAGGAGTATCCTTGGCTGCCGCCGTAGCCGCCCTGACCGCCTCGAGAGGAGTAGCCGTGTTCGCTGCCCCGGCCGCCCCAGTTTCCTCGGGAGACACTGCCGTGGCTGCCGCCACCGGACCCGCCCCGGCTGAAGCTATGCCCGCCGCCACCGCCACCGCCACCGCCGCCTCTGCCGCCTCCGCGATCCGCGAAGCTGGGAGTGGCAAGGGCGAACGTCACAATCGACGCAGCCGCCACGCCTAATAGCAGGTTATTTTTCAAAGTTCTTTTCATGATGATGCTCCTGAAGTCCTTTTGGTTCCGCACCTTTCCGTCCCGCACCCTGATAGTGGCCGAAAAAGCGAAAAGGTTACAGAGTCTCACAGCTCTGCTCGGGCCGTCCCTGGCCCCCTGTTAATCCTAGGCGAGTTCTTACCCACATCAAGGGGTGGGAAGAATGTGGGGGACGCAGGAATTATTTCGTTCGTAACGACGGGTAATCGCAATTCTTGTGGCATAGCCTTTGCCGATATATCGGATGGGTCTATAGCACTGTCGGCATGATCGCTAACTTAAAGGAGCCTCCAACATGATACATCCTCGTTCCCTGATCCTGCTGGCCCTGCCGGCACTGCTGGCCGTTGGTTGTGCCGATGCCCTCAATGCGAACTACATGAAGCCGGAGATGATGGACAAGGGGATTGTCTACATCCTGCCGGGCATCCAGGGGGTGGATTACCACTACGTCAATATCCGCAACGGCCTGCAGGGCTCGGGCGTCAAGTGTGCCATCAAGATTCATCCTTGGGGCTGCCACATTCCTGGCATCGGCATGGCCATCAATGAGACCGACACCCGGGACGATCGCGGCTGGGGCAAGACCATCGCCCAGGAAATCCAAGCCTATCAGCAGGCCTACCCCGGCCGGCCTGTCTATCTGATCGGTCAGAGCGGCGGATGCGCGGTGGCGGTCTTCACCGCGGAATACCTGGCCGGCGCGAGCGCCCCGCCCATAGAAGGATTAGTGCTGCTGGATGCGAGTCTTGGGGCCGACTATGACCTGACATCGGCCCTGGCCCAGTGCAACAAGGGGATCGTCAACTTCTACAACCTCAAGGATGTGGCCATGCTGGAGGTTGGGACGGAAATCTTCGGCAACCTCGACGGCAGCCACGGCGACTCCGCCGGCCGCACGGGCTTTGCAGTCAGCTATCCCAGGCTCTACCAGGTCCAGGTGACGGGGGACATGGTTTCCGCGTTCGGCCCCCCGCACTTCGCCGATACCAGCGCGGCCTTTACTTCCCGTTACATTTCGCCCTGGATCATCGACCGCACCTGGCCGGCACGGAAATAATGCAGGTCGACAGTGCTGTTCGTTGTTGACCGGCGTGTTCCTGGGCGGGCCATTTTGTCGGATTAAACCAAAGGAGTCATACGAATGTCGCATGGACATGAGCATGGTCACGAGCACGAGCATCCGCATCGTAAGCGGAGTCATTGGAAGTGGATCGTGGTTGCGGTGCTGATGCTGGCGGCGATGGGCATCTATGTGCTGAGCCTGGACGAGTCGATCGTTCCTGCCGTGTCGGGCCCGGCGGCGACGACCGCCAGCGCGCCGGCCTCGCAGATGGCGCGGTAGCCGGACGCGGGCGCGCCATGGCGGCGTGTCTGCCGCGGGGTGGGCGACAGGGTTGGGCTAAGTCCGACGGGTCAATGATCTCTGGCGGCGGCCGGCGTGAGCCATTATGATATTGCCGCAAATCATTGACTCGAAAGGATGAGTTATGCGGAGCATCGTTGTCGTGGCGATCGGGTGTCTGGCGTTTCAATTCGTTCAAGCCAGCGCGAATGCGGCGGCTTCTGATTGGTTCGCTTTGCCACGGCAGCTTGCCGCGATAACCGTGGGCGAGCCAGCCACGGCGCCAGCAACACTGCCCGCGAGCGCCCCAGCCACGGCGCCCGCGACACTGCCCGCAATCGCCCCAGCCGCTGCACCGTCCTCTCAGCCGGCCGCGGAGGTTCTGCGGATCGACGTTGTCGCCGAGAGGGACGCCTACCGCCTCAACGAGCCCATCCAGGTGCTGGTGCGGCTGCGGAACGAGGGGAATGAACCGATCACGATCATGGACTACGATCATGGGCCGTTGCCGGGCCTGGAGCTGAAGATCGACGGGCCCAGCGTCGAGACGCGGGACTGGACGCAGCCGGGGCCCAGCGGGCTGATGGCCAAGACCATCCCGCCCAAGGGCACGCTCAATACGTATGCGGGGATCGGCTCGGCCTACGGTGGCGTGTCACTCCGCCAACAGGGCCAGTACGCGGTGACGGCCATTTATCGCGGTTGGCGGGCGCAGCCGACCTTGGCCCCGACCACGATGGCAGCCTCAGCCCCGACTACGATGGCTGCTTCGGCCCCGGCAGCGCCCGTGATCTGGAGCGGCCAGATTGGCTCCAACACGATCACGATCATAGTGCAGCCGTCGGTGGTGGGCGAGGCGGTCAAGCAGTCGCAGGGGCAGGGCAGCCCCTTGCCGACGGGCAATGCTCCCGTTCGCTAGGAGTTCAGGGCGAGAGTGCCGCAAAACCGTCGAGCGGCGTTTGTGCAGGCCCAACGGAGCATAAGATGATCCTTGAGGAGAGAATGAGTATGACGGGTCGAAAAAGCAACATCGGGCGCCTCTGGATCGCGGCCGTCGTCTGCGGATTGGCCTCCGCGCAGGCGATGGCGATTTCCGGCAGGTCACTGGCTATCGGGCGGGCGTTCAGTTACGCCTACAACAACCCGCAACAGTCAATGGGTTCAGGCCCGCTGGGTTCATCCGTGTACACCGGCCAGTCGAACACCGTCCCGATCAGCCCTTACGCGCCGGCTTCGCCGTACGCCGCGTCGCCGGGCCCGCTGGCTTTCAGCGCCCGCTCGCAGCAGCCCATTGCCCCGATGGCGCCCGTGACCATCGGGCCTTCGGGTTCCTCGGCCTACGTGCCTTCCTCCGGCGACCCCGCCTCGGTGCTGGCTGCGGGCGATACCCAGACCACGACCACTCCACGTCTGACTTCGCTGGCTCCCGACGGCCCGGGCACCGTGCGCGGGCCGATAATCCAGGGCGAGGTCAGCTTCCGTCAGGGCAACTACAAGCAGGCGGCCAGGCAATTTGAGGCGGCGCGATCGGCCTCCGGCGGCTCGCCCGAATCGATGCTCTCGCTGGCGCAGGTGTATTTCGCAATGGGAGGAGTCTATTACAACGAGGCGGCTGACTGCCTGGCGATGGCCCTGAAGGCCTTCCCGGACCTGCCCCTGGTCCGCGTTCGCCCGCGGGACTTCTTCGGCAGCGAGCAGGAATACACCGCCGCCTATCAGGCGTTGGAGCAATACGTCGTCGGCCATCCACAAGACCCGCGGGCGTTGCTGCTGCTGGGTTATATCCAGTGGCGCCAGGGACTGGTGGATAAGGCCAGGGACTTATTGGAGGCCGCGAACAAGGCCCAGCCAGGCCTGGAAGTGGCCAAGGGTATCGCCACGTTATTGGATGGGATCACCCGGGCCAGTCAGATCATTCTGTCCGAGGCCCCGCCCATGGAAGAGGCACGGGAGTACTCCTGGGCCGGAATTCGCTTGGGCGTTCCCGGCGGCATGAAGTTTGGCCCCCTGTCCTCACCCAACCAGGTGATCTCGGGCATCGTGGAGGGCAAGGACGGCAACGAGCCTCGGCTTGTCACGCTGTATGCCTATCCCCTGGCCCCGGCGGTGACGTTGAACACGGCCATGGACTCGGTGTCCGGCACGCTGGCGCGTTTCGCCTTCATCAAGGACATGAAGACCGAGGCCGAGGCCGAGGTGCCGTTCCAGACCGGCACGGCGCTGGTTCGCATCTTCACATACACCGATGCCTCCAGCGGCAGCAGGATCGCGACGGGTTGGGTCGGATTCATCCGTGAACCTCAAGACGCGCAAAGCCCCCGCATCGGCTACCTGCTCGGCGTGGCCACCGGCGAAAAGCAGGCCGAGGACATCCTGCCGACCCTCGCGGCGATCTCGAAGACGATCTCCGTGGGCCAGCCCAGGAGTATTCCGGTGGCCTCGACGGACATCGCGGGAAACACCTTTGAAGACCGGCAGTTGTTGTTCTCCATCACGCAGCCTCGTTCCTGGGCCGGCCGGCAGACCGAAAAGGGTTTCGACATGGGCCAGATGGACTTCGCGCGAGGCAACGCGGTTTCGCCCCAGGCCGACGTGATTGTGCAGGCCGTCGAGGCCAACGCCACGGCCAAGAGCTTCGGCGAAGAAGCCATTGCCCGCACGGTGCCCAAGGGCATGGTGCGGAAGATATTGTCCCAGGGACCGGCCACCCTGGGCGGGCAGGATGCGTACCAGTTCGTCGTCAGCCAGGGCCCCCAGGACGGGGCCTCAGGCAGTCCGTCGATTGTGGCAGGGCGGTTGTTCGTGCAGGACAGGCCCGACGGCACCAGGAGGCTTTATGCCCTGGTGGTTCGCTGCCACAACGCCGAAGCGAAGGATGTCGAGGCCCTGACCGACCAGCTCGCCTCCACCTTCAAGCTGCTCCAGGCGGAGTAGACGCGTTCCGGCCGACCAGGCTCGCTCACAGGGAATTGAGTGACGATGGATAATGACAAGCCCACCGCCGGTGTCGCCGTTGCGAGCCTGGACAGAGCCGACACCAGCCTGCGCGTGACGCTCCGCGGCCGGCTGGACTCCTCGACTCTCCCGGCCGCCTGGACGCAGGTGTCCGAAGACCTGGCCCAGAAGCCCTGCAAACGCCTCGTGGTGGACCTGTCGGAGGTCTCCTATTGCGACGGGGCCGGGCTGGCGCTGTTCGCCCAATTCCGCAAGGAAATGGCCTCGGGCGGCGGGGAAGTGACCTTCGAGGGCGGCGGCCCTGAGTTGCGGCGGCTCCTGGAGATGTCCACCCTGGCCGACCCCCTGGCCGGCGGAGTCCAGCCGATTCGGCCGGCGGGGCTGATCACGAGAATGGGAGAAACCACGGCCGCCTTTGCGCGCGACATTGGAGACATGATCGCTTTCACCGGAGAGATGGCCGCGGCGCTGGCGTGGGCGTGCGTTCACCCGTGGCGCGTCCGCGGCCGGGACCTGCTGGTCGTCGCGGAAAAGGCGGGCGCCAACGCCGTGCCCGTCATCACGCTGCTGGGCGCGCTGGTCGGGGCGATCCTGGCCTTCCAGATGGCGGTGCCTCTCCAGCGATACGGCGCGATCACGCTGATCCCCTCGATCCTGGGCATTGCGATCGTCCGCGAACTGGGGCCGCTGATCACGGCCATCATCCTGGCGGGGCGGTCGGGCTCTGCCTTTGCAGCCGAGATCGGAACGATGAAAGTGACCGAGGAAATCAGCGCCCTCAAGACCTTCGGCCTGGACCCGGTCCGCTTCCTGGTCATTCCGCGCGTGCTGGCGACGGTGCTGATGGCGCCATTGCTGACGGTCCTGAACATGCTGGCCGGCGTCCTGTGCGGCTATTTCATCATGAAGCAATACGGCTACTCGTTCTCGTATTACATCAACGCGGTGACCAACTCGGTCAACTACGTCGATCTGCTGGGCGGTCTGTGCAAGGCGCCGGTGTTCGGCCTGATTATCGCCGCCATTGGGTGCGTCCGCGGCTTGCAGACGTTGCGAGGCCCCAGCGCCGTCGGCGACAGCACGACGCGCGCGGTGGTGGCGGGCATTGTCCTGATCATCGTGGCCGACATGATCTTCGGCGTGGTGTACTTCTACATGGGGATCTGACCTTTCGAGCATGACGACCCAAACAGACCAACCCGCCGGCGAGACGATCATCGAGGTCGAGGACTTCGCGGCCTCCTATGGCGGCAAGACCGTCCTGAAGGACGTGAACTTCAGCGTGCAGCGGGGCGAGGTGCTGGTCATTGCCGGCGGATCCGGCTGTGGCAAGAGCACGATGCTGTTCCACATGATCGGGCTCTACCGCCCGGCGGCCGGTCGCATCCTCATCGAGGACATGGACGTTCATTCCGTCGTCGGGCGCGAGTTGGATCGTCTCCGGCGCCAGTTCGGCGTGGCCTACCAGAGCGGAGCGTTGTTCGGCTCCATGACGGTCCTGGAGAACGTCCGCCTGCCGCTGGAGGAGTTCACCGACCTGCCCCAAGAGATGATGGACATGATCTCGCTGTCCAAGCTCAGGCTGGTGGGGTTGGAGGCGGCGGCCCAGAAGCTGCCCTCCGAGTTGAGCGGCGGGATGCAGAAGCGGGCCGCCCTGGCCCGGGCCATCGCTCTGGACCCGCCCATCGTGTTCCTGGATGAGCCGTCGGCCGGGCTGGACCCCATCACCTCGGCGGGGCTGGACGAGCTGATTCTCAGTTTCAAGCGGCTGCTGCGAACCACGTTCGTCGTGGTGACGCACGAGTTGCATAGCATCTTTGCCATTTCCGACCGGGTGGTCTTCCTGGACGCATCCAAGCAGACGGTGGGGGCCATCGGCCCTGCCGCTTGGCTGCGGGACAACAGTCCCGACCCCGGGGTGCGGGCTTTCTTCAACCGCCAGAGCGAGTCGGCCCGGGAGACGGCGGCCGCCGGCCCCGGTTCCCCGCCGCAGACACAGAAGGAGACGTCCAAGCCATGAGCGCGCAGATCAGCTACTTCAGACTGGGCATTTTCGTGCTGGTGGGCCTGGCCTTGATCGTCACCGGGGTCGTCGTGCTTGGCGCCGGTGCGTTGATGAAGACGACGATCCCGGTCGAGACTTACTTCAATGAATCGGTCCAGGGGCTGGATATCGGCGCCCCGGTCAAGTACCTCGGCGTCGAGATCGGCAAGGTCAGTTGGATCGGCTTTGTGCCCGAAAAGTACCAGATGGCGAGCGTCGACGAGGAGGTTCGCTTCGGCAAGTTCGTCATGGTGATGGTGGCGTTGGACCCGGGCAAGATGCCCACATCCTCCGGGCAAAAGGCGATGAGTCTGCTGCGGGAGCGGGTGGCGGCCGGGATGCGCGTCCGCCTGCAATCGAGCATTACGGGGCCCACGTTCCTGGGGGTCGATTACGTCGATCCCAACGTGTACAAGCCGATGGCGATCACCTGGACGCCCACCTGCCCGTACATTCCCTCCGCCCCGGGAACGATGTCGCAGATGGTCAGCGCCGTCGAGCGATTGGCCGCGGAGATCGAAAAGGCCCAGCTCGCCAAGCTCGTCGATAACCTCAACACCGCAGTCCTGAGCCTCAACGGCATCCTGAACAGCCCGGAGGTCAAGCGGACGCTGGAGGGTCTGGCCGCGGCATCGGACAAGGCTGGCCCGGCCATGGCCGAGGTGCTCAAGACCGTGCGCACCCTCAACAACATGCTCAGTTCCCAGCAGCGCAATATCGAACTGTTGATGATGAGCCTCCGCAAGACCGGCGAGAACCTCTCGGCTGTCAGCGAGGAGGCCAGGAACAATCCCTCCGCCGTCCTGTTCGGCAATCCGCCGCCGCGGATCAATCCAGGAGAAAAGAAATGACTGTCAACCTGCGATCGTTGGCCTGCCTTGCTCTTGGACTGACTTCCACTTTCCTTGTCGGGTGCGGCATGTCCAGGCCCTATCCGCAAAAGGCGCTTTTTGCCATCGATCCGGGCCAGCCGACCCAGGTGTCCCGGCCGGTCAGTCCGTGCATTGTCCTGGTTCAAGGCGTCCACGTCGCCAGCCCCTTTGACGCGCAGACGTTCTTCTACAAGCGGGCCGGCCTGCAATACGAGATGGACTACTACAACGGGTTCATTGCCCCGCCGGAACAACTGCTGAACGGATCGCTTCGGGCCTGGCTGAGCCAATCCGGCCTGTTTGCAGCCGTGGTGGGGCCCGGCGGCCGCCTCAATCCCCAGTACTTGCTGGAAGGCAACGTGACGGAGTTGTGCGGCGACTATTCCGACGCCAAGGCTCCCAAGGCGCGGTTGGCCGTCTCATTCTTCTTTGTGGACGTCAGGCCGGTGGACGGGCAGATCGTGTTCCAGAAGTCCTACCAGGCGGCTGCGCCGATCAGTGGGGCCGGTCCCGACGCAATAGCGGCCGCCCTGAACGCGGCCTACAGGACCATCCTGGTTGAGCTGACCGACGACCTGGCTCGCGTGGATTACGCCCCCGCGCCCGTCGCAACTGTCGGGACGGGAGAGGCAACGACACAGCCGGCCTCAACGGAGCCAGCGCGGTGACGGGACAACGATCGGAGAACGAGCAGCTCCAGGCATTGCGGGCCGCCGTCCTTCAGGGCGACAAGGCTCGGGCAGGGTGCGTCGTCGCCGGGCTGGCCTTGTTCGGGGTCATCGTAAGTCTGCGCGCGGCGCTGATGCCGCAGTTCACCGCGCAGCAGGCAATACCGGCCCTGGGTTTCCTCGGCCTGGTGGTTGCCTACGAGTTCGCCATGTTGTTGGGGATTCTGCGGACCCTTCGATTGGGCAGGGATCTTCCCCGGTGGCTGGTTCTGTTCAACGTCATCTTCGAGAGCATGATCGCGACGGCGGGGATTGCCCTGGTAATGGCCTACCAGGACGGGGATCGTCGGTTGGCCCTTTCGGCGCCGGTGGTTCTTCTCTACTTCTATTTCTTCGCGGCGACCTCGCTTCGCATGGCCCCCGTTCTCAATGTCATCATGGCCATCCTGGCGACGGCTGGGTACGCGGGCGCGGGGCTGTATGCTCACCTGGCGTACTCCCACCAGCCGTCGGAGGTCTGGCTGGTGTCTCCCGCGGTACACTTGACTTGCGGGGCGTTGATCCTTGCCGGGGGGCTTCTCTCGGCCGCTGTCGCCGGGCGGATCCGTCGATACGTGCTCACGGGTATCCGTGAGGCCGCCGTTCGCGAGCGCATGCAGCGGGAACTCGATATCGCCCAACGCCTGCAACAGGACCTGCTGCCCAAGGAGACCCTGGCGATTCCCGGCTATGAGTTGGCCGGCTGGAGCAACGCCGCCAGTGAAACCGGCGGCGACTACTACGATTGGCTCATGCTGCCCGAGGGGCGGGCGATCCTGACGATCGCTGATGCCACGGGGCATGGCCTGGGGCCGGCCTTGATGGTCACCGTCTGCCGCGCGTACTTCCGCGCGACCACGCAGGCGGAAGACAGTATCGAGCAGGCCGTTGCCCGCGTGAACGACCTGATCGCGTCGGACTTGCCGGAGGGATCCTTCGTGACGGCCGCCATTGCCGCGCTGGACCCCGCCAAGGACCAATTGCGCCTCTATTCCGCCGGCCACGGACCGATTCTCTTCTACCGTGCCGGCGACGGCCAGGTGCTCAACTGGGGCGCCGACACCCTGCCCCTGGGACTCCTGGTGCCGATGCACACGGACCCTTCGCGGGGCATCCCGATGGGTGCTGGCGACATGCTGGTACTCGTGACGGACGGATTTTTTGAGTGGATTGATGCGCGGGACGAACAATACGGGATCGAGCGGCTGGAGCGTTTCGTCCAGGAGCACTGCCGGCTTGATCCGGCGTCATTCATTCAGGCCTTGTACGAAGACGTGTTGGCCTTCGCGGGCGGCACTGTGCAGATGGACGACCTGACCGCCATCGTGCTCAAGCGGGCGCCACGAGGAAAAGACTCCTGAACGGTAACTCTCACGAGGAAGCAACCGGCGGAAAGTGATAGCATTCACGCTGTCGCTGAGGCGGCATGAGAAGATCGCATTCCACCGGGAGCGATCGAAAAGCAACTGAAAGGACCGGCCATGCAGAGCGGATTGTTGATCAATGATTATCTTGGCGCGACGGTGGTGACATTCCAGGAGGCCTCGGTCATTGACGGGGTTGTTGTCGAGGCGATTGGCCGGGAGCTTTACGCCCTGGTGGATCAGAAGGACAAGAAAAAGATCATCCTGGACTTCACGGCCGTGAGGTTCCTTTCGTCTTCGATGCTGGGGGTGCTGATGTTGCTGCATCGCAAGGCCGGGGCCATCCGTGCGCGTGTCGTTCTTTGCGGCCTGCGGGACGAGATCATGAAGGTCTTCAAAATCATGAAACTGGACAAGGTTCTTGAGTTTGCCCGCGACGAAGAGGCTGCGCTGACGGCCTTGGACGTGCATCCTCCAAAGAGTTGATGGCGCAACTCTAGTCGGAAGAACGGAATGGCGTTGCGGGGGTTCCAAGCCTCAACAAATAGTTTGGCCAAGCGCCATGATGATGTTGGGGGCAGTCATATCATGGGGAATAGGCATTGCCGTGCCAGACGGTTGGCGTGCCGAAATCAAAGGATGAATGGGCTTATGATGGACCCCTCGAATATTCTGGAGTCGATCAACGACGGTGTGTACGTAACCGACAGGGACCGACGCATTGTCTACTGGAACAAGTCGGCTGAGAGGATTACCGGCTGGCGGGTCGAAGACGTGGTCGGCAAGCATTGCCACGATGGCATGCTTTGTCACGAGGACAAGGACGGCCACCGCCTTTGCGGCGAGGAATATTGTCCGCTTCACAGGTCGATCGTGAGCGGCAGTTCCAGCACGGCGCCGGTGATCGTTTTTGCCAAGGGCAGGGACGGTCGGCGCGTGCCGATGCGGGTCAGCGTGGCCCCGGTTCGGACGACCGACGGCGAAATTGTCGGCGGCGTGGAAACATTTCGGGACTTGTCCGAGGAGATTCAGGATTTTCTGCGAGCCCAGAAGATTCAAACCCTGGCTGTCCGGCAGGATCTGCCGCCGGATGACCGCATCGCCGTCAGGACGCATTATGTCCCGCGTGACATCATCGGCGGGGATTTTTATGCCATCTCCCGGCTGGACCAGGACCGTTACGGTTTTCTCCTGGCCGACGTGTGCGGGCACGGCGTGCCGGCGGCGCTGTACACGATGTACTTGCGGTCCCTGTGGGAGGAAAACCTGCGGCAGTTCACAACTCCGGCTGAGTTTGCCGCCGTTCTGAACCGTCGATTGGGGGATTTGATCCGGGAAGATGAGCCTTTCGCGGCGGCCGTGGTGGGCAGGGTGGACCTCGCGGCCAGGACGCTCTCGATTGCCGGCGCGGGCGGCCCTTCGCCGCTGCTGTTCTCGCGCGATGGGCAGTGCCGGCCGATCGAGTGTTCCGGCACACCCCTGGGCCTGTTCAAGGAGGCCGAGTATGACCAGACGCAAGTTCCGTTTTCGAGCGGTGATTGCCTGCTGGCCTTCAGCGACGGGGCGGTGGAAGTGTCCCAGGGCGAGGGCGATTACCTCGATGTCGAAGGCCTGGTGAAGTGCCTCCAAGAACTGGGCTATCCACGACAAAAGGTCGCCTTTGAGGATATCGAAAGGGCCATCCTTCAGGAATCCAATCGGGTTCGCCTCGACGACGACCTGACGTTTCTGGAAATCCGTCTCGCGGCATCCGTCTGAGATACCGAAGCCAAAGGAGAATCGAGTATGAAGAGACTACAGAAAGCCACGGCCCTGACGTTCCTGGCGCTGGTCTGGGCAGGGGTCGGCTGCAATGCGAGCGCCCAGCCCGAGCAGTCCAAGATCGAGCCTGGGCAATCCACGACCGCGCCCGAGCGATCCGGGATGCAGATCGATCCTCAAGCCACCGACGCCCTCAAGCGGATGAGCCAGGCGCTGGCGAAGGCGCAAGCCTTGAGTTTCGAGACGCAAATGGTGTCCGATCGGACCAGCCCCGGTGGCCAACTCGTGCAGATGACACGCCACGGCAAGGTCTTGGTTTCGCGGCCGGACAAGGTTTTTGCGGAGGTTACAGGCGACGATGGCAACCATGCCCTGTGGTACGACGCCACGAGCCTGACCCTGCTGAACAGATCCGCCAACGCCTACGCGAAAATCCAGGTGCCCGCAAGCATCGACAAGATGCTGGACTACCTGGCTGACAAGTACGATGCGACCATTCCGATGTCAGACCTGCTGTTCCCAGACCCCTATGCCGTCCTGACCGAAAAAGTCGAGTCGGGCGTGTATCTGGGCCTGCACGAACTGGGCGGCCGAAAGTGCCACCACTTACTGTTCACGCAGGCCAATGTGGACTGGCAGATCTGGATCGACGCGGGCGAGCCGCCCGTGCCTCGCAAGGTCGTCATCATGCACAAGGACCAGCCCGGCAGCCCGGAGTGTGCGGTGCTGCTGGACAAATGGAATCTCGCGGCGCAGCCGCCCGCGGACGCGTTCCGCTTCACCGCGCCGAAAGATGCCAACGAGATCCCCATGGATCAACTGCTCGAGTCGCGGAAGGGAGGCAAGCCATGAACAAGATAACACGATACTTGCAGGTCAGCGTGGTCGCGGTCATGGTTTGCTGCTGGGCCGCGGGCGAAGCAGCGGCCAGGGGCGGTGGTGGCGGATTCGGCGGTGGTGGCGGGGGCGGAAGCGTCCGTTATTCGTCGCCTAGCCGGGGACCCAGCTACGCCAGACCCTCGACGCCCAGCTATAACAGGCCTTCAACGCCGAGTTACTCTGGTGGGGCAGGCGTCTCCCGCGGCGGCACGGATGGCATTTCCGGTGGCAGGCCTGCAAATCGGCCTAATATTTCCGATGGCACGGTAAGACCGTCGAACTACGGATCGATCCAGTATGGCGGCAACAGGACGGTGCCGGGCAGCTACGGCGGCTCCGGCCAGGCCATTCGCGGCCCCGGCGGTGGCGCGGCAGGCGGGGTACGCGGCCCGGGCGGCGGCGCGGCGGGTGGGATACGCGGCCCCGGTGGCGGCGCCATCGGCGGTATCAGGGGGGGCCAAGGTGGTGCTATCGGTGGTGTTCGCGGGCCTCATGGCGGCGCGATCTACGGGCACCTGCCCAGCGGGGCCCACGAGGTCCACTGGCACGGGAACAGCTACTGGAACTTCGGTTTTGGCTACTACCAACCTTGCTGGTACGGCGGGGAGGTGTACTACTATTCCGTGCCGGCGCCGGTGGGTGTTTACATGGATACGCTTCCACCCGAGGCCGACACGGTCGTCTATAACAACCAGACTTACTATTTTTCCGATGGATCCTACCTGGCGCCCAAGGACGACGGGTACGAGGTTGTGGACAAGCCCGCCGGTCTCGACCAGGCGCCCGACCCCATGGCCCTGCTGCGGCAGATGACCGATTGCCTTGGCCAGATGCAGCGATTCTCCGTGGTCGCCGACGAGACCACCGACGAGATCCTCGAATCAGGCGAGAAAGTCCAGCTCTCCAGCCGGCGAACTGTTTACGTCCGACGCCCCGATGCGTTGGCCATCGACTACAGGTCCGACAAGGGCAGTCGGAGCATGCTGTTCGATGAGGGCAAGGTGACCATCGTGGATCGCGCCAAGATGGTCTATGGCCTTGTTGATGTCCCTGACAGCATCGACGGCATGGAGGACGTGATGGCCCAGCGATACGGCTATTCCATTCTGCTGGGCGATCTGATGCGATCAGACGCCTACGCGACGCTCAGCTCCGCCGTCATCAATGCCGAGTATGTGGGCAAGACGACGCTTGACGGAGGGCAGGAATGCGATCAACTTGCCTTCACCCAGGACAACGTCGATTGGCAGGTCTGGATCGTCGCGGGCGACAAACCGCTGCCTGTGAAACTGGCGGTCATCTACAAATCCGTCCAGGGCAGCCCGCGTTACGTGGCAGAATTGTCGGGCTGGACCACTGATGTTCCAGATTCCGCCTTCGTGATAGATGTGCCCAAGGACGCCCAGAAGATTGACATGCTGCCTATCGGGGCGGCGGATCAGCCTGCGACGCCTGGGGCCCAGGGGGCCGGTCCAGTCCAGCAATGACAAGTGGATGTGGGGCCTGCGTCTGGCAGCGGCCAACAGCAAGTGCCGGGAGCTGAGAGTGGATCAGTTCCCGGCACCGCTATTTGGGCGTGACCCAGGCAGGATTGCCTCAGCCACTCCGGCCCCCGGACCCGATACTGCAATGCCTCAGGCGCGAGGCGAATTCATCACTCGTCTTTTCCACGCCCATGGTAACTTTGCCTATTCAAAAGGTGACAGGAGTGGCGTATGATGCCCTCCTGAATCAGGTGTTTTGCACGGTCAAAGCGCCGCGTGCCTCCCAATAGAGGAATCTTCGATGATTAGTGATCGTGAGCGTTTCATCGCGTGCATGGATTACCAGACGTGCGACCGCAGGCCCAACCATGAACTGGGAGTTTGGGCCCAGACCGCCGAACGCTGGCGGAGTGAGGCGCCCCAGGCCATTGAAGGATTCAACTGGGACTGGTTTAGCGGGGAGACTGCGTTACGGATGGACCGTCGGGAGTTCATAAGCGTGCATTACCGCTTTGACCCGACCTTCGAGCACAAGGTTCTCGAAGAGACCGAGCGGTACGAGACTTATCAGGACGAACTGGGCATTGTCCGCAAGGCGCTGAAGGAGGGGTCATTGGGGGCTGCCCGGCCGTGCATGGACGAGTATCTCTCTCATCCGGTCAAGGACATCAATGACTTTCGCGAGATAAAGAAACGCCTGATCGCCGCCACGCCGTCACGCTATCCGGCAGACCTTGCCGAGAAGGTCAAAGTGTGGCGGACCCGCGACTATCCGCTAGTGCTGGGGACCAACTGCAATGCCAACGGCTTTTACTGGCGGGCGCGGGAGCTCATGGGCACCGAGAATCTCTCCTACGCCTGGTACGACCAGCCCGAGATGATGCACGAGATAATGGAGTTCATGGCGGACTTCTTCATCGAAAACAGCCGGCCGGTCCTCGATCAGATTGACGTGGAGTATTTCACCTTCAACGAAGACATGGCCATGAAAAGCGGGCCGCTGCTGGGCCCCGAGACCTTCAAGACGTTCATCTTCCCCCACCTCAAGAGGGTGGTGGAATTCATGCGTTCCAAGGGCGTGCGCTATGTGGTCGTCGATTCCGACGGCAACCCCACCGCCCTGATTCCGCTGCTCCTGGAGGCCGGCGTGGACACGCTCTGGCCGGTTGAACGGGCCAGCGATTTCTCGCCGCTGACCGTGCGGAAGCAGTTCGGCAAGTCGCTTCGCCTCTGGGGCGGGGTGGACAAGCGGGTGCTGGCCCGTGGCCCGGCGGCCATCCGAGAGCATTTGCGGGAGCTGATCCCGCTGATCGAGGAGGGCGGCTTCATTCCGACGGTCGATCACCTCGTCCCGCCGGATGTCTCCTGGGATAACTTCCGCTACTACATGGACTGCAAGTGGGATCTCCTGGCCGGCCGATTCGAGAAGCTGGGCTAGTATTGCGTCAACCGTCAAATGATGGATCGGGTGCCACTGCTGCGGTGTTTGCAGCAGTGTCGGCGTTATGCACGGCTGCACACCACGCAGCCGTGGCACCCAACGCCGTAAACTAAACTGGGGGGAGGCTCGCTGCAACGACCTGCATATGCAGCAGTTATAATTTATAGAACGCGCGCATAATCCGGCCTCCTTTTGTATGTTGTGTTTTGGCCAAACC
>JBAZTO010000009.1:0-87504 GCA_041661865.1 Phycisphaerae bacterium | reverse complement strand
TGGAACCTGCCCAACGCCGAGGCGATGGCCGCCCTGGCGTGCGTGGACCAAAGCAACATGCTGGAGGCCTACTGGAGCCTTCAGCGACAACGAGTTGCATAGTGCCAGAAACTTCGGGCACACCCCTGCGCTAGCCGGCTTGGAGAATCCTGTAGCTTTTCTCCGATATGTTCTTATAATGACATTGATGTCATCATAAGGACACGATTATGAACACTTTGAACCTTCAAACCCAGGCGTTTAGCAGCAATCAAGCCCGCGAAGTGACCGGAATCACCTCCAGGCAGTTGAACTATTGGGACAAGACCGGGCTGGTCAAACCGTCGGTAAACTCAGCCTCCGGACGTGGCAGCCAACGGCTTTATTCCTACAAGGATCTGCTTGCGCTCAAGATCGTCAAGACCTTGCTGGAAGACCACAGCCTGCAGAAGGTCCGCAAGTGCATCAGTTATTTGCGGAAGCATCTTCCTGACGCCTCTCATCCGCTCAATTCCTGCACGCTGGTCACCGAGAACCAATCGGTCTATCTGGTGACAGGCGAAAAGGAACTGGTCGACACGGTCAGGAATCAGGGCCAACTGTATCTGCTCAAGTTGGATCGCCTGGATCGCGAATTGAGAAGCAGGGTCCTGAAACTGCGGAGAAAGCAGGTTTACGATCTGGAGTTCGGCGACTTCGCCTATCAGGTTGAGATTGAGCCGGACGAGGACGGCGCCGGTTACGTCGTGGAGGTCGCCGGATTGCCGGGCTGCATCACTCAAGGGGATACCATTGAAGAGGCCCTGGTTATGGCGAAGGATGCAATCGGAACCTATCTTGAGGCCGTCGACGATCTGAAGCGCCGCGGCGTGAAGTTGCCCATTCAGCGTCAAAAGGCAAGACGCAAGGCCCGCGCGTAGGGGGACGAACGTTGCCAAGACTGAGTGAGATGCCGGTCTCCCAGGTTCTGAAGGCTTTACGCCAGGCTGGTTGGGAGGTCTCCGGTGGAAGCAAGCACTACAAGCTGATTCATACCCGCAAGCCCGGCGCTTTGACCGTCCCTCGCGGCACGATAAAGAAGGGAACACTGCGGGCTATTATAAGGCAGGCCGGAATGACCGTTGAAAGGTTCCTCGAACTGTGCAAATAGTCGATCAAATGGTGACCTGGCATGCGTGAATTCGACTTCATCGACTGGATTCGCAGCCAGAGCCGGTTTGACCCGGCGGCGGTGCCGCTGGGGCCCGGCGACGACATGGCCGTGGTGACCTGCGGCGGCGAAAACGTTCTGGTCACCGTCGACCAGGTTCTGGACGGCACGCATTTCGTGCTCGATCGCGATGGGGCGCAGGCCGCGGGGCGCAAGGCCATGGCCCGCAACCTATCGGACGTGGCAGCCATGGCGGCCTGGCCGCTGTGCGCCGTGGCCAGCGTGGCCTTGCCCAAAGGCTTCTCGCAGGCCGACGCCCAATGGCTGTACCAGGGCATGCGGTCAATCGGCGATACGTTCGCCTGCCCGCTCGTCGGCGGGGACATTTCCTCCTGGGACGGCAGGCTGGCCGTCAGCGTGACGGTGCTTGCCAGGCCGGCGGGGATCGCGCCGGTCCTTCGCAGCGGGGCCCAGGCCGGCGACGCGATCTGCGTGACGGGGCAACTGGGCGGGGCCTGGCGGTCGCAGCGCCACCTGCACTTCCTGCCGCGAATCCGCGAGGCCCGCGAACTGGCCAGCACGTTCAGCCTCCATGCCATGATCGACATCTCCGATGGCCTGTCGGGCGACCTGGGACACCTCTGCCGCGAATCGGGCGTCGGGGCCGAGATCGAGGCCGACAAGATACCCGTGCATCCCGACGCATCGCTGCAGGCAGTTGGCCTGTCAGCGCCGCTGTCAGCCGCCCTGGGCGACGGCGAGGATTACGAGCTGCTCTTCACCCTCCCGAGCGACCAGGCCGACCGCCTGCTCCGCGAGCAACCCCTGGACATCCCGGTGACCCGAATCGGCGCCATCCTGCCCGGCCAGGCCTTGACGCTGATCCATCCCGACGGCCGCCGTGGGCCGCTGCTCCGGCAATCGTGGGAACATGACATTTAGGGGATCTAACAAAACGCCGTAGTTTTGTTAGAGCCCCTTAGTAGCCAGTATCCCGTAGGCAGTAGCCTGAGGCGATCCCTCATTCCGCGTACTCACCTTGCGCCCACAGCTAACAAGTCCTCGATCACCCCATCTCGGGGTCACAGATTTGCCGGCTACCGTCTACAGGCTGCTGTTGTTAGAATCTCGACATGGAAGAGTTTCGCACCAATAGTCCGCAGGCCACGCAGGAGCTGGGCCGCACGCTGGCCGGCAGGTTTGCCCGCGGCGACTGCATCGCCCTGGTCGGCCAGCTCGGGGCCGGCAAGACCGTGCTGGTCCGGGGCATCGCCGCCGGTCTGGGCCTGGCCGACGAGCACCTGGTCTCCAGCCCGACGTTCGTGCTGGTGCAGGAATACCCGGCGACCGTTCCGCTCTATCACATCGATCTCTACCGCCTGGGCGACGCGGCGGCGGAACTGGGCGGCCTGGGCATCGACGAAATGCTCACCGAGGGCGTGGTGCTGATCGAATGGGCCGACCGGGCGGGCTCGCGCCTGCCGCGCCCCCACTGGAGGATCGAGATCGCCATCGCCGGCCGGCGATCCCGACGCCTGACGGTGGGGCGTATCGATTGACAAGGCCGCCCGCTCTGGATATCTTGCATCGTTTCTTTCATGGAGCCAAACGTGGAACAGGCCATTGCCAAAGCTCAGACGCTGATCGAGGCCCTGGGGTACATCCAGCGCTTCGCGGACAAGATCGTGGTCGTCAAGATCGGCGGCTCGATCATGGACGACGAGAAGGCCCTCAACCAGATGCTCGCCGACGTGGTCTTCATGAACACCGTCGGCATGCGCCCGGTCGTGGTGCATGGCGGGGGCAAGGCCATCTCCAGCGCCATGGAGCAGCGCGGGCTGGAGGTTCAGTTCGTCCAGGGCCGACGCTACACCGACCAGCGGACGCTGACGGTCGTCGAGCACGTGCTGTGCAACGAGATCAACCGCCAGATCGTCACCTCCATCGAGAGCCAGGGCTCCAGCGCCATGGGCCTGCACACCCTGGGCAGTTGCGTGCTGCTGGGCAAGAAGCTCTTCCTGGAGGAAGAAGGCCGGCAGATCGACCTGGGCTTTGTCGGCCAGGTCACCGGCGTCAACGCCAAGCTGCTGGACTTGCTCTGCCAGAGCGACACGGTGCCGGTGATCGCGCCGCTGGCCATTGACAAGGCCGGCCAGAAGCTCAACTGCAACGCCGATACCGTCGCCGGCGAGGTGGCCGCCGCGCTGAAGGCCGAGAAACTGGTGGTCGTTTCCGACACCCACGGCATCCGCCGGGACGTCAAGGACCCCAACAGCCTCATCGAGGCGCTGACGGAGTCGGAAATCCGCGAGATGGTCGCCAGCGGCGCGATCTCCTCGGGCATGCTGCCCAAGGTCGATGCGTGCCTGCGAGCCATCAACGCCGGGGTCGCCAGGACGCACATCATCGACGGGCGATTCCCCCACTCGCTGCTGCTGGAGATCTTCTCCGACCGCGGCGTGGGCACGTTGATCCAGAAGTGACGAGTGAACAGGAGTCCTTAGCACCCGCTCGACGGGCAGAAGGACTTGAGATGCACAAGGACTTTATCAATCTTGGCGATTTCACCGCCGCCCAGCTCAAGGAGCTGCTGGCGCGGGCCCTGGCCGACAAGGCCGCCTTCCGCGCGGGCAAGCTCCCCGCCTCCCTGCCGCGCAAGACGCTGGCGATGATCTTCGAGAAGCCCTCCCTGCGAACGCGGGTGAGTTTCGAGACGGCCATGGCCCAACTGGGCGGGCACGCCATGTACCTGACGCAGGCCGACATCGGCCTGGGCAGCCGCGAGAGCGTCCAGGATGTCGCCCGCGTGCTGGGACGCATGTGCGACGGCATCATGGCCCGCACCTTCAGCCATGAACTGGTCGAGAAACTGGCGGCGTTTTCGTCCGGGCCGGTCATCAACGCCCTGACGGATTATTCGCACCCCTGCCAGGCGATGGCCGACGTGATGACGGCCCTGGAGCATTTCGGCTCCCTCGAGCACCGCACGCTGGCCTTCATCGGCGACGGCAACAACGTCGCCCGCAGCCTGGCCACCGCGGCGGCCAAGCTGGGGATGAAATTCATTCTCTCCTGCCCCGAGGGCTACGAGCTCGATGGCTTCGAGAGCGACGCGCAGGGCCGGCCCTGCCGGGGCGACTTCGCGATGGTTCGCGATCCGCTGAAAGCGGTGGCCGGGGCCGATGTGATCTACACCGACACGTGGGTCTCGATGGGCCAGGAAGAGGAAAAGCAGCAGCGTCTGAAGGCCTTCGCGGGCTACCAGATCAACGCGGCGCTGCTCCAGGCCGCCCCGGCCCGCGCGGTGGTCATGCACTGCCTGCCGGCCTACCGCGGCTGCGAAATCACGGAAGAAGCCTTTGAAGCCCACGCCGGCACGATCATGGAGGAGGCCGAGAACCGTCTGCATTTCCAGCGGACGCTGCTGAACGTCCTGATGGGCGAAGGCGGTATTCGTTAAGTTGCATCATTTCAGAATAGAAAATTGGGTGCCGGCCCGGTGAACAAGGCGGGCTGGGAACGGGACATATCCTATGGTTTTTCGACGACATGATGGCCGGCGGGCCGACCAACTCCGAGCGGTGAAGATCACGCCCGGTTTCGTCCGCGCCGCCGACGGCTCCTGCCTGTTCGAGGCCGGCGGGACGCGCGTCATCTGCACCGCCAGTTTCGTCGAGGGCGTGCCCAAGTGGCGCGCCGGCAGCGGCCTGGGCTGGGTGACGGCCGAGTACGGCATGTTGCCGGCCTCGACCTCCACGCGGAAAAACCGCCCGATCGGCCAAGCCGACAGCCGGGCCGTCGAGATCCAGCGCCTCATCGGCCGGGTGCTGCGGAACGTCGTCCGCCTGGACCGTCTGGGCGAGAACACCGTCTACCTCGACTGCGACGTGCTGGAGGCCGACGGCGGGACTCGCACCGCAGCCATCACCGGCGCCTTCGTCGCCCTGGCTATTGCCACGGCCAAGGCCGCCGCCGCGGGGAAATGCCGGCCACGGGTTCTATCGGGACCGGTCGCCGCCGTCTCCGTCGGCATCGTCGAGGGCAAGCCCCTGCTCGACCTGGACTACCGCGAGGACTCCGCCGCCCAGGTGGACATGAACGTCGCCATGACCGCGGCGGGACAGTTCGTGGAAATACAGGGCTGCGGCGAACGTTCCACTTTCAGTCCACGGGAGCTTGAAGCGATGCTGCGACTCGGTCGCCGCGGCATCGGGAGATTGATCACCTTTCAGCGTCAAGCCATTCATCGAGGGTACCGCACATGAAACTGTCACGTTGGGGCTTGGTCGGAACAACCGTCGCGTGCCTGCTCGCCGCGGCAATAGCGGCAGGCACAGTCAAGGCCGCCGCGAGGACGGCTACCTCGTCACCGGCCAAGTCGGCCGTCAAGTGGTCGGCCAAGGCCGACGAGGGAAGCTTTACGATCCTGCTGTTCACCTTCCCGGGGTCCGACCACGTCAAGAACGCCGCCCAAGGGAAGGAAGAGACCGCCAAGTACACCAAGTGGAAGAACCTCCAGGTAGTCAACAAGGCCGACACCAGCGACCTGATCATGGGGCGCTTCCGCTCACCCCGCGAGGCCGAACCGACGCTCAAGAAGGTCCGGGCCTACAAGACGCCCGCCAACATTCAACTGTTCGCCCACGCGATCCTGATCCCCGTGCCGGGCACCGACTTCGGCCCGCCCGAGTGGAACATCCTCAAGACCAATGCCGCGTTTTCCGTCGCGATGGCCGAGTTCTACGACGTGCCGGAGGCCTCATATGTCGGCCGAAAGAAGCTGGCCGTCGATTGCGTCTCGCTGCTCCGCAAGGACGGCGAGGAGGCATACTACTACCACGGACCTGTTAAATCCATCGTGTGCGTCGGGTGCTTCACCGAGGAGGACTACCCGGCCGTCTGGAGCGCCGGGAAGCGGACGCGAGAGATCCGCAACGCCCGGATCAAGGAGATCCTCGCCAAACACCTCAAACTGGCCGTCAATGGCGTCGAGGAACTGGTGGTGCTTCCCGGCCCGGACAACAGCAAGCAGAAATTCGCGACCGCCAGCTATATCCTGGAGATCCCGCGCGAGGAGGCTCAGAAAGATGCTTCGTTCAATCGTACTGGCAACGCGGAACCCCGGAAAAATCCGTGAAATCCGCTCCGTCCTGGCCGATTTGCCCTTGAGCATCCGCGGCCTGGAGGCGCTGCCGGACCTGGCCGAACCGGAGGAAACCGGATCGTCCTTCGCGGAAAATGCCCGGCAGAAGGCGATCTACTACGCCCTGGCCACCGCGGGGCCCTGCCTGGCCGACGACTCGGGCCTGGAGGTGGACGCGCTGGGGGGAGAACCCGGCGTGCGAAGCGCCCGCTACGCCGCCGACCGCTGCCCGAGCGGCGCCAGTCGGCGGGAGATCGACCAGGCCAACAACGCCCTCCTGCTGGAAAGACTCGCCGACGTCCCGCCCCATCGCCGCACGGCAAGATTCGTCTGCCACCTCGCCCTGGCCGAGGGCCAGCAGATTCTCCTGGAGGCCTGCGACACCCTCGAAGGGCAGATCGGCTATGAGCCGCGCGGCGACAACGGCTTCGGCTACGACCCGCTCTTCATCTACCCGCCGGCCCGTTGCACGACCGCCGAGTTGGACGAGAGCGACAAGAACCTCGTCAGCCACCGCGGCAAGGCCCTGCGCCATTTCGCCCAACGGCTCCAGAAGTTTCTCCAACAGGGATCTTGATGGCATGGAAGACGCTGCCGCCGCCCTTTCATCGCCGGCGATCCCTCACAAAGCAGAAGGCCGCGCCTGTCGCCAAACGCAGCCTTCCTGATGGATCAGATTAGAGCATTCTAAGTTTGGGGACTTCGTGGCACAGCCTTTCCAAGCTGTGCGCACAGGCTGGAAAGCCTGTGCCACTCGGTCAATGTCATTTTTTCCAAACGAACGCCCGTTTACGGAAACAGTTGCTTCTCGTCGTCGCGCGGCACCATGATGGTGGGCTTGATCAGGATCAGCAGCGTCTCCTGGTCGCGCACCTTGCCGCGATTATCAAAACCGCGGTTAAGGATGGGGATCTTACTTAACAAGGGCACACCCTCCTCACGTTCCACCTCACCGCTGCTCTTGAGCCCGCCCAGCAGCAGCGTCGCGCCGTCGGGAACATTGACGGTCGTTTCGAGTTCCTGTACCTGGATGTTGGGCAACTGAATGGTAGTCGATATAACGTTAGGGTCGTTGCTATCTCCCGAACTGAAGGGAACCAGTTCTACCAGCCTTGTGATGCTGGGATGCACCGTCAACGTCACGTATTTTAGGTCGGCCGACACTGTCGCACCGATTGACAAGTTGGTACCCACATTTAGCTGGCCGGGTGTCGTATTAAAAATCGTCGTCTGAACGTTCTGGTTCGCGGTGATATTTGCGGTGGTGGTGGCCGCATAGGAGATCTGACTGCCGACCGTAATCCAGGCGGTCGTACCGCTCAGCAGCGTAAGCCGTGGCGCCGTCATCGACCGGACAGTCCGGCTTGCCTGCGTGGCCTGAAGCAGGAAGTTGACCTGAATGTCGTCCAGGAAGGTACCTTGAACCGTTCCGGCGGGACTCACCACCGACGAGCCGATGCTGGAACTTCCAATGGGCGAAGAGACCCCCAATACGTTGCCAAAACTGTTGTTCTGTTGGGCGGCGATAGGCGTCCAGTTGCTGTTGCCGGGCTGACCGGCGGCAAAAGGCAGGCCTGTGGTGGCCGGAACCCTCACGCCCGTCCAGGGGTTTATCGCCGTGCCCGAGTTGAGGCGAGAACCCAGGTTGAAGTAGAAGTCCAGATCCGCGCCGATGCTTTCCAGGAAGCTGTCGCTAACGCTGATGAAGCGGGCCTCGATGGACACCTGCACTTCCTTGGCTTCGCGGAGCTTGGCGATCAGGTCGGCGATAGCGGCATGATTGGCCGCCGTCTGGTTGACGAACAACTGGTCATTCCAGATGGTGATTCGACCCTCACCGCCGTTGACCTCCCACGAAATCGGATCCACGGTCGTGGTGATTAGATTGATGATCTGCTCAGTCACGGCGTTTGCATCCGTGGTCGAGGTGCCGCCACTGCTGGTGGTGCCGCCACTGCTGGTGCCCATGCCGCTGCTGGTGCCACCACTGCTGGTGCCCCCGCCACTGCTGGTGCCCGCACTGCTGCTGGTGCCCCCGGTGGTGCCCCCGGTGGTCGTGCCGCTGGTGTTCCCAACGTTCATCTGAGGAATCACCAGTTCGTGCTGCACCCATGCCATCGAGCGGATCAAGTCGCGTATGTCGTAGGTCTGCGACGCCATCTTGCGGGACAGGTCGGCCTTGGTCGTGATGGTCACCACTCCGCCGTCCACCAGGTAGCTGATCTCGTTTTCAGTTCCGACGTTGCTGCCGCTGATGTCTTCCAGGACCACCTGCAAGGCCTTCTCGTAGGTCACCTTCACCAGGTGAACCGCGTTGACCACCGCCTCGCGGGAATAGCCGGCTGCCTCCAGGTTCTTCCAGTTGATAAAAATGTTCAGGCCCATCACACCGCGGAAATGCTCAATGGCGTCGGCCAGCGCCACATCGTCAAAATCGAGCTTGGGGATTGATTTTTCCTTAAGAACCTGGCGAATCCGCTGGTCCTCGGCCCCGCCGACTCCCACCTTGAGCCCCTTACCCTCGCGACTGGCAGCCAGCTCGCGCCAGTTGGGCGCCCACACCAGGTAGGCATACCAGGGGATCTCGCTGCGTTGAAGGTCCGTCAGGCTCTTGCCCTGCTCGATGTTGTAGGTGTCGCGGACGTCTTTCTGCCCCTGAAGCAGTATGAACTGCTGGAGCATGCCCGCCTGCTCTCCCGCCCAGGCGTTGGTCGGGTCCACGTTGAGTACCTGCTTGACCACGTCCAGGCTCTCGCCGAACTTGCCTTCTTCACGAAGGGCCTTGGCGTTCTCGGTCAGTTGCGCCACCTTGCGGTCGCGCTCCTCCTTGACCCGGCGTTCGCGGTCGGCGTTGGCGCGGGCCACCTCCGCCATTTCCTTCTTGACCTGGATGCTTTCCCACTCCTGGCGACGGTCGCGAACGTTCTGAAGACGTTGCTCGATGGTCGCCAGACGCTCACGATACTCGCCGGCGCCGTAGAGGGACTGGTTGGCCTGGATACTGCTCTCCGCGGAACGCACTGTGTCGGCGGCGCCATCGAAATCGGCGGCGCTCTGGGCCGAGACAAGCCGTTCCGCCGACTGCTTCATGGCCTTGTCGAACTCCACGTCGGTCTGTTGCCGCTTGATCCGCCGCTTCTGCTCCAAGACGGTCATGGGGCTGGAGGAGGCATTGATTTCGTCCTGGGTCTGCTTGAGCAGTTGCTGGGCCTCGTCCATCTCGGGCACCAGCGCCACAGCCTGCTGGAAATCCCGGGCCGCCAGTTCAAGATTATTCTCCAGGCGGGCCTTCTTGCCATCGCTGAGAAGTTGGCTGGCCCTGGCGCGGCGGTCCAGAACACCGGCCATCACCGCTCCGACCTGCGCGCCTTCGGCTGCGGGCTGATGCGCGGGGTCACTCACCACACGAGCGGCGGGGTTGGCCACGGGGCCTGGAACCTTCGCGGCCACCTCCGGAGCAACCTGCGCCGGCGGGGTCGGCTGGGTTGTGGTCTCCTGGACTATCTCTGTTGGCACCTTGACGGCTGCGGCTTTCTTGTTGCTGACTTCGGGCGAAAGCATCGCCACTTCTGCTTCGGCGTTCTTGGGGGTAGTCTCGACAGCAGGCGCCGTGGTGACCGCCAATGCCTGAACCGGTGCCGATGCGGGCGACGACGAAGGCGCCGAGGTGGCAATGGCAGGCTGGATGACTTCGTTGGCTGGGAGAGCCGGCGGCGGCGTGACCTTGGCGGCCGCGACGGCCGGCATCTTCTGGGCCACCAGCGCCAATTGTGCCCGCGCGTCGCGCTTCAGCGGCTCGGGCAGAACCTCGCTGTCGGCAGCGAGCTTGAAGTTGTCGCGGGCCTTGGGCAGGTCGCCAATCCGCAGGGCCTTGGTGGCTGCATCATAGGATGACAAGGCTGACGCCTGCCTCTTGATGTCCGAATCCGCTCGGCCCAGCAGGTCGTCCAATGTTCCCTTGTCGTTGTCGGATAGCTTGTCGCGGTCGACTTTCAACAGGGTGGCCTTGGCGGTGGAGAACTCCAGATTCTTGTACTGGGAGATCCCCTTCTTGAGCATGGCTGCGGCCCGATCTGCATCGGCTTCCTGGGCTCCCAAGACAGAGGTCAGTGACAAAACGATCAGGGCCATCAAGGCAGGGCGGAAAAAACTACGGAGAGTTTGCACTGCGGTTTCCCTTTCAGGTTGAGGCCAAACAGACCCGAACTTGCCGAACAACCGGGGAAACAACGCCCGCAATCGACGGATGGCTCCGCGGATGGTGCCCTCCGGCGCCCGCGAGTCGTTGGCTTCCATTGAATCCTTTCTCAGGTTGCCTGCATAACCGGGCTTACAGCATGGCGGCAGCGCAGCGCCGCCGGCCGCACAGAATAAGTTATCGGTAACTCGTTACGCAAGTCTAAAATCAATCTGGATGAGGATTGATGACTCAAAACTCGGCTAGAACGGCCCCACCGGCCTCGGGCGAGGCGCGTGGGGCGGGACGCCGGGTTTGGGCGAGGTCTTCGCTTTGTCGGAAGGTCCTGCCGACGGGGGCGTTACGACCGGACGAGTCGCCGCGGCCTTGGCGGCTGCGTCCCGCGCCGCGGTCCGGCCCAGATCGGCTTTTTTCACCAGATCCGCATAACGCAGATACTCTGGGTCGCCCGTCCTGACGTCCGTCATCGTCCGAAGTTTGCCTTGATCGTCAAGGTATACCATCTCCACCCCGCTCCTGGCGCCAGGGGCGGCCTCTTTGAACTCAAGGGCCACAACCACCGCGTGGGTACTGAAGTCCACGCTCTGCTTGTCTTCGGCGCCGGTGATGGGATGGGCCTGCTTGATCTGCTTGGGCATGCCGATGGACTGCCCCGGAACCACCGAAAACTGCTGCATCACCTGCTGGCCGAGGCTTCGGGCAAAAACTTTCACTGTCGCCGCGCCCTGGCCCGAAGAGGCCCCCGTCAGGAAGAATTCCGTCGCCTGTGGAATGCGAATCGGTTCGGACCAGTCGCTGAAAGCGGTCCAAAGAAACGGCTGGACGGCAAACTTCCGGTCAGTGACCATGTTTTCAAACCCCCAGACGGGGTTGATCAGCTTGACGCGGAGGCGGTAGCGGTAGATCTTGGACGGATCAAGCGAGTTGTCGTGGAACCACACCAGCAGGCTGTTCTTGCCCTGCTGGTAGTCCAGCGGCGGCACGAGCGTGGGGGTTGGAGGCTTGGAAGCCGCCCCGCCCGCAACCGAGACGGTTACAACACTCTCGGGGGTCATCGGCGGCGCCTGAGAGCGACGGGCGGCTGATTCGTCTTCTCGCTCCCTGGCAAGCATGGCGGCGGCGCGTTGCCTGGCGAAACTGGCCCCGCCCATATTCATGACGGGGCTGGGCGACGCCGCGGGTGTCGCTGCGCCGGGCGATATCGGCATGCCGTCGGGGCCAACAACCCGCCCGGCATTGGCGTCGGCGGCGTAGGCCTTGCTTACCTCGGCCTCCGGCAGGGTGACCTTCCAATCCACCCAACCGGCGCTGGGCCAAAGGATCTGCCAGTAGTCTGGCTGCATCAGATAACTGGTCCACCCGCCATTGGGGTCGCCCAACATCTTACGCAGGTCGGAAATCTCCACAACATTGGCGCCGTTGTAGGGAGGAAGGACCGGTTCCCGCATGGACTGGCCGGCAGTATCGGGGTGCTCCATCCTGACCTGCGACACTTTTCGCGGCTCGCTCCACTGGCCCTCAGGCAACCATTCCTCTACCTCGGCCTCCAAGCCGACGGGCACAGGCCTAGTGATGAGGCTTCCGGCGTTCTTGAGCTTGGCGCCCCAGGCATCGGCCAATTCTTTCCAAGGGTACTCGGCCACCACATGGGCCGCCAGCACGTCGGCAAGCTTCTCGGAGGGCTTGTTGGGAAGTTCCCGCTCAGCCTTGACCAGCGGCCGGCGCGGCGGTGGGATGACGTCGGTCAGTTCCACGGGATCGATCGGATGCTCTTCAATGATCTCTCCAGGCTCCAGCGGCAGGCGCGGCGTGCCAAAGGCCGCGACGGCATTGGCGTCCATCACTTTGGCGTTCAGGGGACGCAACTGGAGGGCCTGGATTTCGGCCAGGAAGTTAGGCTCCGGCAACGGCTCGGGGCGCTGCGCGTTGATCTTGGCCTTGGCCTCGCTGGCCCGGCTCAGCACGGCGCTATCGATATTGGCCGGGGGAATGGCGGCGCCGTCTAACAGCATCGATCGGGGCGAGGAGAAGACCCAGTGGAACAGCGACAACAGCAGGCACGCGCCACAGACGCCGACGACGCCCTTCTCCACGTGCTTCTCAATGATTTCCATTCCACCCTTAGCCATGGTTAATCTCCGAAATAACGGTCATTACTGCCTCTCTGGCCTCAGTGGGACACGATTAGGATGGCTCAGGCGCCGCCGGCGGCGTCAGGCGAGCGGCATCTTCGGGCCTCAAGGCCGGGTTGTCGGGAGTCTGGAACTGCTGCTTCAATACCTCGACGGGGACCAGGGGCGGAAACTTCTCGGTGAACTGTTTCTTTTCCTCGTCCCAAGTGCCTCGCTCCCAGGGCGTCAGAAGCAGCAGTTCGCCCTTGAGGGTAACCGACATCACCGGCTCACTGCCGTAATGGTAGAAACTCTCAGCCGTGTCGGACGTAGAGATTGCCTGGTCCGGGCTGGCCATCTGGACTTCACGGATAGTGTGGTAGTTTCGCGCCAGCAAATTCCGCTCCAGGATCGGCAGGTAGCGGGTAGGCATGATGACCGTGAAGCTGTAATAAAGGACATCATACTCCTTGCAGGAACCGCGACGGGTCAATCCGACAGCCGACTCCTGGCCGGAGGAATCGACCTGGATCTGCGCCTCCTCGCCGCCGCTTTCGACACCTGGGGCGGGAGCAGCCGTTTGCTGCCGGGCCATTTCATCCTCACGCTCACGTTCAAGCATGCTCCTCTGCGACGGCATACCTCTCCCCGGCATCGCCCTCGGCGCAGCTATCGGCACGGGCGCCGGCGCCCCCGCCGCGTTGGCGGGGTTGACCAGCACATAGTTCTCATTGATATTGATCTTCACCAGTCGCTTGATCGCGGAATTCAGCACATCCTTCTTGGCCTTCTTGGCCAGCACTTCTTCGTTAGTGGCCTTGATGGCATCGATAATGTCCCGGGTCACCCACAGGTTCAACTGCGCCTGCCACAAGGCGGGAATGCCGACTTCATTGGAAGGGGCGGTGAAGCAGTAGTCCAGGCAGGTCCGGTCGGCATAGATCCTGCCCGCCGAGGCCTTCTTGAGCGTACCCGCTTCGATCGCCCTGGCCTGGGCTTCCTGCTGCACATCGGGGGGGGCCAGGGAAGGCCCCGGCGACCCGCTGGGCGTTGCGGGCACGGCGGCCCGCTGCTGGGACAACTGGTTTTCGAGCTGCATCTTGAGCGATTCAACTTCCCCGGGCGTCGGCGGACGTGTCGGGTGCAGCTCGGTCAATATATCCTGCAGGGTCTTTAGGTACTTCTCCGTGAAGGCATATCGCAGAGGATTGTCGCGGTAGTTGGGCTCATCGTAGGGGAAGGCCGGAATGACCTTGCCCGTTTCGCCCAGGGGCAGTTGAAGCACGGGGAACCGGCCGCGGTTCCATTCGACGCAGGCTTCCTTGACCTTGCCGACTTCGCCCTTGATCTCCCCGACCCGCTTTTCTGCCGCGGTGACCTGGGCCTCGTTGACCCCTCCACCGTTGGCCAGTTGGGTGAGGTTGTTTATCAGTTGCGAGCGGGCGGCCATCGACTTCTCGACGTCCTCGGAGACTGACATATAGGCGGCGATGAGCCCGCCACCGCCCAGTAGAACAATCACCGCCAGGCCGATCAGGAAGATGTTGTCTTTCAGGAATTTCATGGAAAGCTCCTGGAATTACTCTGCGAACTACTTGGGGGTCGGTTCGGCGGGCTTGGGCAGACCGTCGCCTTCGATGGACACGATCCAGGCCACCTGGAACCACGTGTCGCCCTCACTGGGCAGGAAGGGGTCAGCCTGGACGGGCGGCTGACCCGCCGCCGTCTTGGCCCGCCCGTCGCCTTCGGCCCCGCCGACAGGCGTGACATCCTGCACGGGGGTGGCCCGCTCCATCTCCTTGTAGGGCCCATAGGCCCCGTCGCGGAAACCCACGATCGGGAATTCCTTGGCCGCCGCCTCGGCCTTCTTGCGAAGGTCGGTCAACATGATCTGCGCCGAACTCTTGTCCAGCGGCGTCCGCAGCTTGAAGCGAAGCACGTAGCCGGGCTTGGGGTTCGTCGCGGGAGCCGCCGGGTTGGCCGGGGCCGGCGCAGCCTCGCCCGGCCCGGAAACCAGCGACTTGGCCTGAAGCCCGCTGATGTCGGGCGCATAGGAGGCCTGCATATCTTCAACGAAGAGCATCCGGCGCTGCTTGCGCGGCTTGACGGCGATCTTCTGAAGGATCTGCTGCCGGGCATTGTCGTCGGGGGCCGAGGCGTAGCTTTCGATCAGCGGCTGGTCGGAGGCCACCTGCCGCATGGCCTGGGCCACAACGGCTTCCAGCGACGGCCAGTAGGTGCGGTAACCGAACAGCGTCTTGTAATTCTCGATTTCGGGATTGGTGCCCAGCCCGCCTACCAGCGCGTCGTACTTTGACTTCAACTCCGTCAACTCCCGCGTGGCCACCTGGGCCTGGCGGAACGCATCGCCCTCGGCCATCGCGGCGCGATCGACATAGCCGCGGTAGGCCGGCCCGGCCATCGCCGCCAGCAGCAACGCCGCCGAAGCGGCAAACCAGGGCTTCTTCCTCCCCCAAAGCCGCCGCCGCGAAATGTCGTCGGGCAGCAGGTTCGTGGTCACCTGCGACATGTCCAGCCCCTGCACGGCCAGGCCGTAGGCAACGGCGAAGGACAAAACGTTCTCGTCCAGCATGGGGGCATTCACGGCCCCGCCGCTGGCAGCCGTCAGACGGTTGAAGCTGTCGACGCGGAGAACCGGCATGTTGAGCTGCTGTTCGAGGAACTTCTGGAGACCCGGCAGGCGGAAGCCGTTGCCCAGCCCGACCATCCGCTTGAACCTCGCCTCGCGCCGCATCGAGGTGTAATAGCCGACCGACCGCTGAATCTCCTGGGCCATGTCGGCAAAGACCGGACGCATGGCCTGGAAGATCTGGCGGGCATACTTGCTCGTCGCGGCGGAACGCTTAAGCTTCTCAGCCTTGGCAAAGGACAGCTTGAAGGCCTTGACCAACGCCTCGGTAAAATCGCTGCCGCCGATCTGAATGGTGCGGGTCCAGATTCTCGGCCCGTCGCCCACGATCAGGTCGGTCTTGTCGGCCCCCACGTCGGCCAGCAGCGTCGCGCCGTCGGGCGCCGCCTGGCCGTCGAACTGCATGAAATTGAACAGGGCCAGCGGGGCCATCTGCACCACATCGACGTTGAGCTGCACGTCGTCGAAGTGGGCCAGCATCTCGGCGATGTCCACTTTCTTCATCGCGAAGATGCCCACTTCCACGTCCGGGCTGTTGGGGTCGTGGAAGGCCTGCCACCGCCAGATCACATCGTTGATGGGGAAAGGAATCTGCTGCTCGGCTTCAAAGCGGACCAGTTCGGGAATCTTCTTGCTCTCGACGGGAGGAAGCTTGACGAAACGGGTAAAGCCGCTCTGCCCCGAGACCGCCACGGCCAGACTGCTGCCGGAGACCTCGTTGCGGGAAAGGAAAGTCTCCAATGCGGTGCGGATGAGCTGGTTGCGATCGATATCCGGCTCGGACAGGGTGTGCTCGTGCTCCACCACGTCCAGCCCTTCAACCTGCATGACGCCGTCAACTTCGTTGAGCTTCAGCGCCTTCAAGGCACACTGCCCGATATCGATCCCCCAAACGCTTCTTGCTATCGCCATAACAACTCCTCGGCTGGAACCCTCGCACGCCGAACCTCACCCGCTAGATGAACTTCGGCACGTTTGCGGCTTACGCTTTTGGGCAGGCCAACGGCAGACGAAACTATAATATACTCTTTTAATTACAGTCGGCAAGGGTAAGAAACCCGCTTAGGCAATGTAATTACGGCCGGCCGGCGAGTGCGGTTCTTGCTGATGACGCCAGGAGGCAAGGCCAAGCCCTGCCAAAGAAGGCGTTGACGGAGGCCCCGGCCGCCAAAGTCCTTGCGCGCAGCTCTCCCGTGTCTGTACTTTCCTGGACGAATCCCCGCTCGCTTTTCTTACGCGTCGTAGGCTTGGCCGAACCGTTCCTGGCCGGGGAGATCGACGGCCTGGAACTGTCCCGGCATGAGGCGGACTCGCTCCAGCGCGCCGCTGAAACGCCGCTGGAGTTCCTTGAGCAGCCCGCCGCCCAGCAGCATCTGGAGCTGGAAGCGGTGCGCGGCGGAATCCACCATCACCGTCAGCACGCCGCGGTTGAAGCTCTCCAGCGCGGTGTGATCGCTGACGTTCTCGGGAATGATCTCGTCCCACACGGAGGCCAGTTGGCTGAGTTGGCGGACCTTCTTAGCTAGAACCCGCTTGGTCAGGATCGCCAAGGGGGCTGAAACGTGAGTGATACGATCATTGAACTGTCGCTGCTGCCAGACAGTGCGCATCTGTGCGTCGTCCATGACGGCTTCTCCTGTATGTGCATCTAATCACTGTCAGGGGGCAGCCCCCGACAATGCAGGATTCAACATAATATTGCCTGCCGCTCGGCAGGGTGCAGTTGATGTAGTAGGCTATCCTCAGAATCGCCACAGTCAAGGCCAAAACTTCAATGAATCAGGGACCAGGGAATAGGGAATGGGCAAAAGGGAAAAGGGCAGAGAACAAAAACAGAGTGGGGAGGCCCAACCCCCTTTTTCCCTATGACCCTATCAACTACGACCTGCTGTGCTCTTCGCACTCCGCACTTCGCACTATCCTTTAGCCCAGGTCCACCGGCATAAGGACGTAGAGGAAGTCGCTGCCGCTCTTGAGTACCGCGGGCTTGTTGGAGGCGTTCATCTCCAGCGTGATGTCCTCGGCATGCACAACGCGGAGGGCGTCGGTGAGGAAGCCGGGGTTGAAGGCGATCTCCATCGCCTCGCCCTCGAAGGTGATGGGGCAGGACACCTCTGCCTCGCCGGCCTCCGGCGCCCGGCTGGACAGCGTCACCTGGTCGGCGGAGAAAGCCAGCCGCACGCCGCGGGATTCCTCGTTGGTCAGCAGCGCCGCCTGGCGGATGCGATGCTCGAAGACGGCCGTCTTGATCTTGGCCTTGCGGGTGCATTCCTTGGGGATCACGTCGCCGTACTTGGGGAAGTTGCCCTGAACCAGCGAACTGACCAGCACCGCGCGGGCGGTGCGGATGAGGATCTGGTTTTCGTCGATCTTGACCTCCAGCGTCTCCTCGCCGTCGCCGGCGATCCGCTGGATGAGGCTCATCAGCTTGGCTGGGACAATGGCCGAGACGTCGCGAGCGGCGGCCTTGGGCAGCGCGCCCTTGGCCTGGGCCAGGCGATGGCCGTCGGTGGCCACCATCTGCAACTTCTTGCCCGAGGCCTCCCACAACACGCCCGAGATGGCGTAGTGGCTGTGCGCCTTGGCCGTGGCAAACAAGGTCCTGCCGATCATGCCCGTCAGCACCGAGGCGGCGATCTGGAAGTCGCCCTTCTCGGCGAACTCCGCCACCGCGGGATACTCGCCCGGGTCAAAACCGAAGACCTTGAACCGGCCCGCGGCACTGCGGACGACGCAGGCTTCCTTGTCGGTCTGGATGGTCAGGCTGTCCTCATCGCCCGACTCGCGCACGATACCGGCCAGGCGGTCAGCGGGCACCAGGGCCTCGCCTTCCTCTTCCACCTGCACCGCGGCGATCTGGTAGCGGCAGGCCGCCTCCATGTCGGTGGCCATCAGCGTGAGCATCTTGTTGGCGGCCACCAGTTTGATGCATTGCAGGACGGGCTTGGGGCTTCGGGCGGCCACGATGCTGCCGGCCAGGGCCAAGGCTTCCTGAAGTGCGGCTGTCTGTGCGATGACCTTCATGGTGTCTGCTCCTTCTTCCCGCGCGAGCGCGAATCGTCCCTGAAAGGGTTGGCCCTTTATACGCCGCTCCCGCCCGCCTTGCAAGAGGCAAAAACCCCGTCCCGCCCGCGGGCACCACGTCCTTACGCGGCCGTTTGCGGAAGGGCATGTGTACCGTGGCGTAATGGGTACGAAAAGTTCTTGCAGGATTCTTACACGGACCCGTCCAGGGGTGCACCGGAAAAAAGTGGCGCGATGGGCCCCCAATAGGTAGTGGTATCTCCAAATGGTCTTTGGCAAGGCATAAGGAGATACCACCATGAACGCAGGGATGCAGGTTGTCGGAGAGATTGTGGACGATCTTCAGGCGTGGATCAAGGGATTGGTTCAGCAGACTGAGGGGATTGTGGACGCTGCGGGAGCCGAAGGGTTGGAGCGGAGCGTGCGTCAGCAGGGGATGGCATTCCTGGGACGCTTGCTTGAGCGGTTATTGCAGCAGGCGTTGGAACATCGGGAATCTCGGTGCTGTCCTCGTTGCGGTGGCCGCCGGCGTCACAAGGGAGTTCGCTGCCGGGGTGTGGTCAGCAGTGTAGGGCATCTTCGGCTGAGGGGTCCGTATTGGTATTGTCGGGATTGTCGAGAGGGCCAGCACGCGTTGGACGCACTATGCCGACAGTCTGTCAGCGGCGTGATGCGAGAGTTGATCTGCCTGTTGGGGACATCCCTGGCGGGTTTTGCTAAGGCCCAGCGGGCATGTGATAAGCTACTGGGAGTGAAATTGGACCCGGATACGATTCGCCAATGGTGCCTACGGGAGGGTCAGGGGGTGATGGCTCATCCACCGCTTCCGCCGGCGGTGCCGGAGAAGGCCGACTTGATCGGCAGTTGCGATGGAACGATGGTCAACACGCGGGAAGGCGGCTGGCGAGAACTCAAGGCTTATCGCTTTGAACACAGCGGAGGCCGACACGGCTTGGCGGCTTTGGAGACGGCGGAGGTATTCTTGCCTCGGATTCGGAAAGCTGCGGTGGCGATGAGGGCTTCCCAAGCCGGCCGATTGTTCTGGGTCAGCGATGCGGCCGAGTGGATTGACAAGGGAATCTCGCTTCAGTTGCCCCTGGCCAAGCGTATCGTGGATCTCTGGCATGCCCGGCAGCACATTTACGACGCCGGGCGGAAGATCTTCGGGGAAGGAACACCCCAGGCCCAGTCCTGGTCCAGACATTACAGCGAAGAATTGCGGCAGCATGGCGGACGGGTCGTGTGGAACAGCCTGCGGCGAGTGCGATATGGAGAAGTTGCCCGACAAGAAGCCTTGGAGGCGTTGTTGAAGTACCTGGACCGGCAGGCGGACCGACTGGACTATCCGACCTATGAGCGGGCGGGCTATCCGATCTCCAGCGGGAGTATGGAAAGCTTCTGCAAACAACTGGGCCAACGGCTCAAGGGCCCGGGGATGCGATGGGACACTGCCAACATCGACCCCATGGCGGCCCTGGTGAGCCTGTGGGCTTCGGAAGAATGGGATGCCCACTGGCATCAGGTGGCCTGAGGCTGCCACAATCCGCCGGTGCACCCCCGTCCAGAGTCAGGGCAAGTTGGCATTGTCAACACAAGCCTTGCGGGTACAATGCCTGAGTGACCAAACGGCAAGGGACAGTAGAAGGGCACCTCGACCTGACTTAGAAGGGCCTGACTCGTGAAACTGAGCGACCTAAGAATAGACCTGGATCGTCTGGCGGGCATCTGCCGGCGGTATCACGTTGCCAGGCTGGAAGCCTTCGGCAGTTTCGCGTCCGGGGAAGCCAAGGAGCAGAGCGACCTGGACATGCTGGTCACGTTCGAGCCCGGCGCCGCCATTGGGCTTGAGTTCGTCTCCCTTCAGCAAGAGATCGAGAGCCTGTTCTCTCGTCCCGTCGATCTTCTCACGCGCGAATCGGTTGAGCGATCGGCCAATAAGTACTTCCGCCGGTTCGCGCTTCGTCGCACCGAGGTGCTCTATGAGCACGCGGCTTGATCGCCTGAGGCGCGACCTGGTCAAATGCGAGGACATGCGCCTCCACGCCCAGCGCGCTCGCAGGTTCCTCGGCGCAAGAGCCCTTGAGGAGTTTCAGACCGACGAACTGGCCCCCCTGATCAAGGTTCTCGAAACCGAAGTGGGCTGGACGGAGGAAGGGTAATTGTATGGAAAAATCGCGCATTGACATTCCGAAGGAGAGGGTCGCGGATTTCTGCCGGCGAAACCACATTCGTCGGCTGGCCTTGTTCGGCTCTGTGCTGCGCGACGATTTCGGGCCGGCCAGCGATGTGGACGTGCTGGTGGAGTTCGACGCTGATGCGCGGGTGGGTCTGCTGCGCCTGGCCGGGATGGAGATTGAACTTGGCGAAATACTGGGGCGCAAGGTTGACCTGAACACTCCCGGCTTCCTGAGCGACTACTTCCGTGCCCAGGTGCTGGCCGAAGCCCAGGTGCAATATGACGCGGCATGACGACATGATCCGCCTGCGACACATGCTGGATTATGCCCAGGAGGCGGTCGAGATGACGCGCGGGCAACAACGGGAAAAAACTGGCCAAGCGGGACTCCTTGCCCTAAGCTGCTACGGCATAAGATAATGTTTGGCCACCGCCGGATTGCCAATGTCTGGCGTGAAAGTAGACATGGTCAGCCGATGAAGAGGCTGAGTATGTACAAAGACCCGATAGTTGAGGAAGTACGTAAACGCCGACAGGAATGGGCGGCGCGGTTCGGATACGACATTGAAGCGATGGCGGCCGACTTGCGAAAACGCGAAGGAAAGAACGGCCATCGTGTCGTTGACCTCCAGAAGCAGGGCAAACGCCGCACCTGGCGGTCCGGCAAAGCAAGTAGCGTTAAGCCCAAGACTTGAAACCAGGGACACCGGATTTCACGCCATGCAGCCCTGCCGCACTTGGCACTAATTCTTCAGCAGGCCTTTGGGCATCATTTCTTTCTCGGCCACGGTCAGCTCGTCGATGATCGCGTTGGCGTCGGCGATGGAACTGACCATCGGGTCGGTCATCATGGCCTGCAGCAGCACGTCGCGGCGCCCGCTGACGGCGGCGTCGACGGCCAGCTCGTGCGCATCGAGCACCTGGTTCTGTAGGCCGCGGATCCCGGCTGGAAACTCGCCCACCGGCAGCACCTTGATGCCGCCGGCGTCGACCTTGCAGGGCAGTTCCAGAAAAGCGCCGGGCTGCATGTTGGGCACCGAGCCCTCGTTGGCGGTGTTGAGATAGAAGGTCTTGCCCAGGCTGCCCACGATGTTCTCGATGATGTCGGTGGCGTGGTCGGGCTTGAAGGTGGCCATGTAAGTGTCGATGGGCGTCGAGCCGTCCAGAAAACTATCGACCTGCTTCCACATGTCCTCGTGCCGCTTGTAACGCTCCGCCGTCTCCCAGATGGCCAGGGGCGGAATCGGCTCGGGACTCTTGCCCAGCCCCTGCCAGAACCGCACGTATTCCTTGGTATGGGCCACGCAGGTGGGCACGATGCCGAAGATCTGGTAAAGCTGGTAGCCGATGGCGTTGTTGTGCTTCTTCTTGGCCCCGGTATCCCCGCCGTCGGTCTCGCTGGCGGCCTCGTTCCGCAGCCACTCGGCAATGGGCTTCATCAGGTCGCGGCCTTCGTACTCGGCTTTGATCAGCCAGGTGAAGTGATTGACACCCGCGGCGCGGTAGTCGAACTTGGCGGCGATCTCGTCGGTGTACTCGGCATCGTTCCTGATGATGCCGCCGCGCAGGGCATAGCGCCGCTTGATGTGCGGCATGTGCGGGCCGTCGCAGAGGGCGAAGCTCTTGAGCCCGGGCGCGTACTTCCGCAGGCCCAGGCCGTGGGCGGAAGTGGGGTTGATGTAGTTGATCGCCCAGGCGTCGGGGCATATCGACTCCATGTCACGGGCGATCTGGAGGATCACCGGGAACTCGCGGAGCGTGCGGAAAATGCCGCCGGGGCCGATCGTGTCGCCCGAGCACATGCGGATGCCGTACTTGAGGCTGACCTGGCAGTCGATGCCGCGGTACCTGACGCTGTCCTTGGCGAAGGACAGGACCACGAAGTCCGCACCCTTGAGCACGTCCTTGTGATGGGTCGAGGCCTCGATCTCCAGTGGCGCCCCGGCGTGCGCGACGACCTTGCGGGCCAGGCGGGCCATCTTGTCCAGCCGCACCGGGTCGATGTCCACCAGGGCCAGCGTGCCCTTGTTGAGGTGAGGGGAATGGACCATCTGCCAGATCGCCTGCCGGCCGAAGAACAGGCTGCCCGCGCCGATCACTACGACCTTGGGGTGTTGCATCCGTTGGCTCCTCATCAAGTTCAGTTTGTAGGGCGTGCAACTTGTTGCACGCGGGCGGTATTCGTGGTCGCAAACGCGACCACGGCGCCGACCTTACCTCTCGCCTCTAACCTCTCACCTGTCGGCGATTATTCCCAAGCCAGGTCTTTGATTTGCAGTTCGACGTTGCATCGGCCGTTGAAGCGGTTGAGCACCGGCTGGGCGACCACGTCGATGAAGTTGACCCCCGCCAGGCTGTCGGCCAGTTCCCCCATGCCAAAGCCCACCGCCCGCATCGTGGTCCCGCCCTGGCTGAGCACGAGGCTGACCACGCCACCGCCTTTTCCCATTCGGCGCGGCTGGCCCACCAGCTTGCACCGCCGGATCAGCAGCGCCGGCGGCGGATTGCCCTGGCCGTGCGGCGCGAGGCGATCCAGGTGCTCCACGATGTTGTAGCCCAGGCCCGCCAGCGTCGTCTCGGCGTCGATGCGCAGGGTCGGCGCCAACTGGGCCACCGACACGTGCATCCGCGCGTACTCGCCCATCGCCGCGGCGAAGTCGGCCACCTTCTCGCGCTCGATCCTCAGCCCCCCCGCCATCGCGTGCCCGCCGAAATTCCGCAGGTGCGCCGAGCAGGCCTCCAGCGCCTCCCGCATGTGAAAACTCGCGATGCTTCGGCCGCTGCCCTGCCCGCCGTCGCCGTTGAGCGAGATCAGAATCGCGGGCTTGTCGAAGCGATCCACCAGGCGCGACGCCACGATGCCGATCACCCCGCCATGCCAGTTCTCGTCGGCCAGGACAATCACGCGGCAGTCCTCGCCGTCCATTCCCTGCTGCTGGACCTTCTCGACGGCTTCGGCGGTGATGGCCCGCTCGACCTTCTGCCTCTCGGTGTTCTGCTGGGCGAGGTATTGGGCGATCTGCTCGGACTTCTCCGCCGTCGCCCGCGTCAGCAGTTCGACGGCCAGTCGTGCGTGGCCCATCCGCCCGCAAGCGTTGAGCCGCGGGGCCAGCAGGAAACCGACGTGGTAGGCGTCGAGCTTCTCGCCGTCCAGGTCAGCCGACTTGAGCAGGGCCCGCAGGCCGCTGTGTTTCGTGTGCCTCAGGCCGCGCAGGCCGTGGACCACCAGGCTGCGGTTCTCGCCCACCAGCGGCACGACGTCGGCCACCGTGCCCAGGGCCGCCAGGCAGGTCGCCTCCAGCAGGAACTGCCGCATGGCCTCATCGACGCGCGTCTCGCCGCAGATTTCCCGGGCGATTTGCCAGGCCAGCTTGAAGGCCACCCCCGCGCCGGCCAGGTCGCCGTTGGGGTAATCGCCGCCGGGGAGCGACGGATGCACAATCGCATCGACCGCCGGCAGCGACGAGCCGGCGCCGTGGTGATCGGTGACGATGACGGTCATGCCCGCCGCCTTGGCTGCAGCCAGCGGGCCGAGGGCGCTGATGCCGCAATCGACGGTGATGAGCAGCTCCGCCCCTTCACCGGCCAGCTTGGCCACGGCCTCATCGTTGACGCCGTAACCTTCCTCCAGCCGATGCGGGACGTAGAAATGCACGTCGGCCCCCACCATGGCCAGGACCGAATCGAGAATGGCCACCGCGGTCATGCCATCGACGTCGTAGTCGCCGTAGATGACGATGCGTTTCTTGGCCGCGACGGCCGCAGCCACCAGCCTGGCCGCCTGGACGCAACCGGGGAGCAGCTCGGGCCCATGCAGGTCGGTCAGTCGCGGATTGAGAAAGGCCTTGCCCGCCGGGATGTCGGTGATGTTGCGATTGCAGAGGATCTGGGCGACCAGCGGAGCGGTGCCGATGCCGCGGGCAAGCTCAGCGGCGCCCGGATGGGCCGGCGCCACCTGCCACCGCGAGAGGTCGCACTTCCATGCACGCAACGTCATGACCGCTCCTTGAAACGCTCCGGCGGGGATTATACCCTCGGCGCGGCGGGCCTGCATGAGGATTCGGTGGATTTGGAATCGCCATCCTTTGGCGGCCTAACGAAGACTATGGTACATCGGCAAACGCCCGGTCCAGGCACCACTGGGCGTAGCACGACTATTGCGGAGTGTTATCAGCAAGAGATCATCAGGGAACCACCGACGACAAATTCCGCCTGTCCTTGCCTCTCAGGTTGCTACACTTATGCGCTGCAACCTCCGTGCTGGGTTGGGATCTCTGAGGTGCATCATGTCGATGACAGGGGCAGGCAAAGGTTTTTTCGGTGACGCGCGCCAGCAAGTCCAACCGACAAAGGGAGATACTGATCAAGCTTCACGTCCTGGAAGACGGCAGCGGGAGGTACGGCTACGGAAACGTGTGGAGGCCGACCTATTACAGGCTAACCAGATTCTGACGATGATCACCGAATGTCATCATGTCTTGGTGAGGATCGACGACGAGAAAACCATGATGCAGGAAACCTGTAGAATAATCCTGGAAATAGGCGGCTACCGGATGGCGTGGGTCGGTTACGCTGAGCACGATGAGGCCAAGAGCGTCCGGCCGGTGGCCTCGGCGGGATTTGAAGACGGCTACCTGGAGAAAGTCCACATCACCTGGGCGGACACCGAACGTGGCCGCGGTCCCACCGGCGTAGCGATCCGAACGGGTCGCACCTGCATTGGCCGCGATTTTCTCACCAATCCTCAACTGGCTCCATGGCGTGACCAGGCAGTCCGCCGGGGGTATCGTTCATCGGTCGCGCTACCTCTGGCGTGCGACGGGCCGGCGTTCGGCGCATTGATGATTTACGCGAAAGAGGTGAATGCTTTCAGTGAAAGGAAGGTTACGGTACTGTCGAAACTGGCGGAGGATCTGGCCAGACGCATCGCAGGGCTTCAAACGAAAAGGGAACTCCGTGAGAGCCAGCAGAAACTAAAGACGACGCTCCAGGCATTCATACGGGCTCTGGAGTCGACATTAGCCATTCGTGACCCCTATACCGCGGGGCATCAGCGGCGGGTGGCACATCTGGCCGGCAATATCGCGGCCAAGATGAAGTGCCCATCATATCAGATCGACGCGATCGAGACTGCCGGCGTCCTCCACGACATCGGGAAGATCGCGGTGCCCTTGGAGATTCTCTCAAAGCCCGGCAGACTCAATTCCATCGAGCAGGAGTTGATTCGTACGCATGTCAGCGTGAGCTATGACATCCTCAAAGAGATTCTATTCCCCTGGCCCATCGCCACCATAGTACTACAGCACCATGAGCGAGCCGATGGCTCAGGTTACCCCAAGGGTCTTCGAGCCGACCAGACCACGCCCGAAGCAAGAATTCTCGCTGTGGCTGATGTGGTGGAAGCCATGATGTCCCACCGTCCGTATCGTCCGGCACTGGGACAGGATGCGGCCTTGGGGGAGATCCAGGGCAAGAGCGGGACGCTGTATGATCCCCTGGCCGTTGCGGCGTGCATGGAGATTGTCTCAGACACCGACGAGCCGTTCGGCCCCGAGATTCCTCGCTCATAGCATATCCGACGGAGCTGCTGCTCCGCACGACAGGCTAGACGAGCAGGAGAAATTCGCAGTTGCCGCCTTTGCCGATGAGCACCGACTGCATTACCGCCGCGGGCACGCAGCCCCCTGCGGCCAGGGCCTGGCAGACGTTCAAACAGACGCCGCGGGCCTGTTCCTCCGTCATGGCCGAGGCGGGCTTGTGCGACTGCATCTTGGCCAGTTCGTAATGCGGCTTGAGCAGCGCGACGATTCGCCCGCCGCCGGGCTCCGCGCAGCCGTCGGGGCCTGCTGAGTCCCCCGATTGTTTGAGCCACCGCCTGGCCGCCGGGATGGCCAGTTGCTGCACCGTCCAGGCCATGTCGATGGTCACCAGATCCACCGGCTCGGGCGGCTCGAAGTACAGGGCGTTGGTGCGTTCCATCACCACCACGCGGCTGTCCTTGCGGAGTTTCCAGGCCAGGGCGCCGTAGCCGGTGTCGATGGCATAAACCTTGGCTGCCCCGCGCTTGAGAAGGCAATCGGTGAATCCCCCGACATTGCAGCCGAAGTCGGCGCACACCGCGCTGCGAACGTCCAGGCCAAAGGCCTCCATCGCCGCGTCGAGCTTTTCCCCGGCCCGGCTGACGAATCTTTGGCTTTGCTCACCCATACCCGGTGCGCTTTCTTTTCTTCACGGGCGAGACGCCTGTGCTACCGCCGTTCACGCAGACCAGCGGCCCGAAGATTCAGCGGGCTATCCTGCCCAGGCGTTACTTGGCCGCGGCGAGCCGGTTGAGGCTCTTGGCCAGGCGCGACTTGCGGCGGGAAGCGGTGTTCTTGTGGATCGTGCCGGAGGCTGCGACCTGGTCGAGCTTCTTGTAGACGGCGGAAAGCTGCCCGGCGGCCTTGTCGGTTTCGCCGGCGGTGACGGCGCCCTCGAAGCCCTTGACCACGTCCTTCAGGCCGGCCTTGCGCCAACGGTTGATGGCCCGCCTCTTGGCGTTCTGACGAATGCGTTTCTTGGCTGAAAGCGAATGTGCCACTTACGTTCTCCTGTGACTTCCGGTCCAATACCGCCCAATTGGCGGAACGAGGGATTATACCGCCCCGCTCAGCGGCCACAAGTAAAATCCTTGGGCTTCCGCCGATGGCCGATGGGGTGTGCGCAGGTTTTTCGGCCAGACCGGAAGCGCGGCTACGACTATCACAGAGAACGTCAAGAAGAGTTGATAGGCACGAGGGTGCGCAAGAGCACTATTCCGTCAGGCCGTTCTTTGTGGCCTCTGTGATCTTTGTGCTCTTTGTGATAGGTCGTTTCTTGTCGCTTTGCGGCCTGACAACGACAATTACCCCCCGCCGGCCAACTTCTTGCGGACGACGTCCACCCGGGCGCGGACGTCTTTGAAGTTGAAGTCGGCCTGGGCGACCTTGGAAAACTGCTCCTGGGCCCGCTGGAGTTCCCCCATCTGCTCCAGCACGTCGCCGAGGCTGTAGCGGATGTTCAACGTAGCCGTCTCGGTCATTCCCTCGACCTGGAGCGCCCGCTCGAGCGTCTGGGCCGCTTCGGGCAGCCAACCCTTCTTGGCGAAGGCCTGGCCCAGGTAGTTCATCGCCTGGAGTTGGCGGCGCGGCTCGCGCTGGGCCTGCTGAAGCAGCCCGATGCTGTCGTCGTAGCGCCCGGCCATGAAAAGCCGCCGCCCCAGCTCGAACTTCAGGCCCAGGTCGGTGGGGTAGTTCACCGCGCGCTCGGAATATTCCTCGATCTCGAAGGCCAGTTGCCGCTTGGCCTGCTCGATGGCGGCCTCCTTGTCGCCGGCGGCTGCCAGCTTGCGGTACTTCCGCGTCATCTGCGCGATGCGTATGTCGCCGATGCGGCTCTTGAACTGGTAGGAGCCGGTCTCCTGGTGGGCCTTGGTCAGCACGTTGACGGCCTCGGTCTCAGCCTCCTCACGCTCCAACTTCAACAGGGTATCGACCAGAATGTTGATCTTGCCGATGACCGTCGGGCTGGCCAGGTAGTCGGCGCGGGCCTTGTCCACATGTTCTTCGAGGAAACTCTTGGACTGCGACAGCGAATCCTTCTGGATCAGGTCCTCCTGCGTCTTGAGGTCCTTGACGCCCTTGACGAAGTCGCCTTCCTGGTCGTACTTGCCCTTCTTGATGGTGTGCTTGGCCGAGAAATCGCTGAGCATGTCGACCAGGGCGTTGTCTTCGGGCGAGAACTTCAGTGCGATCTGGCAGGCCTCGATGGCCAGGCGGTATTCCTCGATGGCTGCGTAGGCGTCGATGAGCAGCAGGAGGACGCGCTTGGGGGGCTTGACCGCCTTGGACTGCCACTCCAGCATGATGTCGGCGATCCACTTGGTGGTCGCCGGCAGGCTCAACGCGCGGGCGCACTTAAGGACCAATTCCATGTGGGCCAGTGCGCCGGGATCCTTGGCCATCAGGAACTGCGCATTGACCAGGTTGGTCACCGGATCCTTGCCGGGGCGGTGCTTGAGCTGTTCGATCATGCTGGCGGGCTTGCCGCCCTTGTACTTGCGCTTCAGCCCAGCCTCCCACAACCTCTGGTGGCCGCGTTGAACGTTGTCGGGCTCGCGCTTGATGCCCTCCAGGTACATCTCGATGGCAAAGTCCCAGTTTCCCGTCTCCACCACTTCATCCGCGCGGTCGAAGAAAGGCTTGCCCTTGCCTGCCACCTCGCCCCCGTCCTGCGAATTTGCCTGCGCCATACCTTCGCCCTTCACTGGTCTCTTCTGATCACACTTTAGTTTATGCGCCAGCCTCTGGCAAGGGCCTGCTTGAGGATGTGGCCTGCTTGAGGATGGGACAGGCCGGCCACTGAGACATCAGAGAAAGCTGAGGAAGAGAAGAGATCGCGAAGTTACACGTCAAACGATGGATCGGGTGCCACTGCTGCGGTGTTTGCAGCAGTGTCGTCGCTATGCACGGCTGCACACGACGCAGCCGTGGCGCCCATCATATGATATGTCACAAAGCACTATATCACTGTCTTCGCCAGCGCGTTGGCCAGCAGGCGGAACTGCTCGGGCGTGACGGCCTGGGCCCGAAGCTGCGGATCGATGCCGACGGTGGCCAGCGCCTGCGAGAAAACTCCCGGCGGGAAGGGGCTTTCCTCGCGGCGGGCAATGGCGCCGAGTTGCTTTCGTCGCTGGCCAAAGGCGGCGGAAAGGACGCCCACCAGGGCATCGACATCGTCAACTTTGCCCGCCAGATCGGGATCGATGTCGATCCTGGCCATGCGGCTGGTGACGCTGGGGCTGGGCCAGAACGCCTCGCGCGGCAGGACGGGCCCCAGGCGCATTTTCCCCAGCAGGGTAACCAGGATGCTGACCGGGCCGTAGTCGGCGGAGTCCACCGAGGCGGCCAGGCGGTCGCAGACTTCGCGCTGGACGGTGAAGGTCAGCCGCTCGAACCGCACGCCGCCCTTTCGCAGGGCGCCCCAGGTGTCGATGAGGCACTGGGCGATCAGCGGCGTGGCGATGCTGTAAGGGAGATTCGAGACCAGTTGCGCGGGCCCGGTTCCCAGGGCGGCGACAACTTCCGGCGAGATCGCGTGCTTGCCGGCCAGCACGTCGCCGTGAATGAGGCTCAGGCCGGGCCGATCGCCGAGGGTCTCGCTGAGCAGCCGGTGCAGGCCGCGGTCGATCTCGACGGCCACCACCTTGCCCGCGCGGGACAGCAGTTCTTCGGTCAGCGAGCCGGTGCCCGGCCCGACCTCCAGCACGTTCGAGTCGCCCCGCACATCGGCCAGCTCCAGCAGCTTGCCCATCAGGTTCAGGTCAATCAGGAAACACTGGCCGTACTGCTTCTGCGGGGCCAGCTCGTGCTGGGTGAGCAACTGCCGGATTTGATGTAAAGCCTGCATTTCTCGGCCGGTATCAGATATAGAATGAGTGAGTCTCCTCGAAGATATCTACAATCGCTGATACTGAAGAGTCCGCGAGGTGTGAACGGCAATAAAACACGGGAGGGCGCAGCTATGCTCCTGAAAAGACAATCAGGAGCCCCATTGACGCTCACCGTGAATTCATGAAACTGAGGTCGATCGTTCGTGAATCGATCAAATCCTGTTCTCCCGTGACAATACGTACCGCGTCCGCTGGTGAAGCAAGGTCGTACTGCTTACGGGAAACGCGATTCTTCCGAAGCATCACTAACATGTCTCTATAAAGACGCAAAGTCTCCTCGTCCACCTGAGGGTTCTTCTTCAAGATTTCCGCCATGTCCAATCTGGTGGTTCTGGTGGTCATCGTTTCTCTTCCAATCTTACATGAATGGCTGGTAAGCGGCCTGGCGATGTATTACGCCTCTGGTACGACGCTTTACCATGTAATCTGCCAACAGTGCGTGATAGTTTCTTATCTTCCTGTGTAATGCGGCGTCTGCTTCCAGATCATTGACGCGAAGGTTCAGGTCTGTCTCAAGAACCTTCCGCGAGATCCCACGGCCATGAGTGTGCCATCGCTCCGTCTCATTAAGTTGCCGGGCAATCTCTTCGGCCCGCTGTTCCTTCATCGCTTGAGTGACAGTCATCTTCCGTGTTTCTGTCAACGTCCAGTCTTTGAACTTGTACTTGACTAGCCACTCCTTCAGCAGCGCTACCGACAGGTCGCGTGCTTGCTCATACTGATAAAGCTCCGCTTGGTCAAAACCATCGACCAAGAGTTGAGCTTCTGCGGGCGTCAACAACCCTTTTTCAGCTTTGCCAACCAAGCTCTTATATTTCTCCAAGTAGCCGAGCGCTGGAACCCACTTCCCATCCTTGTTCAACACCTGCGGGTCGATAGGGCCAAGGCGCGAGTAGTAATCCATGTGGATAGCGTCGCCGGACATTACCAAGACAGTTCCGGCAGAGAAGGCTGAATTCGGAACAATAAAGTCTATCGTCTCATAATGTTGCCGTAGCGTCTCAGCGATACGCTGCGTAACCTCCACCGAACCGCCAGGGGTGGTCAATATCACGACTAACTTCTGCTTCTGCTTCTTCCCTCGCTTCTTCAGTCCTTCTACTTCTTCGCGGAGTAGATCATCAACACCATTGAATAGGGGGCCCGAGAGTGCGATACAGTCCGCCTGCATAGCCGTTTGGATGGCGGCAATTCGAATATCCAACTGCTGTTCGATGAACTCATCTGCGTTCGTCGGTATAGATTGACCCATTTAATCCCCGCCCATAAGCTATCGGTTTCAAACAGTCGTTCTCTTTAGCGTCGATTCACCGCATTGCGTGCCTCTCGCAGCAGCAATGAACGCGCCCAAGCCGAAGCATCCAGACTAAACGTATGTGCGGCGTCATTAATAAAGGCTCGCTCCTCGTCCGTCAATCGAATACGCAACGGTTTGACTCGCTTTTCTTCTGGCAGTTTCCTCGGTCTTCCCATCGCTTTAAATGTAGCTACAAGAAAGTCCTGTTTCCACATTTTTTGCAGAATTTTTGTAGCCACATCATCAACAGTTGACAAGGAGTTCGCCCGTTCAACAGACTAGAACTGGTTCCATAACTGCCAAAATGGCAAAATGCGACTTGTTAACTCGCTATTTAACAGATTGTTACAAATCAGACGTATTGTCAAAACCCGTTATGAAACCACTTCTAGTCATGTATGGTTCCCAAGTCGAGTTATTGCCGCGAACTGTTCCTTCAAGGCCGGGTAGAGCCGGCGGTACTGGGCGTACAACTGGGCGTATCGTCGCGCCATCCTGGCGGCGGGCTTGATGCTGGCTGTCAGCGAGATGCCCGTGCGGCAGGCCTCGCGAATGTCCTTGAACGCCCCGGCGCCCACCGAGGCCAGCAGGGCCGCCCCGTAGGCCGGGCCTTCTTCGGTGTTGATCGTCGCGCAGGCGGTGCCGTAAATGTCGGCCTGGAGCTGCCGCCAGAAGGCACTCCGCGCCCCGCCGCCCGAGAGCCGAACCTGGCGAATTTTGAGCCCGCGGTCGCGGAGAATCGTGACCGCGTCGTTCATGGCGAAGGTCGCGCCTTCCATCACCGACCGGACCAGCTCGGCCGCCGTGGTGCGGCTGTGCATGCCGATCCAGCAGGCGCGGGCGAAGGGGTCGGCGTGCGGCGTCCGCTCGCCGGTGAGGTAAGGCAGGAAGAACAGGCCCTCGCAGCCGGCTGGCGCGGAGGCGGCCTGGGCGGTCAATATTTCGTAGGGGTCGGCGCCGCTCCGCTGGGCCTCCTGGACGGCGGATTGCCCCAGCACGTTGCGATACCATTGCAGGCTGCCGCCGGCGGCCAGGATGCAGCCGAACATGCAGTATTCGCCCGCAACGGCGGAGCAGAAGGTCTGCACCCGGCCCTGGGGGTCGGTGCGGTAATCCCTGGAATGCACGTACACCACGCCGCTGGTGCCCAGGGTCGCGCTGGTCAGGCCATCAACCACGACGCCGTTGCCCACGGCCCCGGCCGGCTGATCGCCCGCGCCGCCCACCACCGCCGCGCCCGCCGCGATGCCCAGCAACTCCGCCACGCCGGAGGTCACCTTGCCGCTGACTTCGTGGCTCTCCACCACCGGCGGCAGAATGTCGCGGTCGATCTGGAACTTCGAGCAGATGGCCGAGGACCAGTCGCGCTTCCGCGGGTCGAGCATCAGCGTGCCGGACATGTCCGAGACGTCGCCGACGTACTCGCCCGTCAGCCGCAGGCGGATGTAGTCCTTGGGCAGCAACAGGTGGCGAATGCGGTCGTAGGTCCGCTTTTCGTGGCGGCGGACCCACAGCAGCTTGGTCAGCGTGAAGGACGTCATGGCCACGTTGCCGGACAGGGCGATGAGCCTGGCCTTGCCGCCGACGGTGCGTTCGATGAGGGCGGCTTCCTCCGCCGTGCGCTGGTCGTTCCAGATGATGCTGGGGCGCAGCGGCTTGCCCGCGCCGTCGGTAATGACCAGACCGTGCATCTGGCCGCTGAGGCCGACCGATCGCACCTGCTTGCCGTCGATACCGGCCTTGGCAATGACCTGCCGCACGGCGGCAACGGTCGCATTCCACCAGTCGTCGGGGTTCTGTTCGCTCCAGAGCGGCCTGGGGGCCGAAATCGCATGCCCGGCCGTCGCGGTGGCCAGGACCGCAGCCTTCTCGTCCATCAGCAACGCCTTGGTCCCCGACGTGCCGATATCAATGCCAAGATAGTAAGCCATGTTCGTATCCTTTATACGGGTAACTCGCCCACGAGGGGAGAGTCGCACCACAGGCGCCTCGCCTGTGGCCTTTACGCCTGACAACTCGCCCACACGGAGTGTTGCCCATTGGACCACCAACCGGCCGGTCGTGCAAGGTTCGGCCACGGAAGATATTTGGCGGTGTTTTTCATTGGAGTCCTCGCCGCCGCAGTTGTATACTTTCAGGTGATCCCTTGAATTAAGATTATGTATTTGTGGACGCCGAAGATGTGATAGTTTTCACAACCGCGCCTAAGCAAGGCATTTCAAGGATATTATGCAGGTTTTGACGGAGTCCTTGCCCGAAGGCCCCCGGGAAAGTGTCGTGGCGGTGGCTTTGGAGGCCGCTCCAGCGGCAGCAAGGGCCGATCGCCGGGCCAAGTGCGGTTGTAAGACGGGTTCAAAGACTGCGAGGTAGACGGTGCATCGCGTAGTTGGGCGAACAGCCCTGAGTGAAAATGTTGTCCGCCTGGACGTGCAAGCCGATCGCATTGCCCAAATCCGCAAGCCTGGGCAGTTCGTGATTGTTCGCCTGGCTGACGGGGCTGAGCGAATCCCACTGACCATCGCCGACTGCGATGCAGCCAAGGGCACCATCAGCCTGGTCATCCAGCGGATCGGCAAGAGCACCACTATGCTGGCGGCGCTGAGCGTCGGGCAGGAGATCCGCGACATCGTCGGGCCGCTGGGCAAGGCGACGCACCTGGTCGACTGCAAGCATGCCGTCTGCGTGGGCGGCGGCGTGGGCACCGCGGTGGTGTACCCCATCGCCAAGGCGCTGGCCGAGGCGGGCACGAAGGTGACGGCCATCATCGGCGGGCGGACGCGGGAGCTGGTGATTCTCGAAGAGGCTATGAAGTCGCTGGGCGCCGACGTGCAGGTGACCACCGACGACGGCAGCTACGGCCGCAAGGGCTTTGTGACCGACGCACTGAAGGACCTGCTGGCCGGGGCCAATCCGCCCGTGGGCGTGGTCTATGCCGTCGGGCCCGTGCCGATGATGAAGGCGGTCTGCAACGTCACCAAGACCGCCGGCGTGCCGACGATCGTCAGCCTCAACCCGATCATGATCGACGGGACGGGCATGTGCGGCGGCTGCCGCGTGTCGGTGGGCGGCAAGACGCAGTTCGCCTGCGTGGACGGGCCGGAGTTCGACGGCCACCTGGTGGACTTCGACGAGCTGACCGACCGCCTGGCCACCTATCGCACGCACGAACGCCACGCCTTGGACCAGTGCAAACTGGCGGCGAAGTAGCGAGAGAAACAATCACGAAGACCACGAAGGACACCAAGAGCACCAAGGACGCAACGAGTTGAGCAAAAAGAGATTCTGTGGTCGTCTGCAGTTTTTCTCCGTGATCTTTGTGGCCTTGGTGAACTTTGTGATTTCTTGAAAGATGATGACAGCGAGCCACTGATGTCAGACAAGTTGACCGTCAAAGAGAGAATGGCCATACCTCGTCAGGCGATGCCGCAGCGCGACGCCCAGGTCCGCAACAAGGACTTCAACGAGGTCAACCTGGGTTTCGAGGAGCAGATGGCCATCGCCGAGGCCAGGCGATGCCTCCAGTGCAAGAACCGCCCCTGCGTGGCCGGCTGCCCGGTGGGCGTGAACATTCCCGAATTCCTGGGCCTGGTGGCTGAAGGCAACTTCGCCGAGGCGGCCAAGCTGGTCTACGTGGACAACGATCTTCCGGCGTTGGCTGGGCGGGTCTGTCCGCAGGAAGTTCAGTGCGAGGGCAAGTGCGTCCGCGCCAAGAACGGCCAGGCGGTGGCCGTGGGTCACGTCGAGCGTTTCGTGGCCGACTGGTACCGCAAGCACCGGGAAGCGGGCGAGACGCAGGTCGCGATCGCGCCGACGGGCTTCAAGGTCGCGGTGGTCGGGTCGGGCCCGGCGGGTCTGACGGCGGCGGGGCAGCTTGCGCGCATGGGCCACAAGGTGACGGTTTTCGAGGCGTTTCATCGGCCTGGCGGGGTGCTGGTCTACGGCATTCCGGAGTTCCGCCTTCCCAAGGCCATCGTCGATGCCGAAGTGGACCGCCTCCGCCGATCCGGCGTGGAGATCCGCTGCAACATCATCATCGGCAAGACCTATACCGTCCAGGAGTTGATGAAGGACGAGGGCTACGACGCCGTCTTCCTGGCCGTCGGGGCGGGGCTGCCGCAGTTCATGAACGTCCCGGGCGAGAACCTCAAGGGCGTCTACTCGGCCAACGAATACCTGACCCGCGCCAACCTGATGGGCGCCTACCGCTTCCCCGAGGTCGATACCCCGATCTATCGCGGCAAGGCGGTGGCCGTTGTCGGCGGGGGCAACACCGCCATGGACGGCGTCCGCACGGCCAAGCGCATGGGCGCTGAGCACGCGATGATCGTCTATCGCCGCGGCGAGGCGGAGATGCCCGCGCGCGTCGAGGAAATCCACCACGCCAAGGAAGAGGGCATCGAGTTCCACCTGCTGGTGGCGCCGGTCCGCGTTCTGGGCGACGAGAACCGCTGGGTCCGCGCGATGGAATGCGTGCGGATGGAACTGACCGAGCCGGGCCCCGACGGCCGGCGAAAGGTCCGCCCCATCGAGGGCTCCAACTACGAGATCCCCTGCGACACGGTCGTGGTGGCCATCGGCACCAACGCCAACCCCTTGCTGACGCAGTCCACCGAAGGGCTCAAGCTCAACAAGTGGGGCTACATCACGATCAACGAGAGCGGAATGACCGACATCCCCGGCGTCTTTGCCGGTGGCGACATTGTTCGCGGGGCCGCCACCGTCATCCTGGCCATGGGCGACGGCAAGAGCGCCGCGGCGGCGATCGACCGATACCTTCGCGAGAAGAAATAACGAACATTGGCGGTCCGCCCGGCCTGGGCCGTATTAAACAAAGGTGCAGTTGCGGCCGGGACTTGACGATGTAATTGGAGTTTTTGAGAGAGTTACGTATGTTGTTGTCCGTAAGGCAAATAGTGACTGGTAGTACACCTTCGCGGGCCCCGTCCAGGCGACGGGGACCTGGGGAGTCCAATTCGCCTTCGACGCCGGTGTCTTCTTATACCCGAGGCGGTGAAATTATTCACAACATGCGGTCGGGCGCCGTGGTTCCCCTGTCGGCCCGGCGGCTGCGATGTTCACGGCCTTGCTTGAACGACGGTTCCGGACGGTTGTGCGCATCCGAAGTTCGCGACACACATGCCATACAAAGGAAAGCATCATGATCAGTGACAACAGGCCCTGTCCCTGTGGCCAGGCCGACGAAAAAGAACTGATGGCGCGGCTGGAGGAACTCCTGGCCGCCTATCGCGACAAGCCAGGGGCGCTGATCCCGGTGCTCCAGCAGGCCCAGGCCATCTTCGGCTACCTGCCCAAGGACGTGCTCAAGCACATCGCCTTGGCGCTGAACAAGTCCTACAGCGAGGTGGCCGGCGTGGTGGGCTTTTACTCCTTCTTCACCACCACCCCGCGCGGCAAGTGCCTCATTCGCGTCTGCCTGGGCACTGCCTGCTACGTTCGCGGCGGCAAGGCCGTGCTGGACGCGATGAAGGAAAAGCTGGGCATCGACGTGGGCCAGACCACCGAGGACCGCATGTTCTCGCTGGAGGTGGCCCGCTGCTTCGGCGCCTGCGGACTGGCCCCGGTCATTACCATCAACGACGACGTGCATCACCGCGTCAAACCCAACAAGATCGATGACATCCTGATTCAGTACCGCGAGAAATCGCCCGAGCAGAAGTGAGCCTAAGAATGGAAACCAAAATAGCCTCTCCCAAGGATCTCAACACCCTGCGGGCCAAGCTGGTCGAGCAGTCGAAGGCTGACAAGTCCGCCCGGTGCGTGCTGCTGTGTACCGGCGGCGGGTGCATCGCTTCCGGCGCGCTGGAGGTGGGCAAGGCCCTGCGCGAGCGGTTGGCCGAGGCCGGCCTGGGCGAGAAGGTCAAGGTCGTCGAGACCGGTTGCCTGGGCCCCTGTGCGGCCGGGCCTGTCGCGGCCATCCAGCCCGACAACGTCTTCTACCAGAACATCACGCCGGCCGACGCCGCCGATATCGTCAGCGAGCACATCGTCAATGGCCGGCTGGTCGACCGCCTCGTGCGGCGCGACGGGCAGGGCCGGACCGCTGAGCCCAAGATGGACGACGTCAGCTTCTTCAAGAAGCAGGTCAAGATCGTCCTGCGCAACTGCGGCAGCGTCGACCCGCTGAAGATCGAGGACTACATCCTCCGCGATGGTTACGCGGCGCTGGCCAAAGTACTCTCGGGCATGACCAGCGAGGCCGTCATTGACGAGGTCAAGAAGAGCGGCCTCCGCGGCCGTGGCGGCGCGGGCTTCCCCACGGCGCTGAAGTGGAGCCTGACCCGCAAGGCCACCGGCGAGCGGAAGTTCATCCTGTGCAACGGCGACGAGGGCGACCCCGGCGCGTTCATGGACCGCAGCGTGCTGGAAGGCGACCCCCACAGCGTCATCGAGGGCATGGCCATCGGCGCCTACGCCATCGGCGCCAGCCAGGGCTACGCCTACATCCGCGCCGAGTATCCGCTGGCCGTCCAGCGCTTCGAGCTGGCCCTTCAGCAGGCCCGCAGCCTGGGCTTGCTGGGCAAGGGGATCATGGGCAGCAACTTCGACTTCGACATCGAGATCCGCATGGGCAGCGGCGCGTTTGTCTGCGGCGAGGAAACCGCCCTGATGACCAGCATCGAGGGCAACCGCGGCGAGCCGCGCCCGCGCCCGCCCTTCCCGGCCAACAAGGGCCTGTGGGGCATGCCCAGTTGCCTCAACAACGTCGAGACTTTCGCCTCGGTGCCGGTGATCATCAACCAGGGCGCGGGTTTCTTCGCGGGCCTGGGCACCGAAAAGAGCAAAGGCACCAAGGTCTTCGCCCTGGCCGGCGCGGTGGTCAACACCGGCCTGGTCGAGGTTCCCATCGGCATGCCGCTGGGCGAGATCATTTACGACATCGGCGGGGGCATTCCCGGCGGCAAGCGTTTCAAGGCCGCCCAGATGGGCGGGCCCTCCGGCGGGTGCATTCCCAAGGAGCACCTCAACGTTCCGGTGGATTACGAGTCGCTCCAGGAGCTCGGCGCGATCATGGGCTCCGGCGGCCTGATCGTCATGGACGAGGACAGTTGCATGGTGGACGTGGCGCGGTTCTTCCTGGAGTTCGTCCAGGACGAATCCTGCGGCAAGTGTACGCCCTGCCGCGTGGGCACCAAGCGCATGCTGGAGATTGTCGAGCGCATCTGCAGCGGCCAGGGAAAGGAAGGCGACATCGAGCGCCTCATCGACCTGGGCACCAAGATCAAGGATACGGCCCTGTGCGGGCTGGGGCAGACGGCGCCCAACCCGGTGCTGTCGACCATCCGCCACTTCCGCGGCGAGTACGAGGCGCACATCCGCGACCGGCGTTGCCCGGCCGGTGTGTGCCCGTCGCTGGTGGCAGCCCCCTGCTCCAACGCCTGCCCAGCCGGCGTGCATGTGCCGGGCTTCGTCTCGCTGGTCGGCGAGCGCCGCTACGCCGAGGCCCTCAAGCTGCACCGTGAACGCAACCCGTTCGCCAGTGTCTGCGCCCGCGTGTGCTTCCACACCTGCGAGGACAAGTGTCGCCGCGCCGACATGGACGCTCCGCTGTCCATCCGCGGCCTGAAGCGATTCATGGCCGAGCAGGAAGTGACCGTACAGCTTCCCGAGATTCGCGAAAACGAGGCCAACGCGGCCCGCAAGATCAGCATCATCGGCGCCGGCCCGGCTGGGTTGGCCTGCGCGTACTTCCTGGCCCGCCTGGGCTACAAGCCTCGCGTGCTGGAGGCCGAGCCCCGACCGGGCGGCATGCTGATGCAGGCCATTCCAGCCTACCGTCTGCCGCGCGAAGAACTGGCCCGCGAAATCCGCATGATCGAGCGCCTTGGCGTGAGCATCGATACGGACATGCGCCTGGGCCGGGATTTCACGATCCCCGATCTGCGGCGCGAAGGGGCCGAGGCGGTGTTCGTCGGCATCGGCGCTCCTCGCGGCCTGAAGCTGGGCATCGAGGGCGAGGACTGCCAGGGCGTCAGCGACGCGCTGGCCTTCCTCCGCGAGTACAACATCCGCGGCTCGGTGCCGGTGGGCAAGGACGTGGTGGTCATCGGCGGCGGCAATGCCGCCATCGACGCCGCCCGCAGCGCCATCCGCCTAGGCGCCCGCAGCGTGACGGTGCTCTATCGCCGCACCCGCGCGGAAATGCCCGCCTACGCCGAGGAAGTCGAAGAGGCCGAGCATGAGGGCATTCGCCTGGAGACCCTGGTGGCCCCGGTGAAGGTCCTGTCGGAAGACGGCAAGGTCACCGGCGTTTCGTGCCGGCGCATGGTGCTGGGCGACTTCGACCGCAGCGGCCGGCGGCGCCCCGTCCAGGGTGGCGAGGATTTTGCGGTCCACTGCGACCAGGTCATCGCCGCCACCGGCCAGACGCTGCTGGTGGGCGACATGTTTGAGGGCCTGGACCTGGCCTTCAACCGCAGCGGCTTCATGGACGCCAACCCGCTCAACGGACAGACCGCCGTGCCGTGGATCTTTGCCGGCGGCGACGCCGTCCTGGGCCCGGCTTCCGTGGTCGAGGCCATCTCTGCCGGCGAGCGGGCCGCGGTGGGCATCGACGCCTTCCTGACCGGCGCCGAGCACGCCTTCTGGCGCCAGGTCAAGGTGGTGGACACAGCCTTTAATCCCGATGCCGAGCCGGTGCAGGCCGGCCGGGCGAAGATGGATCTGCTGCCGGTCTGGAAGCGGCGGAACAATTTCCAGGAAGTGGAACTGCCCTGGTCGGAAGCGGTCGCCTGCCGCGAGGCCAGCCGCTGCCTCCGCTGCGACTTCCGCCAGGACCATGCCGGCAACGGCCAGGGGGCCAAGTGCCCTCAGAAGAAGTAGGAAATCGGGGTGGCCATGGACCACCCGGTAGGTCGTGCATACCTGCACGACAATAGAACCGTTCCGCGTGCTGGTAAGCACGCCCTACGGACTGATGACAGAACGCTACGTACAGGAGTTGCATGCAATGGTAACGCTGACAATAGACGACACCAAGCTGGAAGTCCCTGCCGGCACGAGCATCCTCGAAGCCGCCCGCTCGATCGGCCTGCGGATCCCGACCCTGTGCTATCTCAAGGACAGCCACTGCGTCGGTGCCTGCCGCGTGTGCCTGGTGGAGGTCAAGGGCTCCCGCACGCTGGTGGCCTCCTGCGCTATGCCGGTTGCGGATAACATGGTCGTCCACACCAATACCGCCCGCGTCCGCGAGAGCCGACGCACCGTGGTGGAACTGCTGCTGAGCGAGCACGAGGGCGACTGCCAGACCTGCCCGCGCGGCGAGGATTGCGAGCTGCAAAAGATCGCCACCGAGATGGGCGTTCGCGAAGTCCGCTACGCCGGCGAAAAATCCCACCGGCCCAAGGATACGTCCACGCCGGCCCTGGTCCGCAACTCCGAGAAGTGCATCCTGTGCCGCCGCTGCGTGACGGTCTGCGGCGAGGTCCAGGGCGTCGGGGCGCTGTTCCCCCAGAGCCGCGGCTTCAAGACGATCGTGGGCCCAGCCTTCTGCGGCGAACTGGACGACATGGTCTGCGTGCAGTGCGGCCAGTGCGCCGCGGTCTGTCCTGTCGGGGCCATCTGCGAGAACGACCAGATCGACGAGGTCTGGAAGGCCCTGGAAGACCCCACCAAGCACGTCGTCGTGCAGACCGCGCCGGCCATCCGTGCGGCCCTGGGCGAGTGCTTCGGCTATCCGCCCGGCACGCTCGTGACGGGCAAGATGGTCACGGCCCTGCGGAAGCTGGGCTTCAAGGCGGTCTTCGACACCAACTTCACCGCCGACCTGACGATCCTGGAAGAGGGCACCGAGCTGCTCATGCGGCTCAAGCGGGCGATCGTGGACAAGGAGCCGGTGGCCCTGCCGATGTCCACCAGTTGCTCGCCGGGCTGGATCAAGTTCATGGAGCACTTCTACCCCGACATGCTGGAAAACCTCTCGACCTGCAAGAGTCCCCAGCAGATGTTCGGCGCCATTGCCAAGACGTATTACGCCGAGAAGATCGGCAAGAAGCCCCAGGACATGTTCGTGGTTTCGATCATGCCCTGCACGGCCAAGAAGTTCGAGGCGGCCCGGCCGGAGATGAACTCCAGCGGCGCGCGCGACGTGGACGTGGTGCTCACGACGCGCGAACTGGGGCGGATGATCCGCCAGGCGGGCATCGACTTCACCGGCCTGAGCGACGGCGAGATGGACGCCCCGCTGGGACTGTCCTCCGGCGCAGCCGACATTTTCGCCAACACCGGCGGGGTGATGGAAGCGGCGCTCCGCACGGCCTACGAAATCGTCACGGGCCGCGAGCTGCCCTTCGAGAACCTGCACGTCAAGCCCATCGAGGGACTCCAGGGCGTGAAGGAGGCCTCGATCAAGATTGAAGGCGCGCTGCCGGCCTGGTCCTTCCTGGAAGGCGTGACGGCCAACATCGCCGTCGCCCACGGGCTGGGCAACGCCAACAGCCTCATCCAGCGGATTCGCGCGGGCCAGGCCCAATACCACTTCATCGAGGTGATGACCTGCCCGGGCGGGTGCATCGGTGGCGGCGGCCAGCCGCGCATGACCACCAACGAGGTCCGCAAGGCCCGCATCGCGGCCATCTACAGCGAGGACGAGGGCAAGAAGCTCCGCAAGAGCCACGAAAACCCTGCCGTCCAGCAGCTCTACAAAGAGTTCCTGGGCGTCCCGCTGGGCGAAAAGAGCCACCACCTGCTCCATACGCACTACCAGCCGCGGGAAAAGGTGTAGACGCAGGCGTCTTGCCTGTGTGGCGAGCGCTTGGCGATAGGTGCCACGGCTGCGTTGTGTGCAGCCGTGCCTGACGTGCAGGGCCGTGGCCTAGAACGGTCGCGGCGCGTGCGGCCGCGTCAATCCACCCGAATCCTCAGCGAATCCTCAGCGTGGCCAGCGGACTCTCTCGCGTGGTAGAATCGCCTCTGACAGGAGACGACGAATGAATTCACGCGAGCGGATACTGGCGGCGATTGAACACCGGGAAGTTGACCGCGTTCCGACGGACATCTGGGCGGTCGGCGAGGTCTGGCAGAAGCTGCACGAGCGATTCGGCAGCAATCAGGCCGCCTACTCAGCCCTGCACATCGACGGCATCCACGGCGTCGGGCCGCGTTACACCGGGCCGGCCTTGCCATCGGGAGACAACTACGGCATTGCCTATTACTCTGGAATATGGGGCACCCGCACCCGCCCCATCCAGTACGCCACGGGCCTATACTACGAGCAGTGCTTCTACCCGCTGGCCGACGCTACGAGCATCGACGACCTGGAGCGGTTCAACTGGCCGAAGGCGGAGTGGTTTGACTATTCCCAGCTCGCCGCCCAGGCGGCAGAGCTCCACAAGACCCAGGTCGTCTCCTGCGGCTACATGGCCCCCTTCACCTATCACCTGTACCTCCGCGGCCTGGAGCAGATGCTCATGGACCCGCTGCTCGATCCGGACTTCACGCGGCACTTCCTCGGCCGCCTGTCCGACTTCATGTACGACCATCACCGCCGCATCTTTGAAGCCGCCGACGGGCTCATCGACATCACGCAGGTGACCGACGACTACGGCATGCAGACCGGGCCCATGATCAGCCTGGAAACCTTCCGCGAGTTCTACAAGCCGCACGTGGCGCGTTTCGCAGCCCTGGCCCACGAGTTCGGCGTCAAGGTGTTCCACCACGACGACGGGGCCATGCGGGACTTCATCCCCGACCTGCTGGAAGTGGGCATTGACGTGCTCAACCCCATCCAGTGGCGCTGCCCGGGCATGGAGATCGAGGGCCTCAAGCGTGATTTCGGCTCGCGGCTGTGCTTCCACGGCGGCGTGGACAACCAGCAGACGCTGCCCTTTGGAACCCCCGACGATGTGCGGGCCGAGGTCCGCCACCTTATCGACGTGCTGGCCGGCGACCGCACCGGATTCATCCTGGCCCCCTGCCACAATATCCAGGCCTGCACCCCCATCGAGAACATCCTGGCCATGTACGACGAGGCGCATAAGTACGGCAAGTTCTGAGCCCGATGCTATCTTTCAAACCCGGTACGTCAGCCACCAAAATCGAGTTGGGTTGGGCAAGGATTAGGGATCCTGCGACGCGAGCATAGACTGTGCCGTAGCAGGCTGGGCGCGGTGGTTCACATAACAATTCGGCAACGCTATTGGTTGAGTGCCAAATGTGATTAGGCCCATTTGAAACGTGTCCATGCGCAAGAGGACGATTTGGTTTGCAAACCCGAACACTACACGGTCGCCTGGAACCACCGTGACGTAGTCCACGAACCAGGGGCCCTCAAAAGGAATATCCACGCCAGTGCGATTGTGGTTCACCCTCAGGCCATACCACCAATCCCCCCATACCTTCCACTTATGTTGATCGGCTTGGTCAGCAAGATAGTTTGCTGGGCGATGCGGTGTGCTGCCGAACGAAGACCGGTTGTCGCGGCGGAATCGTTGTCCCGACCTTATGCTATCCGGGTCTGGGAGTCCCACCGCCAGCTCCTTCATGAGCAATTTGTCGCCAAAGAACAAGTCCCACTTATTGGTTTCCTGTTCCTTGACGAGCGTTAGCTCCACAAATGCCGAAATCTGGCCATTCGGCAAGGGTAACGGCATGATCCTTTGCCGGTTGTTTCCATTGACCCCAATCGAATACAGGCAGCGATCACTGGGATCGCTGTACCAGATCGTCACATCATTCGAGGTTTGCGGGACGAGTTGGCGGTCCAGTGTTACTCCGGGAAGGACTGAACTGGCAGCGTAGTAAAAGGGGATGAGCAGAACATAGGATGTCGTCTGAGCCGCCACAGATCCCACCAGCGATTTTGATAGCCGTTTGGGGAGCCCCTTCATGGCGAGCGCCACGAAGGGCCACTCCAATAAGATCGTTCCCAGGTAGCTCAAGCCAATCATGATGGGTATCATTCGCGTGATTCGATACAGCGGTTCGTCGCCGACGATCCACGGCCGAATGTGATAGTGAAGCAGGGGAAACACTAAGAGCCCGACCAGTGTCGAGAAGAAATTCGCGACTAACATCACCTTCCAAGTCCGCCGCAGCGAAACCTTGAATAGCCATCGCAGGAGCAGGGCCTCGACGAATGCGATAGCGATGTTCGCCAAGCACAAATGGAACAAACCGGCGAACATGATAGGCGTCCCACTGTCGGCGTAGGCCGGCGAACACGAGAGCATGACAACGGCCAGAGCGATCGCTATCCCTGACTTTCTCATGAGCGATATTCTAGCCGAACCATAGACGCGGAAGAATATCCAAAACCCGGTAGGGTTCAGATCTCCAAAGGAATCGGGCAGCCCGATGAATTGGGTTGCCCGATTGCCTCCTCGCGCCGTGGCTTCCGAAACACCTCGATCGGCGCGGGGGTGTCCGCTGCATCTGCGGGGCAAGCGGCACACTGGCTGTCGCAGCCGCGCGCCAGCCTGTGCCCTCTGGAGGCCGCCTGCCCAGGATTATCCGATCATTTTCACCGCCGGCCCGGCCGGCACGGCGATGGGCTGCGGGTGGAAGTGTTCTGCCGGCTCCTGGCCAAATGCTGTCGCGATTTGCTGAGTGCTGAGGAAGGTGACGCCCTTGGCCTCCATGCGCCGCCAGGCCATCTCGCCGGCTGGGCCGCCGCCGGTGACGACCGCGTCGCGGGCCACGATCACGCGGCTGCCTCGATGCCGCAGCCCCAAGGCCGCCTGAAGCACCCCGCGCTCCAGGTCCGCCCCGCAGATAATGAAGGTCGCCGGGCGCAGGCTGGTGACCAGGCGCTCAAAGGCCACGTGCGTGAACATGTCCGTCACGCGCTTCTCGAAGAGCACCTGCCGGTATTGGCGGAACAGCCGCAGGGGCACGTCGGTGGTATTGCGAAGGCCCATGTTGAGGAACGGAGACAGAAGCGTGCCGGGCAGCTTGTGCTCCCCGTCGGTGTCTTCGACGCAATAGGGGGCGCCGCCCATGAAGACCATCTCGCAAGGCCGCACGCGGAGGATCGTGCTGATCACCGGGACGCACTGGAGGTCGGCCCAGCCGAAAAGACGTCGGATGTTATGGGCCACCGTGGCTGATTCCCCGCCGCTTCGCCGGCCCCCTTCAAAGAAATCGACTTGGCTGTCAACATCCAGAAGTACTCTCAGCCGCTTCATAATCCCTTACTCCTTTCGCGGCCATGCATCGAAGGCCGCTCTGGGCTGTCCTTGGCTGATGTCCTCTTGCTGACTCATTATAACCTAGTAACTTTATGGAGATAAGAACTTTTCTTAAAATAGGCCTAAAAAAACTACAAAAAGTGGTCATTATGCCTCGGCGTGGGCGGTCGTGCCGGTGCATTTGGCGCAAATCCCCCTGGCCAGGACGTGGTAGGATCGTACCTCGCCAAGGACTTCGAGCGACTGGGGAAGCTGGATCTCGTTCAGCTCCGTACTCTGGAAGTCTATGATGCGACTACAGTTATTGCAGATGAAGTGGTAGTGTTGGCTTGTGTCGGCATCGAAGCGGGCCCGATCACTGGATGTCTCTATGCGGTGTAGAATGTCCTCTTTTTCCAGCAGGCAGAGGGTGCGGTAGACGGTATCGAGCGAAACGGCTGGGACGCGGGACTTGACGGCCTTGTAGACCGTTTCGGCGTCGGGGTGGTGGGAATTGCTCGCCACTTCCTTGTAGATCTCCATCCTCTGATGGGTGACCTTCAGGCCCAGGCGACGAAGCGTCTCGGCGAAGCAGGCCAAGTGGCTGTCGATTTGTTGGGACGACAAAATCGCCATGCGTCTCACCTTGCTCCTATTTAGGAATTATACCACATTTGCATCCGCAATCAAAAACATTTGCCTTAGAGCCTATCCGAATAACCCTCTGGCTTCGACCGGCTGCGGAAGCCGTGGTCGGCGTCAGGCTGCATCGCAAGCCCTACGGGGCTGGCTGCTTCGCCTTCCTTGCCCACGTCTTCCTCGCTCGGTCTCGGGCCGACGAGGGGTTATTCGGATAGACTCTAAAGCGTGCCGTCAGGCCAAAAAAACTTCTTGGGAGCCGTCTTGACAGTCCCGGGGCGTGTCGGTAAGATTGCCGGACTTAGTTGGCGTCTTCCGTCCGCACGGGGCGCCCTGGGCGGCTGATTTCAGCCGGTATTCCCAGGAATGGGCGATCGAGGTCGCGGCCGATCGCTCAGGCTTCCGGACGGGTCCCCTGCCGCGACACGCAGTATTGGGCAGCCGCAACAAACGCGACGCCAACGCGCGGCCGTCCTTGAACCATTACCCGGTGGTGTAATTGGCAACACAGAAGGTTTTGGTCCTTCTATTCCAGGTTCGAGTCCTGGCCGGGTAAGAATAGCTTGTCAACTGCCGGCGCTGTCGTCGCCATGTTTGGATGTCGTAGCAGCCGGCTATCGTAGGAAGAACCGTGTCAGTAGCAGCGATCATCTTGGCCGCCGGAAAAGGCACGCGGATGAAGTCGGACCTGCCCAAGGTCCTGCACAACGTCTGCGGGCGCCCGATGCTGGCCTATGTTTTCGACGCCTGCCTCCAGGCCGGCTGCGATCGGCTCATCGGCGTCATCGGCCACCGCAGCGAGATGGTCAAGGCAGCCTTTGCCGGTCTTGACGGCAAGGCCCGCTGGGTCATCCAGGAGCCGCAGCTTGGCACCGGCCACGCCGTGATGGTGTGCAAGGACGAACTGGCCGGGTTGTCCGGCCCGGTGCTGGTGCTGGCCGGCGACGGCCCGCTGCTCAGGCCCGCGACCCTCAAGAAACTGCTGCAAACCCACCTTGAAACCCAGGCTGCCTGCACCCTGGCCACCAGCGTTCTCGAGGATCCCGCCGCTTACGGGCGCGTCGTTCGCGATGCGGCGGGCGAGCTGTCGGGCATCGTCGAATACCTCGACGCCAGCCCGGCCCAGCGGCAGATCAAGGAAGTCAACGTTTCGGTGTACTGCTTCGACGCGGCGGCCCTGCGGGATGTGGCCGCGCGGCTGACCAACAACAACGCCAAGGGCGAGTATTATCTGACCGATGCCCTGTCCCTGCTCAAGGCCGACGGCAAAAAACTGGCCGCCGTGGCGGCTGTGCCCGCCGAGGAAGTCCTGAGCATCAACACGCTCGAACAACTGGCAGAAGTCGAAGGCATCATGCAGCGCCGTCAAGGTTGCTCGTGCTGCCAGGGAGGCCGGAAATGATGGCCCACCTCAAGCTCTTCAGCGGACGCGCCAACATGCCCCTGGCCCAGAAGGTCAGCGATTACCTGGGCATCCCGCTGGGGGCCGTCAAGATTTCTCCCTTCCCCGACGGCGAACTGCTGGTCAAGCTCGAAGAAGACGTTCGCGGGCGTGACGTGTTCATCATTCAGCCCACCTGTTACCCGGTCAACGAGACGCTGATGGAGTTGCTGATCTTCATCGACTCCGCCCGTCGCGCCTCGGCCGAGCGAATCACCGCCGTCATGCCGTACTTCGGCTATGCCCGCCAGGACCGCAAGGACGAGGGTCGCGTGCCCATCACGGCCAAGATGGTGGCCAACATGATCACCACCGCCGGGGCCGACCGCGTCCTGACGGTGGACCTGCACGCCGCGCAGATCCAGGGCTTCTTCGACATCCCGGTGGACAACCTCTACGCCGAGCCGGTACTCAGCCAGTACTGGCTCCAGCGGAAGATGCAGGATCTGGTGCTGGTGAGCCCCGACGTGGGAAACACCAAGCGCGCCCGGATGTACGCCGAGCGGCTGGGCGGGGAGCTGGCGATCGTGGACAAGCGCCGCGTCAACGGCAGCGAAGTGGAAGTGGGCCACATGATCGGCGACGTCCGCGGCAAGACGGTGCTGATGATGGACGACATGATTACCACGGCCGGCACGGTCTGCGGTGCGGCCAAGCTGTGCAAGGAGCTGGGTTCGCGGGCCATCTATGTCGGCGCCACGCACGCGGTGCTGGCCGGGCCGGCCATCGCGCGGATCAAAGAGGCGCCCATCGACGAGGTCGTCGTCACCGACAGCATTCCCGCTCCGTCCCAGAAGATCCAGGAAGACGGCAAGCTCAGGATTCTCAGCGTGGCTGAGTTGATTGGCGAGGCCATTCACCGGATACACAATGACGAGTCTGTCAGCAGCCTGTTCTCGGCCGAGGGCGGCCGGGGCGCGGCGGGCCAGCGCGGTTAAGGTCCGGCGGGCGGGCGTGGCCTGCCCTATGAAAGAAAAATGGTTGCCCATCAGACGCCGCAATGAGGCGGTGTTCTTGGAGGCGGCCCAGGAGATGAGAAAATGGCAGTGTTGAAGGCACGTAAGCGCAGCGAGATCGGCACCCGGCGGGTCAAGCCCCTACGGAAGGGCGGCGAGATTCCCGCGATCCTCTACGGTCATAAGCAGGCAACGGTGGCCCTGACGGTCAACCAGCACGACCTGGCGGTGGCCCTGGCCCATCGCGAGCGGTGGCTGGAACTGGATATCGAGGGGCAGAAGGAAAACGCCCTGCTCAAGGATGTGCAGTACGACGCGATGGGCAACGACATTCTGCACGTGGACCTGGCCCGCGTCAGCCTCGACGAGCGCGTCAAGGTGACCGTGCCGATCGTGCTCCGCGGCGTGGCCGCCGGGGCGGCCGAGGGCGGCGTGGTCCAGCAGATCAACGCGACGGCCTCCATCGAGTGCGCCGTGCGCGACATCCCCGACGACATCCGCATCTCGATCGCCGAGATGAAGGTCAACGACGTGCTGCACATGCGCGACCTGCCGCTGGCGGCGGGCATGAAACTGCTGAGCGACGCCGAAGCGATCGTCGCCACGTGCAGCGTCATCGCCGAGGTGGAAGTTGCCGCCCCGGCCGAGGCTGCTGCCGCGGGCGAGCCGGAAGTCATCGGCGCCAAGAAGGAAGAAGAAGGCGAAGGCGAAGAGGCGGCCAAGAAGTAAGGCCGCCCTGCCCGCCGAAATGGCCGGGCTTGAGGAATCGCGGGCCGGCCGAGGCCTGTGCCACAAGAAGGTCCCGTGCAGGAAAGCGACAGCGCAGAAACGAAGTTCATCGTCGGCTTGGGCAACCCCGGCCGGCAATACGAGCGAACCCGCCACAACGTGGGGTTCGTCGTGGTGGACGCCTTGGCCCAGCGATGGCAGGCCGGGTGCGGGAAGAAGGCCTTTGGCGGCCTGGTGTACGACGCCCGCTTTGGCGGCGGCGGAACGGTGCGACGCGTGGTGATGCTCGAGCCGCATACGTTCATGAACTGCTCGGGCGCCGCCGTCGCGAGCATGATGAGTTTTTTCAAGGCCGCATGGTCGGACCTGTTGGTGGTGATGGACGACCTGGCCTTGCCGCCGGGACAACTACGGTTTCGGGCCGCGGGATCCTCCGGCGGGCACAAGGGCCTGGCCGACGTGCTGTCGGCCCTGGGCAGCGAGGATGTGCCGCGGCTGCGGATCGGGATCGGAAGCCCGCCGCCGCCGATGGAGACGGTGGATTTCGTGCTGACGACGTTTGGCCGGGCCGAGGCTGAGACGATGGAGCGGGCCGTGGCGACGGCGCAAGAGGCGGTGGAATGCTGGCTCGTCAAGGGCATGGCCGCGGCGATGGACACGTACAATCGGAAAGCGGAAGACTGAAAACTCCGCGGATCAGCAAGCGGATGTGTCGGGCAGTTTGGGAAGTTATACAGGCAAAGGTATCTTAGCCAAGAACGGAAGTCGAAAATGGAAAACAAGAGGTCCTACGAAGGAATGTTTGTGCTCTCGACCACCGGCGTGGATTTCCAGGTGGCCTCCGAGCCGGTCCGCGACATCCTGGCCCGCTACGAGGCCGAGGTGTTGATGCTCAAGGCCTGGGACGAGCGGCGGATGACGTACACCATCAACAAGCACAAGCGCGGGCTCTACGTCCTGACGTTCTTCAAGGCCGATCCGTTGAAGGTCGTCGAGATCGAGCACGACTGCCAGTTGGACGAGCGATTTCTCCGCGTGCTGATTCTGCGGCGCGAGAAGCTCACCCAGCAGGAGATCGACACCGAGACGGCCTCGACGGCCAAGCCGCCGATGGCGTTTGATCCCGAGGCCCGGGCCGCCGAAAGCGAAGCCGAATATGCCCGTTACAGCCGCGGTGGCGGCGGTGGCGGTCGCGGCGGCTTCAGGCCGCGGTTCGAGGGCCCGGCCCCCGAGGCGGCCGGCGCTGCCGAGGGCGGCGAGGAAGCTGCCGGCGAGACCAACGGCGAGGCCTAATCGCACCGTCGCTGATCCGTTAACTGCCGTGACGCAAACCCCCAACTAGGGAGCAGACATGGCCAATTACAACAAGATCATTTTGGTAGGCAACCTGACGCGGGATCCGCAGACCAGCTATCTGCCCTCGCAGATGCCGGTGGCGGAGTTCGGCCTGGCGGTCAACCGCCGCTGGCGCGGCCAGGACGGCCAGCAGCGCGAGGAAACATGCTTCATCGACTGCCGCGCCTACGGCAAGCAGGCCGAGACCATCGCCCAGTACCTCCAGAAGGGCAAGAGCGTGCTGGTTGAAGGTCGCCTGCAATACGACACGTGGGAAGGCAAGGACGGCGTCAAGCGGAGCAAGCACCGCGTGGTGGTCGAGGGCTTCCAGTTCCTCGGCGCCCCCGGCGCCCCGCGTCCCGGCGGCGCCGCCCCGGCGGCCCACGCCCAGCAGGCCGCTCCCGATAGCGGCGAGATGAGTGAACCGGCCCCTCCGATGGAGGAGGGCGGCGGTGACGGCATTCCGTTCTGAGACGGATGTTTTTGTTTGTTCACACGTGACCCAAGCCACCCGTCACGATGACTGACGCGTGTGGCAGGAAAGAGACAAAGGAAGAGTAATCATGTTCATAAAGAAGAAGTTTCCGCCTCGGCCCGGCGCGGCAAAGCGCAAGAAGAAGACCCGAGTCCGCGAGCAGGCCAAGTGCCGTTTCTGCCGCGACAAGGTCAAGGAAGTGGACTACAAGGACATCGCCTCGCTGAGCAAGCTGACGACCCAGCAGGGCAAGCTCTACAGTCGCAAGCGGAGCGGCAATTGCGCCCCGCACCAGCGCTCGTGCAAGCGGGCCATCAAGCGGGCCAGGTTCCTGGCGCTGATGCCCTACGTCGGCTGATAGCGGCTTGCCAAGACCAGGCCGCGCCGGCGCGAATCAACATCGAGCTGCGGCCTGATTGGATTCAAGCCGGGTAGCACCGGAAAGCCGGATGTCGAAGAACGTGAAGTAGGCCTTGAAATGTGCGACTTGTGAGCGGTTGTCTTCCGCGTCATTCGCGCAATTCGCGGCTAAGTGAAACTGAATTGGAGAAGATCGCATGAAAGTGCTGCTTCGCAGAAACGTGTCGAAACTGGGCAAGATCGGCGAGGTCGTCGAGGTCAAGGCGGGGTACGCCCGCAACTACCTCCTGCCTCACCACCTGGCCGTGCAGCCCACCGCGGGCAACCTCAAGGTTGTCGAGGCCGAGAAGGCCAGGTACCTCGAAGAGCTGGCCAAGATGCGCGGCGAACTCGAGGCCCGGGCGGCCGCCATTCGCGACAAGGAGATCACCCTCACCGTCCGGGCCAACGAGGAAGGACACCTCTACGGCTCGATCGGGCCGGCCCAGCTTGTGGCGGCCCTGGCGGAGATGAATCTCTTCGTCGAGGTCGAAAACATTCTGCTTGACTCGCCCATTCGCCGGTTGGATAAATACGATGTCGAGCTGCTGTTCGGCGAGGACATCAAGTCCGTGATCCACGTGTGGGTCGTCCCGATCCGTGAAGAAGGCCAGGAGACGGCCCAGAGTCCGTCCCAGCCGACTGAGCAGTCCGAGGCGGAGTAAGGCGGATAACAGATGCCGGGTGCCGTGGTTGCGGTGTCTGCAGCCACGTTTGACCTGGGATGCACACACCCGACCCGGCAGGGCTGGCAACTAGAGGCCAGGGAAGGCAATGACGACCGCACAGGTCAACATTGATGGAGCCAAGGCGGCAGCCGCCAACGCGGTATTGCAGCGCGTCCCGCCCCAGTCCATCGAGGCCGAGGCGTGCGTGCTGGGCTCCATGGTTCTGCACGCCCCGTGCATTGACATTGTCGTCCAGATCACCAATACAGACCACTTCTATCGCCCGGCCCACCAGTTGATTTACCAGACGCTGGTGGACATGCGCCAGGTGGGCAAGCCCATCGACCTGGTCCTGCTGCGGGACGAACTGTCCACCCGCAAGCAGTTGGAGCAGGTCGGCGGGGTGGAGTACATCGTCGCCCTGGCCGAGGGCGTGCCCAGCGCCGCCAACGCCGAATACTACGCCCGGATCGTCCGCGACAAGGCCATGCTCCGCGAACTGATCGTGGCGGGCACCGAGATGGTGCAGGACGCGTACGAGGCCCGCGACGAGGCGGGCGAAGTGGTCGATCGGGCCGAGTCGCACATCTCTGAGATCGCCTCCCAGCACGTCGGCGCCGAAGCGGTCTGCATTAAAGGCCTGCTGCAGAAGACCTTTGAATCACTCCAGGAGAACGACGGCCAGATGGTCACCGGCTTGGCCAGCGGCTACACTCCGCTGGACGAGATGACCAGCGGCTTCCAGGCCGGTGACATGATTATCCTGGCTGCCCGCCCGTCGATGGGCAAGACCAGCCTGCTGCTGAACCTGGCTGAGAACATGGCCGTGCTGGACAAGGCCCCGGTGGCGATATTCTCGCTGGAAATGTCCAAGGAGCAGTTGGCCCAGCGACTGCTGGCCAGCCACGCCCGCTACGATCTGCGGCAGATGCGCCGCGGGATGATCTCCGCCGAAGACTGGACCCGTCTCCAACTGGCTGCGGGCGACCTGGAACAGGCGCCCATGTACATCGACGACTCGCCGCTGCTGACAATCCTTCAGCTTCGCGCCAAGGCCCGCCGCCTGGCCGCGGCCCACCAGGTCAAGTGCATCTTCCTGGACTACCTCCAGCTCATGACCTACAGCGGCCGGGCCGACAGCCGGCAGGAACAGATCACCGAGATTTCCCGAGGCATCAAGGCACTGGCCCGCGAGTTGAAGATCCCCATCATCTGCGCCGCACAGCTTAACCGCGGGCCTACCGACCGACCCACCCACCGGCCGCGAATGAGCGACCTGCGCGAGTCGGGCTCCATCGAGCAGGACGCCGACGTGGTCACGCTGCTGCACTGCGAGGACTACTACCACAAGGGCGACGACGCCTACGCTCCCACCGGTCTGACCGAGTTGATTGTCGAGAAGCAGCGCAACGGCCCCACCGGCGTGGTGAAGTTGACCTTCCTGAGCAACTGTACCCGCTTCGAGATGGCCGCCACAGAGGGCTTCCCGGCCGAGTTCTAACCTCAGGCGCAGGTCGAACTGTGACTAGCCGCGAGCGGGGGTATTCCGCATGCAACACGTTGCAGACGCGCGGCGGAGTTCCTACCCCGCCGCGAGGATGTCCAGGACGAACGAAATGAGGTGGAGTTGGAACTCCACCTCCCTAATATCGCGTAGGTCGTGCATACTTGCACGAGGGGATTCCGCGTGCTGGTAAGCACGCTCTACAATTGCGGCCAGTCCCGCGTGCAACAAGTTGCACGCCCTACAGTTGCGATCCTGTCCGCAAACGGCTGCGGCGTCAGGGCGCGAATTGCTCGGCCAGTTCCATGGCCATTTCCTGCCACTGCCACAGCCGCTGGGGCTGGCAGCGGACGGTCGAGATGTCCTTGAGGATGATCTCCACGCGGCAGGGGCGGGCCTTCTCCAGCACCGCGCGAAGCTCCGCCCTTGCCTGCCGCGGACGCCAGGTGTCCTCGGCGAGGATGGCCGGGTTGGGCTTGCAACTGAAGACGAAGTCGGCCCCGACGGCTTCGACGGCCTTGTCCACATCGATCCACGGACTCATGGAGATTTTTCGGAGGCGCGGGATTCGCCGCAGGATATCGACCTTGTGGTGCAGCGGCTCGCAGCAGCCGTAGTAGTTGAGCCCCCAGCGGCTCAGCCAGGGGATGTCGTGGCGGAGGGCGAAGTCCCAGTGCATCTCCGGCGAGACCTGGGAGAAAATCTGGGCGTTGGAGCATCCCCAGTTGTCGATGGGCCTGACGTGCCGCGGGTCGAAACCCTCCGCCGGCAACTGCGAGCTGAAGCCGTAGCCGCCCGAGCCGATGATGGTGTGATCGTTGCCGAGCGACAGCAGGTTGAGTTTTTCCATCTGGTCCAGGCCGCTGTTCATGGACGCGGCGCAGCGGGCGACGGCCTCGTGGACCATCTCCGGCCGCAGAACCAGGTCCATCATCGCTTCCTCGACACCCCACCAGCGGATCAGCTCGTCCCACGGGGTGTACCAGATGTGCTTGATGCCCTCCTTGCGCACCGGCAGGATGCCCGCGTAGACTTCCTGCATCCGGTGGAATCGAGCGTCGGTCGCCGCCGGGTCGAGGCTGACGCGGGGCATCTGGATTTTTTCGATGTCGGCCGGCTCGATGATCTGGCGGTGAAAGTGCCGGCTGACGACGGAGCTGGCGGGGTCGGTGCGGACGACGTCCACATCCTCGGCCAGGCCGTAGCCGGTGTTGGTGATGGCCAACGGGCAGGATACGTATTCCGGCACAACCATGTCTGCCGGCATGTGCCGCCACTGGTAGAGCGTGCGCCGCAGGGACTGCTCATGCTGCCGCGCCCAGGGACCGGTGCATTGGAGGTCCAACTCGTCGCCCACATTCATCTCGTGCCAGGGTATCTGGTCGATCAGCACCAGCGGGCGGGTCGGATCGAGGGCGTTGAGCGCCGTCCACAGCCGCGCCTTGTCCTTGTGGACGCCTTGCTGCGCGACCTGGGCCAGTTCGCACGCCAGCCGTCGCAGCACGTCGCAGTCCTGCGGGGAAAGGTCCGTATTCTGTCGGCCGGAAGCGGGCATGGCGGTCTCTCTCTTTCCAGTGGCCCTCTTCAACTAGCCGCGAGCGCAAAGCGAGCGGGGGCCTTCCGCGTGCTGGTAAGCACGCCCTACAATTGCGGCCAATTCCGCGTGCAACAAGTTGCACGCCCTACGGATGCGGCGCGCCCTGCCACTGCTATTTCCCGCAGAAGGCCTCGAACGAGCCGCCCAGCAGCGTGCGGACGTCGCGCCGGATCTCCTCGGCGCTGGTTCGCCAGCCGGTCTGGAATTGCTCGCGGTACTTGTCGCTCAGCACGTTGGCCAGGATCGCGCGGGTGTGGGCCCACTTGTAGATGAGCTGGTCGAGCACGCGGGCGTCGCTGTGCTGGGCGGTGAAGGCCGTGCCCAGCAGCTCGATTCGCATCCGCGTCGTCTCGTCGATGATGCTGGGGTTGTTGCAGAACCACCAGCAGCCCTCGACGTGCAGGTTGCCGAACTTCCGCGCCAGCACGCACAGCTCATGCTGGTTGACGCGCGACAGCACCGTGACGATGAACTTGGCCTTGGGATAGCTCTGGCAGAGCGACTGCACCGAGGTCATGTCGGCCACGCCCACGCCGTCGCCGCCGTCGCCCAGGGCAGGGTTGACCTTCTTGCGGACGCCGATCATCATCGCCACCGGCAGGCCCAGTTCCTGGGCCACGGGAATGACGACCTTGTCCAGCACCTTGGAACTCATGGCCCTGGAGGGATAGGCGAAATCCGGCGGCAGCGAGGCGGCCATGTAGACGGGCTTGAGCCGCCTGGCCCAATCGGTCAGGAACTTGCGGGCCGCGGCGAAGCTGGGGGCCCCGCCGGCGGCGGCCGTCTTGTATCCCGCGGCGCGCATGGCCTTGGCGGCTGCGGGCCAGTCCAGGATCAGCGTGTCGATGCGAAGGGCGGTCTTGAAGCAATCCATGCTGGGCAGGTTCTTCTGCCAGTAGCCGGCCTCTTCGGCAATGAAGGGGTTGTTGGTCATGATCGCGTAGTCGAGGTTGGCCACCTGGAAGACCTTGCGAATGTAGCCCTCGGCGTTCTGGGCGGCGAACCATTTGCGAATCGCGCCCAGGTCGCGCGAGGCCACGTCCAGCCCCAGGGCCGACAGCGTGGTCAGCACGCCGCGGGCAGCCTCGGAAAGCGGGCCGTGCCTGAGGAAGATGTGCTCCCAGATCAGGTCGGCCTGGGCGGTCTTGGACAGCTTCCAGAACTTCTCGAGCGTCCACTCGCGCGGCGCGACGGTGAACAGCTCGGCCACCAGGTAGTGGTAGGTCAGCAGTTCGTCCACGCCCCACAGCAGCAACTTGCCGTGGCTGGGCGGGAAGAGGTGGGTGTGGATATCGCTGAGGGTCGTCGTGGCGACGGCTTGGCGCACGGCGGCTTCCACGGCGGCGAAGTCGTTGAGTCGGGTCATGGTCTTTCTCCTTGTAACAGGGCGAAAACTGCACCACGGTCGTAGGTCGTGCATACTTGCACGAGGGTATTTCGCGTGCTGGTAAGCACGCCCTACAATTGTGGCCAATCCCGCGTGCAACAAGTTGCGTGCCCTACCACGGGCACGGGTCTCAAACATCCAGGTTCTTGACGGCCAGGGCGTTTTCCTCGATGAAGTTTCGCCGGCGTTCCACGTCGTCGCCCATCAGCAGGGTGAACATGCGTTCGGCCTCCTCGGCGTCCTCGGCCCGGACGCGGAGCAACACCCGCCGCGTGGGGTCCATCGTGGTTTCCCAAAGCTGGTCGGCGTTCATTTCGCCCAGGCCCTTGAAACGCTTGATCTCCATGTCCTTGGAGCCCATCTCGCGAATGCCCGGGGCGATCTGCGAGACGTTCTCCAACTCGCTGTCCTCGCCCTCGTTGGCCAGGATGTACTTGGCGGGGGCCTTCTCGCCGGTGACGAACTCCTCGCGCCGGATGTAGTAGTCCTCGATGCTCAGGCCCTGCTTGCGGACCTTCTCGAAGAGCTTCTCGATGTCGCGGATCTCGTGCAGCTCGGCCCGCTTCTGGATGCGATGGGCCGATTGCCGCCCGGCCTCGCCGTTCTGGGCCGCCTCCAGGTTGTCGTCCTGGGCCAGCATGTCGTTGAGCAGCAGTTGCTGCTCGTACTCCTCGGCCGAGTAGCAGAAGACGTTCCGGCCGTTGACGAGGATCCAGTAGCCCGGCAGGCGGCCGTCCTTGCGGCTGTCCATCAGCTCGGGGAAGCTCAGGCCGCGGCGCTCGAGCATCTGGATTTTGTCGGCCAGTTGGTCGAGGGTCTCGACCAGGTCGCGGAGCCTGGCCCCGGCGAACTCGAAGAGCGTCTCGCCGGAAGCGTCGCGAACCTTCAGCGTCGTGCCCTCCAGGCCCAGGTTGATCAGCGTGTCGCGCATCTGCCGCTCGTCCAGCACGTATTCCTTGTGCTTCTTGCGGGTGACCAGGTACAGCGGCGGCTGGGCGATGAAGACGTGGCCGTCGGTGATCAGCGGCTTCATGTGGCGGAAGAAGAAGGTCAGCAGCAGGGTGCGGATGTGGCTGCCGTCGACGTCGGCGTCGGTCATGATGATGACCTTGCCGTAGCGCAGCTTGGACAGGTCGAACTCGTCGTTGCCGATGCCGCAGCCCAGGGCCGAGATGATGACCTGGATTTCGTTGAAGTTGAGGATCTTGTCGAGGCGGGCCTTCTCGACGTTGAGGATTTTCCCTCGCAGGGGCAGGATGGCCTGGACGGCGGAGTTCCGGCCTTGCTTGGCCGGGCCGCCGGCGCTGTCGCCCTCGACCAGGAACAGTTCGGTCGAGGCGACGTCCTTGGAGCGGCAATCGGCCAGCTTGCCCGGCAGGGAGGAGCTGAACAGCGCGCCCTTGCGGCGGGTCAGGTCGCGGGCCTTTCGCGCCGCTTCGCGCGCCTGCATGGCCTGCGTGCCCTTGGTCACGATGCGCTTGGCGTCGGCGGGATGCTCTTCCATCCAGGCGCCCAACTGGTCGTTCACCACCTGCGTGACGAAGCCTTCCACGTCGCTGTTGCCCAGCTTGGTCTTGGTCTGGCCTTCAAACTGCGGATCGGGCACTTTGACCGAAACCACGGCCGTCAGGCCCTCGCGAAGGTCGTCGCCGGTGGGCGTGTCGCCGTTTTTGATGAGCTTGGCATTGCGGGCGTAAGCGTTGATCGTGCGGGTCAGCGCGCTGCGGAAGCCCGACAGGTGCGTGCCGCCCTCCAGCGTGTTGATGTTGTTGGCGAAGGAGAAAAGCGTCTCGCTGTAGCTGTCGGTGTACTGGAAGACCAGGTCGGCCACCAGCTTGCTCTCTTCGTCTTCCTTGTGGATGACGATGGGCTTGTGCAGCGTCTGCTTGCCCTCGTTGAGGTGCTGGATGAAGGCGACCAGGCCCTTCTTGTACTGATAGACCTCCTCCTTGTTGCTGCGGAGGTCGGTAAACTTGATGCATACGCCCTCGTTGAGGTAGGCCAGCTCGCGCAGGCGGGTGGCCAGGATTTCGTGGCGGAAGCTGATGTCGGGAAAAATCTGCCCGTCGGGCAGAAAGGCGACGGTGGTGCCGCTCTTCTTGCGCAGGCCGATCTTCGCGGGCTCACCGGTCTTGACCCCGCGAACAAAGCCCATCGAGTAGACGGTGCCCTCGCGGCAGACCTCGACCTCCAGCCACTCGCTCAGCGCATTGACCACCGACGCGCCCACGCCGTGCAGGCCGCCGGAAACCTTGTACGTGTCGTGGTCGAACTTTCCGCCCGCGTGGAGCTGGCAGAAGACCACCTCCAGCGTCGAGACCTTCTCGGTGGGGTGCATACCGACGGGAATGCCCACGCCGTCGTCCGAGACGCTACAGGAACCGTCGGGGTGAATTGTCACGCAGATATTGCTGCATCGGCCGGCCATCGCTTCATCGATGGCGTTGTCGACGATCTCCCACACCAGGTGATGCAGGCCGCGGGGCGTCGTGTCGCCGATGTACATGCCCGGGCGCTTGCGGACGGCCTCCAGGCCGCGAAGCACCTTGATCTTGCTCTCGTCGTAGAGCGCCGCATCCGCGGCGTCTTTGACCTCGGCCTCGTCCTTGGCCATCAGCGTCCGCCTCCAATTGTGTGCCGATACAGTGCCATTTTTCGCCTACTTCGTACCTCGGGAGAGACACGCGAAACCCAACGACATATTATGGCGGATCGCGCGCAAAATAGCCAGCCCAAAGCCCGCGTTAGACGGATGTTTTGATGCCTGTAAGTTATGTGCTTGCAGGCAGTTCCGGCTGGCTCCATAAGTCGCGTCGCTCCAAACTGTTGGGATGGGTGCAGGGACAATGCACTGAGGGGGTTCATCCGGTTAAGGGACTCTAACAAAACGTAGCATGGGCATCTTGCCCATGAGTATCACGGGCGAGACGCCCGTGCTACGGCGTTTTGTTAGATCCCCTAAGTAAGCCGCGAGCCGATGAGCATGCAAGGCCGACGTGTCCGCCTCACGTGCGTCCTCGGCGCGAGGAGGATTTCACCGGGTTGGTCCAGGTATCGAGGGCTTTGGAACTATCCAGGGCCTTCTGGGCGTGCAGGAGGTTGGCCACCTTGAACACCGCGGTGGTCCGCCCGCCGCTGGCGCCGCCGGTGCAGTAGGCGTAGCTGATGTCCACGTGCTCGTCGGCCAACTGTTGGGCGACGGACGCGAAGGCGCCGGACTGGTTCTTCAGTTCCATCACCAGCACGTCGGTCTCGGACCAATAGTCGTGGGCCTTGCCCAGCACGGCGCGGGCCTTGTCGGGCTTGTCGGTGATAAGCCGCAGCGTCCCGTGCTCGCCGGAATCGGCCAGCGTCAGCGCAATGATGTTGACCTTGGCCTTGGCCAGGGCCCCGGTGACGGCGGCCAGGACGCCGGGTCGGTTGATCAGAAAGACCGAGAATTGTGTCTCGACATGCATGGGTTATGTCCTTTCTTTACACAGCAATCCATTATAGGCCCTCCGCGTGCAGGTTGGCGCGGGCTGGCGCGGCAGCAGGCGCCACGCCCCATCATTCGAGCTTCAGCCGTTTCATCAGGTCGGCATGATACATTCCCATTGCCCAGTCGATCAGTCTCGGCGAGACGGCCGACAGGGCCACAAGCGCCTTGCCGCCCAGCGAGATGACAAGCTCGGGCCGGTTCTTGCCCACCGCGGCGACGATCTTCCGGGCCACCGTCGAGGCGGGCATAAGCCCCTTGAACTTCTGGAAGCTCGACCCCGCCGCCTGGCCGCGCTTGGACTGCTGGAAGAACTCCGTCTCCGTCAGGGCCGGCAGCACCGTGGTCACGCGGACGCGGTAAGGGGCCATTTCCACGCGCATCGAGTCTGACAGCCCGCAGACGGCGAACTTGGTCGCGCAGTAGGCCCCGTGGAACGGCGTGCCGCGTTTGCCGATGATGGAGGAGACGTTGAAGATGTGCCCGCTCCGCTGCCGCATCATCAGCGGCGCCACCGCCTGGCAGCCGTAAAACAGGCCGAAGAAGTTTACCTCGAAGATCGCCCGCAGGTCAGCCTCGGACATCTCATGCACGCGCTCGAAGAGTCCCACGCCGGCGTTGTTGACCATCACGTCCACGCGGCCAAATTCGCTGACCGCCGCGGCCACCAGGGCCTCCACCTGCCCGCGCTGCGTCACGTCGGTGGCTATCGCGCGGGCCGTGCCGCCGGCGCGCTCGCAGGCCCCGGCCACCTCGGCCAGCTTGTCGGCCCGCCGCGCGCCCAACACCACCGCGTAGGACTTGCGAGCCAACGCGATGGCTGTCTCCATCCCGATGCCGCTGGAAGCGCCGGTCACGATTCCCACCGGACCTGTGTGATTCATAGACACCTCCTGGTGCTCTGAAGACTCTTCGCAATTTGCATGGGCAAGATGCCCATGCTACGTTCGGAGATAGTTTCTTAAAACTTCACGCCGAAGGAGGAGAACGATCCGCTGTGGGGGGCCTTCTGCTGCCGTACATGCCGGATGTGATAACCCAGGGCGGACTTGATCTCCTCGATCAGCGCGTCGATCTCGCCGGCGGCGCCCTCGATCACGCATTCGACCCCGCCATCGGGCAGATTGCGAACATAACCGGTGACGTCGTGGCCGGCGGCAAGGCGGCAGGCGGTGTAGCGAAAGCCGATCCCCTGCACGTCGCCTTCAACGTGAACGATCCGTTGTTCCTTCGCGTCCGTCATGACGGAATTATACCAGGCTTACTCGCTCAGGCCCCTGAGCCTCAGGGTCGCCAGGCCGCGATTGAAAGGCTTGGCCGCCACGTAGACCTTGTGGATAAACTCACGGAACCGGCTCGCGGCGGGGCCCCACTCACTGTGGGCGTCCATCTCCGCCAGGGCCTTCACTCTGGGCAGGCCCGCGCGGTAGGTGATCCTGAAGGCCTCCTTGATCTCGGCGCGATCCTTGTCAGTCATATCGGCGGCACGCCGCAGACCCACGCGATTGAGGCCCACGACCTCGTTCATTCCGTTGGCCAGCATGACATACGGCGGCACATGTGCGGTGGCCATGCCGCCGCCCTGGGTCATGACCATCTCTCCGACCCATGTGAACTGATGCACGGCTGAGTTGGCTGAAAGAATAGCGCGGCTGTGGACGACCGAATGCCCGGCCAGGGCAACGTTATTGCCAAAGACAGTGCCATCTTCGACGAGGGCATTGTGTCCGGCGTGCGCCTGGGTCATCCAGTAGTTGTTGCTGCCGATGCTCGTGACGTTGCCCTCGCCGGTGGCCCGGGAGATCGTCACGCCCTCGCGGAATACGTTGTTGTCGCCGATCCGCACGTAGCTGACGGTCTGGGGCGAAAACTTCAAGTCCTGGGGTTCCCCGCCCAGCGAGCAGAAGGAATCGACGAAGTTGCCGCTGCCCAGCGTGGTGTATCGCCGGATGACGGCATGGTCGCGCACCACCGTTCCGGCGCCGATGACCACGTCGCCCTCGATGATGCAAAAGGGACCAACTTCCACGTCCTCGGCCAGTTGGGCCTTGGCGTCAACAATCGCAGTGGGATGAATCCTGGGCATTATGGCTCTCCCTGTCGGGTTCCTTACCAAGGGCGGCCATGATACAACGCCGGCGACGCCTTGGCGAGTCCCTGTCATCGCGCCAATTACGACAAAGGCCAGCGGGGATAAACGCAGATGAACACAGATGACCGGATATTGTGAACGCCTGCGATCTGCGTTTATCGGTGTTCATCCCCGCCAATCTTCTTTTCTTCTGCGTGTGCCATTGTTCCACAAGTCATGGAAATTTCCCGCGCCGTCCGATAGTGTGGAGGTACGTTCGCCGAATTGAAATAAAGGATAAGGAACCATGATCCAACTTTACTGGAAGAATGCCACCGACAAAATCATTCCCCCCGAGCACGGGCTGACCGAGGCCGAGTTGAACCACATCGACGGCGCGATCCGCGCCGCCCACTCGGCCGTGATGGAGCAGTGCCGCGCCGGCAAGCTGGGCTACTTCAACCTGCCCACGCGGACGGACTACCTCTCGCAGGTCAAGAGCCTCGCCGAGCAGTGCCGCCCCAATACCACCGACCTGGTGGTGCTGGGCATCGGCGGCAGCGCGCTGGGCAACATTGCGCTCCAGGCGGCGCTGAAGCCGGCGACCTACAACCTGCAATCCGACCGCAAGCGGGGCGGCCCGCGGCTGTTCGTGCTGGACAACGTCGACCCGGCCCTGGTGGGCGACACGCTGGACCTGGTCGGCCGGCGGATCAAGACCACGCTGTTCAACGTGATTTCCAAGAGCGGCGAGACGGCGGAGACCGCCAGCCAGTTCATGGTTATCCGCGAGATGCTCCGCAAGAAGCTCGGCGACGGCTTTGCCAAACACATCGTCGCCACCACCGACCTGGCCAAGGGCACGCTCCACAACATTGCCAAGGCCGACGGATACGCCATGCTGGCCGTGCCCGACGATGTGGGCGGGCGTTTCAGCATGCTCTCGCCGGTGGGCCTGTTCAGTGCAGCCATGTGCGGCATCGACATCGACGCCCTGCTGGCCGGGGCCGCGGCGATGCGCGAGCGCGTCGAGCAGACCAACTGGCAGTCCAACCCCGCCTGCATGCTGGCGGCCATCAAGTACATCGCGATGACCGCCAAGGGCAAGGTCATGCACGTGATGATGCCCTACTCCAACCGCCTCTACCTGCTGGCTGACTGGTACCGCCAACTGTGGGCTGAGTCGCTGGGCAAACGCATGAACCGCGCGGGCAAGGAGGTCTTCGCCGGGCCCACGCCCATCAAGGCCCTGGGCACCACCGACCAGCACAGCCAGGTGCAGCTCTACCGCGAAGGCCCCAACGACAAGCTGACGATCTTCCTGGAAGTCGACAAGCACCCGCGCGAGGTCCGCGTGCCCGACGCCTTCGCCGACGTTCCCGGCATGGCCTACCTGCGGAAGGCCAAGCTCTCCAAGCTGCTCAACGCCGAGAAGATCGCCACGGAATACGCGATGGTCGTTTCGGGCCGGCCGAGCCTGACACTGAAGTTCAACTCCATCACGCCGCAATCGGTGGGCGAGTTCATCTTCCTCTACGAGTTCACCACCTCGCTGATGGGCGAGTTGCTGGACATCAACGCCTACGACCAGCCGGCGGTGGAGTTGGGCAAGCAGGCCACCTTCGCCCTCATGGGCCGCGACGGCTACGAGAAGCTGGCCGCCGAGATCAAACCCTTCACCAAGGATGATCCGCGATACCTGGCCTAGCTTCAACAGCAGTCACAAAGCTCACGAAGGTCGCAAAGGACACGAAGAACACAGAGAATCTTCAGGGAAAGCTCGAAGCGAAGAAGCACACTCTGAATGATTCGATTCTTCTCTTGGTGCTCTTTGTGGTCTTAGGGACTCTAACAAAACGTAGCATGGGCATCTTGCCCATGAGTATCACGGGCGTCCCGCCCGTGCAAGTCACGGAGAACATGGCCAAGATGGCCATGATACTCACGGGCGAGACGCCCGTGCTACTTGGTTTTGAGATAGCTTCTTAGTGTCTTTTGTGATTTCTGTTCCTGATTTCCTCGGCCATTCGGCGCGCCTCGGTGACGAGGCTCTCGACGATCTTGTCGGCCGGGAGGGTGGCGATGGCCTTTCCGCGGCGGTAGAGGATGGCCTTGCCCGCCCCGGCGCAGATGGCCAGGTCGGCGCTGGCAGCCTCGCCAGGCCCGTTGACCACGCAGCCCATGACGGCCACCGTGATGGGCGCCTCCAGACCGGCCAGGGCCTTGTGTACCTGCTCGACGATGGGGGCGATGTCCATCTGCACGCGGCCGCAGGTGGGGCAGGCGATGAGTTCCACGCCCTTCCGCCGGCGGAGGCGGAGGCTGTAGAGCAGCTCCAGCGCCGCCGTCACCTCGGGCACCGGGTCGCCGGCGAAGGAAATCCGCAGCGTGTCGCCGATTCCCTCGCTCAGGAGCGTCCCCAGGGCGGCGGCCGAGCGGACCGCGCCGCTGCTGGCCGTGCCGGCGTGCGTGACGCCCAGGTGCAGCGGATAGTCCCATCGGGCTGCAATCTTGCGGTAGGTCGAGACGGTCGTGTACGCGTCGTGGCTCTTGGCCGAGAGGACCAGGTTCTCAAAACCGGCTTCCTGGAAGATCTCCAGGTATTCGGCGAGCTTCTCGACCATCAGGTCGTCCAGCGGGCGCGACAGGTCCGCCTCGCGCTGGTGGGCGTCGCGTCGCTCGACCACCGAACCTTCGTTGACCCCCACGCGGATGGCCACGCCCGCGTCGGCCGCCGCGGCGATGACGGCAAGAACCTGGCCGCGATCGGAGATGTTGCCGGGGTTGAGGCGGATCTTGGCCACGCCGGCCTTGATGGCCTCCAGCGCGCGGTCGAAGTGGAAGTGTACGTCGGCGATGATGGGCACGGGGCTGGTGCGGACGATTTCGCCCAGGGCCGCGGTGTCGGCGGGGGTAGGCACAGCCACCCGCACGAAGTCGGCCCCGGCGTCAGCCAGGGCCTGGACCTGCGCGATGGTGGCGGCAGCGTCGGCGGTGGCGGTGTTGGTCATCGACTGCACCGAAATGTCCGCCTCCCCGCCGATGGCCAGCGGGCCGACGCGAACCGTGCGGGTCTTGCGACGCGTAATGTGTGGCATTTCCATGACCGCCATACTAACCGGAATACCGGATTACCGGAATACCGATGAAGCCGAGTCCTCCCCGAACTCCGGCGGATTTGGCCGAGAGTGATAGAGAGTAACCCGGACAGCCTGTTCGCCGACGTCGCCCCTTCCCTATTCCCTCGCCTCCCTTTTCTTTTGCCTACAATGAGTTGTGGCGAGGAAAGCACCTCAGCCGAACAGGCAACAGGAAAGGACGGGCACCATGTTCGAGAGTATCGACAAGCTGCTGCTGGCGGGATTGGGAGCGATGAGCATGACACGCGAACGGGCCGAGGAGATCTTCGAGGAGTACGTCCAGCGCGGCCAGGCGGAACGCAGCGGCAAGGCCGGCTTCGTCAAGGAACTGGTCGACAGCGCCGAGCGCGCCCGCAAGGATTTTGAGAAGGTCGTCTCCGAGCAGCTTCGTGCTGCCCTGGACAAGATGGACCTTCCCAGCCGCAGCGACCTGGCCCGCATCGAAGTCAAGCTCGATCAACTGCTCTACCAGGAACGTTGAGGTAAGGTCCATTGAGGTTCCGCTTTAACCGCACAATGGAGCATCTGCGGCGCTATCGCCACATCATGGCCGTGGTGGTGAAATACGGCCTGGATGATCTGGCCGAGGGCGTGGGCATCCGGCTTCGTCGCCTGGGGGTCATGCGCCGCCGCGGCCGGTCCGATGAGCGATCCAGGCCCCTCCGCCTGCGTTTGGCGCTGGAGGAATTGGGGCCGACATTCATCAAGCTCGGCCAGCTCCTCAGCACGCGGCCGGACATTCTCCCGCCCGATTACATCGCGGAGCTGGAACTCTTGCAGGACCGCGTGCCGCCTGAGGATTTCGACGCCATCCGCGCGGTGGCGGAGGAGGAACTGGGCGGCAAGCTGGGTGAACTGTTCGCCAGCTTTGACCCGGTGCCGCTGGCGGCGGGGTCCATCGCCCAGGTCCATCGCGCCGTCACGCTCGACGGGTTGCAGGTCGTCGTGAAGATCCGCAGACCCAAGGTGGTGCAGATCCTGCGATCCGAGTGCGAAATCCTCGACGGCCTGGCCCATCTCTTCAGCGGGGCACTGGGCCCGGCTGACACGATCGACCCGGTGGCCATTGTCCACGAGTTCACCGAGACGGTCTCCAAGGAAGTGGACCTGGCCAACGAGATGCGGAACATGCGGCAATTCCAGCGTCACTTCGAGAAAGACCCCACGGTTCACATCCCGATCCCTTACGAGCGCTATTGCACCTCCGGCGTCCTGACGATGGAGTTCATCGACGGGGTCAAGCCTTCCAGCGCCGAGGCGGTGGCCGCGGCAGGGCTGGACGGCCCCATCATCGCCCAGCGCGGGGCAGCCTTCATCCTTCACCAGATATTTGACCTGGGCTTCTTCCACACCGACCCGCACCCGGGCAACCTGTCTATCCTGCCGGAGAACGTGGTAGCCATTCTGGACTTCGGGCAGGTGGCCCGCATGAGCAAGGTCAACCGCAAGCTCCTGGGCGAGATGGTGCTGTCCGTGGTCGATGCCGACGCCGGCAGGATCGTCCAGGCCCTCCGTCATACGGGCATCTCCACCGAGGGCACCGACGCGGCGGAACTGACCGGCGACATCGAAGAGGTCCTGGCCACCTACCACAATCTGCCGCTGACGGAGATTCCCTTCGGTTCGCTCATACGGCAGACCTTTGAGATGATGCGACGCCACGGCGTGCGTCCGCCGTCGGAGTTCACGCTGATGCTCAAGAGCCTGATGACCATCGAGAACCTGGCCGTGACGCTGGACCCGTCCTTCGTGATTATCGAGCACCTTCGGCCTTACGCGCGGCGTCTGAGCCTGGAGCAACTGGACCCGCGGAACGTACTCCACATGAGCCAGCGCGTCCTCCGCGACAGTGCCGAACTGGTGGCCAATTTCCCCGACGACCTGGCCACTATTATCAACAAGATCAAGCGCGGGCAGTTCCAGATGCACATTCAGCACGAGCATCTGGACGACCTTGTCCACACGATGGACAAGAGTTCCAACCGCATCAGTTTCGCCCTCATCATCACGGGCCTGCTCATCGGATCGAGCTTCCTGGTGGCCCAAAAGGGCATCGTCCTGGGGCTGCTGGCCTACCAGACGCTGGGAGGCATGGGCTACCTGGCTGCGGCGATCCTTGGGTTCTGGCTGGTCATATCCATCGCCCGCAGCCGCCACCTCTGACAGCGGCTGCCATAACCCCAGTTTTCGCAACACGCTGCCGACACGGGCAAAAAGCGTATTGTATGCTCCCTGAAGCTAACGCTCGGATTGGCAAGGGCTTGACCAATTCGAGAGGATCGGTTACAATGGCTCTCACTTCGGAGGCTGCGATCTGACTGTTTCGGTGTGCATCTGAGGCGTTGGCGGGCCTGCGAAGGCGCCAGGAGGAAGTGGATGTCCGGCACGATGATGTCTCGAGGAAGCGGCCACGCGCTGGGAGTCCTGGTGGGTTTGGCGCTGCTGGCCGCGACGATGACCCCTGCCAGTGGCGAGATCCTCAACAGGTACACGCTCCGCCCGATCCGGGGCACGCGCAACCTGGTGGCCCAGCCGGGCATGGTGGTTCGCCACAAGAGCCTTCGCGACGCGGCCCTGTGGTCCATGGACCTCAATACCTCCTCCTTTTTCCACAGCTCCCTGAGAAACGCCGGCTTGAGCGGGGCGACCCTGTCCGATTCGACCTTCTATTACAGTTCGCTCAAGAAAGCTGACCTTCTCGGCGCTGACCTTGCCAACGTCACCTTCTACCAGACCTCGCTGCGCGGCGCGGATCTGACCGGGGCCAACCTGGACTCCGCCACCTTTTTTCACAGTTCGCTGCGGAATGTCAACCTGACCGACGCCAACATGGTCAATGCGAATCTGCAGTACGCCACCCGATGGGGCCTGACGGAGGAACAGTTCTATTCCACCGCCAGCTACCAGGACAAGGCCCTCGGGTCGATCAACCTGGATTACTGCCGTCTGGTCGGCTGGAATTTCGGGGGCATGGAGATGGCCGCGGCGAGCTTCGGTTACGCCGACATGCGGGACGCCAACCTCTCTTCGGCCGAGATGTTTCTTGCCACCTTCGATCACACGCGGCTGAAGGACGCCGATTTGAGCCAGGCCGACGTTTCTTTCGCCAACTTTTCTGACAGTTCGTTGCGGGGGGCTGATCTGACCGACGCCAAGCTGATCAGTGCGACATTCGATCGATGTTCGCTGGCGAAGGCGGACTTGCAGGGCGCCGATCTCAGCGGGGCCAGTTTCCTGGATACCTCCCTGAGAAAGGCGAACCTTCAGGATTCAAACATGAGCGGCGTCAGTTTCGTGGATTGCTCACTGCGAGGCGCCAATTTCACAGGCTCCAACATTACAGACGCCAATCTCTACGCCGCGACCTCTCACGGTTTCACCCGGGAGCAACTGTACTCGTCAGCCACCTATCAGGACGCGAGCAGGGCTTTGGGCGCGCTCAATCTGAGCGAGTGCAATCTCACGGGCTGGAACCTCAGCGGCGCGGACCTCAGCGGCGCCAGTTTCATCAACAGCGTGATGAGGAACACCGACCTGAGCAACGCGACGCTCACCAACGCCAGCTTTACCAACGCCTCGCTGAGCCAGGCCGACTTCAGCGGATCCGATTTGTCAGGCGCCAGCCTCCAAAGCGCCAAACTGAACAATGCCGACCTGGCTGGGACGGATCTGACCGACGCCAACCTCAGCCGGGCCAAGCTCACCGGCGCGGATTTGACCCAGGCCGACCTCACCGGCGCCAACCTCTCCAGGGCAAAGCTCTCCGACGCCGACCTCACCGACGCCACCATCGCCGGCGCGAACCTGCAATCAACCACTTCCCGCGGATTCACCCAGGAACAATTTTATTCCACCGCCAGCTACCAGACCAATGAACTCAGCGGAACGAACTTCAGCTACTGCAACATGGCCGGCTGGGATCTGTCGGGCAAGGCGCTGAGCGGCGCGACCTTCGACCACGCCATGCTGGAAGGGGCCAACCTCGGCACGGCGACTCTGGATGGCGCCAGCTTCGACCACACGACCCTGACGGGCGCCAACCTTTCGCTGGCGGACTTGAGCAGTGCCACCTTGTCCTACACCTCGCTCAGAGATGCCAACATGGCCCTGGCGGACTTGAGCGGCGCCAGCCTATCCTACGCCTCGTTGAACAACGCCGATCTTCACCAGGCCATATTTACCGACGCAAACCTGCTGAACGTCACCTTCAAGGGCGCCGACCTCAGCCAGGCCGACTTCACCTCGGCCAGCTTCGACCACGTCGTCTTCGGCGGCGCCGATATTTCCAGGGCGATTCTCCACGGTGTGCAGATCAGTAATTCCTCGCTACAGAACGTTGACCTGAGCGGTTCGGACCTCTCTGGCGGCTCGCGGTTCTCCAATACCTCGCTGGCCGGGGCCAACCTGGCCGAGGCGAACCTCAGTGCCGTCACTTTCGATCACGTCGCGCTGACGGACGCGAACCTCCGCGGGGCCGACCTGAACGGCGCCAACTTCGACCACGGCTCGCTCAGCGGCGCCTCGCTGGTCGATGCGAACCTGAGCAATGCCAGCTTCTACCAACTCTCGCTCAAGGACGCCAACCTGGCCAACGCCACCATCGACGGGGCCCGGTTTTACACCGGAAGATTCAATGCCCTGACCAGCGCGCAGTTCTACTCCACCGCCAGCTACACCGGCGGCTCGCTGGCCCGCATCACCATGATCGGCCAGGACATGACCGGCTGGAACCTGGCCGGCAAGGATCTCAACTACGCCAGCTTCATCGACACCCCGCTGAAGGACGCCAACCTGGCCGGCTCGAACCTGGCCGGGGCCCAGATGGCCGAGACAAACCTGGCCCAGGCCAACCTGGCCGACGCCAATCTCTCCGGGGCGACGCTGACCGACGCCAACCTCGCCGCGGCCGTCATCACAGGCGCTAATCTGCAAGGCACGACCTCGACCGGTTTCACCAAGGAACAACTCTACTCCACCGCCAGTTACAACAGCGGGGCCCTGGCCGGCACGAACTTTGCCGAAAACAACCTGGCCGGCTGGAGCTTCGCGAATCAGGACTTGACCGACGCCAACTTCTCCCAGGCCACCCTGACCGATGCCAATTTCGCCTCGGCCATGATCGCCGGCGGGAACTTCAGCGGCGCGACGGCCAAGGGCTTTACCAAGGAACAGCTTTACTCCACCGCCAGCTACACCGGCGGAACGCTGACGGGCACGAACTTCTCCGATAGCAACATGTTTGGCTGGAACTTCGCGAGCCAGAACCTGACGGACGCCAGCTTTGCCCGTACGAGGCTGGAAGACGCCAACTTCGCCGGCGCCGTGATCACCGGCGCGAACTTCGACAACACGACGGCCAAGAACTTCACCAAGGAACAGCTTTACTCCACCGCCAGCTACGCCGGGGGAACGCTGACCGGCGTCGATCTCTCGCACAACAGGCTGACCGAATGGGATTTCGCGGGCAAGAACCTCTCGGGCGGCAGCTTTGTCGCCAGCACGTTGACTGACGCCAACTTCAGCCAGGCCAACCTGAGCGGGGCCAATCTGACCAACGCCAACGTCCTCCATGCGATGCTAACCGACGCCAACCTCGCGGCGGCCGTGATCGCCGGGGCGAACTTCAGCAACACGACCTCGACCGGTTTTACCAAGGAACAGCTCTACTCCACCGCCAGCTATACCGGCGGGACGCTGGCGGGGGTCGGCCTGTCCCAGAACAACATGGCAGTCTGGAACTTCTCGGGCAAGGATCTCTCCAACGCCACATTCAGCGCCAGCACGCTGACCGGGGCCAACCTTAGCGATGCGAACCTGACCCAAGCCAACCTGGCCGGCGCCGATCTGACCGGCGTCAATATCTCCCATGCGACGCTGACCGACGCCAACCTCGCCTCGGCCGTGATCGCCGGGGCGAACTTCGGCAACACGACATCGACCGGTTTCACCAAGGAACAGCTTTACTCCACCGCCAGCTATACCGACGGGACACTGGTGGGCGTTGGCCTTTCCCAGAACAACATGGCGGCCTGGGACTTCTCGGGCAAGAATCTCTCCGTCGCCACGTTCAACGCCAGCACGTTGACCGACGCCAACCTCGCGGCGGCGAATCTGACCAGCGCCCGTCTGATCGGGGCGAACCTTGCCGGCGCCACGCTGACCGGCGCCAACTTCGGCAGTGCCACGCTGGACCGCTCTGACCTGCGAGGTTCCACCGGGGCCGATGTGAGCGGCGCAGCCTCGACGGCCAATACCATCCTGGCCAACGGCACGATCAACGGCCTGAATCTTGCTGCCGGCGAGGAACTGGTGATTCGCGACCACGCCACGGCCATCACGGTCAACACGGCCATGACCATGGACGCCAATGCGACGCTTCGGTTGGTCTTTGCCGATGAGACGTGGGGATCGACGATCTCGTTCGACCCGAATCTGGTAGCTTCGTTGGATGGCACGCTGGCGCTGGATTTCTCCGGCGCGGACGCCAACGCGCTGGACGGCCTGACATTCCAACTGTTCAACTGGTCGGCAACGCCGATTGGTACGTTCGACATCCTCAACGAGATCGCCGGGCTGACCTACGACGCCAACTCGCTCTACACCAGCGGCACCATCACGTTCAGCCTGGCCGTAGGCTCGGTTGAATCCCTGTTGGCCTCCCCGCCCGATGAGTCCGACGGATCGTCGCTGCCGGATGGGTTCACGCCAGTTCCCGAACCGGCGAGCCTGTCGCTGCTTGCCCTGGCCGGCGTGACGATGCTGAGAAGGCGGAAGTGACGGAGCCTTTCAGTCTCTCTGCACGTCCATCACCAGCACGGTCACGTCGTCCTGCTGGGCGGAGTTTGAGGTTGAATCCACCAGTTCGTTGATGTGGAAGAGCATTTCGCCGCGGGGGAGCTGGGCCCACTGGCTGAGGATTTGCGGCACGTCAGGCCCGCGTCGGTCGCCGGGGGCAGCCAGCAGCGCCTCCAGGCCGTCGGTGTAGAGGATCACGCGATCACCGCTCAAAAGCTGTATGGCGCCAGGCTCGTATTCCTCGTTGGGGAAAACGCCCAGCAGGCTGCCGCGCGCGGCCAGGGTTACCACCGTTCCGTCGGCCCGGAGGATGACCGGCTCGGGATGGCCGGCCCGGGCGTACTGGAGCTTCAGGGTGGCCCGGTCCAGAACGCAGTAGGCGGCGGTGCAGAATTGGCTGGCAGAGAGGTTCTGCTCGCAGATGTCGATGTTCAGCTCGGTCAGGGCCGTATGCGGCGAGACGATCTGGTAACTGTTGCCGATGATCCGCTTGGTCAGCATCGCCTTCTTGATGAACATCGTCAGCAGGGCGGCCGAGAGCCCGTGGCCGACGGCGTCGGCGATGTAGAAACCGACGTGCGTCTCGTCGAGCCGCTGGACGTCGTAGATGTCGCCGCTGACCCAGCCGACGGGACGAAACAGGGCGGCGAATTGCAGGCCGTCCCCGTCGGGCAGGCGGCGGGGCAGAAAGTCCCGCTGGAGCCGGGCGGCCAGGCGAAGCTCCTCGTCGAGTTCCTCGAACGCGCTGACGCCTTCGCCCTCGACCTTGCGGGCGGCCAGGATCTCGCCCTGGAGGCTGCTGATGGCCGGCTGGAGCGCCGTGGCGGCCGACAGCTTGGCCGACAACTCCGCCACCGAGGCGTCGCGGCTGACACAGATAAACTGCCCCCGCCGCTTGGCCAGGACCGACAGCCCCAGGTGCGCGTCGGCGGGCATGAGCAGCAGGGCGATGGCCGAGGAGCGATCCAACTCCTCCAGGATGCCGCAAAGCCGGTGCGGATCGTTGGCCCACGGGCCTGGGCAGATGATGGCCAGGCCCGCGTGGCTAAGCTGCGGGCACAGCGGCCGATCCGGGCGCGCGGGAACCAGCTCCCAGCGACTGCCCACCGCCGCCAACACGTTGGCCGCGGGGGGCCCCTCGCCCAGAAACAGGACCTTCAGCCGAGTCGTTAGAGCGGTCTCGATGTCCATGTTCTTGTTCGGCTCGTTCAAATTGAACCGTGGTTAGTCACTATCTCAAACCCCGTGGCACGGGCGGGACGCCCGTGAGACTCATGGGCAAGATGCCCATGCTACGTTCGGAGATAGTTTCTCAGTCCCTATAGGGTCATCGACACCGGAGGGAAGGATATTTAGGAAGCGGGTAAGGAAGAATGCGGAGCGAAACACCCGGCGGGCAGGGGTCTGTGGCGCCGTCGCCGGGCCTACGGCCGCCTTTTTTCCGGCGCCTCCGTCAGCAACATCACCACGTCACCGGGTTTAACGCCGGCTTGGCCCAAGGAACCGGCGGCGGTCTCCAGGACGTACTTGACGGGTTTGCCGGAGCTGTAGGCGATTCTGCCAACCCGGTCGCCCTCAACCTGCATGGTGCAGGTTCGCACCACGCGCGAGGCGCCATCGATGAAGGCCACGTCCAGCGGGATGTGGCAGTCGCGCATGCAGAAGTCGGCCACGATGGGCTCGGGGAAGACAAAGAGCATGCCCGCGTCGGGCGCCAGCGAGTGCCGCCCCGAAAGCCCGCGGTACTGCTGCTCGGCGGTCAGGGCCAGTTCCACCTTCCAGGTGTGGCCGTTGATGGAAACGGCTGAAATGCGGTCGGGGGAAACCGAGCGGGCCTCATGGCAGCCGGCCAGGGTTCCACTCGCCGCGGCCAGGAAGGTCATGGCCAGCGCCATCGGCGCAACACCCCGCCGCCAGGCCGTCATGACTGGCGAACCTCGTCGATCATCCGCATCAGAAGTTCCATCGGCAGGCCCACGACGTTGGTGAAGCTGCCATCGACCTTCTCGATGTAGCGGTCGGCGGTTTCCTGGATGGCGTAAGCGCCGGCCTTGCCCACCCACTCGCGCGAGGCGATGTAGGCGTCGATGTCGGCCGGGCTCATCTTCTTCATGGTGATGTAGGTGACGTCGGAAGCGATCAGACGCCGCCCGAGGGGCCCCAGCAGCGTCACGCCGGTGATGACCGCGTGGCGACTGCCCGACAGCAACGAGAGCATCTGCCGGGCGTGGGCTTCATCTCTCGGCTTGCCCAGCACCTGGTTGCCCAGCGCGACGATGGTGTCGGCCCCCAGCACCCACCGGGTGGGATGCTGGTCCCAGACCTCGCGGGCCTTGAAGTAGGCCAGGCTCTCCGCCTGCTGGCCGGGAGGGAGGTGGTTCATCACGTCGTCGGGCTCGGGGATATTGGGAACGATGACCTCAAAAGGAACACCGGCCGCGGCCAGCAATTGTCGCCGTCGCGGGGAGGCAGAGGCCAGAATAAGATGAAATGCTTTTTCCATAATCGTTCATACCGTCACGGGCGACGGCGTCCTGTATCTTATGTATAACATTGTACGCGGAAACACAATTGTCTCTTATTCCACTTGACCGACTTTCGTCGGGAAGTTAATATCCAATAAGATGATAGTATTGGCCTTGTAACAACAAGGCCGATGCCTTCAGGGATATTGGTAACGACGGCCGCGGGTGATTAACAAGCAGGCCGTCCAGCAGCCAGCGTTCAGCCGCCGAGCGATGAGTTTGGGCCGGCGGCTTGCGTGTTGCGGCGTCGCCCGGGGTTTTTGACCGGGAACAAAACTTCAAAAAAGGACGCCGTAGCGACGACCGCTGATTATTCGCCCTCCTTTGGGACGGGCGAGGCCCCTTTGGGTCATATATTCACATGAGCCAGCGAAGTGTGACGTTCCAGATGTTCCAACGGCTTGGGCTGTGCCCAACCGGGCAGAGTCCGGTGGGTCTGCGTGCCGTTGAGGTGGATCTCATAACTATCGAGGAAACAGCCTGTTATGGGCTATTGACCCTCCGGGCCACCCGCGTGGTCGCCGGGGGGAACCTCGCTGTGGCTTGATCGTGAATGGCCGACCCTCAGAGCCCGTGCGGGCATCTTGAGTTCCGCACGCCCCCGGCTGCTTGCCTGCTTGCCTCGTGCACTCTCCCGCGATCTTGTCGCTGCCCTTTGATAGGAGTGTGCCATTATGGTCTTGCCACCCATGTTAGCCCAGAGAATCCCGGAATGTGGATTGCCGTCGCGTTCGCCGGGTCGATTCTGGCCGTGTTGATCGTCGCCTGGGTATTCTGGCTGCTTAACCGCAGCCGGCGAGCGGCGTCCGAGAAGGAAATGCAGGCCATCCGCGCCGCAGCCGAGGCCCAGGCCCAGAAAATACTGGCCCAGGCCGAAGCCGAAGCTAATGCTGAGGTTATACGTCGGCGCGAAAAGTTCGACTCCGACACCGAGAATACCCGAACCGAGCTTCGCGCCGAAGAAAAACGCGTCGCCAAGCGCGAGGACATGCTCGACCAGAAGCTCGATACCATCAACACCAAGGAGCGGCTGCTCGATACGGCCGAGAAGGCCCTGTCCGAGCGCGAAAAGGGCCTGGTCGCCAAGGATCGGCAGTACAACGACTTGATCGCCCAGCAGAAGACCCAACTGCTGAAGGTGGCCAACCTGTCGATGGACGAGGCCCGGGCGATCCTGCTGGACAAGATCGAGAAGGACATGGAGGTCGAGTCAGCCAAGCTCATCGAGCGGAAGATGGAGGAGGCCCGCGAGACAGCCGAGGCCCAGGCCCGCGAGGTCGTTATCTCCGCCATCCAGCGTTATGCCGCCGAGCACACCTGCGATTCGACCGTTTCCACGGTGGACATCCCGTCGGACGACATGAAAGGCCGCGTCATTGGGCGCGAGGGGCGGAACATCCGCGCGTTCGAGAAGGCCACCGGCGTGGACGTCATCGTGGACGATACGCCCGGCGTGGTGGTGGTTTCGGGCTTTGACCCGGTCCGCCGCGAAATCGCCCGCCGCTCGCTGGAGAGGCTGATCCAGGACGGCCGCATTCACCCCACGCGCATCGAGGAGATCGTCGCCAGCGCCGAGAAAGAGGTCGCCAAGCAGATCACCGAGTACGGCAAGCAGGCCTGCATCGAGGCCAACATTCGTGGCCTGCACAGCAAGCTCTCGGAGCTGCTGGGTCGGCTGCACTTCCGCACCAGCTACGGCCAGAACGTGCTCAAGCACAGCATGGAGGTGGCCTACCTCTCGCAGATCATCGCCGAACAGCTTGGGCTTAACGGGCAGACGGCCCGGCGGGCCGGGCTGCTCCATGACATCGGCAAGGCCGTCGACCACGAGGTCGAGGGCGGCCACCCGCAGATCGGCGCCGACCTGTGCAAGCGGTACGGCGAGCGGGAAGAGGTCATCAACGCCGTCGGGGCCCACCACGGCGACATCGAGGCCAAGAGCCTTTACACCCCCATCGTGGCCGCCGCCGACGCCGTCAGCGCCTCGCGCCCCGGGGCACGCCGCGAGAGCCTCGACCGCTACATCCAGCGCCTCCAGAAGCTCGAGGAAATCGCCACCAGCTTCGAGGGCGTCAAGCAGGCTTACGCCATCCAGGCCGGACGCGAAGTCCGCGTCATCGTCGACGCCGAGAACGTCGACGACCGCCTCTCAGCCAAGATCGCCCACGACATCGCGCGGCGCGTCGAGGAAGAGATGGAGTACCCCGGCGAGGTCAAGGTCACGCTCGTCCGCGAAGTCCGCTGCGTCGAGTACGCACGATAGCGACGGGCACCGTGCTTGCCGGTGTGTGCAACCACATTGACCGTTGAGGGTGGTTCCGCGTGCAACGAGTTGCACGCGGACCTACCGGCTGTTCAGGCCCGAAGGGCCGACGGAACGATAGCCGGGGGTGGAGCGGCGGTTGTTGGCCGCGGAACCCCCGGAACAGATCGCTAACGAGCAAAGCCCCGAAGGGGCGTCGGAATCGCCATCGTTTGTATCATTCCTGCGCCCCTTCGGGGCTTGTCGCCAATAGCGTCCGCTTCCGGGGGCTTACGCCCCCGGCTAACGTTCCCACGTCCCTTCGGGACTACCTATCAGGGAGGTGGGGTTCCTACCCCACCTCCTGTTCGCTCGTCCATCCTCGCGGCGGAGTAGGAACTCCGCCGCGCGTCTGCGCCAGTGGGCGAGTCCGCGTGCAACCAGCCACCGGCGAGTGTCGGTCCGGCGGCGGGTGGCGTGGTCGCGGCGTTTGCGACCACGAGGGAGTAGAACGATTCCGCGTGCAACAAGTTGCACGCCCTACCGGCTGCGCAACAATCGCGACGCGAAAAATGAGGGACGCGCGCCGGGCTTTGCGCGCTAAAGAGGGGCGATTGCCCTCGCCCGCAATGAAAACGCGGGAAATTTCCCTTTTTTCCCTCCGGCCAGGGCAAGCAATATTGGCGCACAAATGTTGATTGTTCCACGTGGAACATTTTGAGAACAATTCCCGGCAGCGGCTAGGCCTCCGGGAGAAAGCCCCCGGCATCGCCGGGGGATATTTGTCCCAATGATCTCAACCATCCCCCTGCCATGCAGGCACGCACGCTCTGCTGTGGCACCGGCGGAGTATTTCAGTTTGGACGAATACCCCGCTCGCTTCGCGCTCGCGGCTAGTTAATTGCCTGTCGGTGCGGCCGGTGGCATGGGCAAGCGTTCGATTTGGTCATGGGCGGCTGCCGCGAGACGGCTTGACTGCCGATTGCCCGGCGGTTAGCTTGCCGCGATGGACATACAAGGCCTCCGCAAGCGTTTTGACTCGATCTACCACAGGTCTCCCTCCGGCGCGATCAGTGCGCCGGGGCGCGTCAACCTCATCGGCGAGCACACCGACTACAACGACGGTTTCGTGCTGCCCATCGCCATCAATCGCCGGACGATCGCGCTGTACGCCCCGCGGGAGGACCGGCAGGTCAACGTCGCTTCCTGCCAGGGCGGCCCGGCGGTCGTCTCCTGCGAGCTGGACAAGCCCATCGTCCCGTCCGACAAGAGCCGTTGGGCCAACTACTGCCGCGGCGTGCTGGCTGGGCTGGTGGCCCGAGGCCTCACGCTGCGCGGGGCCGACATGCTCTTCGACAGCGACGTGCCGCTGGGCGGAGGCCTGAGCAGCTCAGCCTCGCTGGAGGTGGCCACGGCCCTTTCGATGCTGGCCGCCAACGGCCTGGACGGCGCCGTCAGCGACGGCGACCTGGCCAGGCTCTGCCAGAAGGCCGAGCATGAATTCGCGGGCGCGCCTTGCGGCATCATGGACCAGTCGATCGTCGTGATGGCCCGGAGCGGCCACGCCATGCTGCTGGACTGTCGCAGCGGGCAGGTGCGGCATGTGCCTTTCGGCAACGAGGGCCTCGTGCTGCTGGTGGCCGACACTCAGGTCAAGCACGCCATTTCCGACGGCGGCTATGCGCGGCGTCGCGAGGAGTGTTTTGCCGCCGCAGCCAGGCTGGGACTCAAGTCGCTCCGCGACGCCTCGGCCGAGTCGGTCGCCCAGGCCGGCGCTGAGGGCAAGCTGGCGGGCAAGGAACTGATGCGGGCCCGGCACGTCGTCGGCGAGATCGAGCGGACGCTGGAGGCCTGCAAGGCCCTGGAGGCCGGCGATTTTGCGAGCTTCGGCTCGCTGATGTACGGCTCGCATGCGTCGCTGCGGGAGGATTACGAGGTCTCGTGCGAGGAGTTGGACGCAATTGTCGATTCGGCCCGGTCCTGCCCGGGGGTCTTTGGGGCCCGCATGACCGGCGGCGGGTTCGGCGGCTGCGCGATCATCCTGGCCAGGGCTGACTCTGCCGCCGCAACGACCGCCGCGGTGCAGAAGGCCTTCGCCGCCCGCTTCGGCCGCTCTTGCCCGATCTTCGCCACCACCGCCGCCAACGGCGCGGAATGTCACGGAATATGAGCGGGGATAAACGCAGATAAACACAGATACGCAAATAGCAGGAAAACAAAAACACAACTGATGGGATTACTGCTTGCAGATTCTTCATCTACGTTCATCTGTATGAGTTTTCGCTGATTTCGAGACTTGTTGCGGGGGTAGCAGCCCCGCCCTGGATGGAGGCTATTGATGGGTGGTGAGAACATTACAAATCAACGCCGCACAAAGGTTCGGCAATTCGTGCGGGCGGGTGTCGTGGGAGGGTGCGTTGGAGTTGCGATTGAACTGGTGCTTGTAATAATTGTCTTGGTTCTGCAAGAAACGAGCGTTGGGCCAAGAATCGCGTCGGTCGTCTCGATACTAAATTCGCCCTGTGCCTATGGCGTCCAGTGTCTTGATCGACTTGGTGTGATACAGAAGCATAATGGGGTTGCTGTTCTTGTTGCCTTCGCGCTTACTTCCGCGATGATAGGGAGTGCGATTGCCATAATTGTCCAGGTGGGCATATGCGCGATCAAAAAGGTGAGATGCACAAACAGGTAGCGGAAGGCCGAGATCGCACTTACTTGTGCGAGGCCGTCGCCTGCCTTGCTTCGCACTCCGCACTTCGCACTTGCTTGCGGGGCTGTGGCCCGGCTTATCCCAGCTTGACCGACGGGGCGAGGCGGGCGGCGGTGTCTTCGATCTCGAAGAACTCTTCCTTGCTGAATCCAAAGGCCCGCGCGACGGCGTTGGAGGGGAAGACCTCGGTCCGCGTATTGAGGTCGCGGACGTTGGCGTTGTAGAAGCGCCGGGCTGCCTGGATGCGGTCCTCGGTGTTGGCCAGCTCCTGCTGGAGTTGGAGGAAGTTGGCGCTGGCCTTGAGGTCGGGGTAGCGCTCGCTGACGGCCATGAGTTGGCGGAGCGAGCCGATCAGCATGTTCTCATCCTTGGCCTGGCTGGCGGGCGAGCCGGTGGAGGCCACCGCGCGGTTGCGGGCCTCGACCACGCCCTCCAGCACGGTCCGCTCATGCGTGGTGTAGCCGCGGACGGCCTCCACGAGGTTGGGGATCAGGTCGTAGCGGCGGCGCAATTCGGTGTCCACGCCCGACCAGCTCTCGCGGCAGTGCTGCCGCAGCCGCACCAGCACGTTGTACGTGGCGATCACATACACGATGACCAGCAGGAACGGGCCGAAGGTCACGGCATAGAAGAGCGTATCGGGCGGCAGCGGGTGCGTCACGAGGCATCTCCTTTCACTGCAGGTTGCCCTGCTGGCGGACCAGGTAGCCCGGCAGACGGTCGAGAATCCCAGCGGCCAGGTGGCAGGCGTCGGTGTAATCCCTGGGACCGAAGCACGCGCTTCGATAGACCAGCACGTGGATCAGCCCCATCTCGATGTGGAACTTCCCAGCCGACAGGAGGAACTCCATCATCCGCGGGTGAATCACGTCGTAGGCCCACTTGCGGTCGCCGGACTTGACGAAGAAGCGGCGGCTGAACTCCGATGACTCGAAGTCGATATCGTCGGCGCCGAAGAACTCCGCCACCTTGTCGCCGAAGCCCTCAGGCCGGATGAGCAGGGGATTGAGCGGAACGCCGCTGACCAGGATGACCGCGGAAAACGTGTGCGTCTGGCGGCTCTTGCCCGAGCCGGTGGTGTAGTGGTAGTCGAAGGCCAGCACGTCCTTGCCGGCCCATCGGCCTTGCATGATGTTGGAGGCGTAGCGGTCGCGCCCCTGGCCGAAAACGCGGAAGTGCCCGAACCGATCGCCCAACTGGTGGTCCTTGCCCGGGTCGAAGGTCAGGCCGTTGGCCCCCGCCCACTCTGACAGTTCCTTCCGCCGCTTGGCTGCGAAATAGAAGGCCAGGCCACCGACCACGGCGAAAATGCCCAGTGTCAGCAGGATGCCCGCCGGGCTCATTTCACCATGAGAACTGTATGTGACATGTATGCCAAGCATGTTGGTCTATCAGCTCGCGTCCCTGCCCTGGTTCCCTGTGATTTCCGCGGGCAGGCGGTCGATGATGCCGGCGCCAACTCCGCAGGCATCTTCGAGGTCCCGCGCCGTGAACAACGAGTTTTGGTACACGATTATGTGCTGCCTGTTCATCGCGATGCAGAATGGGTGGCCCGACATCAGAAAATCCATCATCTCCGGATGGACCACCTGGTCGGCCCACGGGCCGTCGGAGGACTCCACATGGAAGCGGCTGTTGAAGCTCACGGGCTCGATATTGTACTTGCGAAAGGCCCTGGCGATCTTATCGCCCATCCACTGAGGCCGGATCATCAGCGGCTTGAGCGGGAAGCGGCACGGAAACATGACGGCCGAGATGCGGTCTTTGCTGGTCACCGCGTCAACCTTGACAGCACCGGGAACGTCCGTGGAGTACTGGAGGTCGAAGGCGATGATGTCCTTTCCGGCCCATCGGCCCCGAATGGTGTTGCTGACGCAGGGGTTCCAGCCGATGGGGTAGCAGGAATCGTCGCCGGCTAACGGGCTGAAGGTCTGGAAGGTCAGAAACCGATCGATGAGGTCTTCGTCCCGGAGGCGACCGAGGAGGTCCTCGTCGTTTTCGTGGTTGAACCGCAGGCCATGGGCCTGGGCCCAGTTCGCCAACACCTGCTCCCGCCGGGCTCGCCGAGAGAGCCAGTAAATGGTGGCCACGACCAGCGCGGCCAGCAACATCAGCGGGACCGTCGGATCGAAGTCGTGGACAGGAGCGTTCTGAATCGTCATCACAAACATTTCTTCCCCGCTGACCTAGGGTCCATCCTTCGTCGGCGGCTTGACCGGGCCTGTGATGGTCACCGCCCGCCGGCCATTGGAGGCGCCCAGGCGCGCGGTGTACTTGGGGATGCCCGCCAGGCGAACCACGACGTCGCCGTCGGAGGGCGTCTCGGTGATCAGGATGTCGCCGGGGCACAGGGCGGCCACGTCGGGGCCGGGCAGCGAAATGTCGGCCACCGTGGCGGAGACTTCCAGCGGGCCGTCGCTGGTGGCGGCGGAGGGCTGGCCCGGCGGCAACATCGCCTCCAGCAGGGCTGCCGGCATGCACAGGCGGAGCGTGCCGGAGAAAACGCCGGCGGACAGTTCCAGCTCCAGCACCGCCGCCGGCTCGTCGCCGGCCAGGTGGCGCATGTTGGCGGCGGCGTGAGCGTCGCTGACGGTGGCGCACGCGATGGGCCTGTCCGGCCAGGCCAGCGAGAGCCTCTGGGCCAGGGCATCGACCAGCCGTTGCAGCAGGCGGCGCTCCAGGGTCGTCAAAGCCCGGCCGTCGATGACGGCGGCGCGCCCGCTGCCGCCCAGGAGCATGTCCAGGACGGGGTAGGCAATCCGCGGCGACAGTTCGAGCCACAGGCATTGGCCGGCCGAGGTTGTCAGCGGCGCGGAGGCTTCGCCGGCCGGCGAGGCCGACAGAAGGTAGCAGCAGGTGGGCTCGACCACCTCGCGGCGGAACTGAGCGTAGCAGGATCGCAGCAGCGCGCGGGCCCGCAGGTGGAGTTCCACTGGCCCCGCCGCCCAGGCCGGCAAAATCGGCCCGGCGATTCGCTGCCGCAAGGCCACCAGGGCATTGGCCCACTGGGGCGGGTTCATCTGTCCGGAATGGTCGCAACGGGCCGACAGGGCGGCGACCTCCGCGGCGATCTCCTTGAGAGAACCCGCGGCGTTGTCAGCGGTGATGTCAGAATGGCCGGCCAAGGTGCGACCTCCCTGTCGCCACGCGCGAATTATACAACACCCTGAGGGAATAGGGAACAGGCAAGAGGCAAGAGGCAAGAGGCAAACAGCCACGGCGAACGGACCAGGCGCCATGGCAATGTTGCTTTCCTGCCAAACACGGCGATCAACAGCGATACCCAACGGATACCCCGCTCGCTTTGCGCTCGCGGCTAGTAATCGGGCGAGGGAACTGTTTCACGCGTATCCGCTTGGGTGGTTCTTGTGCCAGGCCCAGGCATGCGCGATGATCGTCGCCAGGTCGGGGTACTGGGGTCGCCAGCCCAGTTCCGCCGCCGCCCGCTTGGACGAGGCCACCAGGCGCGGCGGATCGCCAGGCCGGCGCGGCGTGACCTCCGCGGGGATCGGATGGCCGGTGACTTTGCGGCAGGTCTCGATGACTTCCTTGACCGTGAAGCCCTCGCCGTTGCCCAGGTTGTAGACCTTCACCAGCCCGGTCTCGATGGCGCCCAGGGCCAGCACGTGCGCGGCGGCCAGGTCGGCCACGTGAATGTAGTCGCGCACGCAGGTGCCGTCGGCGGTGTCGTAGTCCTCGCCGAAGATCTTGATCGTCGGCCGCTGCCCCAGCGCCACCTCCAGCACCTGGGGGACCAGGTGCGTCTCGGGGTTGTGCGCCTCGCCGATATCGCCGGCCGGGTCGGCCCCGGCGACGTTGAAGTACCGCAGCGCGACAAAGCCCATGCCATACGCGACGGCGTAGGCCCGCAGCATGAATTCCACGCACAGCTTGCTGGCGCCGTAGGGGTTGATCGGGTCGAGGCGGTCGTCCTCCTCGATGGGCACGCGCCGCGGCGTGCCGTAGACGGCCGCCGTGGAGGAAAACACCAGTCTGCTCACGCCGGTCTGACGCATCGCCTCCAGCAGCGTCAGGCCGATGATCGTGTTGTTGCGGAAATACTTCTCGGGCTTGGCCACCGATTCGCCGGCCTCAATGAACGCGGCCAGGTGAATCACCGCGTCGATGGCGTGCTCGCGCATCGCGATGGCCAGCGCCTCGGCGTCGGAGACGTCCGCGACGATTAGTTCGCCCTCGATCGCCTCGGCATGCCCCTTGAGCAGGTTGTCGTACACCACGCAGTGATGCCCGGCCGCCGACAGCGCCCTGACCACGTGCGAACCGATGTATCCCGCCCCGCCCGTCAGCAATACGTTCATAGCTTCTCCTTTGGATGCCGTCAGGCTGGCATTATAATTCGCCGCCCGCCCAATGCCACCACTCCCCGGTAAGATGCGGCCTGCCCGTTACATCTGATCTGATGGCGCCACGGCTGCGTCGTGTGCAGCCGTGCATAGCGTCAACACTGCTGCAAACACCGCATCAGTGGCGCCCGATCCATCGTTGGGCGAATGGCAAATCACTAACTATCGAACTTCTCGGAGGTGAAGAGGTAGACCGTCGTGCCTTCCTGTTTCCAGGCGTCGGCGGGCAGGCCCGCCTTGCCGGCGCAGCACTGGCTGAGGAATTCCTCGGCCGACCAGCCCATGTCGGTGGCCACCTCGGGCAGGAAGCAGCCGGCCCACCGGCCTCGGACAATGTAGATGCCGTGCTTGCCGATCTCCAGCTTGTCCGGCTCGGCCGTCTCACGGAGCGGCGAGAGGACCGAGACCTCCACCTTCAGGTGGGGCAATTCCGAGGCCGTGATGGGGTTGAGCGCAAAGCGGCTGTCGTGGGCGGCGGCGGCGCCCATGTGCACGATCAACTCGCCCAGCGGGCGATCCGGCTGAAAGGTGCCGATGCAGCCGCGAAGGGATCCGCGGTTGGTCAGCGTGACGAAGCAGCCGCGTTTTTCACCCAGCAGACCCTTGAGCGCCTCGACACGAGGCAGCATCGAGCCGGTCACGGAGGCTTCCACGGCGGCGCGGGCCAGGCGAACCAACTGTGCCCTGTCATCAGCTTCAATAGGCATGATTATCTCCCGGAACGGTGTCAAGTCAGCAGGCGAACCGTGTCCCATCGTAACCCCTATCATTCAGAATCGTTAGCGGGAATTCCTGCGAGCCGACCCATGGCGAGGAATTCTGCCTCGCTGGAGGGTGCCCAATCGAACCTTTGGCGCACCGGCCCGTACTATTATCAGAGCGCAGCTCGGGCCGGTTTCCTCCTTTCCCGGCCTGAAATCAGGAAGCAGCTACGATTCCCTCCCACGTGGCTGCTTCCTCTCTTTGTGTGCCGAGCCTGTTGGGACACTTGGAGGCGTAAATCCTCCGACCAACCTGATGGAGGTGAAAGGCAAGCGACCGGCAAGGGCGGCATCGCAAGGCCTCCTGATCGCGTGACAGGGACAGCCCGCGGGGCCTTACCTGTGCCGATGCGAGTTACGTTTGCCGGACCTGATTCAGTTGGCCAGGAGATGCTTGGCCTCGCCGACCAGGTAGAACGAGCCGGTGATACAGATGATGTCTTCCCGGCTGACGGCGCTCTGAGCCACCTGGATCGCATCGCCGAGGCTCTGGACCACCTGGGCTTCCCGGCCGCTGCGCTCGGCGTAAGTCTCGGCCAAGTCCTCGGGCTTGGCCGCCCGGACATTGCCGCGGGCCCGCGTGAAGATGACCTTGTCGGCGCCGGTGGAAATCTGGCCCATCATGCCGTCGATGTCCTTGTCGGCGGCGCAACCGAAGATCATCACCATCGAATCGTACGGGATATGCTGGCCGACGGCCCGCATCAGGGCCTGGATCGACGCGGCATTGTGGGCGCCATCGACCAGAATCCGCGGATCCTGGCGGAGCATTTCCATCCGGCCGGGGAGGTACACCTGCGCCAGGCCCTTGACGGCCTTCTCGTCGCTGATCTCCATGCCCTGGGCCTTGAGCTGGTCCAGCAGCGCCAGCGCCAGGCCGCAATTGAGGGCCTGGTGCTCGCCCAGCAGCGGAACGGGCAGGTGCTCGAACTTGCTGCGGGGCGTGGTCAGGCAGATGCGCGCGTGACATCCGTCACGGCGGCTGGACTCGACGCGATAGCTGAACTCGATGTCCTCGCCGGTGAAGAGCAACGGGATGCCGGTTTCCTTGGCCGCCTTCTTCAGCACCCGCTTGGCCTCGGGAACCTGGGGCACCGACACCGCCGGCACGTCAGTCTTGAAGATGCCGGCCTTCTCGGCGGCAATGAGCGATATGGTCTTGCCCAACTGATGCATGTGGTCCAGCGATATGCTGGTCAGGCCGCACACGGCAGGCTTGAGGACGTTGGTGGAGTCCAGCCGACCGCCCAGCCCCGCCTCGATGACGGCAATATCCACCGCCTCGTTAGCGTAGTGGCAAAATGCCAAAGCTGTGAAAATCTCGAAAAACGTCGGCTTGTCGGCCGACATCTTCTCGATAATTGGCTCGACCCGGCAAATAAGCTTGGCCAGGGCGGACTGCGTGATCTTCTCGCCGTTGATCATAATCCGCTCCCGCACATCATTTATGTGGGGAGAGGTGTACAGCCCGACCTTGTAGCCCGATGCGGCGACCATCTGGGCCAGCATCGTCGCGGTTGAGCCCTTGCCCTTGGTTCCGGCAATGTGTACCGTGCGGATTTTCTTGTGCGGATTACCTAACTTCTGTAGCAGCAACTCCATACGATCGAGGCTGAAGGTGTCCCGATTGTATCGGACCCGCAGCATCTGCTCGTAATCGGTCTGCGCAAAAAGATACTTAATTGCCGAATCATACGTTCGGACCGGCTTTTTCCGACCGGAAGACTTCCCGGTGGCCTTGGAGCGTGTGGCAGTTGCCATAATGCACGGGAGTATAGCACGGTAAAGTGGCGGGTGTCAAGGTTGTTCAATGAAGTGGGGGCAAAAATGGCCGTTTTTTTGACCTCGCCTTCGCAAATAGTGTTGCTTATACATAGTTATGCGATTGGACACCCAAAGCTTGACCATCGGACGGGGTGAACGGGAGAAATAATCGATCCCGGCCACTGCTGCGCAAACTTCCAAGCGGTTCTTGCCGTCACAAGGCCGGGCCGGCGGCGGCGAGGACTCCAGTGAAAAACGCCCCAAAACATCGATCCCTTGAATGCCGCCCCGCTGCCGGCGGACTCAACCGGAGGAGGCCTTGTCGCTGGGGGGGCCGGTCAACTATGCTAGGGGGATGCGTATGAATTCACCCAAGCATCTGTCGCACGGAAACAGCGAGCGGTTGGACGGCAGCGGCGTGCTGCTGGACGAGGCCGTCGCGCGCGGGCCGGTGGACCTGGCGGCGATGTTCGGCAACGATCATCCGGTGGAGATCGAGATCGGCACGGGCAAGGGCACATTCCTGGCCGCCCGCGCCGCCGCCCGGCCGGAGATCAACTTCCTGGGCATCGAGTGGGCCCGTGCCTACTGTCTCTATGCCGCCGACCGCTTCCGCCGCGCCGGCCTGGCCAACGTCCGCATGCTGCACACCGACGCCGGAGAGTTCTTCCCCGCCAGCCTGGCCGACGAGAGCCTCCTGCGCATCCACGTGTATTTCCCCGACCCCTGGCCCAAGCGCCGCCACCACCGGCGCCGGCTGATCCAGCCGCCTTTCCTGGCCCAGGCGCGACGGACGCTGCGGATCGGCGGCCAGCTTGTCGTCGTGACCGATCACCTGGATTACTTCTTCCAGATGCAGCGCGTCCTGCTAGAAGCGCCGGGATTCGTCAGCGTGCCCATGCCCAAGATGAGCGACCGCGACGGCGAGCTGGTCGGCACCAACTTCGAGCGAAAGTACATCGCCCAGGGCCGACCGTTCTACTCGGCGGCCCTGATGAAGTATTGGTAGGGCCCTGTCGAACTTGAAGTGACGGGTGCATATTAGGGAGGTGGAGTTCCAACTCCACCTCCTTTTCGCTCGTCCTGGACATCTTCGTGGCGGAGTAGGAACTCCGCCGCGCGCCTGCGACAGTTTTGGTAGGGCGTGCAACTGGTTGCACGCGGAATACCCTCGTGCAAGTATGCACGACCTACGACCTGCACG
>JBAZTO010000008.1:0-90751 GCA_041661865.1 Phycisphaerae bacterium | reverse complement strand
TGGTACAGTCTGTCATGCCGATGGCCTTTCTAATTGCCTATAAGAGGTCTGGTAACTACTTATATAGCAAATAGTTAGGACATCGGCAACTTATTTATGGGCAAACTGCGTGAAATATGCGGGCTAGTGCTCTGTTACTCGTCAAACGATGGATCGGGTGCCACTGCTGCGATGTTTGCAGCAGTGTCGACGCTATGCACGGCTGCACACGACGCAGCCGTGGCACCCATCAAATCATCTGTGACAGGGCTCTAACCTCTAACCCCTAACCTCCGCTCATTGCGAGTCGGTTGCTCCGCCACTGCCGCCGCTTTCAGCGGGCACGGCCGGGTTGGCGGCGACATTCAGGCCGTCCCATCCTCCGTGAGGGTTTTCGCCGGTGAATCTCCAACCTCCACAAGGGCTGGGTGCTCCTTGCCGTCATCGACCAGGTGAATGCTTCTGTCTTGCTGCTCGACGCCGTCGAGAACCACGCGATGAACCCGTGTCGCCCCTTCACTCATCTTGACCACGCGAATGTGGTAGAACGTATTGCGGTAGTGGTAATGCAGGGTGTACTCGTTCCATTCGGCGGGCAAGAGCGGCGAGAAGGTCAACGTATCGACCTCAAGCCGGAGCCCCAGCAGGTCCTCGACGAGAAGCCGATACATCCAGCCGGCTGATCCGGTGTACCAGGTCCAGCCTCCCTGGCCCTGGCGCCCCTTGGCGCCATAAACGTCCGCCGCCACCACGTAGGGCTCGACCTTGTACTTCGATGCCCCCTCGGGCGAGTCGGCATGACGAATGGGATTGAGCAGCGAGAACAGCCGCCACGCCTCCTGGGCATTGCCAAGCCGGGCCACGGCCATGACGGCCCAGACCGCGGCATGGGTGTATTGCCCGCCATTCTCCCGAATGCCGGGGATATAGCCCCGGATGTAGCCGGGATCCATCTCCGCGCCGTCAAAGGGCGGCTCGAACAAGCGGATCATCGCCGCGTGAGGATCGACCAGCCGTCCCAGCGAAGTTTCCAGTGCCCCCCTGGCCCGATCGGGATTGGCCGCCCCGCTGAGGACCGCCCAGGCTTGCGGCAGGAGGTCAATCTGGCATTGGCTGTTCTGCGCCGAACCCAGGGGCCGGCCGTCATCGAAGAAGGCCCGCAAGTACCAGCGGCCGTCCCAGGCATTCGCATCGATTCTCTCGCTCAAGCCGCGCGCTTCGGAGTGGCATTTCTCGGCGTAGGCAGGGTCGCCGCGCTTCTGGGCCAGTTTGGCGAAGGAGTCCAGCACGTTGTGGAGGAAGAACGCCAGCCAGACGCTCTCGCCCGTCCCCGCGTGACCGACGCGGTTCATCCCGTCGTTCCAGTCGCCGCATCCCATCAGCGGCATCCCGTGGGCTCCATACCGCATGCCGCGGTCCAGAGCGCGAACACAATGATCCCAGAGAGTGGCGCGGCGGTCGGAGATACGCGGCAGGCCGTAGCGGCTTTCTTCCCCCGGTTCCAGCGGCGGGGCTTCCAGGAAGGCGGTCGGTTCGTCCAGAATACCGGTGTCGCCCGTCACCTCGACGTATCGGCAGAGGGCATAGGGTAGCCACAGGTAGTCGTCCGAGATGCGCGTGCGCACGCCGCGGCCCGACGGCGGATGCCACCAGTGCTGGACATCTCCATTCTGGAACTGGCGGCTGGAGGACAAGACCAGCTGCTCTCGCGTGAGCCACGGACACTCGTACAGCAGCGCCAGAGAGTCCTGCAACTGGTCGCGGAAGCCGTAGGCGCCGCCGGATTGGTAGAATCCGCTGCGTCCCCAGAGACGGCAGGCCAGGGTCTGGTACAACAGCCAATGGTTGACCAGCAGGTTTACGGACGCATCGGGCGTCTCGACGTAGACTCGGCCGAGATTGCGTTTCCAGAATTCCCAGACCTCTTCCAGCACGCGGCGGGCTCCATCCACGTTGCCATGCTGTGCCAGCAAGGATCTCGCCTGCTGCTCGCTGTCGGCGGCGCCGAGCACGAAAACGACCTGCGCCTGTTCGTCGGGCGGGATGTCAATGTAGGCCTGGATCGCCGCGCAGGGGTCCACACCGCCGCCGACCCGGTTGGAGAGTTCCTTCCGGGCCATGGCGGCGGGTGCGGCGGGCGAACCGTTACGCCCCAGGAACTCGGTCCGGCGGCTCGTGATCGTTCGCTGGGGATGATTGCAGTGCAGAAAGGCGACGGCGCCGCCAAAATCCTGGCCGTAGGCGTTCGACGCGAAAACGGCCCCGGTCTGTGGATCAAGCCGGGTCACTACGTGCATGGCGTTACGCTGGCGGCTCTCGCCCAGAACCCATTCAACATAGCCGGTCAAACTCAGCCGACGGTAGCGGCCGCTGAGGTTGCGGATGTTGACGGCAATGAACTTCAAGGGGGCCTCCGGCGCCACGTACGTGAAGATCTCCGTGAAGATGTCTTCTTCGCTGTGCTCGAAAGCCGTGTACCCCAGCCCATGTCGTGAAACGTACACGGTGCGGCCTCGGGCCGGGCCGGGCATCGGCGACCAGAAGATGCCGGTCTCCTCGTCGCGGAGATAGAAGCCTTCGCCGCTGACGTCGCTGACCGCGTCGTTGTACCAGGGCGTCAGCCGAAACTCGTGGGCGTTCTGGTACCACGTATAGGCCGCCCCGGATTCGCTGACGACCGAACCGAAGTAGGGATTGGCCAGGACATTGACCCACGGCGCGGGCGTGACCATGCCAGGAGCCAGGACGACGACGTACTCGCGGCCGTCGGTCGTGAATCCGCCCCAGCCGTTGAAGAGCATCAAATCGCGACGCGGCGATTGGCCGCTCTGACGCAGGGGCCGCTCGCTCCTTCGGGTCGGCCTGAACGGGGTCGCCTCCCACTCGGGCAGCACCTGCCGATCCAATTGCTCAGACAGGGTGCCGGAGCGGTCGCTGAGCACGATGCGGCTGACGGCCTGGAGCAGGAGCGCATCCTCTTCGGGTAACTGGGCCACATTCCGCACAAAGATGCCGGCAGGCTGATCAAGGGCCTTGGATTCCGGTCCCACATTGATCAGGCCGATGACAGCGTCCAGGAGGCTGTGGCGATAGCCGGCGTATGCCTCCGACAGAATGACCAGGTCGACCTGCAAGCCTTTGTGCCGCCAATAGGCGTGGGCCTGGATCATCTGTCGCACCAGGTCCAGGGCCCCCGGGTCCGAAATCCGCAGCAGGACGATGGGCAGGTCGCCGGAGATCCCGTAGGCCCAGAGAGCGGATTGGCCTTTTCGATTGCGGGCGATGAGGCTGGCACGGGCACGCAACCGGGGGTTGGCGTAGGCAAGGAAACAGGCCATTCGTCCAAATAGCTGGGCGTTGGCCTCCGTCGCCTGCAACTCGTGAAGCAGGATCTGGCTATGCACCAGCGCCAGTTCAAACACGCGGGTGGCCAGGTGCGGGTCGCAATACCGGTCCAGCAGTGAAAACGCCGCGGCACGATCCGGCGCCACGCCCCAGACGGCATCGACCGTGACGGATTGCCCTGGCTCCAGGGTTATCGTGCGTCGGACGACCATCACCGGATCGAGCGTTGGGCCGCCCGTGTCCGGGAAATCGCCGGCCAGGGAGGCTGGATTGGCTGTCGTTCGGGAACGGCCCAGGAAGCGGGAGCGGTCGGTCTGGCAGGAAACGCCCTTGGAGATAGGCTGGTGATGCACAATCATCTCATGGAAGAACAACGGCCAGTTCTCCTGGGGTGAGCGGGTTCGACGCGCGCAGACGACCGCGGCCTTGGCGGGCAAGGCCTCCACCTCGATGAACAGGCCGTTGAATGCCGGCTGCTCGGAGGCATTCGGACCGTTGAGCATCGCCACCTCCGCGTAGGAGAGGATCTCGATATGACGCTCCCGATTCGACAGGTTCGAGAGGACCAGCCGCCGCAGTTCGACATCGTCCTCGGACGAAACCGCCACTCGCATATACGCTTGGATATCTTCGCGCGTGGCGCGAAACTCGGCGACCCCCTGGGAGAATTGGGCTTCGTAGTGGTCGAACTTGCAGCCGGTCGGCTGAGGCGTTGCCGACCAGAATAGTCCGGCATCAAGATCGCGTATGTACAGGAAGGTGCCCCAGTGGTCTCGCGTGGCGTCTTCCTGCCATCGGGTCAGGGCCAGGTTCTGCCATCGACTGGCCCCGCTCCCGGCCGCCGTGATCATGACGTGGTAGCGGCCGTTGGACAGCAGATGGACCTGTGGGACCGGGGAGTCGGCCGTCGTGAAAGTTCTCAGCGACGTGTCAATGGCCTCCGCGGCGTGCTTGAGATGCGGCTCCGCGCGGGTCATGTCGATCCGCGTGCGCACCTCCGCCAGGGGGATCCGCTCTTGCAGGAGCAGCAGGGAGGCGCGAATCCGCGGGTCGCTCAAGAACCGCCCGTGCATGGGCTGGCCCAGCAGCGCCTGGTCCAGCGCCAGCAGACTCATTCCGCTATGGTGGGCCATGTGGCTACAGACCAGGGAAAACTCCTGGCCGGGGCGTACTCGGCTGGGAGTATAGTCGGCGGCCTCGTAGAAGCCGTATCGCCCAAGGAGCCCTCGCGAGGCCATCACTTCCAGGTTGGCGCAGGCGGCCTTCTGATCGATCATCAGGGCCAGGATTGCGGCATAAGGCGCCACGACCAGATCGTCGCGCAGCCCCTGTTTGAGTCCCAGTCCGGGGACGCCGAAGGCCCGGTACTGGTAGGCCCTCTGCGAGTCGAGTTGATTGTAGCAACTCTCGGAGATGCCCCACGGCACCCCTTGCCGCAGTCCATAGCGAACCTGCCGCGCGACCGCCTCGCGGCAAGACTGTTCGATCAGGGTCGCGTCGTAGTTGGGCATGAGCAGCAGCGGCATGAGGTACTCGAACATGGAGCCGCTCCAGGATATGAGCACGGCGGCTCGTCCGCCCGGGGCAAGTTGGCGGCCCAGATGGAACCAGTGCTCCAGGGGCACCTGGCCGAGGGCGATGCCCAGGAAACTGCACAGCCGGGCCTCCGACGCGAGCAGGTCGTAGTAGCCCGGGTCCTTCTGGTGCGTATCGACGTTGTACCCGATCGACAGGAGCTTGTGCTCCCCGTCATACAGGAAGTCAAAATCCATTTCCGACATTTCGCCGCACCGCTCCGCGAGATTCTCGATGGCCGCCATACGCTGAGCGGCGCGCTGCCGAGCCAACTCAAGTACGTCTCCTCCAGGAGCCTGCGCCGCGGGGACAAGGCTCGCCAGGTCGCGCAGGGACGGTATCGGGTTCTGGAAAGGCGGCATGGGCCTGTCTTGCCTCTGACGCGGCGAATGCTTCAGCCAAGGCGCCAACCAGTCCAGGTCGTCCCGCAGGTCTTCACTCTGGTGGCGTACCGCGCTCAGCCAGTAGGCGATTTCGCTCTCCGGTTCCACCATCGGTTCCATTTGCGATGCCGCCGCGGCCAGGGAGGATAGTGCCTTAAACGCCTCGCTCAGGGCGGCTCCGGCCGATTGCAGGCATTCCATCTGCTGGAGCATGGTTGTCCGCAGGCGTCCGGATGCAGGCGTGTCGTCATTGGCCGGCCGGTCCAGTTCCTCCAGCAGAATGCCGACGGCGTCGGCCAATCCCTCTCGCCATCCGGGCGGCAGGATGGGGCGGTCGGCCAGTTCCGCCAGTCCCGCCTTGAGCGTTACCAGAACGCCGGACAGGTTGCCGCTGTCGGCCGTTGAGACGTAGCGCGGAGGGGCCGGCTCCAACGTCCGCGTGTCATACCAGTTGAAGAAGTGCCCTCGGTGCCGGGGCAGATCTTCCATTGTTCCGAAGGCCTGGCGGGTGCGATCGAGGAGCGTTGCGACGGAGACATAGCCGAAATCCCACGCGGCCAGGTTGCCCAGGAGGGCCATTCCCATGTTGGTGGGCGACGTGCGGGTCGCCTCGCCGATGGGCGGATCCTGCTGGAAGTTGTCGGGAGGGAGCCAGTGATGCGCTGGCCCCACGAATTGCGCGAAGTACGCCCACGTTCGCCGAGCGGTCTTCCGCAGGAAAAGCCGCTGGCGATCATCGATGCTTCCGCGACGGCGTACCGCCGGGCGTCCCAGGGACCATAGGATTGCCGGCGAGATGAACCATGCGGCCAGGAGCAGGCCCACGGCGATGATCGACTCCGGCGCGGCTTGCATGTTGCCTGGAACCATGCGTCTGGCCAGCAACGTCGCGACGACCGCGGCCGCGACCGGTGCGGGCCACATCGCCATGAATGTGCTGGCCAGAGTGGTTCGCGTCTGGCGGTCGGCCTCAGAGGCCGTCTGCCACTCCAGCAGGCGCTGATGGCTGACCAGGCGCCACTGAGTCCGAAGGATCTCGGCCACATAGATGAAGGCGTGAAAGGGGGTCAGCAGCAGTTCCAGGAGGCTGATCGCCCAGCCACGCAGTTCCTTTGCCCCGGCGTACGGCAGGTAGGTGCGCCAACTCAGTTGCCTGGGCTTGACGGTCATTGCCCGCATCGAACGCAGGATGTCCGGCAGAAGGAACACGATCACGAGCATGGCCGTCCAGGGCAAGGCCGCGCTCGGAACGCCGAACCACCCCAGGACAAAGGCCGCCAGCAAGGCCGCGGGGACCAGCGTCCGCCTGAGGTTGTCCAGAATCATCCACTTGGCCAGCGTCGGTAGCGGGTTGGGTCGTCGCGTTTTGTCGGGCCCTGGTACGCGGGGCAGCAGCCAGCAGGCGATCTGCCAGTCGCCTCTGGCCCATCGGCGCCGGCGGCTGGCGTCGGCCAGGTAGCGTTCCGGATGATCCTCCAGCAGTTCCACGTCACTGAGGAACCCGCACCGGGCATGGCAGCCCTCGATCAAGTCATGGCTGAGAATCCGGTTGTCGGGGAAGCGGGCACTGACGGCGGTGTCAAAGGCCTCAATGTCGTAGATGGCCTTGCCGACGAACTGGCCCTGTCCGAACAGATCCTGGTAAACGTTGGAGACCTCGCGGGTGTAGGGGTCCAGACCGACATCTCCCGCGAACAGGCTGGCGAAGCGCGATCGTTGCGATTGGGGCAGCGAGACAGCCACCCTCGGCTGGAGAATGCCGTAGCCCCGCGTCACGCACTGGTGCGCCAAATCGACGTGCGGGCGGTTCAGGGGGTGGGCCATCGAGGCGGCCATCTTCCAGGCGGACTGCGGCGGCAGTTGGGTGTCGGCATCGAGCACGATGGCGTAGCGAGCGAGGCGCAGTTGGGTGAGGTCTCCCTCGACCCGTGAGAAGGACTCGGTGGCTCCCGTCAACACCAGGCGGTTGAAGTCCTCGATCTTGCCGCGTTTCCGCTCGTGTCCCATCCATCGCCGCTGGCGCGGATTCCACAGGCGTGGCCGGTGCAAGAGGTAGAACACTGTTTGTCCGGCCCCCGAGTACTGGGTGTTCAACTCGCGGATTCGCCCCAAGGCGCGATCAAGCAGCCGTTTGTCCTCAGGCATCTGCTCCTGGGGCGCGTCGGGCAGGTCCGTCAGGAGGACCATCAACAGGTTAGGGCTTCTATTGCCGAGGTATCGCAGTTCAAGATGTTCCAGCAGGTTATCGACCGTGGCCTCGGACGAGAGCATCACCGGGACGATCACCGCGGTGCGGTGGCCGTCGGGGATGCCTTTGGAGAAGTCCAGCCGCGGCAGAACCTGGGGCGGCGCCCACAGGCTCGCCCGCCAGTTCACCAGCGACACCGCCGATCGTGAGGCGACCAGGACGACCGCCAGGCTCGTCGCCGCCAGCCACCACCAGGGCGGCCCAGGTACCACGACCAGGATCACGGCAAAAGAGAGTACGGCAGTCAGCAGCGTGATGGCCAGCAAGTACACCGGCGTCGCCCGGCGTAGCACGTGCCGTTGCATGCGCCGGCGCAGGGAAGGGCGGTAGTGAATCTCCGTCTCGATCTCGCCGCGGCCCTCTCCGATCAGGAAATAGCCGACCGTTCCCTCGCGGGGGTCTGCCTCCGGACACCGTGTCCGTTCTATCGCGAGCCGAAGGGCCGCCAGGGCGACGTCCTCTTCCTCCTGGCCGCTTCGGCGCGACAGATCCTCGATTTCGCGACGGCAGAGGTTGCGGGAACGGAAGTCCATTTGGAGATGCACGCCGCCGGGATCCCGGCGAAGGATCGCCTCGGTGACGCTGAGAGACTCGACGAGATCCCGCCAGTCAATTTTGCCCAGTTGCCGAAGGCTGGTGATGCTATGGCTGATGGAGGCATGGTCCGCCGCCTGGTCATGGCTTTCGGCCTGCTGGATCAACTCCAGGGTCTGCCCGCGTTCGGACAACTCCTGTTCGACCCAGTTGATTACCAGTCCCATGGCCGGATGCGTTCCTTGCAGGCAGGACGTCAATTCCGCCAGGAACGGCGCGGACAGCACCGGTTCGGATCGCACGAAATCCGCCAGGATCATGATCAGGGACTTCGGATCCAACCGAACCGCCTGAACGAAGCGCTGGGACCAGTCCACGGCGGATTCCTGGTGACGTCGGCGCCATGCGATCCGCCGCGACACTCGCCGCAGATTCTCCACCAGGGCCAGGCTCACCATGATCGGCACGGCCCAAAGCTCGCCCAACTTCAGGGGATGGACCGTCTGATAGGATCGGACAAAAGCGGAGATGTTCTCGGCGTCCACGCGCCCATCCGTGTGCGAGACCAGTTCGATGGCCATCTCGTAGATGCGAGGAAATCCCTTCAGCGGTCCCGAAAGGAGGCGAGGGAGCTGGCGGCTGTACCCGGGCGGAAAAATCAGGCGAACCTGAGCGATCTGCTCTTGGATGAACGTGTAATTTTCTACCAGCCATGTCGCCGCCGGCGCCTGCGAATGGCCGTGCCGGATGGCCTCGGCCACCTCGTCGTAGGACCGGCTAATGATGTCTTCGTTCTCTGCCAGACGCTGTAGGAGCATCTCCGGCCCCGGCGCCGGAGCCACCTTTCGATCGGTCGCCAGGGATCGGGCGTGATTTTCCAGTTGCGTGGTGCTGAATAGTCCTTCGCGAAGGGGGGGCTCAACGTCGTTCATCGCGTCCAGGCGAGGAGGCCTGCTTCCGCCTGACGGGCGTATCCGTTGCCAGAGCTCATGCATTCTGTGCCAGGTACTGCTGCTCAATCTTCACACCTCGTTTCGGGGTACGGAGTCCCTAACCCGCTCCTCCCCGCGGGTGGATGCTGGCCGGCGGCAGGATCCCGTTGGCGGGGATGCGGCGAGAAATCAAGTGCGACGTTCACGTTCATCCACACCTTCCGATGGGCGCCCGGGATACATTCGCCAGGTGATGCATTCTAGTACGAAGAAAGTGTCCGTTCCGAATCATAAACGAGATCATGATCCGGGGGCCGGCCAGGTCGGACAGGGCTGGACTTGCCGACGCGCAGATATCACCTGTGCCGGGCGAGATATTTCGCGGTCGTCAGGCGAACCACGTTTAAGGGACTCTAACAAAACGTCGTAGCACGGGCGTCTCGCCCGTGAGTAGCATGGCCATCTTGGCCATGTTCTTCGGAATTTGCACGGGCGGGACGCCCGTGATACTCATGGGCAAGATGCCCATGCTACGTTTTGTTAGATCCCCTAAGTACGTTTCTCGCTGCGACCAGGGTCGTGCCGACGATAAACCCGCGAAGCCGGCCGGCGCGATACAGACTATCGCGCCCGCAGGGCGTCGTAGGCTTCCAGGATCGCCCGCCGGGTCGGGCCGGGACGGCCGTGCGCGGCGTCTTCCCTGGCCACGCCCTGGAACTGATCCAGGACATAGTCCGCTTCCTTGCGGTCCAGGCCGTAGAGGTGGAAGTAAGCGGCGTCTAACTCGGCGCGGAGTCCGGCTCGCTCGGCCTCGTTCCACTTGTGAACGCCTTCCTTGAACCCCGCCGCCTCGGCCAGCGGGCGCATGTCGTTGGCCGTACACGTCAACTTCAAGACGCGTTCGCTGATCCATTTTTCCAGCGTGGCCTTCTTGTCCCACGGGCATTTCTCTTCGTAACGGTCCGGCCCGAGCGTGGGGAGCTGCTCGACGATGAAGAAATTCAGGTGTAACCCGCCCACCTTCTGCCGGGCGATGAAGTCATAGGCGAAGGAGTTCAGGTTGGCCAGAAGGCAGGACCAGCGGCGATAGGTGAGGCCATTGGTCGTGAGAATCAATGGCGCGGAATTGACCACCCCGGACCAGGGAATAAACGAAGCGATCATGGTGCGCTGATTCGTCGGGCTGGTCACATCCTTCAGGGCCAGAAACGCTTCCTTTTTCTCGCCACGGCGTTGGAGCACCTCTTTCTCATCAACCCAGAATCGCGGCGTGGCAACAAACTCTGGATTCTGATGATGCACCAGCGGCGTTTCTTCGGTCTGGCCTTGGCGCATCCAGTTGCCGTCGGCCACGACCACGCCGGCCGCGCGATGGTCGAAAGCTTGGATCATCTTGGCTTCATAGAGGGGCAGATAGACATCCTTACGCCGCACCCAACGCCCGACGTCAAGATGAAAACCGTCTGACGCCAGCGATTTGGCGTCGCGGAAAAGCTCAGCGTCATTCGTCTGGTCGAACATGCGGACAAAGCGAATTTCCCACGGATTTCCGCCCTTCTTGCGGCTTTGGTCGATGAGAATGGGGATGTTGCGGTAGATGCGTTTAGTCAGTTCGCAATCGCGGCGGGTGCGGAAGATGGGGCAGGTGCGGGTGTTGGGGTTGAGCAGCTTCAGGTCGCGGGCGGAAAGCGCGATATGCCGCTCGCGCGGCTGGAGGTCATCCATGTTTCTGGCGAAGAAGACGAAGTCGGCGGCCTCGGTCTGGCGGTCCCGGCCATTCATCAGGAGCACGGAGAACTTGAAGCGACCGTCCACGTCGGGGAAGACACCTTCCTTGTTCTCGAAGTCATACATCGCCGCCAGCGCCTTTTTCTCCATCAGGTCGCCGAAGAAATGCCTGGTCGTCTCGTCGGTGGCGATGCCGCTGGGAACCAGCAGGCCGATCAACCCGTCGGGGGCGACGAGTTGGCGTGAGAGTTCGGCGAAGAGCGTGTAGGTATTCACATCGCCCCTGCCCGTGTGCGGGAACCGGCCGCAATCGCGGACACAGGCCAGCGTCTTCTCGGCAGCGCCCTTGGCCGTGCTGTAGCGGGCATAAAGCTCGGGGTCTTCCGTGCGTAATGCCTCTATCAACTGGCGGCGCTGGGCGGCGTTGACGGCCGAGGCGATCCTCGGCGAAGAGAGGGCGAAGAATTCCCGCTCCTGGAGTTTGAGCCTTTCCCAGGGGGGATTGCCGATGACGCAGTCGAACCCGCCCGCCGCAAAGATGGCGGGGAAGGTCGCTTTCCAGTCCATCGCCCGCTCGTGGACGGTGGTATCGGCCACAAGGCTGTTGCCGCAGACGATGTTTTTGGACAAGTCCGACAACGCCTTGCCCTTGCGGGCAGAGCGAATCCACAGGGCCAGTTGGGTGATCTCGACCGATTCCTTGGACAGGTCCGCGCCGAACAGGTTGTCGGCCAGAATCCAGTCGGGATATTCGCGCTGCACCTGGGCGGCCTCGGCCATGCGCCCTTCCTCGCGCAGGCGGTACAGGATTACGTCATAGGCGGACTCGAACACTTCATAGGCGGCGATAAGGAACGCGCCCGACCCGCAGGCCGGATCCACGACCGTCAGCTTCCGCAGGGCGGCGATGCGGGCCGTGACGTCTTCCAGCGGCTCGACGCGATCCGCGATCAATTGGCCGACGGTTTTCTCCACGATGAAGCCTGTGAACTGCGGCGGGGTGTAGTAGATGCCGAATCGCTTGCGCAGGGCGCTTTTGGGCATCACGGGCTGGCCCGTGGGATCGGCCTGCCTGCCGAACAGGCCCAGCACGCGGAGCTTTTCCAACTCCGTGATGCTTTTCTCAAAGAGGTGCCCCAGCACATCGACGTTGATTTCGCCCTCGTCGCGGAAATCGTAGTTGCCGACGTTCTTGAATACGTCCGTCCACGGTTCATCCTCTAATTGGAGGTCGTCAACGAGCGGATCCTTTTTGAACAGGCCGCCGTTGTAGCCGGTGGGCAGGTCGAGGGATCTGTGCCCCTGGTCGATGGCGTGGAAGGTGTCCAGGAAATTCCGCCAGCGGGGGTTGCTGGCGCGGGCCAGCGGCGGGACGCTTTTCCACGTGTTCTCCAGCAGCTTGTTGGGCAGCAGGCCCCGGTCTTCGCAGAAGGCAATGAAGATGATGCGGTCGAGCAGGCGCTGGGCGGCATGGATGGCGTCGTCGGTGGAATACTTGTACTCGCTGATGAGGGCGTCGATCAGGTGTAGACGCTGTTCCGCGTAGTAGTCGTAGAGTTTGTCTCCGACGGCGAGGCGCTGCTGGGTGGATTTGACCAGCAGATCCAGTCCCCTGGCTCGCTGCAATGGCGGGTGTCCGAGCAAACCGTCCGGCTCGAAGAGATACAGGAAATCGCGGGCCTTGTCCGGGTTCTTGAAGTCGGCAATGGTGAACTCCTGGTAGGCCCGCATGGGGGTGTCCCGGTGGTAAAGGCGGACGACCATGTAATTGCTGAGGATGCCCCAGGGCGTGTCCGGGAGTTGGGCCATGTAATCCGAGAGCTGCTGAACGGGCGTGCGGCCGTTGAACTTGTCGTGGTCCAGGTCGGTCGTCGCGTCCTTGCACTCGATGATGACGACCGGCGCGGTTTTTTGTCCGGTGGCGAAGAATCCCAGCGCCCCGTCGGCCTGGCCCGCGCCGGGGACGGTGGGGTTTTTGTCCATGGTGTAGGATTGGGGGTTCTCGCTGACGGTCTTGTACCCCAGGGCCTGCCCGAATATTACCCGGAGGAATTCAGCGTCGAGGGAGGTCTCCTTCCGCTGCAAGGCCCCCTGTGCCGCCAGATCGGCCCAATGCGACAGCGCGGCCAGGCCGCTCTGGAGCCGGGCGTCATCGAAGAAGAAGCCCTTCGCCTTTTCGGTCAACAGCTTCGGCAGGATCAGATGCGGATGCCGCCGCCGGAAGTCCGTGGAAAACAGCGCGCCGCCGGGATATTGGGCCTTGGTCATGACGGTCGCCATCTTATCCGCTGACCGGGGCACATGCCAGTGCTACCAACCCGCCGAAAACTCTTGACCTTCCCGGGAGACGGGCGTAGGATAATCGCGGCATCAAGAGTGCGTGAGGGTACTGGCCCGAAGATCGCACGGCAACCTGTCCGAGCCGGATTGTCAGACCGGCCGATAAGGTGCCGCAGCCAGCCCGAAAGGGACCGATGTGGCCCGCGTCCGGTTGTTGGTTGGGCAATTCGGGGCCTCTCCACGTTGCCGGCGGAGAGCGACCGTTTCCCGAAGTTCGGTATCCCAAGCGGGCTGAGTCCGCGCTGGCACGCGGCGGACGAAATCAGGCTGCTCTGATAGAGGCGTTACAGTCCGGCAGCGAGTGAGATTACCATGAGCGAAGACGTTTTTTTTAGCAGCGACAGCATCCGCAGCGGCGGGCCGCTCAAGTACGCGCAGTATGCAACGTTCGATGAGCCGCTGGCGCTCAAACTGGGCGACGTTCTGCCGTCGGTGACGGTGGCTTATGAGACCTACGGCACGCTCTCGCCAAAGAAGGACAATGCGATCCTGATCTGCCACGCGCTGTCAGGCGACAGCCACGTCGCCAGGCACGACGCCGCGGACGATCCGGGCTGGTGGGACATCGTCGTGGGGCCGGGCAAGGTGATCGATACGGACAAGTATTTCGTCATCTGCCCCAACGTGCTGGGCGGCTGCCGCGGAACGACCGGGCCCGGTTCGACCAACCCCGCCACCGGCAAGCCCTACGGGCCGGACTTTCCTACCATCACCACGGCCGACCAGATCCAGGCGCAGCGCCTGCTGGTCGATCACCTGGGGATCGAAAAACTGCTGGCGGTGGTGGGCGGATCGATGGGCGGCCATCAGGTGCTGACGTGGGCCAGTGCTTTCAGCGATCGCGTATGCGGCGTAATCGCCATCGCCACCTCGCCCCGGCTGAGCAGCCAGGCCCTGGCCTTCGACGTCGTGGGGCGCAATGCCATCCTCCGCGACCCCAACTACCAGGACGGGCACTACTACGACACCGGCTCGGGCCCGACGGTGGGGCTGGCGCTGGCGCGAATGATCGGCCACATTACTTATCTTTCGCCCGAGGCCATGAGGGAGAAATTCGAGACCGACCGCCTCCAGCCGCGCGACGTGCCCATCGAGTTCGAGAAGAAATTCTCCGTCGGTTCGTACCTGGGCTACCAGGGCGCCAAGTTTGTCGAGCGGTTCGATGCCAACAGCTACATGAGACTTTCGCTGGCGATGGACCTGTTCGACCTGGGCGACAGCGTGGCGGACCTGTCAGCCGCGTTCAAGGACTGCACCTGCCGGTTCCTGGTGGTCAGCTTCGCCAGCGATTGGCTGTTCAGTCCAGCCGAGTCGCGGCAGATCGTCGATTCGCTGATCGCCACCGACAAGAGCGTGACCTACTGCAACGTGGCCAGCTCGTGCGGGCACGACGCCTTCCTGCTGGAAGACGACCTGGACCGCTACGGCAAGCTCATCCGTTCGTTCCTGGCCAACCTCGACGGGCAGGGGGCGTGCCAGGCCCAGGCCCCCGCGCAAGTGGCCAAGACCTCCCGCGCGAATATCTTCGAGCCCGCGACGCTGGACTACAGCCGCATCATGGATCTCATCCCGCTGGACGCGAACGTGCTGGACCTGGGCTGCGGCGGGGGGGAACTGCTGTCATTGCTGAAGGCCCGCGGGCCGTGCCGGACCCTGGGCGTTGAACGCGACGAGATGGCGATTCTGGACTGCACGCGGCGCGGCGTGGACGTGCTGCACGCCGACCTCAACCGCGGCCTGGCCGCCTTCGGGGACCGCCAGTTCGACTTCGTGGTCCTCTCCCGGACGCTCCAGGTCGTGCGCGATGTGGAGGGCATCGTCACGGACATGCTCCGTGTGGGCCGGCGGTGCATCGTCAGCTTCCCCAACTTTGCCTATCGCAAGCTCCGCAAGGTGCTCTGCGAGGAAGGCCGCGCGCCCGAGGCGCCGGGGCAGCTCCACCACAAGTGGTACAACACGCCCAACATCCGCTTCCTGTCCATCGCCGACTTCCAGCAGTTCTGCGCCGATCGGGGAATCTGCGTCCACCGCATGATCGCCCTGGACACCGAGGCCCAGAAAGAGATCAACGACGACCCCAACCTCAACGCCGACCTGTCGATCTTCGTGATCAGTCGGTAGGACGGATAGGGACCGTTACCTTCTCTGCGCCCAGGGTCTGCCCGTGAGTTTGCTCATGTGGGCGGGGATATCGCTGCTGCGCATGAAGGGCGGCAGCGGGCCGAGGGTGGACATGATGAACGCGGTGGAATTGGTGCGGTTGATACTGCCGTGCGTCGAGGCGATTGTGACGGCCGAGCCGAACGACGTCGAGCCCGAGTAGAAGTTGTCTTCCAGCGAGACGATGACATCGGGGGTGTTCTGGGCCAGGTTGAAATGCGCCCGCCACAGGCGCGCGAGCGGATCGGGATAGGCGCCATCGACGGTGGCCTTCAGCAGGTCGTCGGCGGCGAAATAGCCGTCGGCGTCGGCGGTGATCTGCGTGAGGGCGTCCTTCAACTGGAGCGGATCGCCTTTCTGGACCTCGTACTTGTAGCGGTCGCCTTTGCGGCGGACGGTCGCCCGCCCGCCATCGCGACCGAGTGCCACGACCGCATCGTCCTGGGCATAACTGGCGATTGTCACGCCCTCGCAGGCGGCCAGGTCGACGGCCAGGCCGGCGCTGCGTTGCGTGGCGAAGCTGGCGTACGTCTCCAGGCCGAAGCGGATGTAGACCACGTCGCGCGGGTCTGAGAGCTTATCGGTGACTCGCCAGCCGCGCTGCTTGAGGTAGCTGTCCAGCGGAATCCGCGTCGCGGGGCGGTAGGAATGTCCATGATCCGACAGCAGCGTCACGGCGGTCATCCCTCGGCTTTCCCAGATCACCTGGTTGACCAGGCGATCGACCTGCGCCAGTGCCCGGCGCTGGCCGGCGGCGCCCTCTCGCGTCCCGATGCCGGCCGAGCTTACGAAGTAGGCCAGCAGGTCGCGGCGGTCGTTCCGCTGGTAGAGCCTGGCGCAATCGTTGAGTTCCTTGCCGAAAACCTGCCACGGCTTCAGATAGCTTATGGCGTCCCAGATCAGCGAGGCGCGGTAGTCCAGCAGGGCGTTGTAGGGCTCGTTGCTGCCGGCCATGTAGGCCAGCGAGCCGCCGACGACCTTGTTGCGGTGGCGGTCAAAGTACGCCGCCTCGAAGCCGGGGCAGGGGATGTAGCCCAGGGCGTCTTCCATGCACAAGTCCGTCAGCGTGGGGTAGGGCGCAATCACCTTGGAAGGCGCGTGGCACATCCGCAGGCCGCCGGCGTCGTAGAAGTCCTTGACCACGCTGTAGGCGAAGCCGTCCAGGATGATGACCAGATGGCGACAATTGCGCTTGTCCAGGGCCGAGAGGTCAAGGACCACGTCGGCCTTGCCGCTGTCACTGGTGTCGTAGCCGAGGCGCTCGACTCTGCCGGTCGGCCCGGCGAAGGTGAAAAAGTCGGCCTGGTCGTTGCCGTTGGTGTCAAAGGCTGCCGACGCGCCTGCAGCCTTGGCGGCATCGGGCCGGGAAGTGGCCGGGAAATGCAGCGGTTTTTGCCCGCAGCCGACGCAAGCGGCCAGGGCCCAGACAAACACCACGCTCGCAACGATCCGTGTCATGCTTCCTCGTCCTGACGACTCATCGGTGGAATGGACCAAATCCGTCCTTCCCTTTTGAGACCGGCACGATTATCTCTATTCGCAGGCATGAAAGCGATAGTCTACAACGTCAATCCGTTCGGGTGGCTCGCGTGCAAGGCCTTGTCGCGGTGGTGGCCCTCCTGCCTGCTGGGCGGACTCAACGGCATCGCCCTGGAGGAGATGGCGCCGCCGGAACTGCCCACTCCGCACTGGGTGCGGCTGCGCACGCTGATGGGGGGCATCTGCGGGACCGACCTGGCCATCATCGCCCAGAAGCAGTTGCCCAACTCCATTCTCCAGGCCTACACCTCCAGCCCCATGCTGCTGGGACATGAAAACCTGGCCGTGGTCGAGGAAGTCGGCCCGGCCGTCGATCGCTCCTGGCTGGGCCGGCGCGTCTGCGTCGAGCCGACCCTCTGCTGCGAGGCCCGCGAGATTTCCCCGCCCTGCCCGCGATGCCAGGCCGGCCAGTTCGGCGTGTGCGAGAACTTCTCGGCCAATGGCGCCGGGGCCGCCGGATTGCCCCCCGGCACGAGCATCGGCTACAACAGCCGGACCGGCGGATCGCTGGGAGAGTCCTTCGTCGCGCACGTCAGCCGGCTGGCGGCTGTGCCGGAGGCGATACCCGACGAGGCGGCGGTGCTGACCGATCCGGTCGCGTGCAGTCTTCACGCAGCCCTGCGGGCGGACCTCTCCCGCGGCGGGCAGGTGCTGGTCTACGGATGCGGCGTGATGGGCTTGGCGCTGGTCGCGTGTCTCAGGGCCCTGGGCTACGCCGGCCGCATTGACGCGATGGACCGGAGCGATTACCTACAGCCGCTGGCCCTGCAACTGGGGGCCAGCAATTTCCTTCAGCTTCCCGCCGAGAAGGCGGGCCGATTCGCCGCCATCGCCCTGGCTACCGGCGGCAGCGTGCAGCGGGCGCGGGTGGGCAACCTGGCCCTCTCGGGCGGCTACGACCTGAGCTTCGACTGCGTCGGCAACGGGCGGTCGGTGGAAGAGTGCCTCAAGTGGACGCGGGGCGGCGGGCAGATGATTATGGTCGGCACCGGCAACGGCTGGGGGGCCGACCTGACGGCTGTGTGGTTCAAGGAACTGGAGATCGTCGGCTGCTACGGCCGCGGAACCGAGCGGTTCGACGGCCGGGAGATCGGCACCTACCAGCTCGTCCACGAACTGATGGCCGCGGGCAAGCTGAACGTTTCTCCGATGCTGACGCACACATTCCCGCTGAGCGATTATCGCTCGGCCTTGAAGGTGGCGCTGGCCAAGTCGGCGCACCGGGCGATCAAGGTGGCCCTGGACTTCCGCGCCAGGTGACTCTTGCCAGACGGCGGGGCCACGTTAAGATGATGGCAGGCCGCGGCGAGCGGCGTGACGACTTGAGAGGATAAAGACAATGGCCGACGGCAAGGCAGTGGTAGGCGTGGTGCTGGGCAGCGACAGCGACCTTGAGACGATGCAGCGTTGCCTGGACCAGTTGAAGAACTTCGGGATCGAGTATGAACTGCGGGTAATCTCCGCCCATCGCACGCCGGTGGCCGCTCACGAATATGCCGCGACGGCCTGCGACAGGGGCCTGAAGATCATCATTGCGGCCGCGGGGATGAGTGCTGCCCTGGCCGGCGTGATGGCCGCCAATACGACGCTGCCGGTCATCGGCGTGCCCATGAGCGCCGGCCCGCTGGTAGGGGTCGATGCCGCCCTCAGCACGCTCCAGATGCCCCCCGGCGTGCCGGTGGCCGCCATGGCGATCGGCGCCGCCGGCGCGAGCAATGCCGCCATCCTGGCCGCCGAAATCCTGGCCCTGGGCGATGCCGCCCTGGCCGGCAAGTTACGGCAATTCAAGGAAACCCAGGCGGCGATCGTCATGCAGAAAGACGCGGCCCTGCGGCCAAAGCCTTGAGGGGGTCTAACAGAACGTCGTCGCATGGGCGGGACGCCCGTGATACTCATGGGCAAGATGCCCATGCTACGTTCTGAGATAGTTTCTAACGCCCTGGCGTGGCGGGGGCCGGCAGGACTTCTGTCGGTTCAGGTTCATCGTCGTCGGAGGGAAGGGGGCGTGGCATCTCGATGGTCAGGTGATGCCCGCCGACTTCCAGCTCAACGGCGTGCGCGTCGATTCGCCTGATGACTCCATCGTCGATGCTGTCACCTTCATGCAGGCGCTGGCCGTTGATGATGACCTCGGACCCTTCGGGACCGCGGAGGATGCCCTTGAGCCTGAACGCGGCGGTCTTGTCGTCCTTATGTACCGTATCGCCGCCGGTGATCCTGATGAAGGGGTCGCCCTTGATGCTGCCGGCCAGGCTGCCCTTGGTGGAATTGGGGCTGACCATGCACGTGTCGATGTTGTAGTACCAACCGCTGGAATCGTCCCTGGGCGGCCGGGATGTCGTTCCGAACTTGATGGCCTGCGACACCACGCTCTTGCAGAAGGGGTTCGACGGCCACTCCGGGATGTAAGGCCCGCACGCGCCGTAGCGGCTGAGCCTGCCGCTGGAGAAGGTGGCCCTCGTCATGCGGGCGACCATGTTCTCCACGTCCACCTCGCCGTTTTCGTTCAGGTGCGGGCCCATGCCGCCGTGATCCGTGCGATATTGCTCGATCTGAGTTCGCAGGTATTGGAGATCTTTCTGGAGACGGTCGTTCCGCAGGCTGTCGTAAGCGCTGACCGCGCCGGGGGTGACGATAATTCCGACCAACAAGAAGAGCAGGACAATCAACAAAATCTCTACCGCCGTGTAGGCCGCGGTTCTCTTGGGCTTCATGGTACTCACCTATTTGTGTCCAGACAACAAACGGACAACGGTCACATCCGAATCGTGATCGTCTTGCCGTCGAAAACCAATTGCACGGTTTGGCCGGCGATCGATTCCAACCTGGCGCCTTCGATGGTTTCGCCGACCTGGATCAGCTTGCCGTTGATCAGGGCCGCCTCGCCGGTGGGCCCGGACATGATGGCGCTGAGCTTGAGATTGGGCGTCGCCGCGACAGGCGGGTTGGCGGGCGGGGCGACCGCCGGTCCAGCCGCCGGCGCCACGCAAGCCACGGCCGGGGTTGGGCTCGCCGGCACGGCCGAGGGCCCATCAGCGCCGCGCCGCGGGGCGGTTGTGGCGGGTATTATTGAAACCTCGGCCTCCGAAGTCCCAACCGCCTGGAGGGCGGCGGGCACGGCCTTGGCGTGCGAAGAGGCTGGGGCAGCGTCACGGAGCGCCATGGCCCCGGCCAGCACCGTGAAAAGAACGACCGCGCCGAGGACCAGCGAGATTATCGCGGGCGTCCGACTGACAGAAGCCGTCGAAGCCGTCGGAGCCGGCGAGACCTGGCGGTAGCTGGAGTCCGTCGTCATCGCCGGGCGGATTGGCCGGGGGCGGACTATCGCCGGGCCGGTCTCTTGCTGGGCTCGCTTTAGCGCTTCGTGTATCAGGCTCATCAGGCTGCCTCCCGAAATTCCCGGGCCGCCATGCGGACCAGGTCGCGGTTGATCGTTCTGGTTTGGTAGACGTAGCCGGCCAGCAGGGCCTTGTCGCTGATGGCATTGATGAGCCGGGCCGTGCCATGCGAAAACCGGTAGATCTCCCGCACGGCGGAGCGGTCGAAGCGGACGGTGGTATCCTCGTCCTTGCCCGCGCCGGCCTTGGACAGGCGGTGACGCAGGTAGCCCTCGGTCTCGTGGGCGTTCAGCGTGCCCAGGTGGTAACGCACAGTGATGCGCTGTGCCAGTTGCCTCAGCGAGGGCCTGGCCAGCGTGTCGCGCAATTCCGGCTGGCCCACCAGCACGATCTGGAGCAGCTTCTGCTGCTCGGTCTCGAGATTGCCCAGCAGGCGGACCATCTCCAGCGCCGGGACGCTCAGATCCTGGGCCTCGTCGATAATCAGCACCGCGTTGCCCCCGTCGGCGTTGATGGCCAGGAGGTGCTCGTTGAGCCGCTTGAGCAGGTCGAAGCGATCGGCCCGGCCGGTGGGCAGGCCAAACTCCGACACGATGGCCCGCAGGAGTTGTCCCGGGCTCAGGGCGGGGTTGAGGATCAAGGCGGTCTGGGCGCTGGTCCCAAGCTGGTTGAGCAGGGCCCGACACAGGGTGGTCTTGCCCGAGCCCACCTCGCCCGTCAGGCAGATGAAACCTTTGCGGTGGCCGATTCCAAATAAAAGATGGCTCATCGCTTCTTCGTGCCGGGCGGTCAAAAAGAGAAAATGCGGGTCGGGTGTGAGATTGAAGGGTTCGGCAGCCAGTTTGAAATAGTCTGTGTACATTGTACAACCACTGTCTTAATAGAAGCTTACGATACGGACCGGGCCGGGGGGCTCCTAGGGTCCGTCCTGTGTTGTTCGGCAAAGAGTGGGGGGCACTTAAGCTATAAGATTGCTAAGTTCCGACTTTGAGAGGATTTTGACGGCGGGGGAGTTTGCCTGAGGGCGGTTGGGATAATAGACTGACACTGTAGGCTTTGCTCGTTGCGGTGCGAGCGCCCCCGGGCAAAGCCACTTGGCGGAGGCGTAGAAATACATGAAGAAGCTTTTCACGCTCATCCTGCTGACGGCGGCATTTGCGGTGGGCTACCAGATGGGCCACCGGCCGGGCAGCGCGGACCTTGAGCCCTTCGCAAAGGATTGCGCAGCCAAGGCGGTGACGTGGGTCGAGTACGGGGCGGCCTACATCAAGAGTTGCAACAACCAGGCCAAGCCGCAGGCCCCACAGGCTGCGACGACGACCGAGAGGGGCATCACGGTGTCCGAGGCTGCGACGGCTGCGAAGCAGGTGGCCGCGGTCATCGCGTCCGTGGACCCTGAGGGCCAGATATTCGCCCAAGCCCCCGAAGAGAAGAGACGCCGCTAGGCGACACTCAGGGGGTTGAAGGCGAAGGGAACGCAAAGGCAAAACCAACCGGTTTCACAGGCTGCACGCGCGATCGTGCGGCTGTGGAGCCGGTTCTGTTTTCCTATTGCGATATTCCGAGGTGTGCCGGCCGCTACTGGCAGACCGCCTCGATCCAGGCCTTGGCGATGAGTTCGTGCCCGGCAGGTGACGGGTGCACGCCGTCGGGCAGCCAGTAGGCCAGTTCGCGCCGGCAGGCCGCCGCGGCGAACAGCCCGTCCAGCGGGATGAGCACCTTGGAAAACTCGCGAGCGATCTCCCGAACGGCCGTGATGCGCGGGTCGAGGTCTTCGCGCCACGCGCGGCGGTTCTCGGGGATGGGCAGCAGGAACGGCTCGCAGATCACCAGGGCCGCGCCGGTCTTCTCGACAATGGCGGCGCAGATGCGCCGGTAGCTTTCGTAGAAGTCCTTGATGGGGGAGACGCGGTTGCTGTCATATCGCCGCCAGGTGTCATTGATGCCGATCATGATGGACACGATGTTGGGGGCCTTGTCGATCACGTCGGTCTGCAAGCGGCTCTCCAGGTCGTAAATTCTGTCGCCGCTGATGCCCTGGTTGGTGAATCGCAGGTTCAGTTCCGGGCACTTGCCGGACAGGGCCGAGGCGATCAAGGCCGGGTAACCGTGGCCCATGCCGCCATTGTTGTCCTTCTCGGCCCGCCGGCCGGAGTCGGTAATGCTGTCGCCATAAAACAGGACGTGCTGGGACGACTTGAGAAGCATGTTCTTATCAATCCTTTCTGCCGGCGCCTCGTGTTAGTAACTATCTCAAATCCCGTAGCACGGGCGGGACGCCCGTGATACTCATGGGCAAGATGCCCATGCTACGTTTTGTTAGAGGCCCTTAGTGCCGGGCCAGGAAATAGGCATAGACAGCCGCTGCCAGCAGGATGCGATAGACGCCGAAGGGCATGAGCCCGTGGTGCGTCAGCCAGCGGACCAGTCCTTTGACCGCCAGGGCCGCGACGATGCAACTGACGACCAGACCGATAATCAGGCCGTCGAGGCCGGCGACGGCAAAAAGCGCATTGTGGTTCCTGATGCCCTCGTACAGCGTCGCGGCGCCCAGGGTCGGCAGGGCCAGCAGGAAGCTGAACTCCGCGGCGGTGACCATGTCCAGCCCCACGATCAGGGCTGCCAGGATGGTGACCATGCTGCGGGAGGTTCCCGGCCAGAGAGCCAGGCACTGGGCCAGGCCGATAATCAGCGCGTGGCGCGTGCCGATGCCGCCCAGCGAAGAAATGCGCGGCGTGTTGCGCTTCCTGATCCAGCAGAAGTACTCCACCAGGATCATGGCCACTCCGCCGACGGCCAGGGCCAGGCTGACGCTCAGCGAGCCGAACAGGTATTCCTTGATGGGCTTGTTCAGGGCCAGCCCGACGATGGCCGAGGGCAGGAAGGCCAGCATCAGCATCGCCAGCAGTTGCAGGCCCTGGGGGTTCCTTCCGACCAGTCCCTGGCCCATGGCCGCGACGTTCTTGCGGTAGAGCCCGACGACGGCCAGGATCGCTCCCAACTGGATGACAATCTCGAAGGCATCGAGCGCGGGCGTCTTGACCAGCTTGGGCCCCAGCGGGCCGCTTTGATCCGTGAAGTGGGTCAATCGCATGGCGTGGCTGGCCAGGATCAGGTGCCCGGTGGAGGAGACGGGCAGGTACTCGGTCAGCCCCTCGACAATTCCCAGGACGACGGCCTGGCCGTTGGTGATCTTCTCATGCGGGGCGTGTTCGCTGGGCGTGGCCGGGGCCGACGAGGTCGACGAGGCGGCAAGAGCCGCCGTCACGCACAGACAAATAGCTGCCAGGGCCAGCAGTGAACGAGCCTTTAACATAGATGGAGTCCAAGGCGAAGGATCAGTTGGCTGACCAGGTTGGCATACACGCCGGCCACAAGGTCGTCCAGCAGGACGCCCCATCCCTGCGGCAGCTTTTCCATCTGCCGGGCCGGCGGGGGCTTGAGGATATCGAAAAAGCGGAAGGCCAGGAAGGCCGTCAGCACGCACTGCCAGATGCGATCGGGCGCGGAAACCGGCAGCAGCAGCAGCGCCACGGCCTGGCCGGCCCACTCGTCGATGGTGCACTGGCGGGGGTCTTTCTTTCCGAAGGTCCGCTCGGCGAATGCCCCGAGCCGCACGCAGGCGATGGAGGAGACGACGGCGACGGCGGCCATCAGGAGGTTCAGCGCCAGGCCCAGAGGAGCCGCGTCCTGGCCCTTGCCGCGCATCGCGCAAGCCAGGGCGAGGTAGGCGGCACAAGGGACGGCTGAGCCCCACGTTCCGCTGACGGGCAGGTAGCCGGTTCCCAGCCCGGTGACGATGAGTTTGCGGAGGCTATTCATCGGCCGTCAGGAGCTTTCTGGCCTTGCCGATATATGCCAGGCCGCTCAGCACCGTCGCGATCGTCGCCAGCCAGACCAGGGCCACCTTGACATCGGCTGCCCAGGCGACCGTCGGTCCGTTGGCCATTTGGACCAGCACCATGCAGATGGCCAGCGACTGGACGAACATCTTGATCTTGCCGGCGGAGGTGGCGGGGAACTTGATGCCGCAGCTCTCGCTGTAGCCCCGGACGGCCGAGACGATGAACTCCCGGGCCATGATGACCACGACCATCCACGCCTGCACCGACGAGGCCATCTGGCCGGTGAGCCAGGCCGGCAGGCGCGAGTCGGGAAGATTGCCGGCGGCGCTGAAGGCAAAGTTGGACCCCGCCAGCATGGCAAAGGCGCCCACCACCAGCACCTTGTCGACGAAGGGGTCGGCGATTCTGCCGAAGGCGCTGACGAGATTGAGCTTGCGGGCCAGGTAGCCGTCCAGCACGTCGGTGATCCCGGCGATCAGGTAGAGGGCAAAGGCCGCGTTGAGCAGCGCCGGCCCGGCGGGCGAACCCTGCTCGTACAGGCCCAGCAGGACGAAGAATCCCGCCGCCAGGGCGATCCGGCCGACCGTCAGTTGATTGGGCAGCTTCCAGTTCATGCTGGGCACAAGATAACGTCAGTTATGAAAACAGACAAGGAATCTAATCGTCAATCCAGTGGCTGGACGATCAGGTCGTAGTCCTGCCAGTCGATGACCTTGACGCGGACGAAGCGTCCGCCCGGCCGCGGGACTGTCAGGTAGCAGACGCTGTCGATGTCGGGCGCCTGGCCGCCGTGCCTGCCCACGCACCGGCCGGCGGAGTCGAGCCCGTCGACCAGCACCTCCAGCACGCGCCCGATCCTGCGGCGATTGGCGGCGAAGGCGATCTCCTGCTGGGCAAGCATGATCGCCTCGGCCCGCCGCGCCTTGGTTCGCGGCGTGACGGCCGGGCCCATCGAGGCCGCCGGAGTGCCTTGCTCGGGCGAGAACTCGAAGACCCCCAGCGCGTCAAACTCAAAGTCCCGCACGAAGTCCAGCAACTCCCCAAACTCGCCCCTGCCCTCGCCCGGAAAGCCCACGATGAAGGTCGTGCGGATCGTCACGTCGGGCATGGCCGCCCTGAGGCGTCGCAGCAGCAGCTCGGTTTCCTTGCGCGTCACGGCCCGCCCCATGCGGCGAAGGACGGGGTTGGCGATGTGCTGGAGGGGCAGGTCCACGTAGTGCAGCACGTGCGAGGCGGCGGCCATCGTGTCGATCAACTCCGGGTCGAAACGCTTGGGGTAGGCGTACATCAGCCGCAGCCAGCGGGCGCCGTCGAGCGTGTCGAGCCGGCCCAGCAGGGTCGAGAGGTTGGCCTTGCCGTCCAGATCCCGGCCGTAGCTGGTGATGTCCTGCCCGATGATGTTCAACTCCCGCGCGCCGTCGCCCAGCAGCTCCCTGGCCTCGGCCAGGATGCTTCGCGGCAGCTTGGAGCGGAAGGGGCCGCGAAGGGCCGGGATGGTGCAGAAGGTGCATCGCTGCGAGCAACCCTCGGCGATCCTCAGGTAGGCGGTGTGCCGCGGGGTCAGGCGGAACCTGCCCGCGTCGGAGGCGATCACGGGGGCGCGTCCCTTTGCGGCCTGGCCGCCGGTGCGCGCTGGGGGGTGCTGTCGGACGCGGCTGACCGGCCCCTTGCCCAGCACGGCCGAGAGGATCGTGTCGCGGTCGTTGACTCCGACGATGGCGTCGATGTCGGGGGCCAGGTCGTAGAGTTTCTCGGCGTCGCGGTTGACCAGGCAGCCGGCCACCACCACGCGGCGGGCGCTGCCGCGGCGCTTATGGTCCAGGGCCTCGGCGATCACGCCCAGCGACTCGTCGCGCGCCGAGGAGAGGAACCCGCAGGTGTTGACGACGATGACGTCGGCCTGATCCATCGGCGCAGCCACCAGGCAGCCGCCGGCGGCCAGGGCGGCCAGCATCTTCTCGCTGTCCACCAGGTTCTTGGGGCAGCCCAGCGAGACCATCGCGACTTTCAAGGGTTTGTCATGCACGGAGCCCATGATAGAGAATCGCGCCGGCCGATCAAAATGGAAATGTCCGGCAGGTGGGAACAGTCTGGAAAAACTGTGCCACGAAGAAAAGGTTCTTGTCCCGATTCCGGGGAATGGCAAGCCCAATGACAAATGACGAAATCCGAATGACGAATCAATTCCGAAACTCGAATACGGCGGACGAAGCGGTGTTTTTCGTCATTTGGGTATTCGTCATTGTTTCGACATTCGAGCTTCGGAATTCGTCATTCGACGGTGGCTTCCCGGAAATGGGCCATGAACCGAAAAAGGCATAGAACCTTTCCGGGTACGGCACTACTATTTGCCCATGACAGTAACGCTCAAACCATTCCGGATCGGCGGCATCCAGGTGGATTTTCCCATCATCCTGGCCCCGCTGGCGGGATTCACCGACCTGTCCTACCGGCTGTTGTGCCGCCGGTTCGGCGCGCCCTATTGCACCACCGAGATGATGCTCGACAAGCAGATGCTCCTGACGGGCAAGCTCCGCCGCCGCCTGACGCGCCTGGACGAACTCGACCATCCGGTGGCGGGGCAACTCATCGGCAACGACCCGGCGATGATGGCCGGCGCCGCCGCGATCGTCTGCCAAGAGGGTTTCGACGTGGTGGACCTGAACTTCGCCTGCCCGGTCCACAAGGCCCTGCGTCGCAGGCGCGGCGGGTTTCTCATGAGCCAGGCCGATCACGCCGTCGCGATTGCCCGGGCCGTCACCGCCGTGGCGACCAAGCCCGTGACCCTCAAGGTCCGCCGCAAGTATCGGACCGCCGACGAAGATGACATGTTCTGGCGGATCGCCGAGGGGGTCTTCGAGGCCGGCGTGGCGGCCATCACCGTCCACGCCCGCAGCGTGGAGATGAAGTACGTCGGCCGCGCCGACTGGGACTTCCTGACCGAGGTCAAGCGGCGGTTCCCCGACCGCACGATCATCGGCTCGGGCGACGTGCTGACGCCAGCCGCGGCGCTGGACATGCTCGCGCAGACCGGTGTGGACGCGGTGGCCGTCGCGCGCGGCGCGATGGGCAACCCGTGGTTCTTCCGCCAGGCGGCCGACCTGGCGGCGGGGCGGGAAATCTCCAAGCCGCCCATCTCCGAGCAGCGAGAGGCGCTGGCGTGGCATTTTGACCACGCCGTGGGGCTTTACGGGCAGAAGACCTCTAAGATTATGCGGAAGTTCGGCATCAAGTATGCCCGGATGCATCCGATGCCTGGAAAGGTGCGAACGGCGTTCATCAACGTCAAAAATGCCGGGGACTGGCACGCGGTACTCGAGCAGTATTATCAGGGATAATGCCGCCGCGCCGCGCCGAATCCCCAAGGAGAGGCTTATGTCTGGCAAGCGGATCACGATCATGGCGGCGTTCCTGGTGTCGGTGCTGTCGGCGGCGCCTGTCCATGCTGCCGAGGCCCCGGCCCCGGTGGCAGAACAGACCGACTACTACGCCGTCTTCGCCGATGGCAGTAAGATCGGCCAATCGGTCGAGACGCGGAAGGTCGAGGGCGGGAAGGTGACCACCACCAACCGGATGGAGATCGTCGCCGGCCGAGGCCTGATGGAGATCGCCGTCACGCAGGAGGTCGTCTCCATCGAGACCGACAAGGGCAGGCCCCTGGGCTTCCGCAGCATGCAGGACATGAGCCTGATGAGCCAGGAAGTCGAGGGCGCCATCGATTCGGGCGGCATGCTCACCATCGTCAGCAAGACCGGCGGCGGAGACGATACCCGCAAGATGCCCTGGCCGTCCGGCGCGATGCTCACCGAGGGCCTGCGACTGTATCGCCTGAGCAAGGGCCTGGCCGCCGGCACGACCTACAGCGGCACGGTTTTTGAGACCACCTCGCTGGCGCCGGTGAAGTTCGAGACGACCGTCGGGCCCAGGAAGAAGATCAACCTGCTGGGCCGAACCGTGCAGGCCACCGAGACCACGACTGTCATGTCCGGCCCGACGGGAACTGTGCAGACGGTGGAGTACCTGGACGATCAGGCCAGGACTCTCAAGAGCACCCTGCACAGCCTGGGCATGAGCCTGGAGATCATTTCATGTTCCAAGGAGGTGGCCCAGAGCGAAAACGGCGCGGTGGACTTCCTCAGCAAGACCCTCCTGCCCAGCCCCCAACCGCTGACCGGACTGGCCGGCGCTCGTTCGGCCACCATCGTGCTCCTGGCCACGCGGCCGGGGCAACTCAACGTTCCCACACTGCCCAATCAACACGTGCTGCCCGGCGTCAACGGCAGGCTGACCGTCAACGTCTCGGCTGTGCCGGTGCCCTCCGGCGCTCGCTTCCCCTACGCCGGCAGCGACCCGCTGGCCCTGGCTGCGATGAAGCCGGCCCGTTACCTTGAGAGCGACCGCAAGGAGATCATCGACCTGGCCCGCCAGGCCGTCGGCAACACCACCGACGCCGGCGAGGCCGCCCGGCGGATCGAGCGGTTTGTCCACGGGTATATCAGCACCAAGGACTTGTCGGTCGGTTACGCCACGGCGGCCGAGGCCGCTGCCAGCAGGGAAGGGGACTGCTCCGAGCACGCCGTGCTGGCCGCCGCGATGTGCCGCGCCGTGGGCATCCCCGCCCAGGTGGTGGCCGGCATGGCCTACGTCCCGGAGTTCCAGGAACAGCGGGACGTCTTCGGCCCCCACGCCTGGGTGCGGGCTTTCGTCGGCGACCGATGGATCAACCTCGACCCCACCTTCCCCGGCGGATGGGACGTCGCCCACATCGCCCTGGCCAGCGGCGACGGAAACCCGGCGGACTTCCTGGGCATGGTCAATACGCTGGGCGACTTCAAGATCGCCCAGGTGCAACTGAGAAGATAACGGCCGCCGGTCCGTAGGGCGTGCAACTCGTTGCACGCGGAATCTTCAGCCAACTCCCCCGGATCGGGTGCCACTGCTGCGGTGTTTGCAGCAGTGTCGGCGTCATGCACGGCTGCACGCGGCGCAGCCGTGGCACCTGTCGGATTGAATGCAACAAACCTGCGCTTCATGCTGAAAGCCTGACAGAGCCGTAGCCCAAGGCAAGCGAAGCGACGCCTTGGGTGGATAGCCGTTGATGGGTTGCAGCCATCTGTAGGGTTGCGATAATCTCGCATGTGTTCACGGGTATCGCAGCCCTTCAGGCTAAGAGCACAATAGGAAGTGTGACCGTTGCATGAGCAAGAGCCACTTCCGTATGACCAAGGCTGAGTGGCTGGCTCAGAACAAATAGTGAGGGCGGAATCTTCTCGGGCGGCAGACGCCAGGCAGCGTGTACGGGGTTGGAGGCATCGGCGAGGGACCGCAAGACAGAGGGACCGCAAGACCCTTGCCATGCCGGAGCGGCTCGATATCATTGAGACAGGCGATGGGCGTTCCATCGCCGCGCGTGCTGCTGTTGCTCAGGTCGCCGGACTCCCTCCGCAACAGCAGCGGGAATGTTCCCCATGACGACGGTTCCACCTTATTCCAGGCTGGAAACTGTCCATCGCATGGGGACAAGCTAAGTCAGCGAACGGTCATTCGGGAAATGTCTCGGCCTATGCGGACACAACGGCACTCTCTGGGCAAACAGACCAAGCCTCGCCCCCCATCGGGGCCGGGGCGTATCGGGCCCCGCGAAGAATCGCTTTGGACACTGGTGTTCGCGGCCCTGCTGATAGCGATCGCCGCGGCGGTGGCTTATGCCAACAGCTTCCAGGGGGCCTTCGTCTTTGATGACATCCCCGCGATCATGGAGAACCCCACGATCAGGAGCCTTTGGCCCATCGGCCCTGTTTTGTCCATGCACCACAACGGTTCGCCCGTAGATGGTCGGCCGGTGGTGAACCTCACGCTGGCGATCAACTACGCCCTCGGTGGAACCCGCATCTGGGGCTACCACGCCGTCAACTTGGCCATACACATCCTGGCGGCCTTGACGCTGTTCGGGATCCTCCGGAGGACCTTGCGGCTGTCGGGTCTGCGCGAGCGGTTTGAAGGACGGGCGGACCTGTGGGCTCTGGCGGTGGCGATGGTCTGGATGGTTCATCCCCTTCAGACCGAGTCGGTGACCTACATCTCCCAGCGGGCTGAGTCCCTGGCCGGTTTGCTATCCCTGCTCACCTTGTACTGCTGCATCCGGGCCTTCGAGGCCGACAAGGCCTTGAAATGGAAAATAGCGGCTATAGGCGCCTGCCTGGTCGGCATGGCCACCAAAGAAACTCTCGTGGCCGTGCCGCTGCTGGTGCTGCTTTATGACCGCACCTTTGTGTCGCATTCCTTCCGCGAAGCGGTCAAGCGCCGCTGGGGCCTGTACCTGTCGCTGGCGGCGACATGGGGACTGTTGGCGGTAGTGGTGATACACGCCAAGAGCCGTGGCGGGACGGCGGGATTTGGCCATGGCATCAGCTCCTGGGACTATGCCTGCACGCAGTTTGGTGCGATCGTTCACTACTTGCGCCTGTCGTTCTGGCCGGCGCCGCTGGTGATTGATTATGGGACAGGCCTGGCTACGGGGCCCGCACAGATCGTCCCCTTCGCCATTGCCATTGGCCTGCTGGTGATCCTGACGGTCGTCGCGATTCGATACTGGCCGTGGGCGGGCTTTTTGGGCGCGTGGTTTTTCATGATCCTGGCCCCCAGCTCCAGCGTCGTTCCGGTGGTGACTCAGACGATGGCTGAGCATCGCATGTACCTGCCCCTGGCGGCGGTGACCGTGCTGGCGGTGGTTCCGTGCGATTGGGCTTGGAGGCGACTGACTTCCGCGGAAGGGGCCGGGGGCAAACCAGGACAATGGCTCCGATGGGCGATTCCCCTGGCGATGGCAGGCGCCTTGATTGCCGGCGGCATCTATCTGACGGCGGTGCGGAATGAAGACTACCGCTCCGAACTGGCCCTGTGGACCGACACCGTCGGCAAAGTCCCCGACAATAGCCGGGCGCACAACAATCTGGGCTTCGTACTCTCGGATCGGGGCCGGATCGACGAGGCAATCACTAACTACCGGCAGGCGTTGAAGCTGGATCCCAATAATGCTGAGGCCCATGTCAACCTGGGCTGCGATCTGGCGACACAGGGCAGGCTCGACGAGGCCATGGCGCACTACCACCAGGCGCTGAGGCTGGGGTTGAATTCTGCGGATGTCCATAACAACATGGGCAACGTCTTCTGTCGTGTCGGCCGATTCTCTGAAGCCATCGCACAGTATGAGAAGGCACTGCGGTTGCGGCCGGACTATCCCGATGCCCACAACAACCTGGGCATCGCCCTGGCTGCCGTTGGCCGGATGTCCGAAGCCATCGCCCAGTATGAGAAGGCACTGCGGTTGCGGCCGGACTATCCCGATACCCACAACAACCTGGGCAACGCCCTCTGTCGTCTCGGCCGATTCTCCGAAGCCATTCCCCATTTTCAGGAGGCGTTGAGGCTACAGCCTGACTATCCCCAAGCCAGGAAGAACCTCGAACTGGCCCTACAGGCACAGCAGCACGGACAATGATCGACCTCGGTCCCACTTCGCCTTGTGGAAACATATGGACGTTAAGCGGGCCTTTCCGAGTGCGACCATACCCTTGTAACTGTATGTCGTCAGTTGCGTAGTGAGTAGGACGTGCAACCTGCCTGCCGGCAGGCGGGCCTGTTGCACGCGGAATCGTTCTGTCGCGGACGCGCGGCGGAGTTCCTACTCCGCCGCGATAACCGCGGGGCGAAAGATAAAGAAAAGGAGGTGGGGTAGGAACCCCACCTCCCTGATATGCAGAACGGGAGAGTGAACTATGTCCGAGCCTGTTGCCAAGTCGTTGGCGGATCATTTCACCAGAACATGGGACATGATGCTGCAGGCAGTGAACCACTTTCCTGAAAACGAGTGGTATGACTCGCCGGATGAACGTTTGCAACCGGCACGCATTGTTTACCATGTCCTGATGGGTTCGGACCGGTATACATGGTTGGGGCCAGCCGACGACTATCTTTCCAAGAGGCAATTCTCTTTGGACTGGATGAAGACGCCTGTTCAAGAATTCCCATGCAAAAGGGACGCTATAAGGCATCTGGAAGAAGCCAAGGCCAAAACGCTGGAATGGATCCAACACTTTGATCCAAACGGCCTCGTTAGCGAAAAACCACTTTGGCCGTGGACTGGAGACTGTGTAATGGCCCAAGGTTTGTATCACCTTCGTCACATCCAGCACCACTTGGCGGAATTGGCCGTCGAATTGCGGCGGCGCGGCCTGCCCGCAGTGGACTGGAAATAATCGATAAATCTTAACCCCTTACACGCGCGGGGTGCAGTGAGTAGGGCGTGCAACTCGTTGCACGCGGAATCGTCTCCCGGATCAATGCACAGGCGAGACGCCTGTGCACCTTAACCCCTTACGCGCGGGGTGCAGATGACGGTGAAATCGTTGGGCAGGTAATCGTCCACGATGCGGCAGTCGCAGGGCAGGGCTGAGAGCATCGCTCGCACGTCCTGGGGGTCGTAGTAGTAGCAGTGGTCGTAGCGGCGGGCCGTCCGGTGGTGCAGCAGGTTGACCACGACGGCCTGGCGGGCGATCTCCAGCAGCCGCGCGACGGCCTGGGGGAGGAAGTCGCGATTGTTGCCCACGTCGAGGTTGAACACGCCCGAGCAGAAGACCACGTCGTATCGCCGCTGGTGAGGCCGCTGGCCGGCGAAGATGTCCACGCACTCGAAACGCCCGCTGGGGTGAATCTGCCGCGCGGCGTGAACCATTTTCTCGACGAGGTCCACGCCGGTGTAGTCCACGTCGATGCCCCGTTCCCCGCAGAAGGCCAGCAGGTCGCCCAGCCCGCAGCCGACGTCGAGCAGGCTCCTGCCCGACAGGTCGAGCGACCGCGTCAGCACCTCGAAACGCGCCCGCTGCGAGGCGGCGTCGGCCCAGTCGAGGATTTCGTGGTTGGCCCGGCCCGGCTCGATCCGCGGCTCGTAGTGCGCCTGGATGATTTTCTTGCGGCTCATGGGGCATCTTCCGGGTCGGGGTAGATTTCGGCGCGGGCGATGAGGTCTTCGTAGAAGGGCATCCCGCCCAGCGCGACGGCCCAGGGGAGGATGGCTCCGCGGCTGTCCCAGTAGTCGATGTCGCGCATCTGCCAGTCGCGGGCGATCTGCCGCAGCAGGTGGCTGGTCAGGTCGGAATTGAGGGCCTTGACCTGCGTCCACAGGGGGCGGATTTCGGGGGCCTTGGGGTTTTCGTCGGCCAGCTTGCGCCGCTGGGCGTCGAGGCGTTGGAGGGCGGCGAAGCGTTCGGGCAAGCCGTCCCGCAGCCAGTGGGCGCGGCCTTGCTCGGTGCGGAACTGCCCCAGGCGCGCGGCGGCGGCCTTGGCCAGCGCCGGGTATTCCTCGCCCAGGCGGCGGGCGGGGATTTCGTGCGTTCCGAAGTAGCCGGCAAGATGATCGGGCAGGTGGATGATCGTCTCCAGCGTGCGCAGGCGCTCCAGCAGGCGCAGGCGGACGCGGAGGACCGGCGCCAGCGGCGCCGTCAGCAGGCCCGCCTCTCGCAGCAGGGCCGCGAAACGGTAGGCCGAGGGCATGTAGAACGAGCCGCGATAGGGCAGGGCCAGCGGCGCGCCGCCGGGCCCCATCCGCACCTGGATGACCAGCATGATGGCCTTGCCGGCGACGCCCGTGATGCCGGCCTCCCGCAGGGCCGCCGCGGGCGCCGAGCCATCGGGCCCGAGCGGGAAGGACTGCTGGCCGATCTGGATCGCCCCGTCACGGAGGCCCATGCCCAGCCGCACCCAGTGGTCGCGGTAGCGGGTGGTGGCAAAGAAGGGCAACTCGCCCTGCTCGGCCTTCATGGGATTGAGGTCGGAGGCCGTCTCGCTCAGGGCCTGGTTGTACAGGGCGGCCGACTGCTCGTAGTGGCGGCACCACAGGGTCAGCAGTTCCATGCCGGCTGAACCTTCCCGCGGCGCCACCAGCGAGGAGGTCGCGCTTAACTCGACCGCGCCGCCGACATACTGGCCCAGCCACGAGGCGTAAAGTTCGACCAGTTTCCCGCCGGCATGCTGGGCGATCAGGTCTTCCAGCCGCCGGTGCTCGCAGTCGAACCACTCGCCGGCGCGATATTGCGGCACCTTTTCGGGGAAACGCGCCAGCGTGTCGGCGCGGGCCTTGGCCAGGACTTCCCGGAGGAAGCCCGCCGTCTCGGCCACGCTCAGGTCGGCGATGAGCCGGTGATGCTCGCGGTCGCCCACGTAGCTGCTGCCGATCAGTTGCCAGTTGTCCCCGGGCGAGAACTCATCGTAGAGTTCGTCGATCGTCTTGCCCACCTGTCGCGCCAGGACGTTGGTCTTCAGGCCGGTGAAGGGTTCCCAGTGGCGGATCTCCACGGGCAGGCGGCCGAGGAATTCGGAGTAGAACAAGGCCGCGCCCCAATCGGCGCCGCCGCTGCGGTGGAAGCGTTCGCGGGCCAGGGCCAGCGTGGGGTGATCGACCTTGGAGCCCAGCGAGGTGAAGGCCACGTCGATGTCCTCGACGAAGTGACGCGGGCGCTGGCCGGCGGCGGCCAGGGCCTGGAGCTTGGGCACCACGTCCCAGAGGCTGTGACTGTTTTGATCGATGCTGAACATCGCCTGGCCCATGGGTTTCAGGCATCCTCGGCGGCGCCCAGCGCCCGGGCGACCAGGTCAGCGTGGAGAGTTCCGCGGAAGAGGAATCGCACGACCGTCTCCAGGCACAGGTCGGTGACGCGCGGGCCCTCGAAGGCGAAGTAGACCCGCAGGATATCGCCGCTCCGCGCATGCACCTGGACGGGCTTGTCGCCGGTGAGGTATTCGCTGGGCCAGCCGCAGCGCCGGGCGACCATGATGGCCGCAGCGGCCGAGCCGGTCCCGCAGGCCAGTGTCTCGCCCTCCACGCCGTACTCGAAGGTCCGCAGGGCGATTTCGCCCTCCTTGAGTACCTGCACGAAGTTGGCGCAGATGCTCTTGCCGCCAAACTCCGGATGGTGACGCAACAGCGGGCCCCAGCGGGCCACATCCACCGCCGAAACGTCCGGGACATAGGTAATCAGGTGCGGCACGCCGGTGAGGCAATAGTCGCACGTCCATCGCTGCGAGCCGGTGGAGAGTTCAAAGTCTTCCCGCATTTCCTCCGGCAGGGGGATGCACACGCGCACGTAGTGGTCGCCCATTCGCTTGCCCCGAACAACGCCGGCGGCGGTGAGGATTCTCAGTTCGCCGTTGGCGACCCAGCCGCTGTCCAGGCCCCAGCGGACAAAACAGGCCGTGCCGTTGCCGCACAGGTCCGACTCGGCGCCGTCAGGTTCGAGGAAGCGGGCCCCCGCGTCGGCCATGCCCTCGGCCTCGCAGGCGGTGGCGAAGATCAGGCCGTCGGCTCCGACCCCCATGCCGTGCTGGCAGAGCGTGCGGGCGAAGCGGCTGAGGGCAGCGGGCTGGGCCAGGAGGTCGTCGAACTCGCCGCCCCGGCTATCGAGGCAGAGAAAATCGTTCCCGCTCCCCGACAGCTTGACGAAATCGATCGTCTCACGCATCCATCACCTGTTTGCCGCCAGAGTCTAGTGCTTTGTCGCTCGCCAAACGATGGATTAGGTGCCACTGCTGCGGTGTTTGCAGCAGTGTCGACGCTATGCACGGCTGCACACGACGCAGCCGTGGCACCCATCGCTTCATCTGCGCCAGAGTTTGGGGCACCAAGCCCCATGGCCGACTGTTACATGATATCGGGCCGTGGCCGACAATAGCAGCCGTTGTCCGCGTCATTCGCCGGGCGTCCGCTGGGGCAGCGGCTGGGTGTTGGTGGTCCAGCCCCAGCCGGCTTTGAGTTCAAACATGTTGTCGTCGAACTTCTTGCCGCCTTGGACGTTGGTCAGCATGACGGTCTTGACGTTCTTGTCCTTGTCGGTGCCGACGACCTTGATGGGCAGGCCGCTGTCGCGGGCCACCCAGATCTCCAGGCTCAGGAAGTCCACGTCCTTGCGTCGTTCGCGCCGCGCGACGAGCTTGATGGCGTCGGTGTTGGCCGGATCGCCCTGGGCGGCCGGGAGGACCGAAGCCTGGTAGTATTCCAGCACCTCGGCGGTCTTCTGCCCGAAGGGCAACGGAGGGAAGGCGCCCTTGCCGATCCGCATGGCCTCGATCTTCTCGCCCGGGGCAGCCACCTGCCAGCGGGTCAATTGCTTGACGCTGAACTTGGCCTCGGTGGCCCACTCGCCGTCGAAGGCGTAGTCGAGCTTCTCCTTGTGGTCAGGCCCCTCGCCCTGCTGAAGCGTGTCGAAGTGAACGCGAATCTTCTCGGGGCTCTGGCCGGAGGCTCGCTGGTAGGCCACCCAGCCCTTGCGGGCCTCGCGGTCGCCAAGCTGCGGCATGTCCACCGTCAGCGAGAGGTCTCCCTGGAGCGTCTGGAACTTCACTCCGGCCTGTTCAAGCCGGTCGAGAATCTTGATCGCCCCCGGATCAGCGGGTTGGGAGGCGGCGGCGGGCTGGCTGGTCGCCTCAGCCGGCCCCTGAGCGCAGGCGCAGACGGAAACGGCCAGGACAATCGTCAGCATCAGCGGGACGAACCTCTTCATGGTCTCTCTCCTCAGCAAGGGCAGGCAGGGGCCGCCCACGGTCACTGTGACGCCCTGGCGATCAGAAATCACAGAGGTCACAGAGGTCACAGAGGTCACAGAGAAAGGCATCGCAGTTGAATTCTGAGCCTTCATGCTTTTACTCCGTGATCTCCGTGTTCTCTGTGCTCTCTGTGATGGCTGTTATGCTTCATGCTTGCCCAGCCGCTTTGCCCCTGGTCAACTTCTTGACCGCATGAGTGCCCAATCGTAGCACGCCCATGAGGGCTGCGAAAGCCAGCAGGGCGACGACCGCCACCCAGCCCAGATTCCAATAATAGGTCACGAAAGCGATGATCGCATATCGCACAAAGCGGCCGAGGAGGTTTGCCGCGGCGAATGGCGGCCGACCGTAGCGGCAACTGATGGCCAGCAAACGAACTACGTCAACCGGGATCGGCAGGAGACTAAAGAGCGTCAGAATAAAGAATGGTGATCGGTCGAACCAGCGGGCCGCCCGCTGGTAGTTCTTCATGTCGCGGAGCCTGGCGATGCCGCGATGGCGGAGCAGCAGCGTGAAGAGGTGATAGTCGTTGAGGTTGGCGATGGTCGAGCCGATGGCGCCGGTCAGGGCCACCAGGGCCACGGTGGACCCGAGTTCGCCGGTGATGGCGGCCTCTCGTGTGGCCACGGCCGCGACGATCCAGCCGGTGGGCAGCGGCAGGACGGTGCAGCACAGCGAGAGATAGACGGTGAAGCCCAGCAGTTTGAAGGCCGGGCTGGTCTGGGCGAAGCTCTGGGCCAGTTGGTGGGCCCAATCCTTCCACGCCGACCAGGACCCCGCGCCGGCCAGGTGAGGCCAGGACCAGCCTTGGGCTTCTCCCAGCATCGCCAGGCCCGTGACGCAAGAGAGGAAGAACGCGGCATAGAAGGCAAACCACGGCCAGACCGAGATCCGATCGGCGGGCAAGAGCGCCGGGCCCGCACCGGGGCTGTCGGCTTGCAGTTGAGTTGAGGCTGGGTCAGGCAAGCTGGCCGTCCTTCATCCGCACGATGCGGTCGGCGCAGGCGGCGGCCTCGGCGGAGTGGGTGATCATGACGATGGTCTGGCCCTCATCTCGGTTGAGCGCGCGGAAGACGTCCAGGAGTCGCTGGGCGTTGTCGGAGTCGAGATTGCCCGTCGGCTCGTCGGCCAGCAGCAGGGCGGGCCTGTGGGCCAGGGCCCGGACTACCGCGACGCGCTGCTGCTCGCCGATGGACATCGCCGCGGGCTTGCGCTTGCGGACGTGCGCGACGCCCATTTCCTCAAAGAGCGATTCGACGCGGCGGCCGTCCTGCCCAGCCAGGCCGCGGACGCGGAGCGAAATCACCACGTTGTCGGCGGCGTTGAGCACGCTGATGAGATTGAACCGCTGGAAGACCATGCCGATGCTCCGGCGCCTCAGTCGGTCGCGGCCCGCGGCGTCGCTGGGGGCGGGCCGGCCCTCCAGCATCAGCGTGCCGGCATCGCGGGATGTCAGCAACCCCAGCACGTGCAGGAGCGTGGTCTTGCCGCAGCCGCTGGGGCCCATGACGGCCAGGAATTCCCCGCGGCGCACGGCCAGGTCCAGCCCGCGCAGCACATGCACCCGGGCAGGCCCGTTTCCGTAGGATTTGTCCAGGCCGGCGGCCATCAGGATGTTTTCGCTGTCGCTCACGAATCTCTCTATCGCTATTCGAGGGTCAATGCCTCGGCAATGTCCACGCGCACCGCTCGCCAGGCGGGATACAAGGCCGCCACGATCGCCCCAGCCGCCGCCACGACCACCGCCGTGACGAGCATTCGCGGCGTGAGGGTCACCGTCAGCAGCGGGCGGAGGGTCTGAATCAGCCAGGCCGCCCCGACGCTCATGGCGGCCCCGGCGGCCGTGCCCGCGCCCGTCAGCAGGAGCGACTCGGCCAGCACCTGCCGCAGCAGGAAAAAGTTCGATGCCCCGGCGGACTTGAGGATCGCGATCTCACGCGTCCGCTGGAGGACCATCGTGTAGAGCGTGATCATGATGAACAGGAAGGCGATGACCAGCGCGATGACGTTGACCGCGTCGACGTAGACGAACATGATGCCGAACTTCTCCATCAGCATGCCGCGGTATCGGCCCAGGGGCACGACGTCCTGGCCGGTGGTCTTGCCGATGTCGCGCGCCGCCGGGCCGACATCGGCGCCGCCGCGGAGCTTGACGAACATCAGCGTGCTCTTGGTGATGTCGCCGTTGCCGAAGAGATACTGGGCGGTCTGGCGCGGCATGAACACGCGGGCCATCGCCCCGGCCGGCACGATGCCGACGATCTTCCACTCGTGATTGGCGGTGGTGACGGTCTGGCCGAGGGTGTAATGCCCGGCCGCGGCAAGGCGGGAGTCGATCACCAACTCCAGGCCGGCGTGCTGGGGATCGGACAAGTCCTGCTGCGAAAGGCCCTCGGCCACCTCATTGGCGTCGCTGTCAGGCGATGCTGTCAGCAGGCGCGTGCGAATCCACTGGGCGAAATGCTTGTCGGGGTCAAAGAGCCTGCCCTCGCGCAGTTGCCTTCCGCCCGTTAAATGTTGCCACTGGTCGCTGTCGACGCCGACGGCCAACTGGTCCTGCCCGCCCAGGCGGATCTGCCAGGTGAAGATCGGGGTGATCCGCTCGACAATATCCCCGTGTGCGGAGCGGATCTTGTCGGCCCAGCGGTCGGGCAGGGCCGAACCGCTCTTGTCGGAGGCGTTCTCGCCCCAGCCGCGCGGGAAGACGATCAGATCGGCGTCGACGGCCTCCCAGCGGTCGGCGATCTCGCCCAGGGTTCCGCGCGACAGGCCGCTGAGCGTCACCAGCATGCAGATGCCGATGCCGATACCGAAGGCGCTCAGCGCGCTTCGCAGCTTGTAGTGCAGGATGTTCGCCAGCGGCAAGTAGGCCATCGGATTTCCCGGGTTTCAAAAACTCAAACCAACCCTTATAACGCATTGGGCTGCCTTAGCAAGGCCCCGCTTGCAACGATCAAGGCCTTTCAGTTCTCGGCGTAGCACGGGCGTCTCGCCCGTGAGTCGCATGGGCATCTTGCCCATGTCGGTGTGTTTTCGTATATCGCACGGCCGGGACGGCCGTGATACTCATGGCCAAGATGGCCATGCTACGAGAACTGCAAGGCCCCGCTTGCAGCGATAGCCCCAAGTCCCGCTTGCGTTGCGGGGGACGTGGCTGAATAATGAGGGCATTCGATGGATACCGAAGTAGTCAAAGCGACCGCCGATAGTCTGGTGGCCCAGGCCGCCGCGAGGGGGGCTCGCGCCTTGAAGGACGGCCTGCTGGTGGGTTTCGCCACCGAGACCGTCTACGGCGTGGCGGCGATGGCGAGCGACCCTGACGCGATGGATCGCCTGCGGGAACTCAAGAGCCGCCCCCAGCGGCCCTTCAGCGTGCATATCGCCCATCCCCGGGACGCCGCCCAATATGTGGCCGACATGCCCCACGTGGCACAACGGATGATCGAGAAGTGCTGGCCCGGCCCCCTGACGCTGCTGGTGCCGGCCGGTGGAAAGCTGGCCGAGCCGCGATTCCAGGAGGCGGGGCTTTACGATGCCCTGTGCTTCGAGGACATCATCGGCCTGCGGTGCCCGGCCTGCCGGGTGGCCCAGGAAATGCTCGCGGCGGTGGACTGGCCGTTGGTGGCGCCCAGCGCGAACCTGACCGGTCGGCCCTCGCCGCGAAACGCCCGCGACGTGCTGGAGGATCTGGGCGGCAAGATCGACCTTCTTCTGGACAGCGGGCCGACCACCTACGGCGCGGACAGCACGATCCTCCGCGTCGACAGGGACGGCTGGCGAGTGGTCCGCGAGGGCGTCCTGAGCCGGCGACAGGTCGAGGCCATGGCCAGAAGAGTCCTCCTGTTCGTCTGCACGGGAAACACCTGCCGCAGCCCCATGGCTGCCGGCCTGGCGGCCAAGCTGCTGGCCGACAAGTTGCACTGCCGGCCGGCCAACCTGGACAAGTACGGCTACGAAGTCCTCTCGGCGGGGCTGTGGGCCGGCGAGGGCGGGCCCGTCAGTCCCGAGGCCCGCGAGGCCGCCGCCAGGCTGGGGGCGGATATCTCCTCCCATCGCACCCGAAAAGTAACATCGGAATTGATTCGCCAGGCTGATTTGGTATTCTGTATGACAGACACGCACGTCGCTGAGATCCTGAGGCTGCTGCCTTCTGCCAGGGGCAAGGTGAAAAGGCTTTCACCCGACGGCGACATTCCCGACCCCGTTGGCGGGGGCGGCGATGTTTATCACCAGATCGCCAAGAGAATCCAGGCGGCGTTGGAACAGGCACTCGACGAGGAGCTTTATGAAGATCGCGCTAGCTGCTGATCATCGCGGCCACGGCGTCAAGGAACGCATCTCCGTCCTGCTCACTGAGCGGGGCCACATGGTGCTGGACATGGGCACCAACAGCTCCAAGAGTTGCGACTATCCCGACCTGGCCTACCCGGCGGCCAAGGCGGTGGCCAACGCCCAGGCCGACCTGGCCATTCTGATCTGCGGCAGCGGCATCGGCATGACGATCTGCGCCAACAAGGTCCAGGGCATCCGCGCAGCCTTGTGCCACGATGAATTGACGGCCCAGATGTCGCGCCGGCACAACAATGCCAATGTCCTGTGCCTGGCCAGCGACGTGCTGGGCGAGGAACTCATGCGGCGAATCGTCACCAGTTGGCTGGACACGACCTTCGACGGCGGCGGACGCCACGATCGAAGGGTGCGGAAGATCAACTGGATTGAGCAGGGCAAGGATCCGTCGACCTACGCGGACTCTAGCGGCGCCTCGGAAGGCGAAGGCCAGTAAGCAGGATCGCCGGCCCGCCCACGCGGCCCAGGAACATTCCCAGGACCAGGATGAACTTGGCCGGAATGCTCAGGTTTGCCGTGATCCCCGTCGAGAACCCCACTTCTCCGCAGGCGCTGCAGGCCTCGAAGAAAAGATCCATGAAGCTGTAGCCGCTGCGCATCGTCATGCACAGGAGCAGTGTGATCAGGCCCACCAGCAGCAGTTGAAACAATGCCGCCGCCACGGCTGCGCCCAACAAGCCCGCCGGCAGGAGGCGGCCGGGAATCGACGCTCCGTCGCGCCGCCGGATCGCCGACCAGCCCGCGGCGCCCAGCACCGCCACCACGAGGGTCGTCATTCCACCCGCCGCGCCGCCGGGGCTGCCGCCGACGATCATCAGTCCGCACATCCACCACTTGCCCGCATCCGACAGTTCGGCGACATCGATCGTCGTCAGGCCCGCGCTGCGCGCGGAGATGGATTCAAACGCCGCCTGCCGCCATCGCTGGTCGCTGCTCATCCGCGGCCAATCGTGCAGGTTGCGGGTGAAGTCGTAGTAGACCGGCGTCCGGCCGATCGCGCCGTATCGGCCTTGCTCGCCGGCCGGCTCAACGGCAATCAAGCCCACTGCGCCGATGACGACCAGCGCCGCGGTAGTCAGGAGGATCAGCCTGCTGTAGGAACTCAGGCCAGGCTGCCGGGCCTCGGGTGCGGCCAGGCCCAACGGTCCGACCGGCCTGGCGAACATCGACAGGGCCATTGCCTTGCCTGCTGCGGCCAGGTCCATCAGGACCGGCATGCCCAGGCCACCCAGCACGATCAGCGGTGCCAGGACTCCCAGGACCTGCCAGTGGTCGCGCAGGGGCAGCGCAACGCCGTCGCGGATGCCGGCGAGGCTGGAGTTGTACAGGCTCAATCCGCAGTTGCAGAAGGCGGAGACGCTGTGAAACACGCTCTCCCAGGCCGCCTTGAGCGGCGAGGCGGCGGCGGCGGCGAACATGGGATAGGCCAGGACTGCGCCGACGGCCTCCAGGCCCAGCGTAACGATCAGGACGAACCAGACCGACCTGCGCACGCTGGCGGCGGGGGCGGCGGAGTCAAGCGGCAGCGTCGCCTCGGGCGGCTGGGGCGACCAGGCCCGGCGCAATTGAATGGCCAGGATCGCGCCGAAGATCAGGATGGCCAGCCCGCCCAACTGGATGAGTCCCAGCACGACCGCCTGCCCGAAAGGCGTCAGGTCCGTGCCGATATCGCGCACGCTCAAGCCGGCCAGGCAGCAGGCGCTGACGGCAGTGAAGAGGGCGTCGTGCAGTTGGAGCGTCTTGCCGGCCACCGCCGCGACGGGCAGCATCAGCAGGCCCGTCCCGGCCAGGGTGAGCAGGAAAAAACCGGCCACCAGCATCGCCGCCGGCTGGCTGCACAGGGCCGACAATCGCCGGCGCAGGCCGCCGCGATCGTCGGCAGTAGTTTCCGCTGCCGGGGCGGGCGCCTCCCGCGACGTCCGCGTGCCAAGGGCCTTGGCCAGAAGATAGCCCTGCAAGATCACCACATAGAGCGCCGCAGCCGAGATTGCCCGCGTTCGCAGCAATGGACTGACCAGTGCCAAGACCAGGGTCCCGGCCAGGAGGGCGAAGTCGATCCAGTTCTCGCGGAGGTAGTCCCTGCGACCCTCGACGAGCATCAGCCGGGCCAGGCGGTCCATCGCGAAAATGGCCACCACCAGAGACGTGACCAGGTGCAGGCGGTCGCGTTGGGCGGCCTGGAGTTCAAAGCCCGCGTATTGCCAGACCAGCGCCCACGCCGCCGCCAAGGCCGTCACGGTAAGCACGACGTCCATGGCCAGCCTCAGTGCGGGCGGGCGAATCTGTGTTCGGGCAGAGGGAACCTCTGGGGCCATGGGCACGCGCCTTGGTTAGGGCTTCTTCTTGTAGATCTGCTTGGGGTCCAGCAGTTGCTTGGCGCAGACTTCCCACTGCCCGGCCCCGTTGAGCCGTCGGAAGAAGCAGGAGCGGTAGCCCTCGTGGCAGGCGGCCCCGTGCTGGACGACCTCGACGACCACGCAGTCCTGATCGCAGTCGACGTAGATGGCCTGGACATCCTGCGTGTGGCCGGACTCCTCGCCCTTCATCCAGTACTTCTGGCGGCTGCGCGACCAGAAGTGCGTCTTGCCCGTCCGCACCGTATCGATCAGGGCCTTGTCGTTCATGAAAGCCACCATGAGCACTTCCTTGGTGGCCGCGTCCACGATGACAGCCGTCAGCAGGCCCTTGTCGTCGTACTTCATCGCCTTGATGGTCTCTTCCAAGCTCACTGCCGCCGTCTCCTGTATAGGGGATCTAACAAAACGCCGTAGCACGGGCGGGACGCCCGTGAGTAGCATGGCCATCTTGGCCATGTTCTTCGCAATTTGCACGGGCGGGACGCCCGTGATACTCATGGGCAAGATGCCCATGCTACGTTTTGTTAGAGTCCCATAGTTGAATAATGTCCAGGCAGGCCATGGTACCGCGGCGGGCGCGGCGAGTCAAAGGCGTGCAATTGCCATTGCGTCGCCGGGAATGTTTCGCTATGGAAGATGCCATGCTTACGAGGCGATTCGACATACAGACCAGCCGGCGGGACGAGCTGGTGGATATCACCGAAAGGGTGGCCGGTGTGGTGGCAGAGGCCCGACTGGCCGACGGCATCGCGACGGTCTATGTGCCGCATACCACCGCCGGCGTGACCATCAATGAGAATGCCGACTGCGATGTCGCGCATGATGTGCTGGAGGCGCTGGACGTGGCCGTGCCGTGGCGGCAGGACTTCTACCGGCACAATGAGGGCAACTCCGCCGCCCACGTCAAGAGTTCGCTGGTGGGCGGCTCGGCCACCATCCCGATCCTGGAGGGAAAGTTGGCGTTGGGCGTCTGGCAGGCGGTGTACTTCGCCGAATTCGATGGCCCGCGCGTGCGGTCGGTGATTGTGACGGTCAACGGATAGGTCGGGATGCCAAAACAGTGCGAAGATCGAAGTGCGAAGTGAAAAATAACCGCCGCACTCGACCAAGATGTCTCCGCACTCCGCACTCCGCACAACGCACTTGAATGTCTCTAGCCAACATCATCCTGGGCCTGCTCTATGACCGCAAGGCGGGGTACTTTTCATTGCGGGAATTGGCCGCGGCCAGCGGCAAGACCCCCGCGGCGGTCAAGGCGGCCCTGTCACTTCTGGCCCAGCAGGGCCTGGAGCTTGAGGAGTCGCCGGCCCACGGCATTCGATTGGCCCACCCCGTCGCTCTCAACTCGTTCCTGATCGAGCGCAACCTGGGAACGACCCGCGTGGGGCGGAACGTGATCTGCTTTGGCGAGGTGGCCTCCACCAATGACGTGGCTATGGACTCTGCCCGCCAGGCCGGCAGTGATGGGCTGGTGGTCCTGGCTGACGCCCAGCGCCTCGGCCGCGGGCGGCTGGGCAGGCGATGGCTCAGCCCGGCCCGGGCCAACATCCTCATGAGCGTCCTGCTGGTCGAGAGGGGGCCGGGCCTGCCGCATGAGGCCCTGACCATCGCCGCGGGGCTGGCGGTGGCCGAGGGCATCGAGCACGCCTGCAAGCTCGCCTGTCAGCTCAAGTGGCCCAACGATGTCCTGCTGGATGGACAGAAGGTCAGCGGAATCCTCGTCGAGCTGGGCAGCGGTTCGGGCGGCAGGGCGGTGGTGATCGGCATCGGCGTCAACGTCAATGCCGCGCCCCCGCGCGACCAGGTGGACCAGCCTGCCGTCAGCCTGGCCGATCGGCTGGGCGAGAGCGTCGATCGCATGGAGGTCATCCGCTCCATCCTGCGACGCATGGATCGGCGGCTGGAACTCCTGGCCGATGGGCAACTGGACGAGCTTCGCGGTGAGTGGCTGAGGCGGTGCTCGATGATTAACCAGCGCCTCGCCGTCCGCTCCGCCGGCAAGCGATACACCGGCCGCGTTCTGGACGTCAGCCCCCTGGAGGGCCTGATTCTGCTGGACGACCATGGCAGGCGCATCCATCTCCCGGCAGCCAGTTCGAGCATCGAAACGTAGTGCGTAGTGCGAAGTTCAAAGTGCGGAGCAATTTAAACATCCGCCCCAAGTCTCTGTTACTTCGCACTACGCACTTCGCACTTGTTGTTATCCCGGCTTGCCTCCCACGCCGTAGGGATTGCTCGGATTGAGCTTGAGGCGGTCCCGCTCCGAGGCGCGGTATTGTTCCAGCCCCGGCGGGGGCGGGAAGGCCTGCTGGAAGTTCAGCCCCTCTGCCGCGCACTGCTGCTGGAGGATTCCGGCGTTGATCAGCCGGTCGTAGAGCATCACGCGCGTCTGGTCGTCCAGGCGGCTGTAGAGTTGCACGCGATTCAGCAGCGGCATGTAGTAGCCCGTCGCTCGCGGTTCGAGCAGCATTTGCAGCGTCAGGTCGCTGAAGATGTTGCGGAAGGGAGGGAACTTGAGGCGCGAATACTCGGAGCTCTTGTCGTGGATCTCCCACACCTTGCGGGCATAAGAGAACAGGTCGGCGGACTTGTCCTTCTGCCCGGAGGCCAGGAAGTAGTTGGCCATCATCAGCGCCGTGGTGATCTGCGATTGCGAGATGTCCGACGACGGCGCCCCGTCGCGGTTTAGCTCGGCTATGACGAAGTCCTTGAGGTCCAGGTCCCAGTTATCGCCCTTCATCTTGTAGTAGTCGCGTATCCAGTCCAGATAGTACTGGGCCTTCTCACGCTGGTAGTTCACGTAGAGCGTCTGGATGGCATAGATGAGGAAGTTGATGTGCCCGGACTTCATGACGCTGTCTTCGACTTTTTCCTTACCGGCGGCGGCGATGGCGGGCACCAGTTCGAGATAGGCCTTATGCGTGGCGTCGATATAGCGCCAGTCGCTGTGGAATCCGATGGCGGGGGCGTCGCTCTTCTGGGGATTCTCGATGTAGGACATCCGCCCGAATGCGAAGAGGTTGGCCAGGCTGTGGAAGAAGGTGCGGTCCGTGTTGAGTGATTCGGCACGGTCAAGTGGGACGTTGTTGCAGACGTTCAGTCCCTTGCTGGTCCAGTACATCGCGTGCGGCCAGACCAGGCGCCAGTCCAGCGGGGCGTCGTACTTGACCATGAGTCCCAGCATCCAGGACGGGTCCATGCGGTACTCGTTCCACAGGATCTGGGCGCGAACGAAGGCCATGAGCTTGGCCCGCGCGGGAGCGAATTCCGCGCTGTTGATCAGGTCCGAGACGGCCTTGTCGTGATCGTTCTCAAGCCGGGCCGGCAGGAAACGAACCACCTCGGCGTTGGCCTCGCGGCTGAAGCGGTTGTAGGCCTCCAGCAGCGAACGGTCGATGGCGATGCCCTGCTCGGCCAGTTGCTTGACGTAGCGGGCCACCCGTTCATCCTTCATCAGGATGGCCAGTTGATCGCCCTGGATCAGTTCGGCGGCCTGCCGGCCGGGGTTCTTGTCCAGCGGCGCCTCGGCGATGGGCCTGAAGGCGTCAATGACCTCGGTTGTCCCTTCAACCGGCGGCGCGCCGAGCAGGTGCTGCATCTCGGCGGCCCACTTCTGCTTGTAGACGTTGTGCATCTCGTCGAGGTTCTGGCCCATCTTGGAGAAGAACAGCCAGCCCAGGCCCTTGTAGAGCACCAGCGAACGCGGGTTGAGCGGGATGGCCTCGTCGCGGAGGAGTCGCATGCCGTTACAGATCCACAACCAGCGTTCCTCGGCGGTGTGCGTTTCGGCGGAGCGATTCCAGGCCATGTTCCAGGCCTGGAAGTCCCACACGCCGGCGAACTGCGGCATGAGGCGGCAGATCATCGCGGCCTTCTGCCCGGCGTCGTAGGTCCGCCCCTTGTTCTTGAGGTCCTCAGCCTGTATCCACAGGTAGTTGACCAGCAGAACCCGCAGCCCGCCCGGGACGACCGCCAGCATGGAGGCCAGGCCCTGGTTCTTGCCCACCGAATCGATGATCGGGATCAGTTCGTACTTCACGTTGCGCGAGAGCAGTTGGGGCCCCAGCCAGCCGGCCCCGGCCAGCAGGGCCGCCGCCACCGCCGTCATCAGATATTGCACCAGCCGCGGATGACTCATCGGACACTCTCTTCCGCCGCCTCAGAGCCCCAGGCCGGAGCCCAGAAGGCACAGCCGCTCTGAAAGACTCCATCTGCGAACAAGCTTGTTTTCGCCAGGCCGCTCATACCTGCACCCTCGCCAGTTCCCGCCTGGAGAATATCCAGCAGGCCAGCAGCAGCGCCAGCCCGGCCCGCAAAACCACCGTCAGAATCGCCGCGGTGGCCAGGAGCGACCAGGGGATATTCAGGCCGTCGGCCAGGAGTTCGGACGGCATGGTCTTGGCAAGGTCGGGCAGCAGGGCGTTGAGGACGCTGACCAGATGGCCGCCGATGACCTGGAGGATTTGTTCGGGCCTGGAGGCCGAGGGCACGACCGTCATCGCCCCGACGAGGAATGTCCGGGCCAGGGCGACGGGCAGCACCGTGAAGGAAACCAGGCACGCCACCGGGAAGGACAGGAAACTGCCCGCGAAGACCCCCACGGCTGCCAGGAAGATCAATTGCATCAGGACCAGCAGGAGGCCTCGCAGGAAATTCCACTCGAAGCGGTCCACCGGGAAGAGGATCGACACGTCACTGTTGAGGATCGTGACACTCGAACCGAGGCCGGAGACATCCCAGGGCAGGTTGAGGTACTGGACCTCGGTGCGGCCTTCGTCGTCGACCACGCGGGCGGAAACCGTCAGCGTGGAGTTGGTGCGAATCGCGTCGCCGCGGGGAACCTGGTAAAGGAAGCCGGTCTTGGAATTCTGGAACTGCCAGAGGCTTTGGAGCGTCTTGTCCGGTGGATCGCTGGCTGTGGAGGCGCGGTAGGTGAGCTGGATGGTCGGGTCGATGTCGATCCTGACCTCGCTGCCCTTGCTCAGCGACAGGACGGCGGCATTGGCGATGTCCCGCTTGAAAAACTGAGCCTCAAAGTAATCCTGCCCCACTTGCGCGGTGCTGGCGACGACGCCGTTGATCTGCACGGGCCCGCCGTAGACCAGGCGGCCCAGGATCGTCGCTGGCGCCTGGATGCGATAGAGCAGGTATTTCGGTTCGGCATCGAGAATCTTGCCGGTGGTCGAGACCGGCTGGCCAATAGTCTTGATGCCCTTGAAGGACCAGTTGAAGATTCCGCCCACGCCCACGGACTGGGCGGCGGCGGTTTCTTCTTCGCGGATCTGGTCGTCGAGCATCTTCTTGGCACGGTCGGCGTCGCCGCCGGTCTTGGCCCTGTAGGCCTCCAGCGCCTGCTGGTATCGGCCTTCCTCCTGGAGCCGGCGTGTCCGATCCTGAACCTTGGCTTCGACGTCAACGGGCTGGGGCGTGACACGTCCGCGGGAGGCAAAGACCTCGGTTTCCACCCGGCGGCGGTCGTCGGGGTTCAGCGGCGTCTGGCGGCGGAGGTACTGGGCCGCCCCATAGATCGATGCGCCGGCCACGGCCAGCAGGAGTACGTCCAGCAGCACCACGCCCAGGAATCGCCCCAGGATGTACTGCCAGCGGGCCAGGGGCTTGGTGGCCACCATGAAGATTCGCTTGGCCTCCACGTCGGAGGTGACCACCGCAACCGAGAGAAGGACGGTGACCAGCGAAAGCAGGACGGCCGTCAGGCCCGTTCCGTAAGCCAGCAAGGTTCGTATCTTGCCCGCCAGCGTGCCGTCGCCCTGCATGACCATCGGCAGGGTCACGAGCATGATGGCCAGGATGACGATGAAGACCGCCGCCACCTTCATTCGGAGGCATTGAGCGAGGCTGTGGCGAGCGACGGCCCAGATATTCCGCATGACTACTCCTTTTTGCCTCCGCCGCCCAGCAGGTCATCCAGCACGTGGCGGTCGGCGACTTTGGGAGCCTGCCCCTGGAGGGGGGCGGGGATCTGGGAGGTCTCCGGGGCGGCCTTGTCGGCCTCGGTGAGGGTCTGGAGCACGTTGCGGGCAGGTTCCGGCGCGGGCGCGACAACCGGGGTGGCCGAGGCGGCGCGGCCTTCGGGCACGGCGGCGGCGACCAGTTCCTCGATGACGGTCTTGCCGTCGCCTTCGCCGCGCAGGAACTGCGCCACCGGCCCGCCGGCAGCGGCGCCGCCGGTGACGAGGCGCTGCTCCTGGGCCTCCTGGACGATGCGGAGGAAGAGCGACTCCAGCTTGTCGCGCGGCGTGGTGATCTCGACGATTCGCTTGTGGGCGGACCCCAGTTGCCGCTCGACGGCGGCCAGGGTCGGCTCGTCCAGTTGCTCGACGACGATCTGGGTCAGGCCGCTCTTGGCCAGCAGGGTGTCGATGGGCCCGCAAGCCCGCTGCTTGCCGCCGTACAGGATACACACGCGGTCGCAGACATCCTCCACGTCGGCCAGCAGATGGCTGGAGAGGATGACCGTCTTGCCGCGCAGGGCCAGGGTCTTGATGAGGTCCTTGAACTGCCGCGTGCCCACTGGGTCCATGCCGCTGGTGGGTTCGTCCAGGATGAGCAGGTCGGGGTCGTTGATCAGCGCCTGGGCCAGCCCGATGCGCCGCTGCATGCCCTTGGAGTATTCACCCACGCGGCGGTGGGCCACGCTGGACAGGCCCACCATGTCCAGCAGCATGTCGGTGCGGCGATTGCGCTGGCGGCGGTCCTGGTGGAACAGCCGGCCGTAGAAGTCGAGCGTTTCGCGGGCGTCGAGGAACGGGTAGAGGTACGACTCTTCGGGCAGGAAGCCGATGCGGCTCTTGGTCCGCACGTCGGTGGGCAGGCGTCCAAAGACGCTGACCCGGCCCCGCGTGGGGAACAGCAGCCCCAGGATCATCTTAAGCGTGGTGCTCTTGCCCGAACCGTTGGGGCCCAGCAGGCCGAAGACTTCGCGCGGATGGATATCCAGGTCCAGTTCCGAAACGGCGGCGACCTTCTCCCGCAGCCAGAAGTCGCGGAAGATCTTGGTCAGCTTGCGAACCTCTACAACATTTTCGTCGCTGTGTTCCATAGTCGCCTATCCCGCGCCGGGCGGTGGGGGAGTCTTAGGGTTGCTGGGAGTCCTTCTTGCCCTTCTCCGCCTTCATCGCGCGGAGTACCTCGTTAAGGATCTCGGGGTCCTGGTTAAGCTTCAAGACGGTCTTGCCGTCGCCCTCGGTGAGGTAGAACTTCGAGACGGTGGGGGAGTTGAGGATCTCCTCGCGGACGGCGATCCAGAGGTTCTGGAGCGTCAGTTCCGGCGTCCGCTCGTAGCTGGCCAGGAGTTGGTTGAACTTGTTCACGCGGCTCATGACGCGCTGAATCATGGCCAGGCGGGCGGTCTCGGCGTCGGAGATGATCTTGCTGGCCTCGCCGCTGGTGGAGCGGCTGGAGAGCACCGCGTCGATGCGTTGCAGCAGCGCCTGGGCCTGCGGCTCGTTCTTGTCGCTTCGCGCGGCGGCATACTGGCCGATGAGGTTGTAGTCTTCCCCTTGCGGCCCGGCCGCTTCGCCGGCCGGCGCGGTGGCAGGGGTGAAGGCTTCCATGCCCGCGTCGCCCACCAGGCGGCGGTAGTTGGCCCCGGCGGCCTGGGAGAGGATCTGCACGGCCTCGGCGCGGGCGGCGTCCTTCTTCCGCTCGGCCTGGCTGATGGCGCTCTGCGCCGCGATGTAAGCCTGCAGTGAGCCCAGGGGCCAGGTGGCCTCGGTCAGCAGCACGCTGGTGATATCGATGCCCGAATCCAGGGCATTGAGTTCCTGCTGCGCCCCTTGCTGAACGGCGCGGGCGAAGGTATTGCGATCGGTCCGCTGCAGGCCGTCGGCGGTGGCGACGGCGGCGGCTTCGATGGCGGCGCGGCACAAGGCCGAGCGGATCACCTCGCGGGCCGAGTCGCCGCCTTCGCTGGTGTTGCCCACGTGCGTGCGGAAGGCCAGCGGGTCGCGGATGGCGTAACGGCAGGTCAGGCGGATGTGCAGCAGGTTGCGGTCGCCGGTGAGCAGGGCCCCGTCGCGGCCGGGCTGGAGGCCTCCGCCCATATACTGACGCGACAGCAGCGGCTGGGCTTTCTCCTCGGGCCGCTCGCTCATCCAGAAGTCATCGATCGTCAGCGTCTGCTCGTTGGTGTTGACGATGTCGATGCTGCCGACGGGGAACGGCCAGGTGTAGGCCAGGCCCGGCTTGGCCAGGCCGACGACCTTGCCGAAAACCTTCTTGATGCCCACCTGCGAGTTCTGAATGGTCTTGACGCCTGTCAGCAGGTAGAAACCCAGCACGACGATCATGACCACCGACAGCAGGCGGAAGCTCAATCGCAGGGCGTTGGCCAGGCTCTGGGCGGCCGGGTCGCTCACATCGTGTGTGGGCCCGTGATCGTCGTGATCGTGATGAGGGTGGTGATGATGGAACAGTTCAGCCATGTGGAGCCTCTCCGGGTCTACTTGCTCTTGGATTCCTTGGCCGTCGCGGCGGCGGAATTGTCGGACTTCTCCGTCCCTGCCGGCAGGGACGGGGCATTATCGAACGGCTTGAGCGACGGGCCGTTGCGGAAGAAATCCACCGCCGGCAACTGCGAGCCGTCCAGCAGAATGACCGTCTTGCTCTCCAGTTCCTTCTTGAGCGACTCCAGCGAACGCAGGAACATGCTGAACCGCTCGTTCTTGGCGAACTCCTGGTAGTGCTTGGCCGCGGCCTGGACGCCCTCGGACTCGATCTCGGCGGCCTTGCGGCGGGCGAATTCCAGGATCTGGTCACTGGCGGCCTTGGCGCGCTCGGTGATGGCGGTGGCCTGCGCCTGCCCGGCCGACTCGAACTTCTTGACGTCCCGCTGACGCTCTTCCTTCATGGCCTCGATGACCGTGGCCGAGACGTCCTTGGGCAGGACCAGGCTCTTGATGCCGATGTTCTGCACCTCGATGCCGTAGCGGTCCGCCGCCTGGCGCACCGAGTCGAGAATCTCCGCCTCGATCCGCGGCAACTGCATCTTGGCCGGATCGGTGTTGATCATCTCGTCCATGCTGTGCTTGGCCACGACGTCGCTCTTGGCGCTGCGGACCAGCTTGCGCAGGGTGTCCTGGGCGGCCTCGGGCGTGTTGACGGTGGAGTTGAAGGTGGAGGGGTCCTTGATCCGCCAGACGCAGCCCATGGTCATCAGGACGTTCTGCTTGTCCCGCGTGGGCACCTCGTTGGCCATGTCCTCAAAGACCGACGTGCGGGCGTCGTACTCCACCAGCTTCTGCACCGGCCAGGGCCACTTGAACTTCAGGCCCGCGTCCTGGCGGCCGTCGATCTGCCGCGTGGTCTGCCCGAAGGTCTTGATCAGGGCGTACTCGGTGTTGTCCACCTGGTAGCTGATGGTGTTGGTCAGCAGGGCCCCCACGACCAGCAGTGCCAGAACAAACATGCCTAAGTGAGCTTTCATCGTCGCGTTCCTTGATAGTAGTACAAAGGATGACTATTTCGTGCCGGCCGGAGCCGTCTCGAAGGCGCCTTGCATCATGCTGCCTTCGTGCTCCCAGTTGAGCCATATTTCAATACGTCGGCGGTCGACGCCCAGGACGTACTTGTTGATCTTGGGCAGGACCTGGTCCCACACGTCCAGCCAGCGGTCGAGCATGTAGATGTTGGGGCTGGCGCGGTAGGCCTGGAGCTGACGCCCGAAGGCCTCGGCGCGGGCCTGCTCGCTCAGTTCGCGCGTCCATCGCCGCGCGGTGGCCTGGGCGACCAGGGCAGCCGGCTCGCCGGTGGTCTGGCTGAACAGGGCGTCGGCGGCCTTGCGCGCGACGGGGATCTGGGCGGCAAAGTCCGCCTTGGCGCCCTGGGCGGCCAGGCCCTTGAGCATGTCCAGATGGGCCTGGAGGTCCGCCAGAAGCTGCCCCTTGCCCTCGCCGGTCTGTCCCAGCAGACGCTCGCGGGCCAGTTCTTCGGTCAGGGCCCCGATGTCGTCGCCGGTGAGGCGCGTGTACTCCGAAATCGCCTTGGCCAGCTCAGATGGATTGTCCCGCAGGTTGTTGAGACGTTCCAACTGGTCGAGCTTTCGGATGGCCAGGGCCAGCCTCAGCGCCGAAACCGGATCGCCCGCCACGTTGGACAAGGTGGCGTTGGCGGTGGCCTCGGCGGTGTAGCGTGTCTGGTCCTGCTGGCGCTCGGCCTTGAGAACGTCCTCAAAGGCCGAGGCGGCGGCGGCCGGCGGATGCACCGCCTCGATGCCCACGTACACGATCTTGATGCCCAGGTCCAGCCGGTCGGCGGCGGCCTGGATTCGCTTCTTCAATTCCGCCGTCGCGCGCTGGCGCCCGTAGGTCATGATGGCCTCGGGCCTCTCGGCGTTGGCCTGGCCGACGGGGGAGTCCAGCGTGGCGCTGGCGCAGTAGCTGACCATCTGGCGGTAGGCCTCCATCTCCAGCAGTTTGTCCACGTCGGCGGCCTTGAAGCCGTACTTCACCACGTCGGTGATGACGTAATGGATGGGCACCACCAGCTTGATGATGCTCACCGGCGGGCGTTGTTCCTCGCTGGTGGCCGGGCGCGTCTTGTCGGGCGGCTGGGCCAGCAGGAAGTCCAGTTCCTCGCGAGCGCCGTGCTCTTCGGTCCACAGGCTCAGTTCGCGGCCCTTGAAGGCGCCCTCCTGGATGATCGCGCCCCGTCGCTCCGCGTCGGTTCGCTCGCGGCCCGCGCCCAGTTGGATCTCGTGGACGGCGGCGACGTTGAAGAGGCGCGCCCGGTCCACCGGCCAGGGCCACTTGAGATGCAGGCCCGGGCCCAACTGGCCCGCATCGCCGCGATCGGTGGCGATGCGACCCCAGTGCAGCAGCACCGCCCGCTCGCCCTGGTCGACGATCACCAGGCTGCTCATGCCCAGCAGGATCAGGCTGCCCAGGATCACCAGCGGCACGAACGCCCGGCTGACCAACTGGTAGAACCACGTCTTGGAGACCTCGAAGCCGAACTGGTAATTGAGGGCCTCGGCGATGGAGTGGCCGATGCGGCCGGGTTCGGCGACGAAGTTGAACAAGCGAGAATCAAAACTGTAGCGATGTTCCTGGCCGGGCACGCGGGGGCGGTAGATGTCCAGGACGAAGTTCAGTGCCAGTTCCGCCGCCAGGACCAACTGCACCAGCGGGATGATGTAGGAGACCACGCGGTCGACCTGGAAGTAGCCCTGGTAGGCCCCCAGCAGGGCGGCCGCCATCGCGGCGATGGCCAGGGTGTTGATGAAGAGGTAGCTGCCCGCGGCCCGCAGAAGACGCCACTGCGATTGGGAACCCATGCCCAGGGCGTAGCGGCTGAAGAGGAAGGCGATGAAGGCGAGCATCAGGGAGAACAGCGTTGCCGGGGCGGCCCCGGAAGCCGTCGGTTCCGCGGCGGCGCGGTTGGAGAGGTATTGCAGCAGGAGCAGCGCGATGCCGGCATGGTAGAGGGCCCACAGGATGGTGAAGATCGGGACAATCCAACGCTCCATCCAGGCCGCCCGGGCCGTGGCGGGGCAGAGGATGCCTCGCTCGTCGCGGAAGATTCGGCCTTCGGCGCTCCCGGCGGCGGCGATGTCGGAAAGTTCCTTCTCCTCAGCCTGCTGGAGCTGGCGGCAGTAGGAAAGCAGCGCCGCCATCAGCCACAGCGGCAGCCCGCCGGCCAGCAGCAGCGTACAGGCCAAGGCCGCCTGCGAATCCACCACGCGGTAGATCCCCAGCGTCACCGCCGCGAAGGCCAACTGAAGCAGCGCCCCGGCGATGGCCATGTTCTTTGCGCGTTTCTGGTCGATCATCTGGCAAGTCTCTCCTGGCCCGAAGCGATCCGGTGACGCTTCGAGCATGAAATCACGCCTGTCAGGGTCGCGGAAGTTCGCCGCCTGCCGGCTTTGCCTTGCCAAGAGGCGCGACGCTGCGCTAAAATTGCGACCCGTGCAAAACCCCGGCCGGCCCGGAGCGTATCATTCTCGACGCTCAAGCCATAGCCACGGAAGAAATTATGACAAAACTCTGGTCCATTGCCCGCAACACGTTCGTCCAGACCATTCGCCAGCCCATGTTCGGCCTGATTGTTCTGGCGACCTTCGTCATCCTGATGCTGATCCTGCCGCTGTCGGGCTGGACGATGGACCCCAACGCCGCGCATCACGACAGCGACCAGAGAATGCTCCTGGCCATGGGCGTGTCCATGCTGCTGTGGTCGGGAATGCTCATCTCGGCCTTCAGCGCGTCGGGCGCCCTCAGCCGCGAGATCGAAGACCGCACTGCCCTGACGGTGATTTCCAAGCCCGTCTCCCGCGCGACCTTCGTCCTGGGCAAGTTCGCCGGCGTGGCCCTGGCGGTGACGGTGGCCTACTACCTCTGCACGCTGGTGTTCCTGATGATCGTGCGGCACGGGGTGGTATCGACGGGGAGCGACCCCTACGATTGGCCTGTCATTATCCTGGGCAACTCCGCCCTGGCTGCGGTCATTCTGATGGCCCTGGCCGGCAATTACCTGTTTGGCTGGACCTTCACCTCGACGGCCGTGACGGCCGGGGTGATACTGCTGAGCCTCGCCGGCGGCGTGATCGGCTTCATCGGCAAGGGCTGGATCATGGTGCCCTTCGGCACCGAAATCTCCCCGCAACTGCTCATCGGCGTGGCCATCACCTTCCTGGCCGTGCTGATCTTCACGTCCGTGGCGGTGGCCTCCAGCACGCGGCTGAGCCAGATCCCCACGATCCTGATCTGCCTGGGCCTGCTGGTGCTGGGCTACTGCCATCAGTTCATCTTTCAGCGCGAGGGCAACGTGGCCCTGACCGTGCTGGGCTGGCTGGTGCCTAACCTGCGGCTCTTCGACGTGCAGGATCCGCTCATCCGCGAGCGAACCATTCCGCTGGACTACCTGGGCAAAGCCGCTGCCTACGCCGCGATGTATTCGGGCGGGGCCTTGGCGCTGGCCGTCGCCCTCTTCCAGCGACGGAGCCTGGAGGCGGCATCGGCCTCCGAGAGCCTGCCTAGTGCCGTGAGCCTGCTGTCCTGGCTGGGCCGCGCCGGCTCGATACTGCTGGGAATTGGAACGGTCGTGGTGGTTCTCTCGGGCCCCGAGTACCGCACCGCAACCGCGCTGGCCTGGGCTGGAGCGGCCCTGGTCGCCGCCGTCGGCGGTTGGGTCGTCTGGAGCTGCTTTGCCCGCGGCCTGAAGTGGAGTTACTGGGTGGCGCAATTCGTGTTTATCCTGACGACTCTGGGCGGGGCAGCCGCCGCCTTCGGCATGAAGTTGGCGCAAGGGCTCGACCTGAGCGTACCGACGGCTGTCGCCGTGGCCGCCGTGAGCGGCGTCATCGTCCTTGTGTTGAGCTTGCCCAAGACGCGACATCATTTCGATTCCCCAGCCTCGACCTCCTCGATCGGGCCGGCCTGATAAATATTGATAAGCGGCTATTGGGTGACGGCCACCGGTTCCAGGTGCGCCGTGTCGGCCGGGCCCTGCGGGGCCTCGACCCTGTGCATTTCCTCGCCGAACCGCACCAGCCGGGCGCTGTTGAAGATCACGAAGCTGGCGGCCAGCATGTGCAGCACAGCCCCCAGGACCGGCGTGATGCGTCCCATCCCGGCCAGGATTTCAAAGGCCACGATGAAGCCCATGCCAAACAGCAGGTTCTGGTGAATCACGCTGGAGGTCCGGCGGCTGAGGCGAATCAGGAAGGGCAGGCGCTGGAGGTCGGTGTTCATCAGGGCGATGGTGGCCGAGTTGATGGCCACGTCGCTGCCGGCGGCACCCATGGCGATGGACACGTCGCCGGCGGCCAGGGCCGGGGCGTCGTTCACGCCGTCGCCGACCACTGCCACGCGATAGCCCTGCCGCTTGAGCGAGGCCACCAGGTCCAGCTTGTCCTGGGGCAATACCTCGGCCTGCAATTCGGTGCAGCCCATTTCCTTGGCCACCCGGCGGGCCACCGACCAGCGGTCGCCCGTGACCATGACCAGGTGCCCCACGCCCAGTTGGCGAAGCTCGTCCATGGCCGCGCGAGCCTCGGGGCGCGTGCGGTCTTCCAGGCCGATCCAGCCCAGCAGCTTCCCGTCGCGCACGACGTAGAGCGTGCTGAGGCCTTCGGGCTCGGGATACTTCGAGTCCTTCATGGCGGAGAGGTCGGCGCCTTGCTCGGCGACCCAGGTGGAGCGGCCCACGAGAATGGTCGAGCCGTTGACCTGCGCCCGCACGCCGCGGCCGGAGATTTCCTCGAAACTTGTGGGGTTGGCCATCGGCACGCGGGCTTCCTCGGCCTTGGCCACCACCGCCCGCGCCACCGGGTGCTTGGACAAATGCTCGGCCGACGCCGCCGCCGAAAGCAGGTCCACCGCGTCGACGCCCGGGGCCGGGCCCATCTGGCTCATGGCCAACTGGCCTGTCGTCAGCGTGCCGGTCTTATCGAAAACGAACGCGGTAATGTTCTTGGCCGACTCGATGGTCGCGACATCCTTGACCAGGATTCCCAGGCGCGCCGCACAGGACAGCGCCGCCACCATGGCCGTCGGCACGGCCAGGATCAGCGCACAGGGGCAGGCCACCACCAGCATGGTCACGGCCCGCTCCATGCCGCCCTGGTCGCGAGTGAAGAACAGCACCGCCCCGGCCAGCATCAGGATGGTGGGGGTGTACCAGGCGGCGTAGCGGTCGATCATCCGCATGATCGGGATGCGGGTTTTCTCGGCCTGGAGGATGAGTTTCTGCACTTTGCCCAGCGTGGTGTCGCCGCCGGCGCGGGTGACCTTGACATCGACCGAGCCGGCCAGGTTGTTGGTGCCGGAAAAGACCTCGTCGCCGGTGACCTTATCGACCGGGATGGACTCGCCGGTGACGTTGGCCTGGTTGACCGAAGACTCGCCCGAGACGACCAGGCCGTCGGCGGGGATGTTGTCGCCGGGACGCACGCGGACGATGTCGCCGGCCTTCAAGACCCGGGGATCGACCAGTTCTTCGCGCCCGTCGGCGTTGAGTCGGTGGGCCTTCTTGGGGGCCAGGCGGACGAGGCTCTCGATGCTGGCCCGCGCGCCCAGGGCCGTCCGCGTCTCGATGAGGTTGGCCAGCAGCAGGAAGAACGCCACCGCCCCGGCGGCCTTGTAGTCGATGGCCGCGATGGAGGCGATGACCGCCAGGGCCACCAGTTCATCCATGTTGGTCTCGCCGTGCAGCAGGCTTTCGGCGGCATGGAGGATGATGGGGATGCCCAGCAGCAGTGCCCCGGCCAGGGCCAGGCTGTCGCTGTAGAAGTTGTAGGTCTTGCCGCCTTCGGTCACGCTGTGGGCGGCGAACAGCCAGTCGGCGAGGTAGGAGCAGACCACCAGCACCCCGCCAATGAGAATACCGACGATCAGGAGACTCGCCCTGCCGGTCTGGGACTTGACCGAGTCCTTCAGGATGTCATGAGCCATTCTTCGCTCCGCGGCAGAAGTTGCCGTTTCTGGGGCTTTATGCCACTGTGGGCGCTGGGGCCCGCCAGGTCAGCAGGCAGGGCCCGGCGCCCAACTTACGTTACGTATGCGTCCCGTACGCATTGTGTTACGAGCGAGGGACGACGCGGGTTCGTCTGGAACGGATTTTATAGTCCGCCCCGCCACGCAATGCAATGAAATCGGTTGGCCAATCCGAAATGGGCGATCTGCGCCGGCAAGGATGTTCCTAAAGCAATTCCCTGCCGATACAATACTTGCATGGGAACTTATGAAGCATCCATCGAGCGGAGTTTCAGGGCCAGCCACGCCGTTCGGATGCCCGACGGCAGCTTCGAGCCTCCCCACGAGCACCTTTGGAATGTCACGGCCGTCTTTCAATCGCAGCGGCTCGAGCCGACCATGGGCGTGGTGGTGGACTTCGTCGACGCCGGGGCGGCGCTGGAGGCGATCATGGCCGAGCTGGAAGGGGGCGACCTGAACCGGCTCGATGAATTCGCCGGAACCGGCCCGTCGGCGGAGAAGGTGGCCCAATACCTGGCCCAGCGCCTCAGCGCCCGCATGGCGGGAGTCGCCCGGCTGTACAAGGTGTCCGTCACCGAGGCCCCCGGATGCGTCGCGGCCTTTTACCCGTAGCATCGTTGACGAGGTCCGGCCTGGCCCGTAGCATACAATACACCAGAAGGAGGCCTGCCCACGGCAGCGTCCCCCGTGAAGGCGTGAATCATGGATTTCAAGTGCGACAAGTGCGAAAAACCCGCCACGGTCTACCTGACCGAGATCCACAACGGCAAGAAGATCGAGAAGCACCTGTGCGAGACCTGTGCGGCGACCGAAGGCATCACCATCCAGCCTAACGTCTCGATCAGCCAACTGCTGGAGGAGTTCGTCCTCCACACCGGCCCCGAGGACGAACTGGCCCGGAAGGACCTCACCTGCGACGTGTGCGGGCTGAGCTTCTCCGAATTCCGCCAGCAGAAGCTGCTGGGCTGCCCGCACGACTACGACGCCTTTGAGCGCCTGCTGCTTCCGCTGGTCGAGCGGGCCCAGGGCGGCGCCAGCCAGCACGTGGGCAAAGTGCCCCACAAGGCCGGCAACGAACAGAAGAAACACAACGCGCTGCTCCGCCTGCGAGGCGACCTCAAGGGGGCCATCACCAGCGAGGATTACGAGCGGGCCGCGATGCTTCGCGATCAGATCAAGGAATTGGAGAACACGTGATCCTGGGCGATCTGACAAAGCATGCGGGCGAGTGGCTCCGCGGCGAGGGCCCGTCCCATGACGTGGTTGTGTCCTCGCGCGTGCGATTGGCCCGCAACCAGGCGGGCATGCCGTTCCTCTCCCGCTGCACCGACGGCCAGAAGCAGGAACTGGAGGCCCACCTCCGACAGCACATCCTGGCCTCCGGGATCGCCGGCAACATCCTGTACGTCGATATCGCAGCCGCCGGCGAACTGGACCGCCAGTTGCTGCTGGAGCGGCACCTGATCTCCCGCGAGCACGCGCAGTCGCACCATCCCTGCGGCGTGGTCATCAGCGAGAGCGAGACCCTCGCCATCATGGTCAACGAGGAGGACCATCTCCGCATCCAGGTGCTTCGCAGCGGCCTGCGGCTCGAAGAGAGCATGGCCGAGATCTTCCAGATCGACGACAAGCTCGAAGAGCGGATCGACTTCGCCTACCACAGCCGCTACGGCTACCTGACGGCCTGCCCGACCAATGTCGGCACGGGCCTGCGGATCAGCGCCATGCTGCACCTGCCGGCCTTGAAGATGACCGGCGACATCGACAAGGCCATCCGCGCCGCCCGCGACATGCAACTGGAGATTCGCGGCCTCTACGGCGAGGGGACCGAGGCGGCCGGCGACTTGTTCCAGATCTCCAACCAGACCACGCTGGGCAAGAGCGAAGAGCAACTGGTCCGGGACTTCAGTCAGCGGACGATCCCCAAGTTCATCGACTACGAGCGGCGGGCGCGGCAGGTGCTGCTCAAGAAGCAGCCGGCGGCCTTCGAGGACAAGATCTACCGGGCCATCGCGATTTTGCGGTCGGCGCGGGTGATGAGTTCGCAGGAGACGATGTACCTGCTGTCGCTGCTGCGGCTGGGGATCATGGTCGGCAAGGTCACCGATATTGACCTCAAGACCGTCAACGAGGTCTTCCTGCTGACCCAGCCGGCGCACCTTCAGAAGATACTCAAGCGGGAAATGAACCCCCAGGAGCGCGGCGAGGCCCGCGCCGCGTTCATCCGCACGCGCCTCGGCGCCGGGTAGCCCCGACGCGCGGGGTCGGGGCCCGTTTATCCCCCCAATCGGGAACGGATCATTGCTCAAGACCATTGGCAGAAGCGTGCTGAGCCTGACCAGCCGGATGCTTTGGCCGGCGGCGAGGCTTTATGCGCGCCAGGGCTACTTCTCCGGGCAGGACTGGTCGGGTTTTCAACCGCGACGCATTGCCATCGTCGCCTGCCACTGGATCGGCGACACGTTCTGGGCCAGCCAGGTCGTGCCCGTGCTGGCGGAGCGATTCCCGCAGGCCCGGATCTTCGCCGTCACCAAGCCGTTCTGCGTTGACCTGTGGGCAGGGCTGATTCCTCCGGCGCAGGTCATTGCCGCGCGAGCCATCGTCAGCGACCGGCATCGCGAGGCGGTGGACTGGTCGGCATTGCGGCAGGCGGCGGCCGACCTGCGCGGGCGCGATTTCGACCTGGTGATCGACCTGACGGGCAATCGATACTCCGCGGCCTTCAGTTTCCTCCTGCGGCCGGCGGTGAGCCTGGGCTTTGGCGGCGACGAACTGGGTTGGCTGTACTCGCAGACCGTGCCCGATGCCCGCCGAAGCGGCGCACATCTCAGCGAGCAGCCCTTCCGCGTGATCGAGCCACTGCTGGCCGGCTGGGCCCAGACCTTCGCCTATCGCCTGCCGCTTCGAGCGCCGAGCTTGACGGTCTCTCCGGAGTCACAGCGGCAGAAGCTGGGCCTCGCGGGCAGTTACTTTGTGATGGCCCCCGGCGCCGGCTGGTCCGAAAAGCAGTGGCCAACGGCGAAGTTCATCCAGGCCGGCAGAGGCCTGGCCATGCACGCCTCCGGCGTGGTGGTCATCGGGTCATCCGCCCAGGAGCCGCTTTGCCGAGAGGTGGCCGCCGCGATTCCCGGCGGCAAGGCCCTGGCTGGGCGGGCGATGAGCGAAGTGATCGCCTTGCTGGCCGGCTCGGCGGGGCTGCTGTGCAACGACTCGGGCGTGGGGCACCTCGCCGCGGCGCTGGGCGTTCGCACCGCCGTCGTCTTCACCGGCGTCACCGACCCCGCCCTCTGCCGCCCGCTGGGGCGCGAGGGGGTCGTCAAGGTCGCCTGTCAGGACACGCCGATAGATGAAATTATCTATCATCTGCGCCAAGGCGGGGGTTGAGGGACGGCATTGCGGGAAGGCGGCACGCAGCCTGTCGCTGCCGTCAGATGACATTCCGCAGGTGGCCGCGGGTAGCGGTGAACCATCCGCTGCCCCAATGGTGCAGGCCGTGGAGCAGCAGTACCGCCAATGCCAGCGGGGTACACTGTTGGCGGTGTTGCTCGATGAAGGTGACGACGGAGGCCGGCTGGTTCCGCACGGCCAGGAGTTCCTGGTGCTCGAAGGCGTCGGCGGCCTTGGCTGCAAGCTGGCGAATGGTCCGCATGTCGGCGTCGGCTTCGACGTCGAAGATGAACTCCGGCTGGCAGAGCTGCTTGTCGCGAACCAGGCCCAGGCACAGTATCCGGCCCACTTCCTGTGAAATCCCCGCCTCCTCGTGCAACTCCTTCCGAATGGATGCGAAGATGTCGATCTCGTCAGCCTGGCCGACCGTCTCGACCATGCCGCCGATGGGGTGAATCATGCCGGGGTATCCGGTGACCTTCTCGCTCCGCCGGCCCAGGACGATGAAGCCGTCGCTGGAGACGACGGCCGCGGAGGTCCCGATGGGATTGGCCAGCACTTCCATGCCGTGGAGGTATCGCAGGGCGGAATTGGCGACGTTGGTGCCCAGGAATTCCTTGTAGCTTGTCGCGCCGACCGTGAGGGTCATCTGGTTGCCCTGGACGTCGCACTCGGCCAGGCGGACCAGTTGACCGTTGTAGATCTTCCGTTCGCTCGATGCGGCCAGGGCGGTTTCCTTGATCCAGACCTGCTCGATGAACTGCTCGATCTCGGGGTTGACCAGGCGTGGAGCGCCCGTCTGCTTGAGGGTGACATCCTGCGGCCGAAAAGCCCCCACGACGTCCAGAAAGAACGCCCCGCAGTCGCGGCTGCCTTCGTTAGCTTGGAAGACCTTGTACGGCAAACGCATTCACCTCGAAAGCCAATGGGCCAATTGCTCTGCGTAATACGTAATGATCAGGTCCGCGCCGGCCCGCTTGAGGGCCGTGGTGATCTCGAGGGCGACAGCCTGTTCGTCCAGCCAGCCCCGGGCGGCGGCAGCCTTGACCGCGGAGTATTCGCCGCTGACCTGGTAGGCCGCCAGCGGGACGTCGACCGCCTCCCGCAGCCGCGCCAGGACATCCAGGTAAGGCCCGGCGGGCTTGACCATGACCATGTCGGCGCCTTCTTCGATGTCGGCCAGGGCCTCGGAAATAATCCCTCGCGGGCAGTGGTAATCCATCTGGTAGCCGCGGCGGTTTCCGCTTTGGGGGGCGCTTTGCGCCGCCTCGCGGAAGGGGCCGTACAGGCTGGAGGCGAACTTGACGGCGTAGGACAGGATGCCCGCGTCCTGGTGGCCGGCCTTGTCCAGCGCGGCGCGGATGGCGGCGACCTGCCCGTCCATCATGGCCGAGGGGGCGACGATGTCGGCCCCGGCTGCCGCGTGCGACAGGGCGGCCTTGGCCAGCGATTGCAGGGTGGCGTCGTTGTCCACGTCGGTGGCGCCGTCGGCCCGCTGCCTCAATGTTCCGCAGTGGCCGTGGTCGGTGTACTCGCACAGGCAAACGTCGGTGATGACAAGCACCTGCGGCAGGGACTTCTTGATCTCCCGCGTCAGCCGCTGCACGGCGGCGCGGTCGTCCCAGGCCCCCGAGCCGATCGCGTCCTTCTTGTCGCCCAGGCCGAAAAGCAGCACCGCCGGCACGCCCGCATCGGCCCAGCGACGGACGGTCTCCATCGCGGTGTCGATGGAGCACTGGAATTGCCCCGGCATCGAGCCGATTTCCTGGCGCACCCCCGCACCCTCGCACACAAAGAGCGGTGCGATCAGGTCGCTGACGCAAAGTCTCGTGCCGCCAAGCATTGCCCGCAAGGTGGCGCTGCCTCGCAGCCGCCGCAATCGCTTTGTCGGGTACGGTGCCATCAAGCTTCATTCTACCCGCCCCTGTCGCACTTCGCCTAGGATGTAAAGTGTCAAAATTGCTGGTTGTTGTCGTCCGTCAGGCTGAATCCATCGGGGGCTGTCCCTTGCCCCGCGAGCTTCAGCGGTCCATAATGGCCCCAACTCAGCCGCCCCGTCGGCTGGCGGCAAGGAACGCTCATGAAAGACTTTCTGCTCGCCTTCGTGCCTATCTTCTTTGCTGTTGACGCAATCGGCGTCTTGCCGATGTTCCTGGGGCTTACCGAGGGCATGGACCCCAGCCGCCGCAGGAGGGTCATCCTGGAGTCGGTCATCACGGCCCTGGCGGTGGCCATAGGTTTTATCTTCCTTGGCAAGGCCGTCTTCCACCTCCTGGGCGTGACTGTGGACGACTTCATGGTGGCCGGCGGATCGCTGCTGTTCATCATCTCGACGCTGGGCGTGGTCCGCGATGCCAAGGGTGACCGGGAGATCATCGCCGTCGGGGCCGTGCCGCTGGGCACTCCACTGCTGGTGGGGCCGGCCGTGCTGACGACTTCCCTGGTCCTGGTGGATGTCTGCGGCACGCCGGCGGTGCTGGCCGCGGTGGTGCTCAACGTCGCCCTGGCCGCGGTCATATTGCTGGGGGCGAACTTCATGGAGCGGATTCTGGGCCGGGCAGGATCCAAGGCTGTCTCCAAGGTCGCCTGCCTGCTGCTGGCCTCCATCGCCGTCATGCTGATGCGAACGGGCGTGGTACACATCATTGCTGCCGCCAAGGCCGCACATTGAAGGACACATGGCCGAGACACTCTACATCATCGACGGGCACTCGCAGATCTACCGCGCGTACTACGCGCCGTTCCGCCCGCTGAGCAGTCCCGCGGGCGAGCCGACCCGCGCGACCTACGTCTTCTGCGCGATGCTCATGAAGTTCATCGCCGAAAAGCAGCCCCGCTACCTGGCGATGGCCATGGACGGGCCGGCGGCAAAGCTCAAGCGGCGGGAGGTCTACAGCGAGTACAAGGTGACGCGCAAGCCCACGCCCGAGGATCTGCACCCGCAGATTCGCCGCATCGCGCAGATCGTCGAGGAGGCCGGCATTCCGATCCTGACCTGCGAGGGTTATGAGGCCGATGACATCCTGGCCACCGCGGCCGAGAAGTTCCTCTCGCCGGAGATGAACGTCGTGCTCATCAGCCGCGACAAGGACCTCGACCAGCTCGTCTGCGACGGCGTGGCGATCTATGACCCGATGAAGGACGAGACGCTCGATGCCGCGGCGATCCAGGCGGCCAAGGGTTACTCGCCCGCCCAGACCGTTGACGTGCTGGCGATGATCGGCGACACCAGCGACAACGTGCCGGGCCTGCCGGGCGTGGGGCCCAAGACCGCCGTCAAGCTCATCGGCGAGTACGGCTCGCTGGAGGCGATCCTGGCCAACATCGACAAGCTGCCGCCCAAGGTCCGCGAGGGCATCCAGAAGAACCGCTCGACCCTCGACCTGGCCCGCCAGTTGATCACGCTGGATCGGCATGTGCCCATTAACCTGAACCTCGACGCCATGCGGTTTGACGGCCTCCAAAGCCCCAATCTTCGGTCGATCTTCCGCGAGTTGGGCTTCCACCGGCTCCTGGAGCAACTGGAAAGCAAGGACCAGGCCAGCCAGGCCCTTCCGCTCGAATCTGCCGCCGCCGAGGCGAGCGCACCCGCGGCGCCCGCAACTTCCTCGGACGCTTCCGCGCCGCCGCCCGTCGAAGCCGGTCAGCCGACCACGGCGTCGGATTTCGACTATACCACCGTCGAGACGCCTGAGGCGCTGGAGGGCCTGGTCGCGGCGCTGCGGGAGGTCAAACGCCTGGCAGTGGACACCGAGACGACCTCCGTCCAGCCGATGTGGGCGGAGTTGGTGGGCATATCGCTGGCCTGGCAGGGCGGCAAGGCGGTGTATCTGCCGGTCCGCGGCCCGTTGGGCGCGACGACCTTGCCGATCGAACTGGTTCGCGCGAAGCTTGGGCCTGTCCTGGCCGACGCGGCCATCCTCAAGGTCGGCCAGAATCTCAAGTACGATATGATCGTGCTGGCCAATGCGGGCATGCCGGTGGCTGGGGCGATTTTCGACACGATGGTCGCCGCCCACGTGCTGGACTCCTCGCGGTTGAGCTACTCGCTGGACTCCCTGGCTGTCGAGATGCTCAACCACCGCCCGATCCCCATCGAGAACCTCCTAGGCCGGGGGCGGACCAAGGTCACCATGGATAGGGTGCCTGTCGATATGGTCACGCCTTACGCCTGCGAGGACGCCGACCTGGCCCTTCGCGTGGCGGAGATTCAGGAGGCCCGGCTCGCCCAGGAAAACCTGGACGACCTGTTCAAGAAGCTGGAAATGCCGCTCCTGCCGGTCCTGGTGGAGATGGAACGCACCGGTATTCGTGTCGATCCGGCCGCCTTGAAGCGCATCCAGCAGACGTTGTCCAGGCAGGCCGATGTCCTGCGCGAGCGGATCATCTCGCTGGCGGGCTGCGCGTTCAATCCCGACTCGCCGCGTCAGTTGGCCTCGGTGCTGTTCGAGAAGTTGAAGTTGCCCGTGGCGCGTCGCGGCGCCACCGGCGCGAGCACCGACTCTGCCGTGCTGGAGCAACTGGCGCCCCTGCACGAATTGCCGGGCGTGGTGCTGGACTATCGCAAGTTGACCAAGCTGTTGAGCACCTACACCTCCACGCTGGGGGAATGCATACACCCGCGGACCGGCCGCGTGCACACCTGCTTCCACCAGACCGGCACGGCCACCGGCAGGCTCTCCAGCAGCGACCCCAACCTCCAGAACATCCCCGTCCGCAGCGAGGAGGGGCGGCAGATTCGCTCGGCCTTCGTGGCCGACGAGGGTTGCCTCCTGCTGTCGGCCGACTATTCGCAGGTGGAGATCCGCGTGCTGGCGCACCTGTGCGGAGACCCGACGCTGATCGCGACGTTCCAAGCCGACCAGGACATCCATCGCACCGTGGCGGCCGAGGTCTTCGGCGTGGGCGTGGACGAGGTGACCGACGAGCAGCGGTCGCGGGCCAAGACGGTCAACTTCGGCATCATATACGGCCAGACGGCCTTCGGGCTGGCCGCGACGCTGCGGATCGGCCGGGGCGAGGCGGGGGAGTTCATCAAGCGATACCGCGAGCGTTTCCCGAGGATCGACGAGTTCCTGCGGCGGTGCGTTTCGCAGGCGCGCGACAACGGCTACGTGGAGACGATTTTCCGACGACGGCGGCGCATCAGCAACATCGACTCGCGGAACCCGCAGTTGCGGGCCCTGGCCGAGCGCCTGGCGATCAACTCGGTGGTGCAGGGCTCAGCCGCTGACTTGATCAAGGAGGCCATGGTCAACCTGGCGGCGCGAATCAAGCGGGAGCGGCGAGGCTCCAGGATGCTGCTCCAGATTCACGACGAACTGGTGCTGGAAGTGCCCCAGGACGCCGTGGAGGCCGAGCGGGCCATGGTCGTCGAAGAAATGGCCGGCGCGATCAAGCTGGCCGTGCCGCTGAAAGTCGAGACCGGCGTGGGGCCTAACTGGATGGCCGCCAAGTAACTACCAAGCAGCACGGGCGGGACGCCCGTGATACTCATGGGCAAGATGCCCATGCTACGTTCCGAGATACGGGTTATTTCGATCCCAACAGGAAATACGCCAGGGGATCCATTAGCCATCGCTGAGCCATCTCCACGTACTGGGTCTGGGCAGCGGTCTCGGCCTCCTGCCAGCGAGCCGCTTGCTGTGGATCCCCCATCATGTTGCAGACCTGCTTGAGCATGTAAGCGATCAGCGCGCGTGACCTCAGTATTTCGCCTCCGCCGCCGTGGGCAGTATCCATCCGGCTGAGCCGGTCGAACTGCTGCGTGAAGTAAGCCCGCAGGCCAGGCAGGTTATTGGCCCGCTGGAAGCCTTGGGCGATCTGCTGGTAGACGTATTCCGTCGGCCGGGCCTCGGCCGCGGCCATGAAGGCTTCTATCACCTGCTGGAAACTATAGCCCGATCCGGCCTTGGACATCGCCATGGCCCGGCTGAGGCAGGCGGCGTAGGGTGTCGGGTACTTCAGTTCACCCGCGAGGGCCTTGCGGATGACCTCCTTCATCTGGGGATCGTTGGCGTCGGCGGCTATCCACTCGGACGCATCGGAGTAGATAAAGACCCAGGGCGAAGAGGGCGCATCGACCACCAACTTGGGGAGCTCGGCATTGGCCGGGTTGATCCAGGGCTGGATCACCAGGTTGATTCCCAGCTTGGCCAGCAGGGGCAGGGGTTTGGAGCCGCCGAAGATCTGGGTTTGCAGGGCGTCCATCCGGTTGGCATCATAGACCTGGTGGGCCCGTCCGCCCAGGAACACCTTGACGTCGGGGCATATCCAATGCAGGTAGCCTTCCCATCGCCATTCGTTGAGAGCTCGCCCGCTGATGTGATTGTCGGCTAGAAATTGTGCCGCCCCGACCGGCTGGATCGACACGCCCGACATGCGGGTGTAAACGGACTGGTTGGGTGGAACCAGGGGATTCTCCGGCCGGTAGAGCAGGAAGTGCATATAGGCTTCCTGGGCTACGGGAACCGCCAGGGCCAGCGCGGGAACCAGCACCAGCCACTGAAGATCCTTGTGGCGGAGCTGACGCTGCACCAGAAGGGCACATGCCAGCCCCAGGACTATCTCCAGTGCGATGACGTACCAGTGCAAAGAGTAGAAATACCACGATTGCACCACCACCACGGCCGTCACGGTGAGCACGACGAGCCATCGGAGGCTCGCCTGCCGAAGCACCCATTGCACCTGCATGGCCAGCAGCGGCCCCAGCAGAATCACCGACAGCGGCACGATGCGCCGGGCCGTGATGGTCATGTAAACCAGCACCGCCATCAGGCCCAGGTCGAAGAGCGTCAGGGTGGCCGATTCAATGTCGGGACGGGCCGGGGCCCGCGAGGCCGGCGGCGGGACATGCAGCAGGCGCAGCAGCACCACGACCACGGTGGTCAGGCCCGCAAACAGCAAGAACCGGTCGGCCATATGGATCGGATTGCCGCTGACCTGGGCCTGCGTTTCAGGTATGGTTCCGTTATGCACCAGAAAACCCGTGACCGAGAGCAGCCCCACGATCATGACGATCAGTTGCCAGGTTGAACCGCGGAGCATCAGCAGGGTCAGCAGCAGCCCGATGATCACCAGGAACTCCCATGCCGTACCGAAGAATACCTGGTGGTTGGGCAGCAGGGGCTGCCACTCGTTGAGTTTCTTCCAGGCCGGGGCCTGGATCGTGAAGGGGAAAGTCAGGTTCTCCGGCCCGTAGGGGTTGACGAAAGTCGCCAGCAGGAACGAGCCGGCCGTGCCCGCCACCAGGGGCCAATACTTCTTCCAGGCTCCCTTCCAGCCTTCGCCAACGATCCCGCCCGCCAACCGGCAGAGGGTCCAGAAGGTCGTCATGCCCAGGCCGAAGATGAAGCCGCCGTGTGCGTTGGCCCAGAGGCCGTTGAGGATCATCACCGGCCAGATCCAGTGGACGCTCTTGCGAGTCTTGAAGAGCATCCACAACATCAGTGGCGCCAGGGTCAGCGTGGTAAGGTTGGGCCGCATGTCGGTATAGCTGCGTGTGGCCGTTATGACGCCTCCGGCCACTACCAGCGCCACGGCCCAGCCGACGCCTCGCTCCCGGGCGGCCAGGACGATGGACGTAAAGGCGATCGCCAGAAGGGCGGCCTTGAGGGCCAAAATTCCGTTCTCGCCGAAGTGCATGAAGGCCTGGTAGTGCGTGAACTGGGTCAGCCAGTTCTGGTTGAAGCTGATCCTGCCCTCGGTGGTAAAGGCCCAGTCGTCGGGTTTGGGGTGCGGGAGCACCTTGCCGTCCATCACGTCGCGCCCGACGGCATAGCCGACGAAGAGGTCGCCGATGGGTCGGGGGGTTGACCAGATGTTCACGACGCAGAGGATTCCCACCAGGCCGCAAATGGCGAGGGCCCACCACGGCATGTTGTTGGAGGCGGGGGCCTGCAGTGTTGCGGCCGGCAGCGTATTGTTTTGTTTTGCCATTGTCTTTTCCGACGTGCGTTCCTGGGCTTCCTATGGGAGAAAACTGTCGATCTGTTTGAGCTTCCGCGGCAGGTACTCGCGGGCCACGAACTCCAGGCCGTGCTTGGCCAAGGCCTGCTGCTCGACGCGGACGCCCATGTCCAGCATCTTCTTCACCGCCGCCTGCCAGGGCTTGTGGTGGCGGATGAACGGGTCGTTCTTCATCGCGTCATGGGCCCGCTTGCGGTCCACGTCCTTCAGCGGGTGCGTCGGCAGCTTGTACTCGATGATATCATCGGGCGTGACGCCCAGGAAGCGCGCCTGGGGCACGCAGAAAAACTCGTTGAGGTGGGCGGCGTTGCCCGAGCCGACCTTCAGCGTGCGGTAGATGTTAAAATAGCCGTAAGGATCGCCGTCGGTGAAGACGTAAACCGGCAGGCGGTGTTCGTCGGCCAATCGGCGGACAAACCGCCGGCAGGCCCGGCTGGGCACCCCGCCCATCGAGACCAGGATGCAGTGGTGCTCGCGGTGGAAGTCTTCCTCCACCAGGCGCTCGAACATGCCCTTGGTCTCGGCGGCCAGGATGAACCTGGCCTTGGTGCGGAAGCCCAGGTCCTCCACGACCGTCGGCACGCTGTAGGCGCCGCTGCCGAACCGGGCGCAGTCGATCTCGATAGGCTTGCCGCTGCGGCGGTCCTTGTCCAGCACGATCAGCTCGCCGGCCACCTCGCCGCCGTGCTCGTCGGCGCGGAAGTGAAGTTGCTCGCGGTTGACCGCCAGCATCGCCTCCACGTCGTCCATGACCGCGTCGGATTCTTCCTGGGCCGCGAAGGCGGCCTGGACCCAGTTGTAGGCCTGGTAGTAGGCCTCTCGCTTGGTGGAGTGGCGCCCGCTGCCGATGAGTTCGAGGCTCATGGCCAGCATCTTGAGGGTCTGGGCGAAGGTCTTGACCGTCCCGACGCTCAGCGTGCGGACCTTGTTCTTGCCGCTCAGCTGGAAATAGCCGCTGCGGGGATGGTACTTGACGTTGTTCAGCGCGCGGATGGGAAGCTTCATCTGCGGCTTTTGTCGGCGGGTGATGCGGGTGGCAACATCCCGCGCCTGTTCGGCAATCTTGCCGGGCACATCGGCGGATCGGTGCGTCATGACAACTCCTGCGGGCAATGCGGCGCCGCCTGGGGCACCGGCACGGCCTCGGCCAGGCCGAAACTGGCCACTTCCTCGTTCAACATTTCCACAATCTCCTGTCGTGATACGGTTTCGGCGCTTCCCTGGATCAAGCGTTCCTCGATGCGCCCGGCAATAATACGCCCGGTGACCGGCAAGAGATGCCAACTGCGGCTGGCCAGTTCGCTCAGCCAGCTTTTGTCCCACATCGTCACTTGCTCGCCGTCGTGGCGGACCTGCAGCTTGTGCCGGCGATAGGTACGGGCCAGGCGGTGGGCCTCCAGTTGCTCAGCCACCGCTTCCAGGTGCGTCTTCCGCAGGATGCGCACGACCATCTCGAAGATCGCGGCACTGCTGACGAGCCGGCGACGCCGCCTGCGCAGGAATATACCAATGGCGGCGGCCAGGTGACAAGCGTCAGTGAAGTGGCAGCAGGTCTGGTTCATGGCCAACCAGATGGCGGCAGCGAGCTTGGCCGGGTCGAACAACTCCCGGGTTCCGTCCCGCTTGATTACCTGGATCATCCTTGATCGCTTCAATGGGTTTCCCCTTTTGGGTGCAGGCCCAGCCGGGCGGCACGCGACGCCGCTAGGTGTCCTCCGGCTTGGGCGGCTCGAACAGAGCTTTCTGCTTCTTGCCCGGCAGCGGCATCTCCTGGGCCTGCTTGGCCTCGTCGATCAACTCGCCGAGATTGGTAAAGTTCTGGTAGACGCTGGCAAATCGCACGTAGGCGATCTTGTCCAGCTCGCGCAGGTGCGAGGCGACCGCGTCGCCGATGAAGCTGGAGGGCACGTCGCGGTCGAAATTGCGGAAGATGTCCTCCTCGCTGGCGTCGACGACCTGGCGAATCTGCTCGTCGCTGACGGGGCGCTTGTAGCAGGCCTTCTGAAGCCCGCTGATGACTTTCTGCCGCTCGTAGGGGACGCGCGAGCCATCTTTCTTGATGACCGTCAGGCGCAACGCCTCCTCGGCCCGCTCGTAAGTGGTAAACCGACGATGACAGGCGATGCACTGCCGCCGGCGACGGACGGTCTTACCGCCTTCGCTGCTGCGCGAGTCGACGACCTTGTCGTTATCCTGTCCGCAGAAAGGGCATTGCATAGCGATCCTAAGGCCCATCAACAACAACCATATGTAGGCCCTGGCTAAGTATAGTCGCCTATATATTGGGCGTCAATGTGGGAAACGCAGCAATTTTCGGTTTCTCTCCGGCCTGTTCGGTTCGCAGGGGGCCGTGGCCGGGACAGGCGGAGCCAACCTTTCACCTAACCTCTACCCCCGGAGATGGCCCATCGGCTATACTCCGGGCATGATAGTTTCCGGTGACAAGGGCCCCTGGTATGCGGCGGGGCTGAGCTTCGAGTGTTCCGGCTGCGGCGGTTGCTGCGCCGGGCCGGCGGAAGGCTATGTCTGGGTCACCAAGGCCGACATCGCCGCCATCGCCGAGTTCCTCAAGATTCCCGAGGATCTGATGCGGCGCGACCATGTGCGGCGAGTCGGGATCCGTCACAGCCTGCGGGAACGGGCCGACAATAACGACTGCGTGTTCCTCGAAACCGGCCCGGCGGGCAGGAGTTGCCGCATCTACCCCGTTCGGCCGGTGCAGTGCCGCACCTGGCCGTTCTGGGCGAGCAACCTCTCGCACCCCGACGCCTGGGCCGAGGCAGGCCAACGCTGCCGCGGCATCAATCGCGGACAGAATCACTCGGCCGATGAAATTCAGGCTCGACGCGATGCCACCAGGGAATGACAACCCGCCGACGCTGTCTGAGCAGGTCGCCCGTTGCCGGAGCGACGAACGATTCCTCGGCCAACTCAGAGCGATCTACGCATCGGTCGATGCCGCCGTTGCCGAGGCGAGCCCCTCTTGCCGAGGTTGCGGCGAGTGTTGCCGATTCGAGCGGGCAGGGCACAAGCTGTATGTTTCCATCGGCGAGCTTGCCCTGCTTGCCGGCCAGCCGTTGCCCTCCGGCGCGCGGGCGGAGGCAGGCCGCTGTCCGTACCAGGTCGGCGCGCGGTGCGCCGCGCGCGAAGGCCGGGCCTTGGGCTGTCGCGTACACTTCTGTAATCCGCCGGCCAGAGGGTGGTGCGAAGAAACCTACGAGCGCTTCCATACGCAGATTCGCGTCCTGCACGACCGCCTTGGCCTGCCTTACGCCTACATCGAGATGACCGGCGCGTTGGCCGAGCTTGGGCAAAGCATGTAGCTCTGCTGCGTGCGGAGCCGTGGTCCGGGGCTTCACTTTGGGGTGGCGGGGTTCCCAGCCCGCCACCATGCTTCCTTCCACGCGGCGGAGTAGGAACTCCGCCGCGCGATAGAGTTCGCGGGATCGCGGTCCGGAAACTTCTTTGCTAAAGCATGCAAGAATCTCGCTTGACTTTTCGCCTGACGCCGCGATAATAAGTGCATTGAGGTTGACATGATTCGTCACGCAGACAGCCTGAGCCTGGACCTGTTGCTGGGGCTTTTGCTGCGCTGACGGATCGCGGACTTTCGGAAAAACCGAGCCCTGCGATCTGAAGAAGGTCGCGGGGCTTTTTGTTTTGCCTCCATCCAGCCGGACGGGTTTGACGTGACGGCGAGAAAGTCAACGATGAACGCTTGCAGGACAATTGGGCCTTGTTGGTTTAAGGAGACCTGTGCCGGGCGCCTTCGTCCCGGCCACATGCTGCTATGGCGAGCACCGGCCAGACGCCTGTGCTGCCAAGGCTTTGATGTGGATTTTCCGGAAAGAAACCAACAAGATATTACCCCAGATAATTGGAGTTACTAACATGCCAGATAAACAGGCGCCCAAATACGGGCGGGTTGCGGCGATCGATCTGCCGGATCGTCAGTGGCCCAGCCGCACGATCCAGCAAAGTCCCCAGTGGTGCTCGGTGGACCTGCGGGACGGCAACCAGGCGTTGCCAAACCCGCTCACCCCGGCACAGAAGCTGGAATACTTCCGCCTGCTTTGCGACATCGGCATCAAGAATATCGAGGTGGCGTTTCCCTCGGCCAGCCAGGACGACTTCGACTTCACCCGGCGGCTCATCGAGGAGAACGAAATCCCCAGGGACGTGATGATCATGGGGCTTTCGCAATGCCGGGAGCACCTCATCAGCCGCACGTTCGAGTCGATGGCCGGCATACCGCGCGGCATCGTGCACCTTTACTGCGCCACGAGCGAGCTGCACATGCGGCAGGTATTCGGGCTGTCCCGCAAGCAGACACTCGACCTGGTCGTCAAGTCCATCGCCCAGACCCGCGACCTCGCAGCCGGCATGCCCCATAGCGACATCCGGCTGGAGTTCTCGCCGGAGGAGTTCACCGACAGCGATCCGGATTTTGTCGTCGAGGTCTGCCGCGCGGTGTTCGAGACCTGGGGCAAGGCCACGGCCGAGAAGCCGCTGATCTTCAACCTGCCGGCCACCGTGGAGCGTCGTCCGCCCAACCAGTACGCCGACATGATCGAGTACTTCTGCCGGCACTTCGCGCCGATGGACAAAATCCTTGTTTCGCTTCACTCCCACAACGACCAGGGCATGGCGGTGGCGGCCACGGAAATGGCCCTGCTGGCCGGGGCGCATCGCGTGGAAGGCACCCTCTTTGGCCACGGCGAGCGGACAGGCAACGTGGACCTGGTGGTGATGGCCGGCAATCTTCGTTCGCGCGGCATCGAGACAGGCCTGGACTTCTCCGACCTGCCGCGGATCGCCCGCACCGTCGAGCGGCTCACGGGCATGCCCGTGTACTATCGCCAGCCGTACGCGGGCGAGTACGTGTTCACCGCGTTCAGCGGCTCGCACCAGGACGCCATACGCAAGGGCCTTCTCAAGCTCAAAGAGGCGCCCGAGAAGTTCGGCGTGCAATGGAAGGTTCCCTACCTGCACGTGGACCCGGCCGACGTTGGCCGCAAGTACGAGCGGCTGATCCGCATCAACGCCCAGAGCGGCAAGGGCGGCGTGGCGTGGGTGCTGGAGCAGGATTACGGCCTTAAGACCCCCAAGGCCATGCACCCGGAGATCGGCGAGGCGGTGCAGAAGTTCTCTGACAAGGTTGCCCGCGAGCTGATGGCCGGCGAGGTACACCAGGTGTTCCGCGACGAGTTCGTTCGCCCGGCCGGGCCGTACGAGCTGGTCGGCTACTGGCCGCGCCCGGATGAAAACGACCCCACGCAGATTCATGGCGAACTGAAGATCAGGGTCAACGGCGAGGAAAAGACCGTCTCGGCCGACGGCAACGGGCCGATCTCGGCCTTCATGCACGCCATGAAGACGCTGGGCGTGTCGGGCTACGGCATCGAGGACTACGATGAACAGGCACTGGGCAAGGGCGCCGAGGCCGTGGCCGTGGCGTATGTGCCGCTGAAGATGGACAGCGGCCAGACGCTCTACGGCGTGGGCATCGACACGAACATCGACCAGGCGGCCGTGCGGGCCATCGTGGCCGCACTGAACCGCATGTCGCGAAAGAAATCCGGCGGGAAGAAGGCCAAGTAGGATTTTGCGTAGGGCGTGCTTACCAGCCCGCGGGATCTTCAACCCTCGTGCAAGTATGCGCGACCTACAAGCGAAGGGAGAACGATCATGAAACTTGCCGGCAAGAAAATCGCCCTCATGCTCGACCGGGAATACCAGGAGTTGGAAGTCTGGTATCCCTACTACCGGCTGAAGGAAGAGGGGGCGCAGGTGGTACGGGTCGCGGCCAAGGCGGGCGAGGAGTACCCCTCCAAGCTCGGTTACCCGTGCAAGTCCGATGTGGCTGCGGCCGACGTGCGCGGCGGAGACTTCGACGCGGTGGTCGTGCCCGGCGGCTGGTGTCCGGACTTCATGCGGCGCAGCGACGCGATGATCCGCTTCATCCAGGAGGCCGCCAAGGCCGGCATCGTGCTGGCAGCCATCTGCCATGGCGGCTGGATGCTCTGCTGCACCGACGCGCTCCGCGGCAAGAAGGCCACCAGTTTCATCGCCATCAAGCACGACATGATCAACGCCGGGGCCAACTGGGTTGACCAGGAGTGCGTGGTGGACGGAAAGCTCATCACCGCTCGCAGGCCCGACGACCTGCCGGCCTTCTGCCAGGCGGTCATCAAGGCGCTGTCTTAGCCGAAAGCACCGGAATCAACAACACACACAGAGGCACAGAGAGACAGAGAAGAACGGATGATTCTGCTTTGTCTGTATCTCTGCGTCTCTGTGCCTCTGTGTCGCGTTGCGTCCTTCTTAGGGACTCTAACAAAACGTAGCATGGGCATCTTGCCCATGAGTATCACGGGCGTCCCGCCCGTGCAAATTCCGAAGAACATGGCCAAGATGGCCATGCGACTCACGGGCGAGACGCCCGTGCTACGATGTTTTGTTAGATCCCCTTATTCCGCCATCTGGTTGAACGTTCGCAGCATGTCGCGGAGTTGGCTGAGGGACCAGGCGATGTAGGCCTTGCTCAACTCACCGCGGCCGGCCTGGGCGACCATCAGGCCGTCGTAGACGTAGCCCAGGAACGTCTCGACCTCGCCGGCGGCGATGGGGCGGGGGCGGCTGCCCCATTCCATCAACTCGTGGTAGAGCTTGCGGTGGCGGGCACTGGCTTCGTACTGCGAGGCCGTCAGGAACGTCCCGGGGGCCAGCGACATCTGCAATCCCACCAGGGCCATGATGATCGGCTCGTAGTCCAGGTGCGGCGAGAGGCGCAGAAACTTGAACTGCTGCACGTATCGGCCGCTGCCGCGAAGCGAGCCGACGGTGGCGGTGGTGTCTTCGACCCCGGTGCTGTGGCGCAGCGAGACCTCCGAAAACAGCATGTGCGGGGCCTCGTCGTCGCGGGCGATCTCCTGGCCGACGAGGCGGTTGATGCGAAGGGCCCCGCTCTCGTCGCGCGTCGGGTCGCCGGCCAGGGCGAACAGGCACCGCATCAGCGAGCCCGGCAGCGGGCGGTCCAGGACCGGCTTGCGCCGCGACTGGATCTGGAGCGTCACGTGCAGGCTGTGGGGGGCAATGAGATAGAATCGCCGGCAGTGGTGAATGAGCTGGTTGAGCACCCACGGGTCGTCGGTGACGGGCTTGGACAGGCCCGCCTCCAGCGAGAGGCTGCCCAGGGCCAGCTCGAAAAATCCGCGGCGCGGCGCGTGCGAGGTCTTGGTGTAATGGTCGTCGATGTGGCCCCCGAGCTTCCAGGTCAGCACGTCCAGGGCGAAGTCGGTGAAGTACAGGAACCCGTCGTACCGCAGGTCGCAGAGCCGCTGGCCGCGAGGATCGAGGATCACGCCGTGGCCGATGTTGGAGAACTCCAGTTCGGCCCCCAGCGGCACGCAGCCGCGGCCCATGTGCGTGCGGATGTTGTGGATTTCCTGGCGGGCGGCCTGGGCGTCGTACAGAGCGTCGGCGGCGCCGATGGCCCAGCGGACGTACTCCACCAGGCCCCGGGCCGGAAAGCTCAACTCTGCCAGGCATGCGGCGACCAGGGCCTCCATCTGCTCCAGCCGGTCGTTGAGCAGCCGCAGGGCTGAGAGGCAACTGAGCGTCCGGTCGTAAAACTCCGAGCCGGGGCTGATGTGGTCCAGCTCGTAGCGGAATTCCTGGTAGATCCGCTCCTCGATCTCGTTGAGGACGACCTGCCGGATGACCATCGAAAGATAATGGGGGGCCAGGGCCCGCGCTTCGGCGTCGCCGGCGATGCGGGCGAAATTCGGCAGCGGCACATCCCGCAACGAGCGGCGGATGGCGTAGTCGCCGATGCCGCCGGCGTCGAAATGCTGGCGGAACAGGTCGCGGATGATCGAGCCGTGCAATTCCGCCAGCGCGCGGCGATTGAGCGGGTCGCTGGTCTGCAACTGTTCCTTCTCGGCCTCCAGCAGGGCGGCGCCGATCTTTTCCTTCAGCAGCACCTCCTGCTTGAAGGGATCGTGAAACTCGTAGCCGAAGGAATGCTCCATTGCCTTGAGGTCGCCGATGAACGCGACGGCCCGGGTCGAGCCCTCCGCCGTCTGCACGCGAACGGTCTTGCGGGAATAGTTCCGCCCCTCGTACTTGCGAAGGGCCGCCATGGCCTCGGCCGGCAGGGGGCCGATCAGGTAGCCGCGGATGAAGCCGGTCGCGTCGGGCACGGCGTAATGATAGGTGCTGTCGGGGCTGATCCGCTTGTAGCCGCTGAGCAGGGCCTCCCGCGCCCAGACCGTCTCGAAACCGTCGGCGTCGCCGGCGAGCATGACCAGCCGCTTGCCGATCACCGCGCGGAAGACCGACGGGTTCATCAGTGTCCCGTAGACGAACAGGTTGAAGGGCTTATTGTGAGCCGAACGTTCCATCAAGGCCTATGGGTGGAGCGCGAAGTAGTAGGGGACGGCCGCCAGCACTCTCTCGCGGCCCATCAGGTCGGCCAGGTTCAGCAGGTAGGCCAGGCCGCTGTCCTTGACCAGCGGGGTCGAGGCCAGCGGGCTCCCGGCGGCCAGTTGAAGCAGTGAGAGTTGGCCGCTGAGCGGCGAGGAGAACTCCACTCCATCATCGCTGTCGGCGCCGCCCTCGCCGCCCAGCAGGTCCATCAGCGTCCGCGGGCGCGGCAGCGTGACGAAGCGGCAGCGCGGCGTGTGGGCGGCACTCTGTGCGGCGGCCATCGCCTCCCGCATGCCGCCGATGCCGTCGATCAGGCCGTTCTCGACGGCCTGGCGAGCGGTGAAGACGCGGCCTTGGGCGACGGCGTCCATGCTCTTGATCTTGCCGGCGCGGCTCTGGGCGACGCGGCGGACGAAGAGTTCATAGGTCTGCTGGGCCAGCGAGCGGATGATCTCCTGTTCGCGGGCGTTCCAGGGGCGGGTCAGCCACATGCCGGCGTTCTTGCCGCGGGTCATCTCGTAGCGGCTGATCTTGAGCTTGCCCAGCAGGTCGCTGAAGGCCAGCTTGCCGCTGATGACGCCGATGCTGCCGGTGAGGGCGGCGGGATCAGCCAGGATGCGATTGGCCCCGACGGCGATGTAGTATCCGCCGCTGGCGGCCATCTGCGAGACGCTGGCGATTACCGGCTTCTTCTCGGCGCAGCGCCGGACGGCCTGGTAGATCTGCTCGCTGGCGATGGCTGAGCCGCCCGGGGAATTGATCCGCAGGATGACGGCCTTGACGCGGTCGTCCTCGGCGACCTTCTTGAGGCATGCCGTCAGAGTCCTGTCGCCGACTCGCCGGTCCGACAGCATCCCCTCGCCGCTGGCGCCCGAGACGATCATCCCGTCGACGTGGATGATCGCGATGGTCGGGTCGGTAATCGCCTGTTCGCTGGGAGCGGCCAGGCTGCGAAACAGGGCGAAGGGGTTGGACAGGTCCACCGAGGCCCGGGTCTTCCTGCCGTAGTTCCTGACCCATTCCACGTCACCGCCAGCGGCGCCTTTCCTGGACACGCTCTGCGTGACGAAGTCCTGCCAATCGACGCCTTCCACGAGTTGATCGACGAGGGCATGTTCCTTGGCGCTGCCGGCGGAGAGCGGCCCGGCGTCGATGGCGGCGGCGGCTTGTTCCTGGGTGATGTGGCGCTGGCGGGCGATCTGTTCGCACATCTGGGCATACAGGTCATCCAGCAGCCAGCCGTAGACCTGCTGCAACTCCGCCGAGGGCTGGGTGGCCGTCATCGGCTCGGCGGCGCCTTTGAACCGCCCGATCTGGATGAACTGGGGCTCGATGCCCAGCCAGGCCAGCGTGTCGCGGAAGAACATCATCTCGCCGGCCAGCCCTGTGATTTCGAGCGAGCCGGCAGGGTCCATGGTCACCTTCCCGGCGGCTGAGGCGACGAGGAAATCCTTGGTGTCCCCGGAGGACAGGAAGGCATAGACGGGCTTGGCGGCCTGGAGACGCTCGACCGCGTCGGCCAGTTCCTGGGCCTGCGCCCACGTCATGGACGGGGAGTCCACCTCCAGCGCCACAGCCACGATCTTGTCGTCGTTGCGCGCCTTGGCCAGTCGCTCCAGCCAGTCGCGCAAGGTCATCTGTCCCGACAGGTCGCCAAAGAGCGAGAAGGATTCGGGGCTGTCGGAAATCTCGCCCGAAAGGCGGATGTGTCCGATTCTCCGGGCTGCCGGCAGCGTCGTCGCCTGGGTCGTCGTGCCTGTCCGCCTGGTCGTGGCCGAGGCCGGGACTGACGTAGGAGCCGAGGCAGGCGCCGAGGCGGTGGCTACCTGTTTTGACGTCGCGGAGGATGGAGATGACGCCGGCCGGGACGCCGCTGTCCGCGGGGCTGCTCCGCTGGCCGCCCACGAGCACAACAACGCCGCCGCAACGATCAGAGACGCCCTGGCAAGACCTCTTGTGAACATGGTCAACACTCCCTTGATTGTGGAATAGGCATTGTAGCGTTTGTGTCGCGACGGGGCAAAGGGTTACAATGGGAACATGCCCCGTCCGGATCGATCCAAACCGATGCCGCTGAAGCACTGGTCTTTCGCCGGACTGATGCTGACCTATTGGTGCAACGCCCGATGCAGCTCGTGCTACCTGTGCTGCTCGCCGGATCGCAACGAGTGGATGAGCCTGGAGCAGGCCCTGGGCTACTGGCGGTCGCTGTCCTCGGCTTGCCCGCATGGATGTCGCATTCACCTCTCCGGCGGCGAGCCGTTCGGCAACTGGGAGTTGCTCATCGGCCTGGCCAGGGCCGCCAGGCAGGAGGGGCTGGGGCCCCTGGAAAAGGTGGAGACCAACGCCTTCTGGGCGACCGACGAGGCCGTGATCCGCCGGCGCATCGAGGCGCTGGACGAAGCGGGCATGGGCAAGCTGACGATCTCGGCCGACCCGTATCACCAGCAGTTTGTCCCGCGGGAGCGGCCCGTCCTGCTGGCGGAAATCGCCAAACAGATCCTGGGGGCCCACCGCGTCCAGGTGCGATGGTTGGACTGCCTGGCCGGCGCGTGGGAGGTTCCCGCCGATCAGGCCGGCAGGGCCGAGGTGCTGGCCTCCTACGCGGCCACCGGACGCGACCGGTGGGTGGGACGGGCGGCGGCGGCGGTGGCGTGCCATCTGCAACTCAAGAGGCCCGAGGAACTTGACGATAATCCATGCGGTGAGCCACTGCTGCGGTCTCGACATGTTCATGTCGATCCGCAAGGGCGTGTCATGCCCGGCACGTGCGCGGGCCTGGTGCTGGGGCAGGCATGTCAGGGGACAATTGCCGAAATATGGCAGCGCCTGAATGCCGATTATACAAACAGGCCTGTCGTGGGAACATTGGTTCGCGGCGGGCCCGTGGCGCTGGCGAAGTTGGCCGGGGAGTACGGATTTGTCCCCGGCCCCGGTTATGCCGGCAAGTGCCACCTGTGCTGGGAAGTTCGTAGCTTCCTGGCGACAGACCCTCGTGCCCGAGGGCGTTTGGGTGACGAACTGGAACCGGCGTGGCTGTACGGGCGCTAGGATGATATAGCGAAACCAGGATGCTTCGAGATACGTAGTAACGGGTAGGCGCGAAAGAAAAAAATATCGGGGCGCTCTTGCCCCGGCGTTGACGGGAGCTTACCCTGATGCGGGAAGATTAGCATCTTCTTACGCAAGGACGCCGTGGAAGGACGCACCAATCACATCCAAGGCACAAGTGATGACGGACAAGAAGTCCAGGAATTCGGATCCTTCAATGGACACTGAACTGGGCAAGCTTGTGGTCGAGCAGAAACTCGCCACGGCAGCCGAGGTTCAGCAGGTCCGCGAATTGAAGGTGCGGGCAGCGGACGCCAACGAGCGGAGCTTGGCTGAGTTGCTCGTCGAGAAAGGCGTCGTCACGCACAGCCAGATCGGCCGCATCAAGAAGAATCTCGAAGAGGCCCGCGGGGCCCACGGCATACCGGGATATTTCTTCATTCGCAGGCTGGGCAGCGGGGCCATGGCGCATGTGTACCTGGCCAAGCAGGAGAGCCTCGACCGCATGGTGGCCATCAAGGTGCTGCCGCCCCAGATGTCCAACAGCCCCGAGTATGTCGAGCGGTTCTATAAGGAAGGCAAGGCGGCGGCCAAGCTCAACCACGCCAACATCGTGCAGGCCATCGATGTGGGCGAGTCGGGCGGCTACCACTATTTCGTCATGGAGTATGTCGAGGGCCACACGCTGCACGACGAGTTGCTGGCCCAGAAGGTTTTCAGCGAGTCCGAGGCCTTGCGGGTCATCATCCAGATCGGCCGCGCCCTGGAGCATGCCCACAAGCAGGGGCTGATCCACCGTGACGTCAAGCCCAAGAACATCATGGTGACCAAGGAAGGCGGTATCGTCAAGCTGGCCGACATGGGTCTGGCCCGCGTGGCCAACGACGCCCAGGCCGCCCAGGCCGAGGCAGGCCGGGCCTTCGGCACGCCGTACTACATCAGCCCCGAGCAAATCCGCGGCGAGGTCAACATCGACTTCCGTGCGGACATCTACTCGCTGGGCGCGACGCTGTATCACCTGGTCACCGGCCGCGTGCCCTTCGACGGCCCCACGCCCTCGGCCGTCATGCTCAAACATCTCAAGGAGCCGCTGGTTCCTCCCGACCACATCAACACCAGCCTCTCGGCGGGCCTGGGCGAGGTCGTCGAAGTCATGATGGCCAAGGACCGCGACGAACGCTACGCCTCGACCACCGACCTGCTGCTGGACCTGGAGTCCATTCAACGCGGCGAGCCGCCGCTTCAGGCTCGTCGGCAGATCGACGGAAAGGTGCTCAAGGGCCTGACCGCCGAAGCCCAGGAAGAAGAGCCCGCACCGGTCGAAAAGAAAAAGTATCAGCCCGCCGCCGCCCAGCAGATCCAACCGGAAAAGGACGAGCGGAACTACATGACCGCCCTGGTCATTCTCTCGGCCTTCCTGGCCGTCAGCGTCCTGCTCAACATCGTTCTCTTTATCATGCTCCTGCAACGCTAGGCCCCGGAGCCACCTTGCCGCTTGACAAAGTCGCCGCAGCCTCGTCTACTAGCACCCATGAGCGTGGAAGGAGCGAGATCGATGCGAGAAGGCATTGGACGAGTAACCGTCTCAGCCGAGGGAAACGTGACGGTCGTGGAACTGACCGACAAGAAGATCCTCGACGAGATGAACATTGCCCAGATCGGCGAGCAGATCAATTCCCTCGTGGTCGCCAGCGATGATCCCCGGCTGGTCCTGGACTTTTCCTCCGTCGGGCAGATGTCCTCCAGCGCCTTGGGCATGCTCATCAGGCTCCACAAGAGAATACGCGAGAAGAACGGGCAACTGAGGCTTTGCGGGATTCAGCCGGCGATCTTTGAAGTGTTCGTGATCACGCGGCTGAACGAGGTTTTTCAGATTTGCCGCAGCCGGCAGGAAGCACTGGCAAGCTTGGCCTGACCCGGCGGCGCGGCCTGGCGGAATAAAGACCGTTGGCAGGCATGATGGCGATACCCTCCGATTTGAAGGCGGCCAGAAAGCTTGAGCGCAAAGTGCTCAGCGAGGTCAGCCGTTGCGGATACAGCGAGGTGTGCGCTTTCGCCATCCGCCTGGCGCTGGAGGAGGCCCTCAACAACGCCATCAAGCACGGCAACGGCCTGGACCCGCGCAAGACCGTGCATGTCGAGTACGACATCAACGAAGAGCAGGCCGTCTTCGTCATCACCGACGAAGGGTGCGGCTTTAACCCCCACGCCGTGCCCGACCCCACCGCCGACGAGAATCTCGAAAAGCCCTCCGGACGCGGCATCATGCTGATGCGGGCGTACATGGATGTCGTGCAATTCAACGATTGCGGCAACCAGGTTCGGATGGTCAAGAAGCGGGCGTGAGTCAAATGTCGTAGCAAAGAATCCAGCCGGGATAGACTGCTTGTTCACAGAGGGGCGAAACCACAGGCGAGGAACCATGAAGGACCACTACCAGAGCATCCTAAGTGCCTGGGATATTGGCCAAGTTGGTGGCGTTGAATGGCTTAAGGACAGCGTCGGCCTTATCACGGTGCTATCGGGGAACAAATTCGTTCTGAAGCAGGAACAAGATGCTACCGAGGCTGAGCGTGTGGGGCGAATGGCTCGCCTTCTGGCGGCGCTGGATGCCGATGGCGTGCCGGTTCTGACACCCATTCCGAATCGCCAAGGTCATTTGTTGACCGTGGCGATGGGCAAGTGCTTCTGCCTCTATCCCTTCGTTGAATGGACCGACACAAGCAAGACTGTAGGCGATCCCGCCGACAGAGTTCGTGCTACTGGCGCGGCCATCGCCCAGTTGCATCTTGCACTCAAGCGTCACGAGAACCTGGCGGTAATGGGCCCAATGAACCTAGTGGACGACGTGCGTAAGTGGGCGTTGCCAAGGATGCGGTCGAACGCTCTCGGCTTGGAGGTTGCCGAGGCGGTGGAGATTCTTGATCGCATCGCCCAGGAGATACCGCAGGTCTGTGGCGGCCTGCCCGAGCAATTGATCCATCGCGACAGCCACCAAGCCAATATCCTCTTGCGGGAGGACTGCACGGTCGTGAGCTTTGTTGATTTTGAGATGGCCCGGCGCGGTCCGCGCGTTTACGACCTGTGCTATTGCTGCACGGACATGCTCGGCAATGCTCCGTCTTCGGCGTCGGGGACGAGAATGAGGGATGGACAGGAATGGGGGCAGATGGTCCGCGGCCTCCTGGATGGTTATCAGCAGGTCATCACGCTTGCTGAAGCGGAGAAGCGAGCGATGTGGCACATCATGCTGGTGATCCAGGGTGCGTTTATCGCCTGGTTTTGCCAAGATGCGTGCGAGCGAGCGAATTATCGCACGCAATGGGCGGATAGCTCCTGTGTTGAATGGGCGACCAAGAACCTGCGGATGCTGTTGTGGCTCCATGCAAATCGTGCGTACGTGGACCAACTTGCCAGGGCATAAGGTGTCGGCAGTCAGGGCCCTCCATAAAAAAAAGCAGAGGACGAGACTTGCTCGTCCTCTGGTGCCATGTCTTTTCAGATCTCGGTAGCTACGTATGTCTCGCAACACCCGCCGCTATCTGCGTCTATCTGCGTTCATCCCCGCTCGTTGTCATTTCTTGACTGACAGCGACTGCACGGCCGTGATGGCGGAGATCAGCACGATATCTTCCACGCTGCAGCCGCGGGACAGGTCGTTGATCGGCTTGGCCAGGCCCTGGAGCAGCGGGCCCAAGGCCGTCGCGCCGCCGAGGCGCTCCACCAGCTTGTAGGCGATGTTGCCGCACGAGAGGTCGGGGAAGACCAGCGTGTTGGCCCGCCCGGCGACTTGCGAACCCTTGCACTTGCGATCGGCGATGGCGGGAATCAGGGCGGCGTCCAGTTGCAGCTCGCCGTCGATCTTCAAGTCAGGCCGGCGCGTCTGCGCGAGCTTCGTCGCGTCGATGACCTTCTGCACGGCGGGGCTGTGGGCCGAGCCCTTGGTGGAAAAACTGAGCATGGCCACGCGCGGCTCGACTTCCAGCAGCGTGCGGCAGGACTCTGCCGCGGCGATGGCCGTGTCGGCCAACTGCTCGACGGTCGGCTCGGGCAGGACGCCGGTGTCGGCGAAAATCAGCGCTCCGTCCACGCCGACATCCTTGACCTGCGTACACATGATGCTGCACGCGGTGACGGTGTTCGAGCCGGCGGCCGTGCCGACGCTGAACAGGGCGCTGCGGACGGTGTCGGCGGTGGGGCAGATGCTGCCGGCCACCATGCCGTCAACGCGCCCGTCGGCCACCATCTGGGCGGCGTAGTAAACGGAGGCGGACAGGACCTTGTCGGCAGCCTCGCGGGTCATGCCTTTGGCGCGACGCTTTTCGTACAGGGCCCCGACGTAGTCGCCGCGCTTGGGGTCGGTCATGTGATCGATCACTTCGATATTGTGCAGGGAGTCGCCGGACTGGTCGGCCAGTTTCTTGATCGCGTCGGCCTTGCCCAGCAGGACCACGCGGGCGTAACCGCCGTCCACGATGGCCCGGGCGGCCTGGACCACGCGCGGGTCATCGGCCTCGGGCAGTACGACGCACTTGTGAGCCTTGGCGGCCCGGTCAGTCAGTCTTTGTACGACGCTATTCATGGCTTGCCTCTGTATGCGGTTGCAGATAGTATGTCACGCCTTGCGGCGACGAGTGGGCCATGCTAGCTTTTGCCGCCGGCGATGTCGAGACCCAAATGAGCCATCAGCAATTACACTGGTTTGAAAAGCAGGTCGTGCAGTTGACCGCGGCGGCGGCCCTGGCCGTGGTGTATTTCCTGCTCTACCCCGCCGTCAGGCTTTGCGACGAGCGGACGGCCATTGCGTTCTTTCCCACCGGAAGTTATGGCCAGGCGCTGGCCTTTGCCGTGATGGTGGTCGCACTGGCCGGCGCCTGCGGCCTGATGACGATCTCGGCCCGGCCTGAGGGCGCCATCCTGGCCACGCTGGTGGCGGTGGGGGGCATCAGCCTTCACTCGGCCAGCTTCAACACGCTGCTGTGGATGGACAGCGACGGCTACGGCGGCACGCTGCGACTGCTGGCCGCCGAGACGCTGTTCATGGGCGTGATCCTGACCGTCGCGGTGGCCGTGATCGGAGGGGTCCGCCGCATGGTGCGAGCCGTCCGCCCCAACTGGCTGTGGCGGTCGCCGATGGGCGAGCCGGCTGCGCCGCGGCGGCAAAACTTCCAACTCCTGCTGGGCCGCTCGCTGGTGAGCATGGGCCTGTCCGTGCTGATCGCCGTCGTGCTGCTGCTGATCCTCCTGCAATCCGACCAGCGCGGCCAGGCGATTTTCGCACTGGTGGCGAGTTTCACGCTGGCCGTCCTGATCGCCCATCGCTCGATGCCCGCGCCCTTCAGCGTCGTCTTCCTGGCCGGCCCGTTGCTGGCGGGTATCTTCCTCTACATCCTGGCCTCGGTGGCTTCCATCGGCACGCGAGTGGAGGACTGGGTCATGGTGCCGCTGTACGCTCGCGCCCTGCCCATCGACTGGCTCTCAGCCGGCGGGGCCGGCGCGGCCTTGGGGTTCTGGCTCAGCGAGCGGGGCAACGAGGCCCAGTTCCTGGAAAACCTCGACGTGGCCAAGGGGAGTTAATCGTGGATCGTGGTGTTTGGGCGCACCTCGGGGCGGAACCGTCGGCAAATGGATTTGACGCCGATGAAATCTTTCGTATGATGCATGGCCCTCATCCCGGAACTTTTCCGGGTGGGACCGCTCAGCGGCCCCATCGTCTAGAGGCCTAGGACACCGGGTTTTCATCCCGGCGACAGGGGTTCGACTCCCCTTGGGGTCATCAGAGGCGGCAGATTCATCTGTCGCCTCTTTTGCTGCGCAGGGATCGGCCATTGGCAATCTGCAATCACCGGAGGGCTTACCCGTTGCCCGCGCCGCTGGTGGGGAACGGCTTGCCGTAATCCAGCGGCTCCCGGCCGACGCGGCGGCGAAGTTCCGCCTGGATCTCGATCATCTCGTTCCTGACCTGCCCCATCAGTTCCTCGGGCGCCATTTTGCGGACTTGTTCCTGCGGCATGGGCCGGCCGTACTGCACGACGATGTTGCCGGGGCTGGGCAGCGCCTGCGTCCGCGGCCAGCACTCGAAGGCCCCGTCGATGACCACCGGCACGGTCCACTGGGCCACCCGCTGGGCCAGCATCGCCACGCCCGGCAGGAAGGGGCCGATGCGCCCGTCCAGCGTCCGCGTCCCTTCGGCGAAGAGCACCACCTGCCCGCCATCCTTGATTCGCCGCATGGCTTCCTTCAGTGCCGCCAGGTCGGCTGTGCCGCGCCGCACGGGGAAGGCGTTGGCCGACTCGATGATGAGCCTGAACAGCGGCCAGCGGAACAGCGAGTCGCGGGCCATGTAGTTCATCGGGCGGCAAAGCGCGAAGCTCATCAGTATCGGGTCCAGAAAGCTCTGGTGGTTGCAGATGTAGACGGCCCCGCCCTCAGCCGGTTCGACGCGCCGGTTGAAGACGCGGACTTTGAAGGCCGCCGGCATGAGCACCTGTAGCCACTGGCGGGAGAAGAGATACCACCAGTTGGCCTGCTGCACCTTGCTGCCGCCGGGGGCAAAGCCCCGCAGCAGGGGATTGGGATAGCTTGTCGGGCCGCTCATCGCCGAGCCTCCACGTATTGCCGCAGGGTCTCGATGACCTCCGGGATGGTCAGGCTCGTCGTATCGATCTCGATGGCGCCCTCCGGCCGCTTCAGCGGCGAGACGGCCCGCTCGCGGTCGCGCTGGTCGCGGACGCCGATGGCCTGGAGAATCTGGTCGTAATCGGCCTGCTGGCCGTCGGCGAGCATCTCGGCGCAGCGCCGCCGCGCGCGGACTTCCGGCGAGGCGTCGAGGTAGAACTTGAACTCCGCCCGCGGGAAGACCACCGAGCCCTGATCGCGGCCTTCGGTGACGAAACTGCCCATCTCCGCCCCGATCCGCCGCTGCAAGTCCACCAGCACGCCGCGGACCTCGGCGGCGCGGGCGGCGTAGTGGGCGTTGTCGGTCACCTCCGCCAGGCGGATATCGGCGGAGACGTCGCGACCGTCCAGCAGGACGCGCAACTGGCCCCGCGGAGTGGTCTGAAAGCGGATGCGGGCCGAGCGGGCCACGGCGGCCAGGGCCGCGGCGTCCTCGAGGTTCGCCCCGGCGCGCAGGGCCTTGAGCGTCACGGCGCGATAGGTGGCCCCGGTGTCCAGAAATGCGATGCCCAGGGCCTTGGCCAACTCCCGCGCCGCGGTGCTCTTGCCGCTGCCGGCAGGTCCGTCAATCGTGATAATCATGGCCGAAGTTTAACCCATCCTCGCCCCCGACGGTAGAGGTTGCTTTGGGCCGATTGATTGGCCGAGATGGACTTGGGGAACGCATGAAATGAGAGATCTTCACGGGTTCTTTGCAGGCTCGGTCACGGTCACGCCGCCGATGACGATGTACTTGACCCCGGCCAGCTTCTTCCTGACACCCTCGTTCTTCACGATGCCGGCCTTGTCCAGGTCCTGCTCGGTGAGGGCGGCACGAAGGTCGATCCGCTCCTTGACCTCAAACCAGCCAGTCTCGATCAGTGCTCCCTGCAACTTGTCGGCCAGCTCCTCCACGACGATCTTCCCTCGCGCGCTGTCAGAGCGGTTGCGCAGGCTGACGACCGCGATGGCCTCGCCCTTGACTATCACGCCTTCCTTGAGCTTGGCTGCCAGACCCTTGGCAAGGGCGTCGAGCTTGCCGGCCGCCGCCTCGCCCGAGGCATTGGCGATCCCTGAGCTGTCGGCCACGTTGATGACGCGAAGGTCGCAAGTGACATTGTCCTTTGCAGTGGCGGGCTCGCCAGAGCCGGCCGGAGGAGTGCTCCCCGCGCCAGGCCTCCCGGCCAGCACCTCGGGCGGGAAGACGACCCTGATATAGCAGCCTCCCAGTACATATCCCAGGTTCGTCAGAAAGCCGGGGTCCGTCCTGTAGAGCGGTGACTTGCCGGCCAGCTCCCCGTTGATGTAGACCATCGCCCCCGGCGGCGATGACTCCATTGGTATGGCGTTCGGTGCGGGCTGGAGCTGCATGGCTTCAGCCACGTCATGTCCTGGCAGGACGATGCCGCAGCGCGCCCCCTGGAGCTGGGCCGCCGTGTAAACCGCCGAGTAGGGCGTCTTCCCCACCAACTGCCCGTTGAAGTAGCAATCGCCCGGCGGGTTGCTGTCAACATGGAATGTAGCGCAGCCTGACGCGACACATACCAACCAGATCGCCGCGACCCGAAGAGCAACGCCGCGGCTTTCGCACCTAAGCGAGATCACGCGAACACCTCTTTCTGGCGAACCAGATATGTGCTACCTGAACAAGAAGAACGACGCTCGTCACCTTCTACCAGCGGCAGCCCCAGGCCGCAAGCCTTTTGGGGTCGTGACCAGTTCTGAGCGACAGGCTTCTACCCGAAGCGGAGAGACAGGCCTGCCCGCGACAACTATCCGTAGGGCGTGCTTACCAGCACGCGGAATCTTCTCTGCCTGTAGATAGGGCAGAAGCCTGGCACCCGGCCGTGTAGACGCGCGGCGGATTTCCTACTCCGCCGCGAAGATGTCCAGGACGAGCGAAAAGGAGGTGGAGTTGGAACTCCACCTCCCAAATATGGGCCCAAGAGATCGGTTGGCCGGGTGCCTCGCAGACGCCAATCGGCACGTGCGCAAGAGGTGCAGGATTCCGCGTGCAACCAGTTGCACGCCCTACGGGCTGACGGGCAATTCGCGGAATCGCTGCCGAGAATCGTTCTCAAAATGTTCCACGTGGAACAATCAACATTTGTGCGCCAATATTGCTTACCATGGCAGGAAGCAAAAAAAGGAATTATCCCGCGGTTTCATTGCGTGCGAGGGCAAGCGCCCATTCTTAGCGCGCAAACCCGAGCGCGCGACTCTCATTTTTCGTGTCGCGATTATTGCGCAGACCACGAGCCGGGGCTATGCCGCGCGATACGGGAAGAGGCCAGGACTTCACAAGGCCCGAAGGGCCAAGAAGGATTTGGTGCGTAGGGCGTGCAACTTGTTGCACGCGGGAGCTAATGGATCTGCCACGCCGCGCGATACGGGAAGAGGCCAGGACTTCACAAGGCCCGACGGGCCGGCAGAATCTCTTTCGCCCCGCTATGTAGCGGGTTGTCAAGCCAACCGTCTCGGACAAGATGATTCTGTCAAACGCTGATCACGCGCAGCCTGCTATTCGGTCGTCCGCGATGCCGCTTGCGGAGATCATTT
>JBAZTO010000007.1:0-98923 GCA_041661865.1 Phycisphaerae bacterium | reverse complement strand
CACAGTTGGATCAGGCCCAGGTAATTGCATGACTTCTTGGCGTAACGAATCAGGATCGCCCGACACTGGCTCATCCAGCCGAGCGTCCGCTCGACCACCCAGCGGCGGGCCGGATGCCGCTTGCGTTTCTTTTCGTCCAACTTCTCTTCGCCGATCCGGCGAATGTGCGGAACGTAGTTCGCTTGCGCAGTCGCGTCGCGCCCGGTGGGATTGTCGTAGCCTTTATCCAGGCACAGGTGCTGCGGAGAATTCTCCGTCGGGGCGGGTCGAGCTGGTTCAGGATCGGTTCGATGAGCGTCCACAGTTCGTCGCTGACTTCCCAAATGGTTGGAAGCGGCTTTACCTTACGTTTTCGTCTGGCCATCCGTGGCTCCTTGGTTGGGGTCCTACGGAGGGTTATCGGAAAAATAGAGGCTTTTGAGATAGTTACTTAGAGCTTCCCGATGCGGCGATCTTCGTCACGCTGGCGCTGGGTGGCCTCGTGGAGGGCGCGTTTTTCCTTGTCGGTCAGGCTGGCCAGGCCCTCGTCGTGGATCTTCTTGAGGATGCGGTCGATGACATCCTGGTCGATCTGCCGCTGCTGCATCCGTCGCTGCCAGGCGCCATGCTGCGCGCCTTGTTTAAGCGGTTGGACGACTCTCGTAGGCCTCCGTTGCCAGCGGATATACGGCAGGCCCCACAGCCAGAAGGCCGCCGCCACCGCGCCGCCCAGGTGGGCTACGTCGCTCATGGCCCCGCCGGTGACGCCTTGGCCCAGGGCGGAAAGGACCACCAGGATCATCCCGCCAAAGATAATGATGGCCGCCAGGCGAATGGGCACCGGGAAGAACAGGAAGATCAGGCGGAAGTGGGGGAACAGAACCGCGCAGGCCAGGACGATCCCGTACACCCCGCCCGATGCCCCGATGATGGGCACGTAGGACGGCAGGTGCATGATCGCGCCCATGACCACGTAGGCCAGGCCGGCCGTCGCGCCGCAGGTGAGATAGAACCAGACAAACCGTCGCGTCCCCCAGCTTTGCTCCAGCGGGGTGCCCAGGAAGTAGAGCCCCAGCATGTTGAGGCCCAGGTGGAAAATCGATCGGGTGTCGTGGAGGAACTGGAAGCTGAGGTATCGCCAGAACTGCCAGGCCCCTTCGACGGTGACGCCGAAATACGCGCTGAGGTGGATTCCGCCCGCCTCGCAGGCCAGTTGGAGGAAGAAGATCCCCAGGTTGGCCAGCAGCAGGATCTTGACCGCCGGCGTCGGCCTGGGCAGGCCGCCCATCAGGCCGCCACCGCCGCCGTGATACCGCTCGGGCTGGCTGTCGCCGCGCGTGTATGTTCGGTCATCCAGGGGCATCGCTCTCACCTGACTTCAACCAGTATAGCGCCAAGGCCGAGATAGTCTTGGCGTCGCAGATTCGCCCGTCGGCGACCATTTCCTGCACCTGGCGGGCGGGCATGATCTCCAGGTCGATCTCCTCGTAAGTCTCAAGTGCCTGCCGGCCCTCGCGGAGGTCGGTGGCCAGGTAGGCGTGGATAATTTCGTCGCTGACGCCCGGGCCGGTGAAGAAGCTGCCGAGCTTTTCGATCCTGCCGGCGGTGTAGCCGGTCTCCTCGGCCAGTTCGCGGGCGGCGCAGAGGGCCGGGTCTTCGCCGGGGTCGAGACAGCCGGCGGGAAGTTCATAGAGTGTCTGGTCGACGGCGAAGCGGAAGTTGCGGATCATCACGATTCGGCCGTCGCTCAGGACGGGCAGGATGATCGACGCGCCGGGGTAACAGATGTAGTCCCGGGCGACGACCTTGCCGTCGGACATCTGCAGCCCCACACGGTGAACCTTGGCGATGATGCCGTCGAAGACCAGGTTGTCGTAAGCGAATTTGCGAGCCATGGCCAAAGTATAGGGCTCCGCCCGACTGGCGGCAACGGTACACTGACGGCGGTACACTGACGGCCTGATGTCGCGCCGTTGCGTTTTTCAGGGTTTCGATTGCTTGACACGCGCCGAGCGGGTGTTATCATCGCGGTCGATCCTATTTCACGGATGATTGAGGTATCACAGCCGTCTCGGCTGTGAGGGCAATGGAAAGGAAATGCAATGCGATACGTGACGACCATTCTGATTCTCGTGGCGGTGGCGGCGATCGGCTGCAATAACCAGAAGAAGGCCCCGGAGACGACGACCGTAATGGAGCCGCCGGCCCCGGCGCCTGAGACGGCGACGTCCATTCCGCCCGCGGCCCCGCTGCCAGTGGCCGAGCCGGTCCCGGCTGCGCCCAGGGGCCTCGAAACACTGAGCGACGACGCTCCGGCCAGTCCATCGGCCGCGGCGGGCACCTATGTCGTCCAGCCGGGCGACACGTTCTTCAAGATCGCCCGCAAGCTCTATGGCGAGCACAACGTCGGCAAGAGGGCCAGGGAAATCCAGGCGGCCAATCCGGGCCTCGACCCCCGCAAGATCAAGCCCGGCCAGGTGATCAACGTCCCGGAGAACTAGGAAGTCTCGCATCCCTGGTCGCAGGCGTCGCGTGCGGATAGCAGGCACGGGCGCCGGCGAGTGGCCATTGTTGCAGCGATGGCGATGATGCGGACTTTCGTAGGCATTTGGCGGTGGCGGCCCGGTGGCGCAGCTCAAACTCGACACGCCGATCCAGTACGTCCCAGGCGTCGGCCCGACGCGCGCCGCGCAACTGGCCGAACTGGGCGTCTCCACCGTCGAAGAGCTGCTGACCTACTACCCGCGACGGTTTGACCTTCGTAAGCAGGCCCAGCCCATCGGCTCGCTTCGCGGGGACGAACCGTCGGTCACGGTGGCCGGTGTGGTCCGCGACGTGGAGGAACGCACGAGCGGTCGCCTGCCCTTCCTCCAATGCTGCATCGAGGACGACAGCGGGTGGGTCTTCGTCAAGTGGTTCCACGGCGGCTATCTCCGCGAACGCATCAAGCCGGGCGTGACAATCGCCGTTAGCGGCAAGGTCTCGGTGTACAAGGAATACCCCCAGTTCATCAACCCGCGCCACCAGATCATCTACGACCCGCAATCGACCAACCTGGACGAGGATGAACTGCTGCCGGTCTATCCTGCCGGGGGCAAACTCACCAGCGGCAACATCGCCTACATCATCAAGCGGGTGCTGCCGCAGGCGGTGGACCTGCTGCCGCGGCTGCTCGATCGCGAGTATCTCTCCCAGCGCGCCCTGATGGAGCGTCCGGCGGCCGTGGCGGCCATGCATCGGCCGGAGGATCGCGAGCAGTGGGGCCAGGCGCGTCGGCGTCTGGCCTACGATGAGTGCCTGCTGATGCAACTGGCCATCGCGATGACGCGGATGAAGGAAGTCTCCCGGCCGGCGCATCCGATCCCGGCCAGCCCGGAGATCGACCGGCGAATCCGCAGCCGATTTCCCTTCGCTCTCACGCCCGCGCAGGACGCGGCGGTTTCTGAGATCGCCGTCGACCTGGGCCGCCGGCGCCCGATGAACCGCCTGTTGCAGGGTGACGTGGGCTCGGGCAAGACGGTGGTGGCCGTGTACGCGGCGCTGCTGGCGGTGGCCAACCGCAAGCAGGCCGCCATCATGGCGCCCACCGAAATCCTGGCCACCCAGCACTTCCAGAAGATCCAGAACTATCTCGCCGGCAGCCGCGTGCGGACGGCCATGCTGGTGGGCAGCCAGAGCGCCGCGGAGCGGGCGGAGATTCTGCAAAAGCTGGAGCAGGGGGAGATCGACATTGTCGTGGGCACCCACGCGCTGCTGGGCGAGGGCGTTCGTTTCTCGCAGTTGGCGCTGGTGGTGGTGGACGAGCAGCACAAGTTCGGCGTTCGCCAGCGCAGCGGGATGCGGGGCAAGGGTTTCGCACCGCATTACCTGGTGATGACGGCCACGCCGATTCCGCGGACGCTGGCGATGACGCTGTTCGGCGACCTGGATGTCTCGGTCATCTCGTCCCTGCCGCCGGGGCGAGGCAAGACTTTCACCCGCTGCATGGGGCACGAGCAGATGGAGGAAGTGTTGTCGCTGGTGGCCTCGCGCCTGCGGGAGGGCCAGCAGGCGTACTTCATTTATCCGCTGGTGAATCCCTCGCCGCAGTTGGCGCTGAAGGCCGCCGGCGAGGCGCACACTGAACTGGCCAAGGGCGAATTGGCCGAGTTTGGGGTGGGCATGATTCACGGGCAGATGCCCGCGGCGCAGAAGGACAAAGTGATGCGGCAATTCCACGCCGGGCAGATCAAGGTGCTGGTGGCCTCGGTGGTGGTGGAGGTGGGCCTGGACGTGCCGGCGGCCAATGTCATGGTCGTCATGCACGCCGAGCGATTCGGCCTGGCGCAACTGCACCAGCTTCGCGGGCGCATCGGGCGATCCAGCGCCGACGCCCTGTGCCTGCTGGTGGCCTCGCCCAACAACCCGGTGGCCAAGCGGCGGCTGGAGGTGCTGGAGGAAACCAGCGACGGCTTCCGCATTGCCGAGGAGGATCTTCGCATCCGCGGCCCGGGCGAGATATTCTCCACACGCCAGCACGGGCTGCCGGAACTGAAGGTCGCCGACCTGATCGAGGATTTTGAACTGCTGCGACTGGCCCGCCGCGACGCCTTCCAGATCGTCATGGAAGACCCGCACCTGGACGCGCCGCACCACCAGCAGTTGCGGGCCGAGTTGCTCAAGCTCTATGGGGCCAGGCTGGACCTGCTGGCCGGAGCTTAGAAACTATCTCAGGACGTAGCATGGCCATCTTGGCCATGAGTATCACGGCCGTCCCGGCCGTGCGATATGCGAAAAGCCACCGACATGGGCAAGATGCCCATGCTACTCACGGGCGAGACGCCCGTGCTACGCCGAGAACTGAAAGGGCTTGAAGTTGTGGTATTGAATCTTGACCTCCGTGCTTGCAGATATTACAACCATCGCTGTTGCGTCAGGATGAGGATCCTATGCCAATAGCTCGCGCTGTGTTGCTCATCGTTCCGGCCCTTGTTGCGCTTGTGACGGTCGGCTGCGCGCCTCAGGCGCCCGCGGTGCCCAAGGAAGCCGCGGTCGATCATTTCGTCAAGGGACAGGTGCTGGATGAGAAGGGGGATACCGAGGCGGCCCTGGCCGAGCTGAGACGCGCGGTCAAGATCGACCCCGAGTTGTCCATCGCCTATTCGTCCATGGGCGATATCCACCGCCGCCAGGGCGACTGGGAATCGGCCCGCCGCGCCTACGAGTCGGCCTGCCAGACCAATCCCTTCGCCTTTGCCGCGCATTACAATCTTGGCCTGACCTACCAGACGCTGGCCGAGGCGGCCGAGGCGGCCGAGGCTGTGGAGCAGTATCTGCGAAAGGCCGTCGATCTGTACCTGCGGGCCCTGACACTCCAGCCCGAGGACTTCGACAGCAACCTCAACCTCTCGGCGTGCTATTTCCAACTGGGCGAGGCCCAGGAGGCGGAGAAGTACTGCCAGGCCGCCATCACGATAGATCCCAGCAGCGCCAAGGCCCTGGCCAACCTGGCCACCATCAAGGACAGCCAGGAAGAGCTCTACGAGGCGATCAAGGCTTACAAGGCGTCGCTCGAACTGGACATGCACCAGCCGGACATCCTGCTGAACCTCGGCTCGGCCTACATGCGGCAGGGCAGGCTCAAGGAAGCGATGCGATCCTTCGAGCAGGCGGCGACCGAGGACCCCAACAACTCGGTCCCGGTCGAGAAGATCGGCGCCTGCTACTTCTACATGCGGGAGTTCAACAAGGCGGAGGAAAGCTACGTCAAGGCGATGGAACTGGACCCCAAGAGCGCCGCGGCCCATCGCGGCCTGGGCGTCGCCTATATGTCGCAGTTCATCATGGACTCCAAGCGCACGGACATGCGCGACAGGGCGCTGGAGGAGTGGAACGCGTCGCTGGAATTCCAGCCCGAGCAGGAAGACCTGCGCCAACTGGTCGAAAAGTACACCCCGCCCCTGGAAGGCCCCAAGCTCTAGCGGACCTCGAAGACCGGCCATCGGAAGGGTCGGTTGGAAGCGGGATTGGCCCTCGGCGGTGAAATTGACTTCCCCAGCCGCGGGAGCCAGGGTATAGTCTGTGACGTTGGGGACGTAGCTCAGTTGGGAGAGCGGCTGGTTCGCAATCAGCAGGTCAGGGGTTCGACCCCCCTCGTCTCCACTCGAAAAAGGCCCGGAAACCCGGGCCCTTTTTATTGGCAGACTTTGAATCGTGTCTGCCAGTGTAGACCCTGTGCGGAAGGGCGGTGGTTATCTGTTGCTGGCCGGCTGGGAACAGGCCGCCGCGGCCTTGGCCCGCTGGACGAGGTGGATCAAGTGGTTGGCCTGGGCGCAGAGGTTGTAGTAGTTCCGCTGCACGGCCAGGTGGTGGAAGCGAAGGGCCAGTTCCTCGGCCTTGGCGTAGTCGCCGCTCTGCATGAGGGCATGGATCGCGCATTCCACCGCTCCGGGCTGGATCGAGTTCACGACCTTCACCGCCGTGTCGCGGGCGTTGGGATCCCTCGCCGGCCAGCGAACCGGCGGATAGTCCTTGAGTTTGGCCAGCAGATCGTCGGGCCTGGCCAGTTGCATCTGTGTGCAGCGGCTTCGGTAGTCGGCCACCGCTTTCCGCACCCACGGGTCATCCCCATGCAGCCATTCCAGGGCGAGATAGAAACTCGCGCTCTCCACGCGAGTTTGGTGGCGGTCGTAAGCGTCATAGAGAATCCACAGTGGACGATCGTTGGGCAGCGTCCGCAGGTACTTGGTGAGATTTGTCCGGCCTTTGTGCCGTCCCGAGATAAGGTCCAACTGAATTTCGTAATCGAGGTAGAGGCGAGAACTCCAGAAGTCCGTGCGCTCGTTCTTTTTCCATAGGCCGGCAATCTGCACAGGCCGACCGTCCAACAGACCTTCGTAGGCCTCCAGCAGCGGGAGCATCTTGGTCATCTTGATCTCGTCGTGCCGGTCGCGCATGATCTGCTTGAATGCAGTCGTCTCCCCGGCGACAGCGGCGGCGATGGCCGCCTCAACCAGGATCTCGCCCTTGCCCTCCTTGTCAGGCCAGTGGTGGTAGGCCAGACGATAGTATCCGATTGCCTGCTTGTGGTAGCCCATCGACACGAGTACCCTGGCCCGGTCAAGAACATACCAATGCGCCACCCGATCCCAGTCATCGTGTTCCTTGTTCATGGCCCCCATAGCGAGGATCGGTTCGGCCATGTCCGGATGGCCTAGATCGATCAGGCACCTTGTCAGGTTATACCACGCGTCATCCTTGTTGCCTGTGCCGGTGAGAAAGCGATTCTCGATGGCCGCAAGGCAAAGGCTCGCGGCCATGTCCTCATCGCAGATATTGCCCCAGAAACTCCTGTAGGCGCGGGCTAGGTCCCGGAGCATCAAATACCGGTTGGGGTTCTCCGCGGCCTCGACCTGGGCTTGCTCCAGCAACTCACCCGTCATCCGCTGCTCTTTGCCCATGTCCTCGATCCGCTGGCTGAGCGTCTGGGAGGGGTCCTTGCCGGTGATTTCCTTGACCTGGCCCAGCCAGCGATCCAGGTGCGCGACCAACTGCGGGTCGGGGCACTTTTCCTTATCCTTGTAGAATTCCATGATCTCCGGAATAGGATATCCCTCCAGCGCCAACCCGATTTGGCGAATGTACTCCCCTCGGTTGTGATCCGTCCAGTATCGCTGGTTGGCCCACCAGAAGCGGACATCGGCGAAATTGGGGTCGCGATCGAGGATCTGCCGGTAGAGGCCGAACTCCTGATCCGACTTCTCCTTGGCGAAGGCGGCCTTGCCCAGATCGACGATCGACTCCTCGTGCTCGCACCGCTTGCGGTGCAGGTGCTTGACCATCGCCTCGTTGGGCGTGGTCCCGAAGAAGATCATCCCATCGACGCACATGTCGCCCAGCAGCGTGAAGAAGTCGCGAGGCTCGTTGTATTCCTTGCGAAGGACCTTCGTGCCCGTGCAGTCGAATATCTCCAGCGTTCCGGCAAAGCCCTCCCTGCTGCGCATGAGTACGCCGCCGACGGCATGTGTGGCCTGCCAGTCCTTGATCGCGATGGTCACCAGCGACGGGTCATACTCCCGCGTCATAGGCTGGATGAATCGCGGCGACCGCTTGAAGATAAAGTAGGCGTGACGCGCACAATAAGCGCCCTCGGCCCAGTCCAGCGAGCTGGACAGCAGGAACGAGAAGGCCAACGCCTCTTCCCGGCTGCCGCTGCCGTCCATGCTCACGAACCGCAGTGGCATCGTAAAAACGTTGAAGCCCGAAGTCTCGAAGGGTTTGTGCTGGAAGTCCGGGAACATCGCCTTGAGTTGCCCCAGGGACATTCTTCGCGGCCTCAGCGGCATCGCCTTGGCCAGAGGGAATTCCATCGCTCCCTGCGCCTGGTACATGACCGGCCCGGAGGCGGCCTCGGCGCTGGCCGGCTGGGACGAACCGCGCGGCGCCGGGCCTGATGACGCGACGGCAGGGCTCGAAGCCGGCATGCTCTGCGCCATGCAGGGCGACAGAAGCAACCACCCGCAGACCAGCAACGTGATCAGAAACGAAGAACCCCTCATGTTGTTCTCCCGAAGAGACGCCTTGGAAACATCGTGGCCAACCGTCGAGGGTTCACGCCATCGTGTTCCCGCGCCATCTCAAAGAACGATCTCAAGACCCGCGACACTCATGGACAAGACCCGCCTATCGGCAGGTGGGTCTTGTCCATGCTGCGTTCCGAGATAGTATCTTACGCGATGGTGACTTCCTTCTTGGCCTGGGCGGAGCGGTACACGCCGTCGATAATCTTCTGGATGGCCAGGCCGGCCTCGCCCGGGGCGGCCAGCGCGGCGCCCTTCAGGCAGCCGTCCACCCAGTTCTGGAGCTTGGTCTTGAACAGGTATCCCCAACTGTCGTCGCCAAGGAACGCGGGGGAACTGTTGATCATCGTGCCGGCGCGGTCCGTGTAGATGCCGGCCGGTTCCCACGCGCAGCCGCCCTTGTCGCCGATGGCCGTGAAGTTCCACACGTCCTTCTCGACGTGGGCGGCGAAGCTGCTTTCAATCTGCATGATCGCGCCGTTCTCGAAGCGGATCTGCCCGATGGCCAGGTCTTCCACCGTGTAGGTCTTGTGGTCCCAGCCCGGCCACTGCGACACGACGGTGCTGGGCTTGTTGCCCATGTAGGTCCAGATGCTTCCGCTGGCGGCCACCGGCCTGGGCGAGCCCATGAAGCAGTGGGCCATCTCAATGACATGCACGCCGATGTCGATCATCGGGCCGCCGCCCTGGAGCTTCTTCTGCCCGAAGACGCCCCAGTTGGGAATGCCGCGGCGGCGCAGCGCCTGGCACTTGACGAACATGATCTTGCCGAACTGCCCCTCGTCGCGCGCCCTGGCCAGGAATTGCGACTTGGGGTGGTAGCGGTACTGGAAGCCCACCGACAGCTTCACCTTGTTCTTTTTGGCCGCGTCGATCATCCGCTGGCATTCCCTGGGCGTCATCGCCATCGGCTTTTCGGTAAACGCGTGACAACAGGCATTGCAGGCGTCCACCACCGGCCGGCAGTGCATGCCGTTGGGCGTGCAGACGTCCACTGCGTCGGGCTGGACTTCCTTGAGCATCTTGTTCCAGTTGTCGTAGAGGGCCGTGATGCCCCATCGGTCCTTCATGATCTTCAGGCGAGCGGGGAGGCTGTCCACGCCGGCAACCACCTCGACTTCCGGCATGTCCTTGAACGCGGTCATGTGGCTCTGTGAAATGCCGCCGCAGCCGATGATTGCCACGCGCAGCTTCTTGCCCTTGTATACCTTCTTCCCATCACCCAGTGCCAGGGACTCCGTGCTAACACTATTGTCCGCCATGGTGCGCTCCTTATTTACCCAAAGCTTGCCTGAAAAATGTACTGAAAGCCTGTCGTCTCGCCCGCGGGCACCCCGCTCAGTGTCTGTGCGAGAGCCTGCCATGTTACAGGCTCTGCCGCCAAACGCAAGGTGAAGGATCCAGGGGGTGCATTTCGGTTTCCGGGAATTAATCGGGTAGTCTATCCAGATGACTAGTCATGGAGGACTGGCCGCACAAGAAAAAAGATAAGCCCCCCGGACTCCCTTCAAATTCAGATCGTCGGGTGCCGTGGTCGCGGCGTGTGTGGCCACGCTCAACCCCGTGCCTTCAAAGACAACGTCGGCCGCGGAGGGCCAGGAACATGGGGATTTCCCGCCGCGCGCGGTCCTGCTCGGCGGCGCGCGGGCCCGGCTCGCTGACGCGATGGCTGGCCCATTCCTCCAGGGCGTCCACCAGCAGGTGCGCCTCGGCGAAGGCCTTGATGTAGGTCTGGATCGGCCGGTGCCATGTGAGGGTCGTCACCGCCGCCTTGCCGTGGGCAGCCTGGCCCGGGTTCATCACGATGGCCTGGTGCGCGGGGGAGAGGTAGGCGTCCACCCGGCGATATTGCCGGACGGCGGACAGTTCCGCTCGACCCTTGCCGCCGCGCTGCCTGTGCATGGCCGGAGTCTGGCGAGGCGTATCCCATCCCCATGCGGTCTGGCCGGGCGAGCGGAACGCCGGGTGCATGATGACCACGGTGAATGTGCCGCCCGGCTTGAGCATCGCCGCCACGCCGCGAAGGACCGGCTCGAACGGGTCGATGTTCATCAGGGCCAGGACGCAGACGGCGGCGTCGAAGCTGCCCTTCTGGCCGGCCAGTTCGGGCCGCTGCTCCAGGCAGCGGGCGTCGCCGACCAGGAATCGCGGCGGCGTCTTGCCCGGGTGCGACTGGGTCAGTCGCTGCGCCGCAGCCACCAGTTGCTCGGAGGCGTCCACGCCGACGCACTCGACGCCCAGCTCAGCCAGCCGGCGACACAGGACGCCCTCGCCGCAGGCCACGTCCAGCACGCGCTGCCCCTTGCGCGGCGAGAGCAGCCGCAGCACGCCGGGCACGACCAGATCCTCGTGGTAGTCGCTTCGCCGTCGCTCGATCAGGCCTTCGTACCACTGGGCCACGTTGTCCCAGCCGGTTTCGCGCGGCGGGGTCTTGCTGGGGGGCAGGCTCGGCTGCGCGGGGGCGGGCGGAGGAACGTCCGCCGCCCTGGCCTCGCGGGCCAGCAGGTCGCTCGACGCACCGGCGAGCGTGAAAAACTCCTCGGGCGGCGCGGAAGTGAACTGCACGTTCTGCCCGGTGGCGGGGTGGGCGAATGTCAGCTCCCAGGCGTGCAGCGCCAGGCGGCGGGAGGTCTGGGCTCGCGGGGCGCCGTAGAGTCGATCCCCCAGCACCGGATGGCCCTGGCCGGCCAGGTGCGCGCGGATCTGGTGCTTCCGCCCGGTCTCAAGGCGGACGGCCAGCAGGCTCTGCCCGCGCGCGGCAGCCAGGACGCGATAATACGTCACGGCCCGCATCGGCGCTTCCGGGTCGCGCGCGGTCAGGCCAGGCCGCCGCCTCGTCGCCTCCGGCGCGCCGACGAGTCGCACGGGCCGGTCCGGGCCGCTGTCGGCGAGGAAGGCGTCGATCCACTTCCATTCGCCCTCCGGCGTGACGGGAAGCTCGCCCTGGACCACGGCCAGGTAGCGGCGGTGGACTTGCCGTCGCTTGAGCTGGTCCTTCAGGGCCAGGTAGGCCGTGTGCGTCTTGGCGAAGACCAGCAAGCCCGACACGTCGCGGTCGAGCCGGTGGATAATCCAGCCGCCGGGCCCGCCGGCCTGACGGCTGCGGCCCGAGCGCGAACGCAGGTATTGCTTGACGAAGTGGAACAGGGTTCCGGCGGTCTGGTCGCCGGGGCGCGCGGAGATCAGGCCCGCCGGCTTGTCGACCACCAGCAGGTCGGCATCCTCAAATACGATCGTCGCGCCGCCCAGGGGCCCGTCCGACGGCGACATTTTTCCTTTACGCATTCTGTGATCTTTCGTGCCGCCCTTGCGGCCGGTGTCAGGAAACGGGCGCATGATTCTCTTTGCGGTGCTATCTTATACCCGATGCGCGACGGTGGAAAGCGGTTAGTGAACGACGGCTGTGCCGCGTGCCGATGCCGCTGGGGCTGGATAATCCCCGGAAGGGATCCCATGACGTGTATTGATGCCAAGGAAGCAGGGAGGGAAGGATTCGCTCAGCGAGAAGGGCCTGGAGGCGCATCGTTTCGATCGCCTTTCTGCCCGAGGAGGTCGAGTGGGCCGAGAAGCCGTTCGCGGCCGGCGGGAAATGCCGATTGACGCTGTCGCGAGGATGGGCGATATTCTCTCGTGCCCGACAGGATCGCATATCGGCAGGGTCGGGATGTTGAGAATCTCTCCGGCCTATGGGAAGCTGTCTGGGAAAACATCGTGCAAGTCGAACGCGGGAAGCGCGGTCATGCGCGGAGTGTCGAGTCAATGGAGACAATATGCGATACCTGATGGGATTGACACTGGCGGCGGCACTGGCGGCTGGGGCATTGTCGGGATGCAGGAAACAATCCAGCCAATACGCTCCTCCTCCGCCGCCGAAGGTTACGGTCTGCCAACCTGCTTCTCGGCAGGTGACAGACTATGCGGATTACACCGGCAATACGTCGGCCCTGGAGACCGTCGATCTTCGTGCGCGCGTCGGCGGCTACCTCACCAGTGTCAACTACAAGGCTGGGACGGTGGTCAAGAAGGGCGACCTTCTGTTCGTCATTGACCCGCAGCCCTACGAACTGGCCGTCCAGCAGGCGCAGGCGGAGTTAGACGCCCGAATGGCACAGGTGACGTTGCAGGAGGCGACGCTGAAGCAGTACCTTGACGCCCGCAGCAAGAACGCCGCCACGGAATTCGAGGTGCTCACGGCCACCGGCAATCGCGACGCCGCCCGAGCCGCTGTGCTGGCTGGGAAGGCAAACCTGGAGCAGGCCAAGCTGAACCTGGGGTACACGCATGTGTACGCTCCTTTCGACGGCCTGATCAACCGCACCCAGGTGGATGTCGGCAACCTCGTGGGAGTCAGTAGTCCCACCGTGCTGGCGACGATCCTGCGTTTCGACCCGATCTACGTGTACTTCAGCGTCAGCGAGCATGACCTGCTGGACTACATGCGGGTGGCCAGGGCCGGTGGCGCCTCCGGCAAGGCCGCCGGACTGCCCATTTCGCTGGGCCTGGGCGACGAGGATGGCTTCCCGCATGAGGGGGCGGTCGATTCGGTCGAGAACCGGTTGGACTCCAACACCGGCACGATCACGGTGCGAGGTATCTTCCCCAACAGCGACCGGGCGCTGTTGTCAGGACTGTTTGTGCGGGTGCGCCTGCCGCTGGGCAAGGTCGAAGCGATGCTGATTCCCGATGTGGCACTCTGCTCCGACCAGGGCGGGCAGTTTGTGCTGGTCGTCAACGACAAGAATGTGGTGGAAATTCGCCGGGTCGTGATCGGAAAGCTTTACGGCGGGTTGCGGAACATCGTTCACGGGCTGACGGACAAGGATTGGGTTGTCATCAACGGCCTGCAACGGGCCCGGCCCGGTAACGCGGTCAATCCCGATCGCCAGGCCATCGGGGCCGCTCTTGTGGCGGAGGTCGAATCTGCCAGCCAACCTGCCAGCCAGCCTGCCAGTCAGCCCGCCGCCGATTCGGCCACCGCGCCGGCCCAGCAGGGAGGCGATTGACCCATGAGCCGATTCTTTATCAATCGCCCGATCTTTGCCGGCGTGATTTCCATCCTGATCGTGATCATCGGCCTGATCTCGATGGTCTCGCTGCCGGTGGGGCAGTACCCCGAGATCGTTCCGCCGACGATCCAGGTCAGCGCCATGTACCCCGGCGCCAATCCCGCGGTCATCGCCGATACGGTGGCGGCGCCGATCGAGCAGCAGGTCAACGGCGTGGAGAAGATGCTGTACATGTCCAGCACGTCCAACACCGACGGCTCGTACAACCTGACGGTGACTTTCGAGCTGGGCACTGACGTGGACATGGCCCAGGTCCTGGTGCAAAACCGCGTGAACCTCGCCAGCCCGCGCCTGCCGGAGGACGTTCGCCGCCAGGGCGTGACGGTGAAGAAGAAGTCGGTGAACTTCGTCGTTATCAGCAGCCTCTTCTCGCCGGACAAACGCTTCGACACTCTTTACATCTCCAACTATGCCACCATCAACCTCAAGGACGAGTTGCTGCGCGTGCCGGGTGTCGGCGACGCGATGTTCGTGCCGACCAACAAGGACTACAGCATGCGGGTCTGGCTGGACCCGGAGAAACTCCGCTCGCGCGACCTGACGACCGGCGACGTGGTCAGCGCGATGAAGGAGCAGAACGTGCAGGTGGCGGCCGGCCAGATCGGTCAACCTCCCTGCCCGTCGGACCAGACCTTCCAGTACACCGTGGTCACGCTGGGGCGGCTGACCAGTCCAAGTCAGTTCGAGAACATCATCCTCAAGACCGGCGGGGACGGGAAGTACACGTATCTCAAGGATGTTGCCAGGATCGAATTGGGCAGCCAGACGTACGGCGTGTCCTCCGTCCTCAATGGCACTCCTTCGGTGACCATCATCGTCTACCAGCTTCCCGGCGCCAACGCCTTGCAGGTGGCCAAGGGCGTGCGGGAGACCATCGCCCGGCTGGAGAAGAATTTCCCCGAGGGGCTCAAGTACCGCGTGAACTGGGACGTCAGCGATTTCGTAAACGCTTCGATCGAGGAGGTCGTCAAGACGCTGGCCGAGGCGTTTGTCCTGGTCGTGCTGGTCGTCTTCCTGTTCCTGCAAAGCTGGCGGGCGACGCTCATTCCGGTCATCACCATCCCGGTGGCGCTGGTCGGAACTTTCGCGTTCATGTCCGCCTTCGGCTTTTCCATCAACATGCTGACGCTCTTTGGCCTGGTGCTGGCCATCGGCATCGTCGTCGACGACGCGATCGTGGTCGTGGAAAACGTCGAGCGCGTCATGGCCGAAAAGCACCTGCCCCCCAAGGAAGCCACGATCGAGGCCATGGGTGAAATCACCGGGCCGATCATCGGCATCACGCTGGTGCTCATGTCGGTGTTCATCCCCTCGGCCATGCTGCCGGGCATCACCGGCCAGATGTATCGGCAGTTCGCACTGACCATCGCCGTGGCCACCGGGCTCAGCGCCATCAACGCGCTGACGCTCAGCCCGGCCTTGTGCGCCCTGATCCTCACGCACGGCACGCCCCGCAAGAATATCCTGTTCCGCGCGTTCAACTTCGGCCTGGACAAGACCATCGGCGGCTATCGTTGGCTGGTCGAGCGGGCCATCCGCTTCGCAGCCGTTTCGCTGGCGATTTACCTGGGACTGGTCGCGCTGGCCGGCTGGGGCTTTGCCACCCAGCCGACCGGGTTCATCCCGCTGGAAGACCAGGGCCTGGTCATGCTCAATGTCCAGTTGCCTGACGCCGCCTCCGACCCGCGCCGCGAGGCGGTGATCGCGAGGATGAACTCCATGCTCAAGAATGCGCCGGGCATCGAGGACAGTGTCCTGCTGGGCGGGTTCTCGATTCTCGACAACACCTACAGTTCCAACCTCGGCGGCGGGTTCCTGTGTCTCAAGCCCTGGTCGCAGCGCTACGCCAAGGACAATGCCGACAGCCAGAATCTCATGGCCATCGTCAGGCGGCTCTGGGGGCAGATGAGCCAGATCCAGGAAGGCGTGGTGGCCGTGTTCGCGCCGCCGCCCATTCTGGGCCTGGGCACCGCCGGCGGCTTCCGAATGCAGGTTCTGGACAAAGGCAACCTGGGCCTGCCGATGCTCGAGACGAGCGTCGAGGAACTGGTGCGAAACGCCTCGTCACAATCGATGCTGAGCGGAGTCAACACCCGCTTCCGCGCGACCACGCCGCAGCTTTATGCGGACGTGGACCGCGCCAAGGCCAAGAGCCTGGACGTGCCGCTCCAGGAAGTGTTCAACACCATGCAGGCCTTCCTGGGATCCACCTACGTCAATGACTTCAATATCTTCGGCCGGGTCAACCAGGTCACGGTGCAGGCCGACAGTTCGTTCCGTGCGAAAATCGACGACGTCAAGCGGCTGTTCGTCCGCAACAGCAAGGGGCAGATGATCCCGCTGGGCACGCTGGTGCAGATGCGGCAATCGGTCGGTCCATCGTCCATCATTCGGTACAACCTGTATCCGTCGGCGGCGGTGGATGGATCGCCGGCTGCCGGCGTCAGTTCCGGGCAGGCCCTGGCCCTGATGGAGCAGGCGGCTGAGCGGACGTTGCCCGCGGGCATGGGCTATGCCTGGACGGACATGGCCTTCCAGGAAAAACGCGTCGGCAACCAGGGTGTTTTGGTCTTGTGCCTGGCGGTACTGGTGGTCTTCCTGGTGCTGGCTGCGCAGTACGAGAGCTGGACCAACCCGTTCGCGGTGATCATGGCCGTGCCGATGGCGTTGCTGGGCGCGGTGGCGGCGGTGGCCATTCGCGGGCTGGACGTCAACCTTTACACGCAGATCGGGCTGGTGCTGCTGGTGGCGCTGGCGGCCAAGAATGCCATCCTGATTGTCGAGTTTGCCCGCGAGGCCCACGCCAGGGGCCGCGCCCTGCGCGATTCGGCCATCGAAGGCGCCCGCCTGCGCTTCCGCCCGATCATGATGACCTCGCTGGCGTTCAACCTGGGCGTGCTGCCGCTGGTGGTGGCCACCGGCGCCGGGGCGGCCGGTCGCGTGGCGCTGGGCACGGCGGTCTTCGGCGGCATGATCGCAGCCACGATCTTCCCGGTGATCTTTGTGCCGGTGCTGTACGTGGCGTTTCAGGGCCTCAGCGAGCGTCTGTCACGCAAGAAGGCGGCCAAGCCATTGAGTGAGCACGGCCAACCTGGGTAGAATCAAGTCTTGGCGAGGATTCGGCGTATTTCTCTGCCGTCCTGGTCTGACGGAGAGGTGTTCTCATGGGCGAAGGCATGACGGCAACGACGGCCGGCAGCGGGCAGTGGCGAATGCTGCTGGGTCGCATGAAATACCATTTCTGGGTGCTTGTGTTGCTATGGACGGGATGTGTTGCCGCCTCCCTGTTGTGGAATCTGCACGTGCAGGAGGACAAGATCGTCGCCATGGCCCGCAATACGGCCCAGGTCACTTTTGAAAATGACGTCCTTTACCGCCGATGGGCGGCCAACCAGGGCGGCGTCTATGTCGGGGTTTCGGAGTACACGCCGCCTAATCCCTATCTCCAGGTTCCCGAGCGGGATGTTACCACAACTTCCGGGCAGTCCCTCACCCTGGTCAATCCCGCCTACATGACCCGCCAGGTCAACCAGATGATGATGGAAGCACATGGTAGTCGAGGGCACATCACCAGCCTCAAACCCCTTCGACCCGAAAACAGCCCCGACCCGTGGGAGCGCGCCGCCCTGAACTCCTTTGAAAAGGGCGTCAAGGAGGTCGCCTCGATTGAGACCGTGGAAGGCAACCAATACATGCGCCTCATGCGTCCTTTTGTGGCGGAAGAGGGCTGTCTCAAGTGCCATGCCTCACAAGGATACAAGGAAGGAGACATCCGGGGAGGGATCAGCGTGTCCATACCGATGGCGCCTCTCCGGGCCATCGTCAGGCCGCATGTCGCCGGAATGTCGCTGGCGCACTTTGCGTTGTGGGTCTTCGGCGTGGCGGGAATCGCCGTGTGGAAGAGCAGTGTGCAAAGGCAGACCCTCGCGCGCGAAGAGGCCGAAATGGCCCTGCGGGAGAGCGAGGAGCGTTTCAAGGTGATCGCTTCGAGTACGCCTGACCATCTTTTCGTACAAGACCGTGACCTTAGGTACACATTCGTCGTCAATCCGCAACTGGGTTTGACCGAACAGGACATGATTGGAAAGACCGACTATGATTTTTTGACGAAAGACGATGCAGAGAATCTCACAAGAATCAAACGACAAGTAGTGGAAACCGGAAGCACTATTCCTGTCGAAATACCCCTCATTTCGCCCAAAGGCGAAACGCAGTTCTTCAGCGGGTCGTATGTCCCGAAATATGATGCGAGAGGACAGATCGACGGTCTGATTGGATATTTCAAGAATATCACGGACCGCAAGCGGGCCGAGAAGGCGCTGTCCGAGGAACAAGCGAATCTCCAGGCGATCTTCGATGTCGTCAATGTCGGCATGCTGCTGATCGACCGGAATGGCGTCGTCCGACGGGTCAACAATGCTGTTTTCCGGTGGATCGGCCAAAGTCTTTCGGAGCGATCCGGTGATCAACCCGGCGATTTCATGGGGTGTATCCACGCCCTCGACAATGCCGCGGGGTGTGGCCACAGCGCTCATTGCCGGTCATGTCCCATTCGCAACCTTTTCGAGTCGGTACTGCGTTGCGGACAGGCCCTCCATGACGTGGAGGCGAAGGCAACGGTCAGGATCGAGGGAAAGGAAGCCAACCTGTGGCTTGAGGTCAGTGCCGACCCTCTGACCATGAAGGGGCAGCGGCATGTGATCCTGGCCATCAACAACATCACCGCGCGCAAGCGGGCTGAGGAAACGCTGCGTCAGACGGCCGAGGAACTCAAGCGGTCCAATCATGACTTGGAGCAGTTCGCCTACGTGGCCAGCCACGATCTCCAGGAACCCCTGCGGATGATCAGCGGCTTCCTCCAGTTGCTACAGGATCGCTACAAGGGCAAGCTTGATGCCAAGGCGGATGAGTACATTGGTTTCGCATTCGACGGCGCCGGCCGCATGTCCACGATGATCCGGGATCTGCTGGCCTATTCCCGCGCGGGCAGCAGCGAACGGCAGTTCGCATCGGTGGATCTCGCGGCCGTCGTGGAATACGTCAAGGGCAATCTGCGGGCGGCCATCGAGGAGTCCCAGGCCGTCATTACCCACGACGCACTGCCGACCGTGACGGCCGACCCCGCGCAGATGAGGCAGGTCTTTCAGAACATCCTGGGCAACGCCCTGAAGTTCCGGGCCCAGGACCGGCCGGCCAAGATCCACATTTCCGCCCGCCGGGAAGACGGCCATTGGGTCTTGCGGGTGAAGGATAACGGCATCGGCATTGCCCCCGATCATTTCGAGCGAATCTTCATGCTCTTCCAGCGGCTAAACGGGCGAGACAAGTATTCCGGCAGCGGCATCGGCCTGGCCATCTGCAAGAAGATCATCGACCGCCACGGCGGGCGAATAGGGGTCGAGTCCCAGCCGGGACAGGGCAGCACGTTCTACTTCACACTGAAAGATATCTCGTCATGAGCACTAACGGCCAGTCTTTGGAGCCTATCCGATTCGTGGGCAGGGCGCCCCTTCGCCGGCGAGGGGTGCATGCCCGCGCCGGCGGCGATCAGGTTGGCGGGGCCGGAGTGCCGCGGGGAACACGGATTGAGAAAAAGCCGGAGAAGGTGACATGACCCGAAGTGCGACAATCGTCGTGGGCTTTGCCGTGGTGCTGATCGTGGTCGGCGTCTTGGGCATGGCCTCGTACGTTAATACCCAGCGGCTGATCGAGACCAACACGCGGGTGATGCACGCGCACGAGGTGATAGAGAACCTCGATGATATGCTCTCGCTGCTCAAGGATGCTGAGATCGGAGAGCGCGGCTTCCTCCTGACCGGCCAGGACCGCTATATCGAGCCTCACGATCAGACCGTCGAGGCTATCCACGGACAGGTGGGCAAACTGGCGGAACTGATCCGAGACGACCCCGCCCAGGAAGAGGCCCTGGGCCGGCTCAGGACACTCATCGATTCGGACCTGGCCCAATTGCGACAGGCGATTGATCTTCGCCGGCAGTCGGGATTGGAGGCGGTTGCCTCAGCCGTCCCCAATGATCGCGTCAAGGGGATCATGGACAACATCCGTGTCCTGGTCGATCAGATGGCGGCGCACGAGGAACATCTGCTCCAGTCGAGGCAAGAGGCCGCCCACCGGGTTGCCCAGAGGACCATCTGGACGATCGCCGGCGGGATACCGCTGTCGCTGCTGGCGATGACCATCGCCGCCATCATCTTGATGCGCAGCGGGCGGGTGAGCGGCTGGGTCATTCATCCCGCCACGGATCGCGCCCGTTGGCCTGGCATTGTTGCCCGTTACGTGTTTGCGGTGATCGCCGTTGCCTTGGCGGCGGTTTTACGATCATGGCTGCTGGGTTTCGGCCCCATGCCGTTGTTCATCACGTTCTACCCGGCAGTGCTGCTGGTGGCGACAGTGGCCGGCGGCGGGCCGGGCGTCGTGACGGCGGTGCTGGCCGCCCTGGTGGCTGACTACTGGTTCATTCCGCCTTATGGGCAATTGGCGATCCATGCCCCCAGTGACATGCTGGCGATGGCCATCTTCACGGGCACCAACCTGGCCCTTTGCGTGGTGGCCGAACGTCTCCACCGGTCCCGCTGGACCGAGGCTTTCGGCCTGGCCAAGCAGCAGGAGGCCGAGGAACTGACCCGGAAGAACGAAGCACTGGCCCGGCAGTCGGAGGCGCTCTCTCTGCAAACCGAGGAGATCGGCGCGCTCAACTCGGAGTTGGTCCGCTCCAACATGGACTTGGAGCAGTTCGCCTACGTGGCCAGCCACGATCTTCAGGAACCCCTGCGGATGGTGACCAGTTTCGTCGACTTGCTCAAGAAGCGTCACTCGGACAAACTGGACGGCAAGGCAAAGGAGTATTTCGGTCATGTCGCCGAAGGCGCCACACGAATGCAGAGCCTGATCGATGGACTGCTGGCCTACTCCCGCGTCGGTGCGACAAGCAATGAATTCACGCCGACGGACAGCCAAACCGCCCTCCGAGACGCCCTGACCAACCTCCAGCCTCAAATCCGCGACGCCGGTGCGATTATCACCCAGGACGCCTTGCCCACGCTCCTTGCCGATGGCACCCAACTGATGCAGATCTTCCAGAACCTCCTGGCCAACGCGATCAAGTTCCGCTCGCAGGATCGCCGGCCGGAAATCCACGTCGGCGCGTGCCGCGATCAGAACCAGTGGCTTTTCTGGGTGAAGGACAATGGGATCGGCATCGACCCGGGGCATTATGACCGGATTTTCCTGATCTTCCAGCGACTGCACGCGCGGCATGAGATTTCCGGCGCCGGTATCGGCCTGGCCATCTGTAAGAAGATCGTGGAACGCCATCATGGACGCATCTGGGTGGAGTCGCGGGCGGGGCAAGGCTCGACGTTCTACTTTGCCATTCCCGACGCGGAGAGTTGACCCTGACCGGCGTCCAACGAGTTAAAGGAGCTTCGATTGAAACCACAATGGAGCAGGACACGCACGGTCACGGCCTTCTGCCTGGCCGCGATGTCGATGTTCTTCGCAGCCGGTTGCGCGCCGGCCCAGGCGACCAGGACCGTTCAACTTCTTCCCGGCGATCTGCAATGGCGCAGCAGCCCCAAGCTGCATTCGCTCCAGACCGCGACACTGATCGGCGACCCGGCCAGGCCGGGGCCGTATGTGCAGCGCATCAAGCTGCCGCCCAATCACCGACTCGAACCTCATAGCCATCCGAATTCGGCGCGCATGGTGACGGTGCTGTCGGGCACGCTCTACTTTGGCTACGGCAGGACGTTCGACGAGGCGAAGCTCCGGGCCATGACGCCGGGCAGTTTCTTCACCGAGCCGGCCAACATGCCGCACTACGCCAGAACCGGCGACCAGGAGGTCGTGCTCCAGCTCAACGCCGACGGCCCGGACGGCACCACCTATGTCGCCCAGCCGAAGCCCTGACCGCAGGTGATCTGGCGGGGGCCCGGGAATTCATTTGTCGAATCCTTCCGGCCCGGTAGAATCGCGAACGCTGCTGGCGGTGGTCGTCAGCAGGCAGTCCTCCGGGAAATGTCGAATGGAACCGTTGAACTGAGCCGCCTGGGCTTGGTGTCCAACTCGCGAACGCAAGGAGATTCATCGTGGAATCCATAAGAACCGCCAAGACGTTCGGGCTCATGGTCCTGCTGGTGCTGGTGCTGATCTGCCTGTTTTCATCCTTCCACATCGTCAATCCCGGCCAGCGCGGCGTGTCGGTGGTGCTGGGCAAGGTGGACCCGACGCCCCGGCCGGAGGGCATCGTTTTCAAGAAACCCTTCATCGAGAACATCATCAATGTCACCGTCAAGAACATCTCCCAGGCCGATGTGACATCCTGCTTCTCCAAGGATCTCCAGCAGGTTGAGATCCAGTACAACGTCATCTATCGCACGCCCGTGGACAAGGTCGTGGCACTGTACCAGGAGTATTCCGGCAACCCGTGGGACACGCTGGTGCAGCCACGAATGAAGGAAGGCCTCAAGCAGATCGCCGCCCGCTACCGCGCGGAGGAACTGGTGCAGGGACGTGAGGTTCTTCGCAAGGAAAGCCTGGCCCACCTGCGCAATGCCGTCGGCGGCCTGGTCTCCATCGAGGATTTGAACATCGTGGATATCGGCCTGTCGAGCGAGTTGGAGAAGGCCATCGAGTTGAAGGTCGTCGTCGAGCAGCAGGCCCTGGCCAAGAAGTTCGAGTTGGACAAGGCCATCAAGGACGCCGAGATTCAGGTCACCAAGGCCAAGGGCGAGGCCGAATCGGCCCGTGTCATCGGCGAGGCGCTGGCGAAGAACCCGGTCGTGGTTCAGCTCGAAATCGTCAAGAAATGGAACGGCGTCGCGCCACAGACGGTCGTCACTTCCGAGGGCGGCGCTTCGGTCCTGCTGCCGACGAATCGCACAGGCCCGGCCGCCAAGTAGAAACGGCTGCGATCGGACGGAGTATAGAAAGGCTTGGCAGCGTGCCGCGTCAAGGGTTGCCGCTGCCTGGCCCGGAAATGAAGAAACCGCCCTCAGGCGGTTTCGATGCACCTTACATCACTGGAGCCGATGGGGGTCGAACCCATGACCTTCTGCATGCCATGCAGACGCGCTCCCAACTGCGCCACGGCCCCGAACTCTCCGGGCCCCAGCACTGGCGGCCACGGTGACTTCAAACGCCTTTTTATCATCCTCGCGCCGCAAGGTCAAGGAACTTTGAGAATTGCCGCGCGCGAAAATGTGTACGCACGCGGGACGGGCTTGCGAGGGAGGGAAAGGTCAGGCCCATGCCGCCGGCATGACCGGCATTTGCGGCCTGACGACGGCTGGAATGCCGTTGGCCCCCGGCCCGGCGGCGTGTAAGATGTTCTGAAGCTAAAAGTCCGGCCCAGCCGAACGGAAATATCATGATCCAGTGCAAAGATTGTCCACTGTGCCGCCGCCGCGAAAGCGGGGAACTGTCATTCGACTGCGATCCCTTCAGCAACATCGTGGAGAGCGAGTGCCTGGCCAAGTGGCAACTGATCAAGATCAACCAGATGGTGGCCAGCTACCAGGCCACCCTGGATTACTACCGAAAACTCGCCCCGCTCCAGGAGAAGATGTTCAAGGTGATGGAGCGAGAACTGGACGACATCAGCGAGTCCGACAAGTGGAAAATCGCCGACGACGACGGCGAGGATGAGCCGCACGAGCCGCTGGAAGATCGGGAGTAGACGCCCGCCGATCCGCACGCGGCGCGACACCGCGCGATCCCCAATAATATAACAAACGCACCTGCGCATCAGGCGACGCGCGGGTGCGTTTGTTTTTCAGCTATGAAAAATGATCGACGCTGCGATCAGCCGACTTGCCGGCCCAGGTAGACCTGGAGCCCCATCTGCTTGATCTGATCGAGTTGCTCTTCGATCTCGTCCACGTGGCCGTCCTCGTCCTTGAGGATGCCCTCGAGGATTTCCTTGGTCGCGTTGTCGCCGACCTCGACGGCCAGCTTGATCGCCTCGTTGTAGCCCTTGACCGCGCCCATTTCAGAGCCCAGGTCATTGCTCATCTGCTTGGGAACCTCCGCGCCGATGGCGATGGGTCCGAGGTTCGTCACGACCGGCACGCCCTCCAGGAAGAGGATGCGGCCGATGAGCTTTTCGGCATGCTTCATTTCGGTCACGGCCCGCGCGAACACCAGCTTGTGCAGGCGGTCATAGCCCCAGTTCTCGAGCATCTCCGCATGCACCATGTACTGGTTGGTGGCGCCCAACTCTTCGGAAAGACGCTGGTTGAGCACGGCGATGAGCTTGTCGTTGCCTTTCATGAGTCACTCCTGTCTAGATCTCGTTTGGACATCCGTCCTTGTCCCCAGCGGCCAAGGCCCGCTCGTCGGGTCCGACGACGATAACGCATTATAGGCACGATACCTCCGCGCGCAACAGATTCCGAGAAAACTGGATTGGGAACACGCCGCCGCTGGAGCGGGGCACGCGGCGATTGCGGGCCGGAGGATAGCCTTGCAAAGCCTGGCCCGGCGCGGATAGACTATGCGACCTATTACCCGGCCTTGTGCCGGGGCTAGCGAAAGGAAACAGAAATATTATGGCCAGAAGTAATCGCACAACGCACCTGTTTACCAGCGAGTCGGTGACCAAGGGACATCCCGACAAGGTCTCCGACCAGATCTCCGACGGCATTCTGGACAGTCTGCTGAAGGCCGACCCTCAGGCTCGCGTTGCCTGCGAGACGCTGGTGACCACCGGCCTGGTCGTGCTGTCGGGCGAAGTGACCGTGCATAATCACAAGGCCGAGGAGGCCCTGCTGGAGGCCGAGACGACGGTCCGCGACGTCATCCGCTCCATCGGTTACGACGACCCGTCCACCGGTTTCGACTACCGCTCCTGCGCGGTGATACGGACGCTCCACAGCCAGTCGCCCGACATTTCGCAGGGCGTGACGGCCTCCAAGAAGAAATTGCAGGGGGCCGGCGACCAGGGCCTGATGTTCGGTTTTGCCTGCAACGAGACCAAGCAGTTGATGCCGCTGCCGATTCACCTGGCCCATCGCATGACGGCCCGGCTGAGCGAGGCCCGCGAGAGCGGCGAGATCAAGTGGCTGCGGCCCGACGGCAAGAGCCAGGCCACCGTGGAATACATCAACAATGTTCCCGCCCGCCTGCACACCGTGGTGCTCTCGACGCAGCATGACGAGTCGGTGATCGACCCCCGGACCGGCAACATGTCGGAGAAGGCCAAGAAGGTTCTGATCGACAGGATCATCAAGCCGGTGGTGATGCAGGAATCGCCCAGGATGTGGAACGGTTCGATCATCTTCCACATCAACCCCACCGGGCGGTTCGTCACGGGCGGCCCGCATGGTGACACGGGCCTGACGGGCCGGAAGATCATCGTGGACACCTACGGCGGCCGAGGCGCGCACGGCGGCGGGGCCTTCTCGGGCAAGGACCCGTCCAAGGTTGACCGCTCGGCCAGCTACATCGCCCGTTACGTGGCCAAGAACATCGTGGCCGCCGGGTTGGCCGACGTCTGCGAAGTGCAGCTTTCCTACGCCATCGGCGTCGCCGAGCCCATCAGCGTCCTGGTCGATTGCGAAGGCACGGCCAAGGTGAATGAGGACATGCTGGCCAAGGTCGTGAAGAACATCTTCCCGCTCAAGCCGCACGAGATCATCAGCCACCTGGACCTGCTGAGGCCCATTTACCGCGACACGGCCCACGACGGGCACTTCGGCCGGGTGGGCAAGAACTTCACCTGGGAAAAGACCGACATGGTGGCCGAGCTTCGCAAGGCCTGCAAGGTCTGAGAAAACGAAATAATCGTCAGAGGGCTTGGGCGGTGTGAACACTGCTCAAGCCCTCGTCGTCTACCGGCCGCGCGAACCGAGACCGCCGCACGAATGCGGAAGTTCTTTGTATGTCGCCGCTCACTGTGGTAGGGTTGTTGCCTGGGGAATGTCCCAATTCCCGGCGCCGCCGGGGAGACTTGTGTTGTTGCCGCACCCATTGGCCTGGAATCGTCCAGGCAAGAAAGCCGAATCCGCATAATGCTATTTGATGAACTTGGGCTCGTCGAGCCCCTGCTGCGAGCCGTTCGCTCCGAAGGCTACACCACTCCCACCGCCATTCAAGAGAAGGCCATCCCCCACGTGCTGGCGGGCAAGGATCTCCTGGGTTGCGCCCAAACGGGCACGGGCAAGACCGCCGCGTTCGCGTTGCCCATCCTCCAGAGGCTCGGCTCGGGCGCCGCGCACGTGACATCGCATCCGGCCCCGCACACGGGGCATGCTGCCACTCACGCCGGCCACGCCGGCCGTGGTGGCGCCGCCACCAGCGAGGCCCGCCGCGCGCACGCCCCGACCCATCGCCGCGTGATCCGCGCGATGATCCTGACCCCCACGCGTGAACTGGCCGCCCAGATCGGCGACAGCTTCCGCGTCTACGGCCAGCACACCGGGCTGCGGCACACCGTCATTTTCGGCGGCGTCAAGCAGCACTCGCAGGAGCAGGCGCTCCGCAAGGGCATCGACATCCTGGTCGCCACGCCCGGGCGGCTGCTGGACCTGCTCAACCAGCGACTGCTGGAGCTGGGCAACGTCGAGATGTTCGTCCTGGACGAGGCCGACCGCATGCTGGACATGGGATTCATCCACGACGTCCGCCGCGTGATCTCCCTGCTGCCCGAGCGACGCCAGACGTTGCTGTTCTCGGCCACCATGCCGCGCGAAATCCAATCGCTGGCGGCCTCGATCCTTCACCAGCCGGTGGAGGTGCGCGTGGCGGCGAAGTCCCCGGCGGCAGAGACCGTGCAGCAGGCGATCTATTTCGTCGATGCCGGCGCCAAGCCGCTGCTGCTGGAGCACCTGCTCAAGAGCCCCGAAATGGACAGGGCGTTGATCTTCACCCGCACCAAGCGCGGTGCCGACCGCGTGGTCAAGCGCCTGATCCATTGCGACATCGCCTCCGAGGCGATTCATTCCAACAAGAGCCAGAACGCCCGCATCCGGGCGTTGAACAACTTCAAGAAGGGCGCCATCCGCGTGTTGGTGGCCAGCGACATCGCCTCCCGTGGCATCGACGTGGACGACATTTCGCACGTGATCAACTACGACATGCCCAATGACGCCGAGACCTACGTCCATCGCATCGGGCGGACCGGCCGGGCCGGGGCCGAAGGCAAGGCCGTCACGTTCTGCTGCGACGACCAGCGCCAGGACCTCAAAGCCATCGAGAAGATGCTGGGCAAGGCCATTCCCGTTCTGCACCACTCGATCAAGACCCCGCCGGCGGACCCCACGGCCGTTTCCAGCCATCGCGGCGGCGGCCGGTCGCACCAGCGGCAGGGCGGCTCGTCGGGCCAGAACTCGGCCCACGGGGCCCACAAATCGCCAGCCGGCGGGAAGTCGTCCACCCATGCTTCGCACCCCTCGGCCAAGACGGCCGACAGTACCGCGCACACGTCGCACAAGACTGCCTCGCCCGAGCAGGAAAAAAACAATTTCTGGCGCGGCCGATCCAAGAGCACCCGGCGGTTGACGGCCAAGCCCAGCGGCTCGCGCCGTCGCCGGCGGTAGAAGGTGCGAGAAGCTGTTGTGCGTAGGAAACTGCGTCAACGGCCCGCTAACGGACACAAACTTTCATCGCTTGTGGGTTTTTGCGAGCCGTTGTGACGGGTGGGTCGTATATTTTCCATGTGTGGCGTCGAGGGGATCGGCCCGGCCGTGGCAGAGGTATGACTCCCGGCCAGGCGATTGCCTCAGATATTGTTTTATGGGTTGACCCCAGAGGTGGAATCGGCAAAAAGCAGGAAGATGTATTTTCGAGTGTAACATTATGCGATGCCGCCGCCACGTTAGCTTTGACAGCCGGCATGGCAGATAATACTCTACCGCGAGGCTGCGGTTAGCAAAGAGGACGAGATGGCGCGGATCGACAAGGCCATTGCGATTGTTTTCCTGGTTGGGCTTGTGGCGGCAAGCCAGGCGAAAGCCCAGTCCAGGACCCCTGCCGCCTCCACGCGCGGGGCCTCCCTGGAGGCCCTGGTCGGCCAGATGAGCGACCCCAATCGCGCGGCGCGCGAGCGCATCGACGCGGCGGCCGCGATACTTTCCCAGAACAATCCACGGGAGGATGAGATCCTGCGCCAATGTCTGGCGCAGGACACCGACGGGGTCGCCACGTCCGCCATTGCCGACGCCATCGCCGAGACGCGATGCCAGCGTCGGGAGTGGGTCGAGCCCTTGCTGGGCGTTCTGACGGCCGGCGACCCGGTGGCGCGTCCGGCGGCGGCCCGCGCGCTGGTGCAGTATCGCAACGGAGTCAGCGAGAGTCTCTATGCGATCATGGAGGATCCCTCGGCTCCGCCTCTGAGCCGGGTGGAACTGGTCCGGGCCTTCCTGGCCATCCCCGACAAGCGGCCTATCGAGGTGATCGTCGGCCTGCTCGATGACGGCGACCCTTCGGTTCGCGCCGCGGCGGCCCAGACCCTGGCCAAGCTGACGAACACCAACTCCACCGGCGGCGACACGCAGGTGTGGAAGCTGTGGTGGCAGGCCAACAAGGACAAGGACCGAACCGCGTTCCTGGCTGACCTGGCGGAGGGATTGGCCCGCTCCCGCCTGGCGCTGGAGAGCGAGAACCTCCGCCTGCGCGACCGGTTGGCGCGATCGACCTCCGACCTTTACGATGCTGCGCCGCCGGCCCAGCGGGACGCGATGCTGATGCTCTTCCTGAAGGACCCCGCGCCCGAAGTCCGGCAGGGGGGGCTTGTGCTGGCCGACCGGAAGGTGACGGCCAACGAGAAGGTGGGGCCTGCGATTCACGAAGAAGCCCGGGGCCTGCTGGCTGACCCTGATCCGCGCGTGCGCCAGGAGGCGGCGACACTGGTGGCCGACCTGGCTGATGCCGATGCGTTGAAATCGCTGCTGGAACGGCTGATGGTCGAAGAGAAGCCTTCCGTTCGCCAGTCGGTGCTCAAGGCGCTGGGGCAGTTGCGGCGGGTCGAGGCCCTGCCGGCGGTGCTGGTGGAAGTGCAGTCCAAGTATCCTGACGTGTCGGCGGCGGCCGCCGCGGCGTTGGCCCGCATTGCCGGCGCGCACAAGCTCGACGACTCTCAGCGTCAACAGGCCGCCGGGGTGCTTATGGCCCGCTACGCGCAGGCGGCTCACCTGGCCGAGCAGGTCGACTTGCGGGAGGCCCTTCTGACGGCCATGGGGGGCGTCGGCGACAAGTCCGTCGCGCCTGTCCTTCAGGAGGCGCTGAGGGACGCCGCTCCCAAGGTTCGCCTGGCGGCGGTGGTCTCGCTGGGCAAGGTCGGCCCGCCCGAAGCCGCCTCGCAGTTGGTGGAACTCATCAGCGACAGCGATCGCGGGGTGCGGCAGGCGACCATCGCGTCACTGGGCAGTCTGGGCGGCAAGATGCAATTGCCGCTGATCCTGAAGTTGAGCGATCCGGCCGTGGAGCCGGACGTGAGCATTCGCCAGCAGGCGTCGGAAGTGACCCTGGCGATCCTGGCCCGCTGCGACGGGACGACGGTCTTGACGGCCGACGAGCAGTTGGCCCAGCGGAACGAGTCGCCCGCCGAGCGTATCAAGATCCTCCAGATTGCCGTGGCTCGGCTCAAGGCCGCCGGCGACAGGCGTCTGCCGGCGGTGCAGCGGCAATTGGCGGGCCTGATGAGGAAGGCGGGCAGGCCGGCCGAGGCAGCCGGGCAGTTGGGCGATGCCTACGCGGCCTACCCGGCCGGGGACGCCCAGCGCGAGCCGGTCTGGGCGGAATGGGTCGATGCGCTCATGGCGGCCGACGACCCCGGCTGCCTGACGGCCATGGCCGATCAGGAGAATGAAGAGGCCTACGCCGCAGCGGTCGGGCGGCTCTTCACTCACCTTTCGCAACTTCGCAGCCAAAGCAACTATGCCGCCATTTCACTGCTGGCAACGGAGGCGTCCGTTCGGCTGCCCCATCGTCTCAACGCCGCGCAGCGAACGCGCCTGGAGGCGATCATCCGCGACGCCCGCACCAACCAACTGGCGATGGACCGTGCGACGATCCGTAAACTCCTGCCCGCGCTGGCAGGCCCGGACGGACCGGCCCGCAAGGCGGCGGTCGATACGATCCTGGCCATGTCCGACAATGCAACCTTGCCGTTGCTGAGCGAGTTGCAGACGATCGCCACGGCCGCCGATGGCGACAGGCAGGCCGAAAGGGCCATCGCCGAAATGCTGCGGCAGGTGGCGCCCCGCTTTGACGACTACGATCTGGCGGCCAACCTCGTGGACAAGAAGGCCAGGATCGACGACTGGATGCGTAAGGCCAGCGAGTGAACCGCCGGCGCCCGACGTGTCGAATCCCGCAAGTCTGGAACGCTGGGAATTCGCTTGTCCAATCCCCATAGCCCGGTAGAATCACGAATATCGTCGGCAATAGTTGTCGGCAAACAGCCATGTTGAGCATGATGGGCCTGAAAGAGTTACGGTGAGTCCCCACAACCAGCCGATTTCACGCCGTGAATTCCTCGCCAATTCCTGCATCCTGGCCGGTGCGGCCACCGCCGTGTCCTTGGCCAAACGCGTCGAGGCCGCGGCGTCGGCTACCTCGTCGGCCAGCCAATCCGCAACCGCCATGAATACAATCGAGTCAAGCCAACCGAAGATGAACTGGACTGTCAATATCGACCCCGCCGCCCGCACCGTAACGATGGAATCGGCGGCGATGGCGATGACCCTCGACATCCGGCAGGAACTCACGGCCATCTGCTGGCGAAACAAACTGACCGGACAGGAACTGCCTCTGGGTGGCCCGGAATTGGAGGTCAGTCTGGACGCCGCCGATCGGCGGATCTGGATCGCGGGCTGGAAATGCCAGGGCGGAAATCCCGGATCGGTTCCCACCGATGACGAAGAGGGCTTCAACGCTGGTCAGCACCACACGGACTATGACGATGCCTTATGGAAGAACTTCCACGACGTTGCCCATGGCGCCAGCAAGTGGCCCGGCTGCTGCCTCTGGGCACGAACGGAGGTCTCTCTGCCTCGCCAAGACGAAGGAAAGGATGTCACCCTGGTACTTGGGGGTTACGGACTCTATGACTTCGATCAGATGCGCGTTTTCGTGAACGGCCACCTGATTGGCCAGCGAACGAGGGATCGGTTCTGGTCGCCTCCAATGAACCTGAGGCTGAGGGCAGACGACCCAGCCTACCGCTATCTGCAATGGGGGCAACCTAATCTGCTGGCGCTCCAAGTGGGCGGGCAGGTCACCCGGACCGCGAGGCTGGACGCGCTCGATCCGCACTGTAGCCGGCACTTCCCAGGGCCGGAAGTCCTTGCCGCGCCTTTCGATCAATGCCTGGTGCTGGGTGAACCGGTGAAGACAGTGCGTTTTTCGGTCACAGAGGTGCGCCGAGTGCCGGACGAAGCGGTAGTTTTCAAGCTAACCGGCGACTGCGCGCCGATCTCCGCAACGGTCACATATCGCCTGAATCCTTCGGGCGCCGTTCTTCAGAAATTCACCGAAGTCCACAATCAAGGCACGATACCTGCGCGGCTCATGGACATCGGTCTGGGCTCGTATCGGACCGACGCACAGGTCAGCAACGGACAGCGAGGTTTCCCGGTCTATGCATCTGATGCCTTTTTCTTCAGCTTGGCGCATCCATCGGGCTGGGTGACGGGAGAAAACGGGCAGGTGCTATTGCGCCAGCATCCGGGGTGCAAGCTGCCTGCCCGCGAGACATTCTCCTGCATGGAAGCGGTGCTTGGGGTCGCGCGGGTCGGCACGGCGCGGGACGCCTTTATCGCCCATGTGAGGGGCCGCATGCGGCGCGTGCAGCGCGGCCACGACCGCCCCTATGCCATCTTCGAGAACTTCGGCTCCTGGTCGCTTCAGGGGGAGGAATCGTTTAAGAATTGTGAGTCGGCATGCCTGCACAGCATCGCCCAGATAGCCGAGGGGCAACGACAGACGGGCTGTCGCTTTGACCTGTTTTCTGTCGACTTCTGGGTGGACTCCCGCGGTGATTTGACGCAGTTCGCACTGGACCGGTTCCCACGGGGCCTGGCCAAAATCAACCGTGAACTTAGGGTCCTGGGTATCCAGCCAGGGCTGTGGATAGACAGTTCCATGAGCGGCTGGAGCATCGGCGACAACCCGGCCGTGCAGGGTACCTTCACGTACAATCCGGAGTACCCGGTGAAATACTGGTGCGGTCCGTTCTTCTGTCGCGCCACCGATCCGATCAAGACCCTCTATACGAAGGCCTTCCGTTACCATGTCCGGCAGAACGCAGTTCGGCTGCTGAAATTCGACAACCTGCGATCCTATTGCTCCAGCATCCATCATGAGCATCTGCCGGGGAAGTATTCCACCGAGCCGATCCACAACGCCGTCATTGAGATGCTCCACGAAATCGACAAGGAGTGTCCCGATGTGTTTGTCATGCTCTACTGGGGCTACCGGTCGCCGTGGTGGCTGCGGCACGCCGATACACTGTTCGAGCCCGGGCTGAATATGGAGGCGGCCTCGCCTGCCGACTCACCGACTCTGTACGTCCGCGATGGTGTAACGGGGGGACTGGACCAGGCGCAGTGGTGGTGCCATGACGTGCCGCCACTGGGCAAGGACTCGCTGGGAGTGTGGCTGTCCGACTGGGGCTGGAACGACTGCATCGGCGCCGAGCGATGGCAGGAGGCCTTCGTCATGGACCTCTGCCGGGGCAGCCTGCTGGCCCAGCCGTGGAGCGACTGGAACTGGCTCACGCCGGCAGAGCGTCAGCAGATGGCGGATTTCATTGCTCTTCTCCGTGCCCAGCCGGACTGCTTTGCCAATCCCCGTTTCATCCTGGGCAACCCTTGGCGATACCAGACGTACGGCTATTGCTGCACAGACGGCCGGCGGGCATTCCTGGCGATCAATAATTGCACTTGGGACGACGCTGACGTCCCACTTCAACTGAACGGCCAGTGGGGACTGCCGGTTGGCCAGGCCTGGGACGTCTACCGCTGGTATCCCCGACCCGCCCGAATGGAGATCGCTGTCGGCGCCGATGGACTGCCGCATCTGGCCTTGCGCCCCTTTGAGGTGTTATTGCTGGAAGTCGTCCCGCGCGGACAGGCGCCTTCTCTCGGCCGGGATTTCCCCGTCAGTTGCTCGGCGTCCACATTCCAGCGGCCCAGCCGAGCCTTGCCATGCGACTGGCGAGAGGATGCAGCCCTTGTTCCCCTGGAACTGCCCCTGGAGGTGCGGAAGGATGACAGGTCGCCCCCGCAGAAACGCACGATGGAGGTTGGCGGCACCATCCCAGCGGCGCCCGACGGCGGGATGCTTGTGGTGACGGTCGAACTGTTCAGGGACGGCAAGACCCTGGCTCGCGCAAACCCAGGCCTCCACTTCGCCGCTGTGGCGACGGTCGGAGGCGCGGCGGTGGAAGCCGCCCCCGTGGTCCGCCAACGCGGTCCGTATGGCACCGGCTGGCAGGCCTGGCGGATCAAGATCGCCTCTGGACAAGAGGAGCGAACCCTGTCGTTAATTGTGACCGTCGAGGCCGGGCCGGACGTCGATATCCGGGGCCACGTTTATTTCCTGCCGCAAGACGAAGGGGAAACGCCTCGCTGGGCGGAGGGGATGTCAACTTCCCCGCCTACGTCGCCTTGATGCGGGAACTGGGCTACGAGGGAGCATATACCATCGAGCGTGCGAGGTCGCCACGGCCGCCGATGGCGACAGGCAGGCGGAAAAGGCCATTGCCGAAATGTTGCGGTAGGTGGCGCCCCGCTTTGACGGCTACGATCTGGCGGCCAACCTCGTGGACAAGAAGGCCAGGATCGACGACTGGATGCGTAAGGCCAGCGAGTGAACCGCCGGCGCTCGACGTGTCGAGCCCCGCAGGTCTGACATGCGATCAGGAGCAGGACTATGACGACCCAGAACAAGCCGTTAAACGTCGGGGTATTCATCGACGGCTTCCGTCGCCCGATCCGCGAGGGACTCCAACTTTCCGCCCAACTTGGGTGCGGCAGTTTCCAGGTCTATGTGACCGGCGGGGAGATGCTGGCCGCCAACATGCCCGCCCCGGCGCGGGCCGATTTCGTTTCCCGTTACCGGGACCTGGGGATCAATCTCAGCGCCACGTGTGGCGATTTCGGCCTGAACTTCGGCAACGCCGAGGCCATGAAGGCCAAGGAGCCGCAGTTAGTCGAGGCCATTCGCCAGACCGCGGACCTCAAGACCTCCATCATGACCACGCATATCGGCTCGCTTGGCAAGGACGCCACAGGCCAGGTGCGACAAACGATGATCGGCAACCTCAAACGTCTGTGTACCGTGGCCGCCGATCACGGCGTGACCCTGGCCACGGAAACGGGGCTGGAGTCGGGCCCCGTCCTTCGCGGCATTCTGGAGGAGGCCGACACCCGGGGGCTGGGCGTCAATTTCGACCCGGCCAACCTGGTTATGAACGCCTTCGATCACCTCCAGGCCGTGCGCGTTCTGTTCCCGTTCATCGTCCACACGCATGCCAAGGACGGCGTTCGGCGCGACGGCCAGGGCCGCGAAGTGCCGCTGGGCGGAGGGGATGTCAACTTTCCCGCCTACGTCGCCTTGATGCGGGAACTGGGCTACGACGGAGCTTACACCATCGAGCGTGAGGTTGGCACGGACCCGGCAAGCGACATTCGCAAGGCCGTGGAGTATCTTAAGACACTGTAGGAACATGAGTTATGAATAGCACCGAAAGGCTGTTGGCTGTACTCAACGGGAAAATGCCGGATCGTGTTCCGATCAGCACCTATGAACTGATCGGCTGGAATGCCCGCAATTTCGAGAATCGCCAGCCCAGCTACAGCTCGTTGATGGATTTCATCCGGGCCAGGACCGACTGCATCTACATGACCGGCGTTCATGTCCCCAACAAGCTCGACCAGCCGCCCGAGGTCGAGAAGTGGGACGAGGACGAGCAGCATGTCGAGCGGCTGACTCTCCAGACCCCCACGCGCCGGCTGGTCAAGATCGTCAGTTCCAGCGATAACGTCATGACGACCTGGACGCGCACGCCCTGGTGCGGCGATCTGGATGACCTGTGGGCGATGCTCTCAATGCCATTCGAGCTTGGTCAGCCGGACTACTCCGCTCTGGAAGATGCCTGGGCCGACCTCCAGGGCACGCGGGGCCTGCCGATGATCGACCTCATGGACCCGCTTTGCGAAGTGGCGGAGAAGTTCGAGTTCGGCCAGTTCACGGTCCTGGCGATGACCGAGACGCAACAGATCATCAAGGCGCTGGATTTCCTGCACGAGCGCAAGGTGGCCAAGCTGGAACGCGTTCTGAAGGGCGGCGGGCCGGTCCGCTCGGCCATGTGGCGGATCGTCGGCCCGGAATATGCCGCGCCGCCGTTCCTGCCGCCGGAGTTGTTTTCAAAACTGGTGGTGCCCTACGTCAGCCGGTACGTGGAGATGATCCGCCAGGCCGGCGGCTATCCACGGATCCACATTCACGGCCGGATCGGGCGGCTGCTGAATGACATTCTCCGGATGAACCCCTCGGCCATTGATCCGGTTGAGCCCCGGCCCGACGGCGATGCGGACGTAGGCGAGGTCAAGGCTGCCCTGGGAGACCAGATCTGCCTGATGGGAGGCATTGAGCTGAAGCACATCGAGTCGGCCAGCGAAGAATTCGTCGCGGACTTGACCCGGCGGACCCTGGCCGAGGGCAAGGACGGCGGCCGGTTCGTCATTATGCCCACCGCCGCTCCCATCGACGTGCCGCTATCGCCGCAGACGGAGCGCAACTACCGCGTCTTCATCGAGACGGCCTTGGAAGCGGGACGGTATTGACATGGCACGGGCCATCGAAGATTGTGGGTCGAAATCGTAGAGTGAATGTCCAATAATCAGGATACGTCAAATATGCCGCTGACCAAACGAGAGAATTTTCTCAAGAATGCAAACTTTCGTGGCCACGAATGGATTCCGCAGTGGGCTTTCATTTCCCCGCCCTATTGGCGGGTGGCGCGCGAAGAACTCGAAGACATTTGCCTGCGCCATCCGGTGCTCTTTCCGGATTTTCGCAAAGGCCAGATCGACTTTGACCAGGTTCTCGACGAGACGCAGCGCGAACGGACTGACGAGTGGGGGTGCCGGTGGCGTTACGAACTGGATGGCCTGGAAGGCATAGTCATTGAGCATCCGCTTGAGGACTGGGCCGCATTGAGCAGGTGGAAACCCCCGCAACCGCCGGTGTTCGACGACTCCAAGCGCCAGGCCTTGGAGGGTTGCAGGGCTCGGGGCGAGATTACCCGGTACGATGCGCCGCACGGCTTCTTCCTCATGCGCCTGTACTACCTTCGCGGCATGGAGAACTTCCTCGAAGACGTGGGCATGAACGACCCCCGGCTGGACCAGCTTGCGACGATGGTGGCGGACCACTGGGAGCAGGCATTCGCGCCCTACCTGGCGGCTGGGCTGGATGTCCTGAACGTGGCCGACGACCTGGGCACGCAGACCGCCAGCCTGCTGGGGCCGACGCATTTCCGCCGCTTGCTGATGCCCCATTACAAGCGATTGTTCCATCCGGCGAGGGAAAAGGGCACGCTGGTGTCGATGCACCACGACGGCTACATCATGGACATCATCGACGACCTTCTGGAGTGCGGGGTCAGCACCGTCAACCCGCAGGACCTGGTCAACGGCATCGACAACATCGCCCGGTGCGTCAAGGGCCGGGCGTGCATCAAGATCGATATTGACCGCCAGCAGGTCTTGCCCTTCGGCTCGCCGGCGGAGGTCCGCGACCTCGTCCGCGAGGAGGTGCTCAAACTCGGCAGCCCCGCCGGCGGATTGGAGATGGTGGTCGGCATATACCCGCCGACGCCCCTGGCCAATATCGAGGCGCTATTCTCAGCCCTGGAGGAATACCGTACTTACTGGGTGGGCCGCGCCGAATAACCGGGGTTCAGGCCGTTAACGGCCCGGCGTCAGGGGTGACAATATGCCGCCCCCCGGCGTGAAAAGCTCGACAAGCCCCGTCCCTTCGGCGTAGACTCCAAGGACTTCTATGGACAGCGTGCTTCTTCAACGTCGTTACTTGCTGAGCTTTGAGAGCCGCCGCCTGCCGCACATCTTCACCGACGTGCTGGTCATCGGCGGTGGGGCGGCCGGCCTTCGCGCCGCCATCGAGGCCGCGAACTATGGGCAGGTGATCCTGGCCACCAAGTCCGGCCTGATCGAGTCCAACACCTATTATGCCCAGGGCGGACTGGCTGCCGTGATCAACAGTCACGACAGCGTGGAGGCGCACGTGGCCGACACCATCGCCACCGGTTGCGGGCTGGGCGATGAGAAGGTGGTCCGCCACGTGGTTTCCTCGGCCCCCCAGCATGTGCGACAGATGCAGGAGTGGGGCGTGAACTTCGACGCCGCCGGAGGGGAATTGTCCCTGGGGCGCGAGGGCGGCCACAGCGCCTCCCGCATCGTGCATGCCTACGGCGACTCCACGGGCAAGGCAATGATCGAGGTGCTGGTGGCCCGGGCCCGCTCGCTGCCCAGCATCAAGGTTTTCGAGGAATGCTTCGTCATCGACCTGCTGACCGACCCGCCTGCCGGCGGCAGCGGCTCGACGTGCCTGGGCGCGTTGACCTACCATTCGCGGTACGGCCTGCAGATTATCCGTGCCCGCACGACTATCCTGGCCAGCGGCGGATCGGGCGTGCTGTGGCGCGAGACGAGCAACCCGCCCGTGGCCACCGCCGATGCCGCAGCCATTGTCTTCCGAGCCGGCGGCGTGCTGGCCGACATGGAGATGATGCAGTTCCACCCCACCACACTCTATGTGGCCGGGGCGACGCGGTCGCTGATCTCCGAGGCCGTCCGCGGCGAAGGGGCCTATCTGGTCGACCGCAAGGGCGACCGCTTCATGAGCGACTACCACGAGATGGGCGAGTTGGCCCCGCGCGACGTGGTCAGCCGCGCCATCATCGAGCAGATGGCCAGGACCAACGCCACGCACGTCTTCCTGGACGTCCGCCACCTGGGCGCCGAGGCCTTCGCGACGCGGTTTCCGCAGATCTATCGCCAGTGCCGCAATTTCGACATCGACCCGGCCAGGGATCTCATCCCGGTCCATCCGGCCGCCCATTACATGATCGGCGGGGCCTCGACCGACATCGACGGCAGGACCAACATCGCCGGGCTGCTGGCCTGCGGTGAAGCCGCCTGCACCGGCCTGCACGGCGCCAACCGACTGGCCTCCAACAGCCTGACCGAGGCCCTGGTTTTCGGCCTGCGGTGCGGACAGTTGGCCGGCGAGAGCCTCTCCGACGGCAACGGCCTGACGGCCAGGCAGATCGACTGGTCCAACCCCCGCAGCGACCGAACGGAACTGGACCTGGCCGACATTCGCAACTCGCTGCGGTCGGTGATGTGGCGCAACTGCGGCATCGTCCGTCGCGGCGACCGCCTGGCCGAGACGCTGGAAATCGTGAGCTTCTGGGCCCGCTACGTGGTGGACAAGGAATTCTTCGACCGCGCGGGCTGGGAAATCCAGAACATGCTCACCGCCGCCTACCTCATCGCCGAGAGCGGCATCCGCCGCACCGAAACCCGCGGCGTGCATTACCGCGAGGACTTCCCCAGCACCGACCCCATCTGGGCCCGCCACCAGCACCTCCGCCGCAGCGAATTCCAACTGGTCGTGGAGTGACAGTGAGCGATCAAGGTGCGAAGTGCATCGAGGCGTAACTAGCCGCGAGCGCTAAGCGAGCGGGATTTTTCCTGACGCTCTGGACGTAATTGAGCCCGCACATCAGCAGCAGTGCGGTGCGATGGCCAGATGCGTCAGGCGTTGGAGTCGCCATCCGGGGCGGGTGAATCCGCCGGAACCAGGGCGGGGCGCAGTGATGCTTTCAGCCCCGCGGCGGGATTGGCAAATCGATTGGGTCCTGCTGCTCTGTCGCAAATGAAGCGATGGGTGCCACGGCTGCGTCGTGTGCAGCCGTGCATAGCGTCGACACTGCTGCAAACACCGCAGCAGTGGCACCTGCAAATCGATTGGGTCCTACCACTTCTCGACGAAATGGCAGAGGTGGCTGCACAGAAAGCCGGCGTAGGTGCCAATGATATTACCCAGCACCGCCAGGAGCAGGCCCACGGGGGCCAGGCCCATCTGGTAGACTTCGGCCACGACGGGGGCCGAGGCGGTGCCGCCGATATTGGCCTGGCTGGCTGCGGCCATCAGCGACATCGGGGCCCGCAGCAGTCTGCCGGCGGCCAGGATGAAGACGCCGTGGATGGCGATCCAGATGAATCCGGCCACGATCAGCAGCGGCGCGCTGGCCAGGTGCGTCAGGCTGGTCTTGGCCCCGATGGAGGCCAGCACGAAGTACAGCAGGGCGTATCCCAGCTTGGACGCGCCGTAGTTCTCCAGGCGGCGGAGCGGCGTGAAGGACAGTGCGATGGCCAGGCCCGTGACCACGATGATGGTCCACGAGGATGCGTTGAACATGTTCTTGACCACCGGCAGTTGGTTGGCCAGGCGAATGGACACGAAGGTGGCCGCCGCCGCCAGGGCGAGCATTCCGGCGATGTGCTCGAGCGTCAGCGGGGATTCGAGACGCTGGGTGGAATTGGCCTGCCTCGTCAGGTGCTCGACGATGGAGGAGTCAGCCTTGAGGAGCCGGTCGAGGGGCTTCTGGTAGCCGGCCAGCAGGATCAGCAGCCCCATCCACATGTACGGGCAGATCGTGTCCACCACGACCATGGGCAGGAATACCGCGTCGGGGGCCTTGAGCCCTTCCTTGACCGCGATCATGTTGGCGCTGCCGCCGGTCCATGAGGCTGACAGGGCGCCGAAGCCCATCCAGAAATCACTGGGCAGATGGCTCTTGAAGATCAGGTAGACGATAGGCCCCCCCAGCAGGATGCCCGCCGTGCCGGCCAGCATCACCGCCAGGGCGACCTTGCCCAGTTTGGCGATGGCCAGGATGTCCACGCTGATCAGCAACAGCACCAGGCTCGCCGGCAGGCAGTAATTGCGGATGTGATCGTAGGTGGCGCTCTCCCGCGGAATCAGGCCGAAGGTGTTGGCCAGCATGGGCAGGAAGTAGATCCAGAACATCGAGGGCAGGTACTTGAAGACCACGCGGCTGTAGCGGGCCTGCGAGAGAAACAGGATGCCGCCCTCGATGACCAGCAGGGCGGTGACGATGCCGACGGCGTCATTGAACAAGGGCCCTTGAAGCATGGGTCACTCCATGGAATAGCAGGGGCCTTCGATGCGAATGGGGCCGCCGCGGTCGTGTTGGTGGATCAGGTGGATCGAGTCCAGGTCGATGTAGTCGAAGCTGCCGGTCCCCGCGGCCAGGTTGATGCCCGCCGACAGGCCGACCATCGTCTCGGTCATGCAGCCGATCATCAGCTTCAGTCCCGCCCCGCGCGCCATGCGAAGGATCGCCGCCGACTCGGCGATGCCGCTCTTGGCGATCTTGATGTTCACACCGGCCGCCAGGTGATCGTCGATGACGCGGCGACAGGCCCGCGCGTCAAAGACCGTCTCGTCGAGGATCATCGGAACCTCGCCCGCCCCGGCCAGGCGCTTGAGCCCGGCGAAATCGTCCCTGGCCAGCGGCTGCTCGAACAGTTCGATCGGCACGCGCGTCTTCTCCAGCGCTCGCAGCATCCGCACGTAGGTGCGGGCGGTGTAGCCCTGGTTGCCGTCGAGGCGGATGACGAAGTCGGGCACGCGGACGGCCAGGAAGTCGCGAATGAAAGTGATGAAGGCGATGTCGTCATCGACCTTGCCGCTGACCTTGACCTTGTAGGTTTTGAAGCCCGCCCGCGTGATCCTGCCCAGCCAGTCGGCCAGCACGTCGCGGTCGGGCTGGAAGGAGATGGTGATATCGGTCTCCAGCCGCCGCAGCGACTGGCCCCAGTAGGCGTGCTCGCCGACGCCGCGACAGGCCAGGGCCGCACGGAAGATCGCCACCTCCAGGCCCGCGAGGGTCATGTGGAACCGCGCGTGGCGGGCCCGGAACGCATCGAACCGTCCCCCGCAATCGTCGTAAGGCACGCCCGCAAAGAAGGCCCGCGCCTCGCGCAGGATCGCCTTGATGGCCTCCGGCGTTTCGTGCGGCAGGACGAACGAGGTCGGCACTTCGCCCGTTCCTCGCGAGCCGTCCTCCAGCACCACCGTCACCAGGACGCTCACGGCGGCCTTCTTCCGGCCCAGCGCCGTGGCAAACAGCGTCTTCATCGGCCGGCGAACCTGGCGGAAGAGCACCTTCTGAATCCGAACAGGCTTGGCCGGCGCACTCATGGCTGGACCTCCGCGGGCTCATCCAGCAGGACCATGCTCTCGATGCCGCTTCGCAGGTCGCCGCCGGGCACGACGTTGGGCAACTCGCTGCCCGGCTGGAGCGTGGTGATGGCGCACCGCCCGACGATGTGCCGGCCCTCGGCGCCGTCGCCCTTGAGCACGTGGATGCCCCAGAAGCTGTGCAGGATCAGCGGCTTGTCGCCGCGCCGCCCGATGTAGAGCATGATGTGGCCGGGGCAGCGCAGCAGCGTCAGCCAGCACTTGCCCTTCTCCAGGATCGCCCGCTCCTTCTCGTCGCCGCCCAGGCCCTTGAGGTCGATGACCTTGCCGGCCGCCGCCTGCTGGGCGGAGTTCCGCGGCAGGAAAATCCCGAAGGGCGTGAAGAGGTCGCGGATGGTGGCTGAGCAATCCCGGCCTTCAAACAGTCCGCCCCAGCCGTAGGGCCGGCCGAGCATGCAATTGGCGAGGCGGGCGATTTGCGACGCAGTCAACTCCATCGGCATTTCAACGGCCTGGTCGCCGGCAAGCGAGGCGGTGTAAATGACGGCCTGGCCATTGCCCTCAGCCGCCGCGACCAGGCACAGCAGCTTGCCGTCGTTGCTGCCCACCAGCGGGAAGACCGCCCCGATGTGCGTCTTGAAGCGGAAGTTGCCCGCCACGTCGCGGACGGCGACGTCGTCCTGCACCAGCGCCGCCAGCGGCCGGGCCTGCCAGTAGTCCGTCAACTTCCTGTCGACGAAGGCGATGTCCTGGGCGGGAATCCAGCCGCATCCCAAGGCCGTCCACGCCAGCACCCACGCCCCGTCGCTGGAGGTGTGGCAGGCCAGCAGCGGCGTGTTGGCCCACAAGGCCGAGTTCTGGAGCGTGTCGAAGGGAAAGCCCTCGCCGGGCAGTTGCGGGTCATTGAATCGCGGCAAAGGCGTGGGCAGGTCGCGAAGGTTCGTATTGCGGACGGTGATGGCCGGCCGGTTGCAGTTGGGGTATCGCCCCAGGTCGGCCAGGTTCGCCAGGCCCTTGACCCAGCCCGAGGGACGAGGCAGGAGGTTTTCGCCGTAGCCATCGTCCTTGGCCAGCTTCTGGATGATCCGCTGGGCGGCGAGCCGGGGCTCGGGCGTGTCGGTCATGTTCCAGGCCTGAAAGTGCCGCTTGCGGAACTGCTCGTAGAAGAGTTGCTGCTGGGCGGGCGTGATCAGCCGCGCGGCGGCGGTGTCCATGTCGATGTGCGAGAGGCAATCCTGCTTGATGGTTTTCAGGTCGCGGATGGGCGCCGGTGTCCCGCCCCCGGCCGCGATGCCGCACAGGCTGCGGCACAAGATGGCCGCCGCAATGGCTATTTCCACTCTCATGTGCAATCCTTTGCATGGCGGGCTCGTCCCTGATAGGCTCAACGGCAGCAAGCCGCCGGAAGGCATCATAACCACCCCGCCCGGCGGTTGACAATGAAAGGATTTGCCATGCCGCTCGACGAGGCCGACGTGCCCAAGATCATCCAGGTGGCCGATGGCGTGTTTGTCCGCCAGGAGGTGGACAACATCGGCTGGATCGACATGGGCGAGTACGCCATCATCGTCGACGCCATGGAGCAGCCGTCGGCTGAGGGCGAGGTCATCGACGCCATCGAGGAGACCCTCGGCGGCAAGGGTGTCCGCTACGTCCTGAACACGCACTCGCACTACGACCACGTGGCCTTGAACGAGGCCTTCCGCCGGCGGTGGGGCGCGACGATCGTCGGCCAGGCAATCGCGCCGCTGCCCAGCGCGGGCAGGGTCTTCGAGGGCGCGCGGCGGCGGGCGGTCATGCTGCCGATGCCCGGCACGCACACCGAGGAGGACTGCATCGTCCACCTTCCCGGCGACCGCGTGCTGTTCACCGGCGACATCTTCGGCTGGGGCCTGATCCCGCTGACGACCAACCTTCGCGCCGACACGGCCGCGATGCTGCTGACGACCTACGAGCGGATGATCGACCTCGATGCCGCCGTGGTCATCCCCGGGCACGGGCCGCTATGCACGACGGCCCAACTGCGGCGGTGGGTGGCGTACTTCGGCTGGCTATGCGATCAGGTCCGCGCCGCCGTTGCCGCCGGCAGGAGCGATGCGGAGATCCTGGCCCTGGCTCCGCCCGACGACATGCGGCCGTGGTGGCGGTTCCTGAAATGGAAACACGCCGACTGCGTGGCCAAGGTGCTCAAAGGTTTTCGCAAAGGATGGCTGGAATAGCCGGAATACCGGAATACCGGAATACGGGGCTCGCGGAATCGCTGCCGGGAATCGTTCTCAAAATGTTCCACGTGGAACAATCAACATTTGTGCGCCAATATTGCTGATCCTGGCCGGAGGCATAAACGGGAAATAAACCGCGTTTTCATTGTGGGCGAGGGCAAGCGTCTATCATTAGCGCGCAAAGCCTGGCGCGCGGCCGTCATTTTTCGTGTCGTGATTGTTGCGCAGCCCATGCGCTGGGGCTACGCCGCGCGATACGGGAAGAGGCCGGGACTTCGGCAGGCCCGAAGGGCCGAGAAGGATTTGGCCGGGGGCCGTGAGGCCCCGGAGGCTGGCCCCAGGAACACCAGGCCCGACGGGCCGGCAGAATTTTTTCGCCCCGCTGGGGCTTGAGCGACAAACAGGACGCCTTCCGGGGCCTCACGGCCCCCGGCTAAGTTCTGAACGGTCCTGCGGACCTCAATGTAATCGCTGGGCGGCGAAGCAGCCGCGCGGCGGAGTTCCTATTCCGCCGCGGAGGCCGCCAGCTTGCGGGTGCTTCGCTTGCGGTCGGCCTCGGTCAGGCCACGCTTGCGGATGCGGATCGACTGGGGGGTGATTTCCACCAGTTCGTCGTCCTCGATGTACTCCAGCGCCGCCTCCAGCGACATCTTGCGGGCCGGCTTGAGCACGACGGTGGTGTCCTTGCCGGAGGACCGCATGTTGCTCAGCTTCTTGAGCTTGGCAATGTTGACGGTGATGTCATTGTCCTTGCAGTGCTCGCCGATGACCTGGCCGACGTAGACCTGGTCGCCCGGCTCGACGAACATGCTGCCGCGGTCGGCCAACTGGTCCAGCGCCCAGGCGGTCACCTGGCCGGTCTCGGTAGCGATCATCACGCCGTTCTTGCGTCCGGGGATATCGCCGGCCCGCTCCACGTAGCGGTGGAAGCGGTGGTGCATGATGGCCTCGCCCTTGGTGGCCGTCAGCATGCGCGTGCGCAGGCCGATGAGGCCGCGGGCGGGAATCGTGAAGTCCATCTGGGTTCGCGGGCCTGCAGTCTCCATCTTGATCAGTTCGGCGCGGCGGTCGCCCAGCAACTGCATGGCTGGGCCGATCATGTCGGTCGGCACGTCGATCACCAGCATCTCCGCCGGTTCCATCCACTGGCCATGCTCCTGCTTGTAGATCACGGTGGGCTTGCCCACGCACAGCTCGAAGCCCTCGCGGCGCATGTTCTCCAGCAGGATGCCCAGGTGCATCAGGCCGCGCCCGGCGACGTCGAATTCCACGTCGTTGCTCTCGCCGAAGGAAACCCGCAAGGCCACGTTGGACTGCAGTTCCTTCTCGAGGCGCTCGCGAAGATGGCGGCTGGTGACGTATTTGCCTTCCTTGCCGGCCAGGGGGCCGTCGTTGATGCGGAAGCTCATGTGGAGCGTGGGCTCGTCGACGAGCACCGCGTCCAGGGCCACGGGGTTTTCCACGTCGCAGAGCGTGTCGCCGATGTCGACCCTGGCCAGGCCCACCACGGCGCAGATGTCGCCGGCGCCGATCTGGTCGACTTCGCGCCGGCCCAGGCCGTCGAACTGGAAGAGCTGCGAGACCTTCTGCTTGAACTGCTCGCCGTGGCGGTCGATGGTGATGATCTCCTGGCCGGCGTGAATCGTTCCGGCAAAGACGCGCCCCACGCCGATTCGCCCGACGTAGTCGCTGTAGTCGATGGTGGTCACCAGCATCTGAAGCGGGGCGGCGGGGTCCAGCTCGGGCACGGGGACGTGGTTGATAATGGCGTCAAACAGTGCGTGGATGTCGCCGGTGTTGTCGGCGGGGATCTTGTCCAGGTCGTCCACCGCCCAGCCGGCGCGGCCGGAGGCGTAGATGACCGGGAAGTCCTCGGCGTGGTCGTGGGCGCCCAGCTCAACCAGCAGGTCGAAGACCTGGTTGAGGATCACCTGCGGCCGGGCGTCGGGCCGGTCGATCTTGTTGATGACCACGATGGGCTTGAGGCCGTTGTGCAGGGCCTTGCTCAACACGTAGCGCGTCTGGGGCATGGTGCCCTCGGCCGCGTCGACCAGCAGCAGCACACCGTCGGCCATCTTCAGCACGCGCTCGACCTCGCCGGAGAAATCGGCGTGGCCGGGGGTGTCGACGATGTTGATGTGGTAATCGTGTCCGTCGCGGTCGGTGTACTGGATGGCGCAGTTCTTGGCCAGGATGGTGATGCCGCGCTCGCGTTCGAGCGGGTTGGAGTCGAGGATGCACTCGCCCTTGAGTTCGCCGGTGCGGAACTGGCCGCTCTGGCGAAGGAGCTGGTCGACCAGCGTGGTCTTGCCGTGGTCAACGTGGGCGATAATGGCTACATTGCGAATGTCTTGGCGTGTCATGGGTACTCTCTTGACTGAGGAATACTACGGGTAGACAACGGGAGACGGTCGTCGCGGCCTTAACGGGCCCGACGCCGAAAGCGGGAGCGACTTCGCAACCGGCCGGAAGCGAAGGATCGCCCGAAGATCAGGCGTTGCGAATCGGCCTTGGCGGCCAATGATCGCATCAGGATGTCAGGGGTCACATGAAGACTCATAATCAAGCCCTATAGTGTATGCGAGGGTCGTGCGCAAGTCAAGGCGATCATCGGCGGGAAAACGGAGAGGGTTGCGGCTTGTATGGTTGTCTCTGCTCTACCAATGGGCGGGGCGCTCCTGTAAAATGCCCCAACGTCGTATCCCAGATAAAGGAGACAGGGAAATGGCCATTACGCCGTGCCGCCCGAAATGGAAGGGTGCGATGAACGACCGCCAGCGGTTCAACAACCAGATGCACTACAAGCCCATCGACCGCTGCTTCAACATGGAGTTTGGCTACTGGTCGGAGAATTACACGGAATGGCCGATGTTCGTTGAGAACGGCATCAAGAACGATTATGAGGCCGACCGGTTCTTTAATTTTGACCGAATCGCGACCGCCGGCGGCTGCATTTGGATGTCCCCAGCCTTCGCGCGGGAGGTTGTTTCGGAAACGGCCACCACCCGGACCATCATGAACGGCGACGGGTTGCTGGCCGAGGTGCCCAAGGACGGCCACGAGACGATCCCGCATTTCGTGAAATCCTCGATCACCACTCCCGACGACTGGAAGCGTGTCAAGGCCGAGCGGATGCGGCTGGACGATCCGGCCCGCATCGTGGATGTGGAGTCCCTGAAGAAGGCGCATCCGCCCACCCGGGATTACCCCCTGGGCGTCTACTGCGGATCGATGATTGGCCGCGTGCGCGACATGCTGACCTTCGAGGGCCTGGCCTACGCATGTTTCGACTATCCCGACATGGTCGAGGACATGGTCGAGACGGCCTGCCAGTTGGTGGAGAAGTACCTCGACCAGGTGCTGGGGCATATTGACTTCGACTATGCCAGCGGCTGGGAGGATATCTGCTTCAAGAACGGGCCCATCGTCTCGGTGGACTTCTTCAAGAACGTGGTCATGCCGCGCTACAAGCGGATCAGCAAGCGACTGCACGCCCACGGCATCGACCTGTGGTACACCGACTGCGACGGCGACGTTCGGCCGATCTTGCCGTACTTCCTGGAAGGCGGCATCAACTGTCTCTTCCCCTTCGAGGTCAACGGCTGTGCGCACCCGGCCGAGTTGCTCAACCAGTACGGCAAGGATCTGCGGATCATGGGCGGGGTGGACAAGCTGGTCCTCCGCGCCGGGCCCGAGGCGATCCAGGCCTACCTCAAGACCCTGGCGCCGCTGGTGGAGCGCGGCGGGTACATCCCGTTCTGCGACCACCGCTGCCCGCCGGACGTCAAGCCGGAATACTATTTGTATTACCTGGACACGAAAGAGAAGATGTTCGGGATGAAGTAGGATCGAGTAGCCGGTGGCCAGTAGCCGGTGGCCAGTTGTCGGTAGCCTGTTTGGTTGGGGAGTTGTTCCCGGATGCCGCCTGCAGGCCATTAATTAGTGTCGCTCTAGATGAGGAAGGACACGATGTCAGACGAACGAGTGCCCGTTTCGATCTTCGATAATTCGCAGGAAGCATGTCGGGCCGTTGCGGGGCGGATCGCGGAATTGATCCGCCAGCGAGCCCGGGAGGGCCGCTCTGCCGTGCTGGGCCTGGCCACCGGCCACACGCCCATCGGGGTCTACCGCGAGTTGATTCGGCTGCACCGTGCCGAGGGCCTGGACTTTTCCAACGTGGTGACTTTCAACCTCGACGAATACTGGCCCATGGCTCGCGAGGCCATCCAGAGCTACCACCGCTGGATGCACGAGAACTTCCTGGACCACGTGAACATTCCCCGCTCCAATATTCATATTCCCGACGGCACCCTGGCCTCCGGGCAGGTCGATGACTTCTGCCGCCAGTATGAGCAGGCCATTCAGGATGCCGGCGGGATCGACTTGCAGGTTCTCGGCATCGGGCGGACCGGGCACATCGGCTTCAACGAGCCCGGCTCGCCGCGCGACAGCATCACGCGCAGCGTTCACCTCGACCGCGTGACCCGCATGGACGCCGCGTCTGACTTCTTCGGCGAGGAGAACGTGCCCAAGCAAGCCATCACGATGGGCGTGGGCACCATCCTCCAGGCCCGCTGCATCTGCCTGCTGGCCTTCGGCGAGCACAAGGCGCCGGTCATCGCGCGGGCCGTCGAAGGGGAGATGGATCGTTCGGTGGCGGCCAGCTTCCTCCAGGCCCACCACGATGCGCGTTTCTACCTGGACGCCTCGGCCGCGGCCATGCTCACGCGCTGCGCGACGCCGTGGCTGGTCGGCTCGTGTCAGTGGGACGAGGCGCTGACCCGCAAGGCGGTGATCTGTCTGTCGCTCAAGCTGGGCAAGACCATCCTCTCGCTCACGGACGAGGACTACGCCGAGAATCACCTTTCCGAACTGCTGGCTGTCCGCGGACGGGCGTATGACGTCAACCTGGAAGTCTTCAAACGGATGATGAACACCATCACCGGCTGGCCGGCCGGCAAGGAAGCGGGCAAGAAGATCGTTGTCTTCAGCCCGCATCCCGACGACGACGTGATCAGCATGGGCGCCACGCTCCAGCGGCTCTGCGAGCAGGGCCACGAGGTTCACACCGCCTACCAGACCTCCGGCAATATCGCGGTTTTCGACCACAACGTGCTGCGGTTCGCCGAGTTTGTTCGCGAGTTCAATCGCATTTTCGGCCTGGCGACCGAGCAGACCGCCGTCATCGACGAGCATATCGAGCAGTTCCTGCGGCACAAGCTGCCCGCCTCGATCGACAGCGCCGAGGTCCAGGCCGTCAAGACGCTCATTCGCCGCACCGAGGCCCTCTCGGCCGCCGGATTTTGCGGCGTGCAGAAAGAGAACTGCCACTTCCTGGACCTGCCCTTCTACCAGACCGGGCTGGTGGCCAAGTTGCCCATCACCGACAAGGATGTGGCGATCGTGCTGGATCTGTTGATGACCGTCAAACCGGACATCGTCTTCACGGCTGGGGACTTGTCCGACCCGCACGGCACGCACCGGATGTGCCTGGAGGCGGTCGAGGCGGCGTTGAAGCAATACCACCAAGAAACAGGCCAACTTCCGGTGGTGTGGCAATACCGCGGGGCCTGGCAGGAGTGGGAGCCTTACGAGGTCGACATGGCCGTGCCGGTCAGCCCCAACGAGCTCTACCACAAGCGGCATGCGATCTTCCGTCACGAGAGCCAAAAGGATCGGGCGATGTTCCCGGGCTCCGACGACACCCGGGAGTTCTGGCAGCGGGCCGAGGACCGCAACCGCAACACCGCGGCGGTCTACGACAAGCTGGGCCTGCCCGAGTATCACGGCGTGGAGGCGTTCGTCAGAGGGTCGGCGGCGATACGGAGATGAGCGGCGCAACGGACAAAGCGGTGATCCTGGCCCGCGGGCTGGGCACGCGGATGCGGAAGGCCGATGCGGCGGCGGGCCTGAGCCGGCAGGAGTCTGCCGTCGCCGATAGCGGCGTCAAGGCCATGATCCCCATCGGCCGGCCGTTCCTGGACTATGTCCTGTCATCCCTGGCCGATGCCGGCTATCGCCGCGCGTGCCTGGTGATCGGGCCGGAGCACCAGATCGTCCGCGACTACTACGGCAAGCTGCCGACGCGGCGGATCAGTGTCGAGTTCGCGATCCAGGAAAAGCCCCTCGGCACAGCCGACGCGGTACTGGCCGCGGAGAGCTTTGCCGCGGGCGAGCCGGTCCTGGTCCTCAATTCCGACAACTTCTATCCTGTCCAGGCCACGGCGGCCTTGCGGGCGCTGGGCTGCAGCGGCCTGGCGGCCTTCCAGGTAGAGGGCCTGCTCGCCGGCGGAAATATCCCCGCCGATCGCCTGGCCAAGTTTGCCGTCGTGCAGGCCGATTCCGCCGGGCGACTTGTGCGGATCATCGAAAAGCCCGACCCGGCTACCCTGGCCACGCTGGCCCAGCCGGTGTGCGTGAGCATGAACTGCTGGATGTTCGGCCCGGCGATCTTCCGGGCCGCCGGCAGCATCAAGCCCTCGCCGCGCGGCGAGCTGGAAATTCCCGACGCGGTGCAGTACGCCATCGACCGCCTCGGCGAGAGTTTTCGCGTCCTGCCCTTCAACCTGCCGGTGCTGGACCTGTCCAGCCGCTCGGACATCGCCGCGGTCAAGGCCAGCCTGGCCGGCATGGAGGTCAACCTGTGAAGGCCCACGCCATTGAGCCCGGCCTGCTGGAGGATGCCCGAAAGTTGACGGATCGCCTGGTCGGCCGGGGCCTGAGTGCCGCGGCCGCAGCGCCCAAGGCCAGGCTCTTCCAGCAGTGTCAGCAGAAGATGGCCGAACTGGGTGGTGAGGCTGGGGCGCAAGTATTCGCCTTCTACGTCCCCGGGCGCGTGGAAGTCCTGGGCAAACACACCGACTACGCCGGCGGGCGGAGCCTGCTCATGGCGGCGGAATATGGATTCTGTCTGATCGCGCGGCGACGCGCGGACCGCCGCATGCGGATCGTGCCGGCCGAGGGCGGTTCCGCCGCCCAATTCGATCTCTCCGGCGAACTTGTTCCGCCCATAGGCCAGTGGTGCAACTACCCGATGACGGCTGCGCGGCGGATCGCACGGAACTTTCAGCCACCGCTGGCCGGCGCGGACATTGTCTTCGCCAGCGACCTGCCGATGGCGGCGGGAATGAGCAGCTCCAGCGCGATGATCGTCGCCTTTTTCCTGGCCATATCGGCCGTGAATGATCTGAGCGGCCGCGAGGAATACCAGCGGAACATATCCAGCGGCGAAGACCTGGCCGGCTACCTCGGCACCGTCGAGAACGGCCAGAGCTTCCGCGATTTGGCGGGCGACCGCGGCGTGGGAACCTTCGGCGGCAGCGGGGATCACACCGCGATTCTGTGCTGCCAGTCCGGGCGGCTGAGCCAATACTCCTACTGTCCTATCCGCTTCGAGCGGGCCATTGCTCTGCCGGAGGGTCATGTCCTGGCCGTTGCCAGCAGTGGAGTGGCCGCCGAAAAAACCGGCGCGGCGTTGGAGAAGTACAACGCGGTTTCCGGCCTGGCCAGGGCGGCCGTCGAGGCGTGGAATCGCGCCACCGGCCGGAATGATGCGCACTTGGCGGCGGCCGCTGCCGGCGCCGGCGATGCGGCGGCGATCCAGAAGGCGCTTGCCGGGGCCTCGTGCGCGTCCTTTACGCCGGAGCAACTGGCCCGCCGGGCCGAGCAATTCGCGGCTGAGAGCCTGGAGATCATCCCGCAGGCCGGCGACGCATTGGCCCGCGGCGATCTATCCGAGTTTGGCCGTTGCGTGCGCCGGTCGCACCAGTTGGCCGACCAGTTGCTGGGCAACCAGGTGGCCGAGACCAACTTCCTCGTCGCCAGTGCAGAGGACTGCGGCGCTCTGGCTGCATCGGCGTTCGGGGCGGGCTTTGGCGGGGCGGTCTGGGCGATGGTCGGGGCCGGTGATGTGCAGGCGATGCTCGCCCAATGGTCAGGCCGTTACTTCCGGCAGTTCCCTTCGCGCCAGGCCCGGGCGGCCTTCTTCTCGACGGGTGCCGGTCCGGCGGCATTTTTCCTGTAGGCGACCTGAAGCGAAGCTACCCCTCGGGCCGGTCATTTTGCTTTGACGTAACCCACGCTTCAAGGACGAGTTCGGCGCTGAATAGGGGCAACCACCGATGTCCTGGGGAATTGTTCCTTACGCCAAGTCGGGCAGAGCCTGCCTGCACAAACGGGCGAGCCACCGATTGAGCCTTTGCGTATGGGTAGCTAAGAATTAGGGACGGACTGGAGCAACGGAAACGGGCCTGAAGGAGTAACGACCATGAGCAGGCGATCGAGGCTTTGCGGCGGCAGTGCGAACCATCACACGACGGTTTACTGGCGAGTGGTCAATCCGGCCGGTTCCCGCCTTGTCAGGGCTTCCATCGGTTCTTCCAAGGATTCAGTACCCACGAGTTGCGTCTTTACGTTTTTCGACTCTGGTCGCGGCGTCCAACGACCTGTTGCTTAGCGGCTATCAGGGAATCCCCGATGGCCGAGGCAGCAACTTCCCGGTCGAAAGAACGGGGCCGGGGCCGATTGTATCGGGCGGCAACATCGGTTCAGATAGTACCCTGCGTCTGTCGTGTGTGGTACGTCAGGCCGGGGCGCGCGTGGGAGCGAGAAAAGAGGTAGGGAACCATGAGACTGACAGTCAAAATTATCCACATTGGGCCCAATGGCTTTAGGGCAGTGTGTCCTTCGCTTCCTGGGTGTCATGCCCGGGGGCGCAGCCAGCAGGAAGCGGTTGAGAACATCCACACTGCGATCCAGGGCTACTTGGCCAGTATGAACGCGGTTGTGCCCCAGTCGATCGAGCCACTGGTCCAGACGGCATGAGGCCTGCCGCGTGGGCGTTGTTTGGGCGACTCCACAATAGAAAGGACGCTGAAAATGTTCGCTAAAGGGGCCAAGAGCAAACAAGTCCGGTTTGAACTGTCCTCCGCATCCAGCGCCAGGGAAGTCAAGTTAGCCGGCGACTTCAACGCATGGAAGCCGGTGCCCATGAGGAAGAGTACGAATGGTTCCTACACTCTTCAGGTGGAGGTGCCACAGGGAATATGCCAGTACAAGTTCGTGATCGACGGGCAATGGACCACCGACCCGGACCACAACAACCTGGTCAGGAATTCGTTTGGCACATTCAATTCGGTGGCGCGTCTGTGACCTGATGTTTTCTTGGCGGGCGGGATGACGTCTGATTATGTTCACCGGGGACACGCGAGGGTCTTCTGGCCGGCGCAGGGCCGGCGGCGAGGTCGGGTCATGGTTACCGTGCATGGGAATTACGTTCAGTTCAGCTTCTTCCGCGCGGCGGCCAGTTCTGTCAGCCTGGTGGGGGACTTCAACAAGTGGCAGGCGGGGCAGTTAATGATGATCCCTGACGGGCATGGCTACTGGCTGGCGACGATGAGATTGCCGGCCGGCACTTTCCGCTTCCGCTACTACTCCGACGGGCAGTGGTTTACCGACTACGCCGCGTTCGGGGTCGAGCACGCCACGGACAATCAATTCAACAGCGTCGTTCGAGTCGACGCCAAGGAGGAGGAATCCGCGTCGGCGGCCGCTAAGGTCGAAAGCATCATTTCCCTGGATCATTATCGGGCCGCTTCAGGATGGTCAGGAAAGGCCGTCGGGTAGGATCGATGTTGGCGACCGGCGTCCACCAGGGGGGCAAGATGAAAACTCGCGGATCGCTCGTCGTCCGGGCGGGAGAGACAATTATGCCGACGAGACAACTACAGATCTTCAAGTGCCCCGTGTGCGAGGCGGTCGTGGAGGTTCTGGACCCTTGCGGCGTGGAATTGGTCTGCTGCGGCCCGCGGATGATCCACATGGAAGCACGCGTCGCCAGCGAGTCCAGGGGCGCGCACGCGGTACGCCTGCAACGCAGCGGCAGCCAGGTACGAGTGAAAATCGGCGTCCCGGCGCACACGATGGACGTGGATCATCATATCCAATGGGTCGAATTGATCACACCGGGCAAGTGCCTGCGGCAGTTCCTCAAACCCGGTGATATTCCGGAAGTCCTGTTCAATGTTTCCGAGCGGCCCATTGCGGCGCGATTCTTCTGCCGCGTGCATGGATTGTGGAAGTCCTCATTCCAGGATCCCGGAGACGTTCTGGAGGAGGAAACGCTGGCGGAGGCCTCGGTCTGAGTGCGCCGCTGCCCGCGTGGTTCAGGCAAAGACATCCGGTTTAGTCTGACCTTCGACCTATCTGTTCAGCCAGCGGTCGATGGCGGCGGCGGCTTGCCGGCCGGAATTCAGCGCCCGCACCACCAGGCTGGCGCCCTCGATGGTGTCGCCGGCGGCAAAGACGCCTTCCTCGCTGGTCATGTAGTCACTGACGGTCACATTGCCGCGCGGGTCGAGTTCGAGCCCCAACTGGCTGACCAGGCCCTCGTGCGTCACGTGGAGGAAACCCATCGCCAGCAGGACCAGGTCCACCTTCAGGGAGAAACCGGTGCCGCTCTTTTCCTTGAAGGCCGGGCCGCTGGGACCGTCGTACCAGTCGACCTCGACGGCGTGCAAGTCGGTCACGCGCGTCTCGACGCCGGTGAACTTTCTGGTCAGGATGCTCCAGCGGCGATTGCAGCCTTCCTCGTGCGAAGAGCTGGAGCGCATGATCCGCGGCCAAAGCGGCCAGGGCGTCTGCGGGTTGCTGCCCTCGGGAGGCTTGGGGAGGATCTCGAACTGGTGGACTTCCTTGGCGCCCTGGCGGATGGAGGTTCCCACGCAGTCGCTGCCGGTGTCGCCGCCGCCGATGACCACGACAACCTTGTCCTTGGCCGAGGCGGCCTTGGCGGCTGCCGTGGGTTCGCCGGCCAGGAGCTGGTTCTGGCGGGACAGGAAATCCAGGGCCATGAGAATGTTATCGAAGCCGCGTCCGGGCACGCCCAGGTCGCGCGGCGCGCCGGCGCCCATCGTCAGGCAGATGGCGTCGTACATCTTGCGCAGGTAGCGGACGGAGATGTCCTCTCCGACGGTCACGCCGTTCTGGAACTCCACGCCCTCGGCGGCCAGTTGCTGGAGGCGGCGGTCGATGACGCGCTTCTCCAACTTGAAGTCGGGGATGCCGTATCGCAGCAGTCCGCCGGGCCGGTTGTCCTTCTCAAAGACCGTCACGGCGTGGCCGGCGCGCGCCAACTGCTGCGCCGCAGCCAGGCCGGCCGGGCCCGAACCGATGACCGCCACGCGCCGCCCGCTGTGCCGCGGGGGAAATATGGGCTGGATCCAGCCCTCGGCGAAGGCCCGCTCGACGATCTGGTACTCGATGTGGCGGATCATCACCGGTTCCTGGTGGAGGTTCAGCGCGCAGGCGGCCTCGCACAAGGCCGGGCAGACGCGACCGGTGATCTCGGGGAAATTATTGGTGGAGTGGAGGTTTTCGCAGGCCTCCTTCCAGCGGCCGCGATAGACCAGGTCGTTGAACTCCGGGATGCGGTTGCGCAGCGGGCAGCCGGCGCCGTGGCAGAAGGGCACGCCGCAGTCCATGCAGCGCGCCGCCTGCGGCAGCAGCCGCGCCTCGGGCAGCGGAACGTCGATCTCGAAGTAGTCCTTCACCCGCTCGCTGACGTCGCGGTGGGGGACTTCGTCACGCCTGTACTCGATGAATCCGGTGGGCTTAGCCACGGAACACCTCCTCCGTAGCGGGGGTGAACTCGGCCCCGCGCTGCTCGCGTTCACGCAGACGCGCCAGGGCCTTTCGATAGTCAATGGGCATGACCTTGAGGAACTTGCCCACCATCTCCTGCCAGTTGTCCAGGATGCGCTTAGCCTGCTTGGAGCCGGTGAACTTGTAGTGACGGTTAACAAGCACGTGCAGCAGTTTCTGGTCTTCTTCCTGCCAGATGCATTCCAGGTCGACCATGTCCAGGTTGCATAGCGTGTCGAAGAGTTGAAGCTCGTCCAGCACGTAGGCGATGCCCCCGCTCATGCCGGCGGCAAAGTTGCGCCCGGTCTGGCCGATGACCACCACGGTCCCGCCGGTCATGTACTCGCAGCCGTGGTCGCCCACGCCCTCGACGACGGCCGTCGCGCCGCTGTTGCGGACGGCGAACCGCTCGCCGGCCAGGCCGTTGATGTAGACCTCGCCGCTGGTGGCGCCATAGAGCAGCGTGTTGCCGACGATAATGTTTTCCTGCGGCGGGAAGCTCGACCCCGGCGGGGTCTGGACGATGATCCGCCCGCCCGAGAGGCCCTTGCCCAGGTAATCGTTGGAGTCGCCGATCAGCCGCAGCGTCACGCCGGGAGCCAGGAACGCCCCGAAGCTCTGCCCGGCCGAGCCGGTGAAGGTCAGGTCGATGGTGTCTTCACTCAGGCCATCAGGTCCGAACTTATTGACGATGCGATTGCTCAGGATCGTGCCCACCGTGCGATGCACGTTGCGAATGGGCATCTGGAGCGTGACCTTTTCCCGGCGTTCCAGCGCGGGCGCCGCCTGCTCGATGATCTTCCAATCCAGGTGCGAGGCCAGGATGTCGCCCTGGGGCCGGATGCAGCGGATGGCCCGGCCGTCGGAGGCGTCAGGCTGCCTGAAGACCGCGCTGAAGTCCAGCCCGTGGGCCTTCCAGTGGTCGATGGCCTTGTGGCAGGCCAGGCGTTCGACGTGCCCGATCATGTCCTCCATGCGGCGGAAGCCCAGGGACGCCATGATCTGCCGGACCTCCTCGGCCACGAACAGCATGTAGTGCTGAAGATGATCCGCTTGGCCGGCGAAATGCTTGCGAAGCCCCGGCTCCTGCGTGCCGATGCCCACCGGGCAGGTGCCTTGGTGGCACTTTCGCATCATGATGCAACCCAGCGATACCAGGGCCGCGGTTCCGAAGCCAAACCGCTCGGCCCCCAGCAAGGCAGCGATGGCAACGTCGCGCCCGGTCTTCATCTGCCCGTCGGCCTGGACCTGGATGCGGTCGCGAAGATTGTTGAGCACGAGCGTCTGCTGCGTCTCGGCCAGGCCCAGTTCCCAGGGAATGCCCGCGTGCTTGATCGAGGAGAGCGGGCTGGCGCCTGTCCCGCCGTCAAAGCCGCTGATGAGCACTTCGTCGGCGATGCCCTTGGCCACGCCGGCGGCAATGGTGCCCACGCCCACCTCGGCCACCAGTTTCACCGAGACCTTCACGCCCGGGTTAGAGCACTTGAGGTCGTAGATCAACTGGGCCAGGTCTTCGATGGAATAGATGTCGTGGTGCGGCGGCGGGGAAATCAGCGAGACGCCCGGTGTGGCGTGGCGAAGCCTGGCGATTTCCTCGGTGACCTTGTGACCGGGGAGCTGTCCGCCCTCGCCGGGCTTGGCGCCCTGGGCCATCTTGATCTGGAGCATCTTGGCGTGAGCCAGATAGTTGATCGTCACGCCGAAGCGGGCGCTGGCCACCTGCTTGATGGCGCAATTGAGCGACTGGCCGTCGCTGCGAGGCAGGTAGCGATCGGCGTCCTCGCCGCCTTCGCCGGTGTTGCTCATGGCGCCCAGGGCGTTCATGCCCATCGCCAGCGCCTCGTGAGCCTCCTTGCTGATCGAGCCGTGGCTCATCGCGCCGGTGCAGAACCGCTTGACGATCTCGCTGGCCGGCTCGACTTCCGCCAGCGGCACAGCCTGGCCGGGCACGAACTCGAACAGGCCTCGCAACGTGCAAAGCCGCGTGCCCTGCTCGTTGATATAGGCGGCGTAGCGGGCGTAGGCCTTGGGGTCGTTCATGCGAACGGCGTGCTGGAGGTCGGCGATGGTCTGGGGATTCCAAAGGTGGTTCTCGCCGTCAGACCGCCAGGCGTACTCGCCGCCGAATTCCATGTCCAGTTGCCCCGGCGCCGGCGGCGTGAAGCCGGCGTGGTGGCGAGCCAGCGCCTCGCGGGCGACAACCTCCAGGTCGGCCCCGCCGATGCGGGAGGCCGTGCCGGTGAAGTAGGCGTCCACGACGGAATGGTCGAGTCCCACGGCCTCGAAAAGCTGGGCCGCGTGGTAGCTGCGGAGCGTGGAGATGCCCATCTTGGAGATAGTCTTGAGGATGCCCTTCTTGATGGCTGCGATGAGGTGGTCCACCGCTGTCTCGCTCTGGATGTCGGCGGGGATGTCGCCGCGGCGGCGAAGTTCCTCAATGGCCTCGAAGGCCAGGTACGGGTTGACGGCGTTGGCACCGTAGCCGCACAGCAGGCAGAAGTGCATCACCTCGCGCGGCTCGCCGCTTTCGACCACCAGCCCCGCCTCGCCTCGCAGCTTGCGGACCAGCAGACCGTGGTGAACGGCGGAGACCGCCAGCAGGCTGGGAATGGCCGCCTGGCCGTCGTTGACGTTGCGGTCGGAGATAATGATCAGCGATGCGCCGGCCTCGATGGCTGCCGCGGCCGAGTCGACCAGGTTCTCCAGCCCCCGTCGCAGGGCGGCGGTGTGGTCGTCGCTGTCGGCGTCGAAGAGCGATTCGATCGTCGCGATTTTGAAGTCCTCCCGCTTGGCCGAGCGGAGGCGGTCCATGTCCTCGTTGGTCAGGATCGGGTGGGGCAGCTTGAGCTGGCGGCAGTGCTCGGGCGTCTCGTCCAGGAGGTTCCGCTGCTTGCCGGTGAAACTCATCAGGCTCATGACCAGCCCTTCGCGGAGCGGGTCGATGGGCGGATTGGTCACCTGCGCGAAGAGCTGCTTGAAGTAGTTGAACAGCAGTTTGGGCTGATTGGACAGCACGGCCAGCGGCGTGTCGGTGCCCATCGAGCCGACCGGCTCCTGGCCGTTGACGGCCATGGGGACCAGGATCGTCTGAAGGTCCTCCCGCGTGTAGCCAAAGAGCCGCAGACGCTGGGCGATGGTCTCGGGGTCGGTCTCGGCGGGCTTGGAGGGGTTGAACAGCCCGCGCAACTCGATGTGGTTGGTCTCCAGCCAGCGACGGTAAGGTTTCTGGCGGGCGATCCTGCTTTTGATCTCGTTGTCGACGACGATCCGGCCTTCCTGCGTGTCCACCAGGAACATGCGTCCGGGCTGAAGACGTCCCTTGGTCTGGATCTTCTCGGGCGGGAATTCCACCACGCCCACTTCGCTGGCCAGCACCAGCAGGCCGTCGGTGGTCAGGACATAGCGCGAGGGCCGCAGGCCGCTGCGGTCCAGCGTGCCGCCCACCAGCCGTCCGTCGGTGAAGACCATCGCGGCCGGGCCGTCCCACGGCTCCATGATCGAGGCGTGAAACTCGTAGAAGGCCCGCTTGTCGGTGCTGATGTGGTAGCTGGCGCCGAAGGCCTCGGGGATCATCATCATCATGGCGTGCGGCAGGGATCGCCCAGCCTGGGTGAGCAGCTCCAGCGCGTTGTCGAACATGGCCGAGTCGCTGCCACCGGGCACCAGCACCGGCCGAAGGTCACTCAGGTCGGCGCCCAGTAGGGGGCTGGCCATCTGCATCTCGCGGGCCCGCATGCGGTTGATGTTGCCGCTGAGGGTGTTGATCTCGCCGTTGTGGGCGGCCATGCGGAAGGGCTGGGCCAGCCGCCAACTGGGGAAGGTATTGGTGGAGTAACGCTGGTGGACCACGGCCAGGGCGCTGGTCATCCGCTCGTCGGCCAGGTCCGCGTAGTAGTCGAAGAGCTGCGGGGCCAGGAACATGCCCTTGTAGACGATCGTCCGGCAGGACATGGAGCAGATATAGTAGTCGCCGGCGGCCTGGCCCAGGTCTTCGGTCACCAGCCGCTCTGCCCGCTTGCGGGCCAGGAACAGCTTACGCTCGAAAGCGGTCTCGTCGAGCCCCGCGCCGTCGATGAAGACCTGCTTGACAGTCGGTTCGCTGGCGCGGGCCAGTTGCCCCAGGCTCTTATTGCAGCCGGGCACGTCGCGCCAGCCCAGGACGCTCATCCCGTAGAAGTCGATGGAGTCAGCCAGCAGGCGGTCGCACTTTTCACGTAGGGTCTTGTCCTGAGGGCCAAAGACCATGCCCACGCCGTACTGGTGGGGGCCTGGCAGGTCGATACCCAGCTTGCGTCCCTGCGCGACAAAAAAGTCGTGCGGGATCTGAATGAGGATGCCCGCGCCATCCCCGGTGGATTCGTCGCTTCCGGCAGCCCCCCGGTGGAGCAGATTCAGTAATACCTGTTTTCCAAGTTGGATGATGGAGTGATCGCGTCGGCCACTGATGTTGACCACGGCGCCCACGCCGCAAGCGTCGTGTTCATGCTTGGGATCGTAAAGTCCCTGCGCCTTGGGTGATCCAGACATTTAGGATTCCTAACTAGGTATTACGTCGAATCTTAAACCACGGACGCCAAGCATTATCTCTCGTGCATTACGCCGGTAGGCGGCTTCTTCCGCATGTACGGATAGCGGACATGCCTTCATTGTAAGAGATTCCGTTCCAGACTCCATTGTTTTTGTTTTCTTATAGCATTTATACATTCAATAAGATTACATAATGTTGCAAAAGTGTAACAGTGGTTCGTGACGTGTTGGAAGGCATGCCGGGCGATGAGGGAACCCAAGTGGCATGCTCCCGTCGCGGTGGGGGCATCGTTTGGATCTACTTTGCCGGCGAAGTCGCCGGTGCCGTTTGGGGCGCGGCGCTTCCGGAGCGGACGGGCTGCGAGGCGGCCAGGAGCTTGAGGTGCGCCTGGATCTCGACCAGCAGGAACGGATTGTCGCGGGCGAGGCCTTCGGCTTTCCTGGCAGCCTCCATCGCGGCGGCAAAATCTCCCGTCTCGGCCAACGCCAGGGCCAGCGTGTCGAGATAATCGGCGCGGTTGGGCGTCAGTTCGCAGGCCCGCTGCGCCAGTTGGAGGGCTTCTTTTCCGTTTCGCACGGAGGCGTCGGGGCAAGTGGCCAGTGCCGAGGCCAGGCCGTTCATTGGCTCGGACCAGTTGAGGTTGTCGCGGAGAAGCTCACGATACAGTCCGACGGCCTCGGCGGTCCGGCCCTGCATGTTACGGATGGCGGCCAGGTTGATGCGGTACTTGGCGTTCCTGGGGTCGATGGATGTGGCCAGGGTGATTTCCTTGTCGGCGGTGGGGAGGTCTCCGGTGCGGGATCTCAGGACGCCCAGGACAAAATGGCCTTCGGCGCTGGAGGGCTGGGCCGCGACGTACTTCAAGATGAACGGGATGGCTTCCTGGGGTTTGCCCGTATCGGCCAGGAGCATGCCCATCTGGATCAGGGCGGTGGTGTTGTTGGGATCGAGCCTGAATGCGGCTCGCAATTGTTCTTCCGCCTCGGCGTACTGGCCGGTCAGTTGCAGGAGATTGGCCAGATCCAGGTGTCCAATGAGCGAGGGGCCCTCCAGCGCCATCAGGCGCCGGGTGATGGGGAGGGCCTGATTGTACTGGCCCCGTTCAATCAGGATCTTCGCGAGATTGTGCAGGGCGTTGGTGTGGTCAGGATTGAGTTGCAGGGCTTTTTGGTTGAATGCGATTGCCTCGTCGGTTCTGCCCAGCATGTAGAGCATGGCGGCGTAGTTGCTGACGGCCGTCACCGAATTGGGGTTTATCCGAATTGCGGTGCCGAAATAGTCCATCGCCTCTGCCGGCCGATTGAGCCTGGCCAGGGTGTCGCCGATATTGATGTAGACCTTCTCGAACCGTGGGGTGTACTCCAGGCACTTGTGGTAGTAATCCAGGGCCTCCTGTAGCTTGCCTTCGTCGCTTTTCAGGTGGCCGAGGTTGGAGTAGGCCATCCAGCTTTGGGGGTAGAGCGCGATGTTGGCCTTCCACAATGTTTCCGCCGTCTTATAGATGCCGGCCTGTGACCAGGTCATGCAGAACAGGACGGCCACCACGGCCGCGGCGACCAGGTGCGGAACGATCGGCGGAAGGCGGCGCGAATACTTCCATCCGGCGGCGACTGCCAGCGCGATCACCGAGATGATGGAGAGGTACTGCCAATGGTCGGCCACGAAGGAGAAGGCGAAGTAGTACATCGTGAAAAAGCCCAGCACCGGGAACAGTCCGACCACGAAATAGGCCAGTGCCATCAGCACGGGTCGCGTCCCCTTGTCACCGAAGCGCCACAGCAGGAGGAATGCGCCCACCAGCATCACGCCGGGCAGGTACCAGCCAATGGCCCAGGAGTCGATGTTCCACCGCGGATAGATCATGGCCAGGTGGATGGGGAGCAGGGCCTTGTAGAGGTAGAACCACGGCGCGCAGCCGGCCTGTGCCAGCCGATAAAAGAAGTTCTCTTCGGGCGAGCGGATCAGGGTGTCCTGGATGACGACGACCTCTTGTGTGTACATCGAGAGCCGTGCAGCCGCTCCGGCCAGGACGAAAAACGGCAACGACAGCGCCAGGGGCGATCTTGCGAAGGACCAGTGTTTCCGCCAGGCCATCGCCACCAGCGCGATCGGCAGCAGAATCACCGCCAGGACGACCCACGCGCCGATGATCCAGTGCTGCCATTGGCCCAGGCCCGGGGAAGCGAAATGCCACAGGATTTTCCAGGCCACCCAGCCGCCGACCAGTACCGACGCCTCCACCGCGAACAGCCGCCAGCCCCTCCAGCCGATGTCCTTGCGCTTCCACCAGGCCAGCAGCAGCAGGACCACCGGGAGCATGACGATGGAGGTCTTGCTCATCAGGCCCAGGACGAAGGCCACGATGGACAGGGCGTACCAGCGGGCCTTTCCGTCCTCGTCGTACTTGAGGTACATCAGGATCGAAAGCAGGTAGAACACAAGGGACAGGACGTTCTTTCGTTCCGCCAGCCAGGCCACCGAGGCGACGTTGACCGGATGGACGGCAAAGATCAGCCCCGCCAGCCACGCCCCGGGGATGCGCAACTTCGCGAGCACCAGCCAGACCAGGATCGAGCCCAGAGCGTGCAGGAGTACGTTGGTGAAGTGGTAGCCAAAGGTGTGCCGGTCCTGGAAGTGCCAGGTGGCGTTGGGATCGGCCGGCGGGAAGGCATTGTTGACCGTCCGCTCCACCGACGCCAGCGTGGTAGCGCCCCACGAATCAGGAGGGCCCCAGAGTTGATATTCCAGCCACAGGCTTGTCCACGTGATGGGGTAGAAGTCCGGCCAGGCATACGTTGATTTGACGACGGGGATCTTCCATGCGTCGATCAGGCCCTGGGAGTCTCTCATCAGGCTATTGTTTGTAATCAGCCCATCGTCGTCCCAGATGATACTGGAATTGATGGCCGGGATATACGCGGCGACCGTGATGACCACGATGGCGGCGGGCAGCAGGAATTTCTTCAGTGACATAGCGTTTTCCAGAGTTGACGATCCGCTAAGGATACAATACGACCGGCCTCCCAGGATATAGATTATTTTCGCCGCCCACCCCGCGTGAGCGACCTTCTTTTCTGGCAGAAAAGAAGGCTGCTCACAGAGCGGGAGAAAGTAGTAAGTAGAAAGGAGAAAATGCGGCTGACGCCGCCTCAAACGAACCGCTACAGCTCTCGGCCGAAACTTCTCCCGCGGTCTACTCTCAACTGTCTACTCTCTCTTGGCTGCAACAGTCATCCAACCAACGACTTGCTATCTGCCAGAAAATAAGGTCAGTCACTCCCCCGCAAGATGCCCTCGATGTGCCAGCCTGGAGCCGCTTAATGCAATCGCAAGTGCTTCAATATCAAGGGGAAGCGTCTCGCGGGCGGGTCGGATGCCTTGGGCGGCCGCTTCCGCCACGGGGCATGGCGATGGGGCAATAGATGCAGGAAAATCTTCCCGCGTACCTGAAGTGCGCCTCGTTGCTTTGCCGATAATAGCTAGAGCATGTTCCGATAGAACCTGTGCATATTAAGGAATGAATCATGATCGCCTGGGAAATGACGAAAGTTAATGACCGACTGGATCCCCCGACCAAGGAATTCATCGAGCGCGACAAGCAGCGCCAGCTAGAGGCCGTCCGGGCCCTTCGCCGCATGGTCGTGGCGGCCGTCCTGCAAGCGCGGTAGAAGCACCTCCCGGCTGCGCTGACATGGGAGCGCCCTGCTCCCATGTCCCAGTGGAGGGCTTATGCCCTCAAAGACTCCAGGTCTCGCACACCGAAGCTCCTTCCCCTCCCGCCAGAGCGGTTCCGTACCGCGCTGAGACCCTCCAACTCCAGGCACCGGCGAACCGCCCATTCCCTCTCACCTGCCGTGGGGAGAGGGGATCAGAAGTCTGTCGCTCGATGGTCTCTTTCAATTTGTCCGCAAAAGGATGATAATTTCCGGCAAGACTGCGGGGTCTTCCCGCGTTCCTATAGCGGAGGAGATTCAGGACATGCGGACAATCCTTATTGCGGCTATCGCCAGCCTGACTGTCGTCAATGCCCTTCGAGCCCAGTCCCCCCCGGCAACGCAGCCGACGAGCCAGGCCGCCAGCGGACCTGTGGGGCCCTTCAAGAACATTATCCATCACGGCAAGATCCTGGGTCGCACGGCCAGGCAGCCCGAGGCCACCCGGTTTACGGTCGTTTACAACATGGGGATGCTCTTTCAGCTCGACAAGACGCATTGTCTGCTGGCCGCCGGTCTGGAAGAGCAGGGCGGGGCGGATCTATGCGTCGGCACACAAGGATTTGTCGTACAGAAGCTCTCGGACCTCGCCTCGGCCCAGCCGATTCCGCTTCTCACGCCCGAGGAAAATTACCAGCCCCAGACCTCGTCGGAGAAGGGGTACCTCATGAAGGGCGGCGCGATCGGCGGGTTTGTGCCGCTGGACGCGGTGATGGCGGACGGCAAGCCGCACCCGGCGGCTGGGACAGGCATGATAATAGGCGTCTGCGTGGCCTACACCGCCGACCGCCTTAACCCTATCCACGCGGCGCCGCAGTGGGATGGCAATACTTACTGGAGCGACTGGGAGATGTTCATCGAGATCGTCCAGTTGCGATGGGACGGGCAAACCCTGAGCGTCACCGGGCGCGAGCAGGTGCGCGACATCCTGGGAGTTGAAGGCCCCAGCACACCTTTTAGCGGGTTTATCCTCAAGGATGGCGGCTTGATCGCGCCTTTTGGCTTCAAGGATTCCAAGTTCAGGGTTGTCCGCTTCGACTGGGACGGCAAGGCGTGGACGCCTTCGGCCATGGGCAAGCCGTTCGCCGCCACCGCCAGGGAATCCGAGCCCTGCCTCCAGCGCCAGGGCGACCGCTACCTGGTGTCCACCCGCGGCGAGGATCCCAAGGGCAGGATGTATGTTTCGTCGGACGGCATGAACTTCGAGCCTCTCTTTGACTGGAAGAACCATTATGTGCCCAGGATCTTGAACAAGGGCTTGGACGGCAGTCTCTACCTGGCCACCAACACCGGCCCCGGCTTCCTGAGAAACCCTCTGCTGGTCTTTCCGCTGGAGGGCGACCATTTCGGCCAGCCTGTCATTGTTCACGACCAGGATGGTGTCCGCGACGACAAGAGCGACAAGATTCCCTTCGTCGATCATGCGATGGCCTCCAATGTCTTCCTGGAGGGGCGGTGGCGGCACCTGCTGTTTTATCGCGTGTGCGATTTGAAGGAGCGAACCTTCTACGGTTTCCAGAAGGATCTGATCCAGAAGTTCCAGGGCGGCAAGGGCCCGATCCCAATGCGGCCGACGAGCGGGCTCTATTGCGCCGAGATCGAATACGACAAGGTTGTCGACCCGCCCTTCAGGTTTGCGGGCGAATGATTTGACATGATGTGCCATGCACACAGGCCCTGGGCCTGTGCCGGATAACGCCAGAGGAGAGCGAGAATGAACGGGTTTCTGAACGCAGCCGTTGCAGGTCTGATGCTGTTGAACATGGCCGTTGCCGCTGAGGCCCCCGACAAGAGCGGCAAGAAGAGCAACCTGATCGAGCCGACCACGCAACCCAGCGGCGGCTTCAAGGCGGTCGTCCCCCTGGGCATGATCCTGGGCCGGCCGGCCAGCCAACCCGATGGCACCAGGAACATTGTGTCATACGAGATTGGCCAGGGCTTCCAGCTCGACCGCACGCACTGCCTGCTGGTGGCCAGCATGGACGAGCAGGGCGGCCCGGACCTGTGCGTGGGTAACGACGCGTTTGTCTTCAGCAAACTCTCCGATATCCGGGCCGACAAGGCCATCCAGATCAATCGCGTTCAGGTCGATTACAGGATGCCTGGACAGGATGGGAACTTCTACTTGGCCAAGTACCCGGCCTCTGGATTCTTCGTGCCGCTGGGCGCCTTGATGGACGACGGCCAGCCGCACCCAGCCGCCGGCACGGGTCTGCTGACGTCGGTCTGCGTGCCCTTCCACGGCGACCGCTCCGACCCCACGGGAGCCGGCAAGACCCAGGAGGAGGCCCAGGTTGAAAACTGGACCGAGATGGTCGAGTTGATCCCGATCAGTTGGGACGGGGCCAAGCTCACCGTTGGCCAGGCCCGGATCGTCCCGGAGTTTCTGGGCCGGCAGGTGCTGGACCATACCTTTTCGAATATGGTTGCGATGGACAAGGGCTTTGTCGGGATCTTCCGCTTTGCCGACCAGAAGCACCATGCCGTTCGGTTTGACTGGGACGGCAACGCTTGGGCGCCCAGCAAGATCGGCGAGCCGTTTCTGGAGGCCAAGGGCGAGAGCGAGCCGGCCATTGCGCGCGACGGCGACCGCTACCTTGTCAGCACGCGCGGGCGCGACGCCAAGGGCCGGATGTACGCATCGGCCGACGGCCTGAATTACCAGTTCCTCTTCGACTGGCCGAACACTTATTCTCCGCGGACGCTGAATAAGGGGCTGGATGGCAGTCTCTACCTGGCCGCCAACCGCAACACCGGATGGTTCCGCAACCCGCTGCTGGCCTACCCGATGATCGGCAACGGTTTCGGCGAGGGCATCATCATCCACGATCAGTCCGGCGTGCGAGATGACAACGGCGACAAACTGCCCTTTGTCGATCATCCGCTGGGGGTCAACCTGTTCCTCGAAGGCCAATGGCGACACCTGGTGTTTTTCCGCGTCTGCGACCTCAAGGAGCGGACCTTCTACGGCTTCCAGAAGGACATGATCAAGAAGGTCCACGGCGATACGGGCCCGATTCCCAAGCGGCTCAGCAGCGGCCTGTACGCCGCCGAGATGCTCTACGACAAGGTGACGACCCCGCCCTTTGCCTTCGCCGAGGAGAAAAAGTAGAGCCGCCTCAGAGGCAGCAGAGATCGTTTGGGACAACTATCAGCGATGGCGAGACGACATCGAAGGGATTGAACATGCAACGACGCAACGGTGATATGGGCGCGAGTCTTGTTTTCGTCAAGTCGCTGGTGTTGGGCCTGCTGGTGGTAACGTCGCTGGCGATGGTGAGCGGGTGTGTCCGGCGACAAGGGCAGGCAACAATCCTCAAGCCGTCCGAGACGCACATGAGCGGTCAGAATGCCGCTGACCTCTATGTGGCCACCAACGGCAGCGATGCCTGGTCGGGCAAGCTCGCCCAGCCCAACAAGGACAAGACCGATGGCCCGCTGGCGACGCTGGCCAGGGCCCGCGATGTCGTGCGGCAACTCAAGAAGGCTCCGGCGCGGAAGGACATTGTCGTCCTGCTTCGCGGCGGGACTTACCGCCTGGACGAGACGCTGGTCTTCTCGTTGGAGGACTCCGCGCCCGAGGGCGGCAGCATCACCTACGCCGCCTATCCCGGCGAGCGGCCGATGTTGAGCTCCGGCGTGCCCATCCGCAATTGGCGCAGGCCGGAAGTGCCTCCGGAGCTTGTACCCCAAGGGTTTCGTGAGAAGATTTGGGTAGCAGATTTGCCCGCGGGAATGGACAAGTTTCTGACGCTCTATGATGGCATGGACCGCCTGACACGTGCCCGCGGCGAAGGTTTCGCCCCGCCGGTGTTCATGCACGAGCGAAACGATCCGCCGACTCAGATATCCTTCCCGCCCGGCAAGATGAAGAATTGGCCCGACATCGCGGACGCCGAATTGTTGGTGATCCCCAATTGCGACTACGAGATGTGCATCCTCCCCCTCAAGTCGGTCGATGAGGCCAACGGCATCGCGCATGCCGTTTACCCTGCCTCGCGATCGATGGGCAGGGTTAAGTATATGGACAAGACGGCATGGGTCGAGAATATTCTGGAGGCCGTCAAGCAGCCGGGCGATTGGGTAGTTAATGCCGCTGAGCGTAAGGTTTATCTCTGGCCCAAGGGCGATCAGCCCAGCGACGACATCGTCGCGCCCAAGTTGACGGAACTGGTGCGTGTCGAGGGAGGCATCGACTACGATGGCCCAGCCGACAAGGCCGTCACGGGCATCACCTTTCGAGGATTGACCTTCAGCCATGCCGAGCGTTACGCATGGCGCGGTTACACCGGCTGGGATCTCCAGCACCACTGGGAGATGTTCGACCGGCCGACGGCGGCATTGCGCTTCCGCGGAGCTGAAGGCTGCACCGTGCAGGCCTGTCGCTTCGTGGCCACCAGCGGCACGGGGGTTCGCTTTGACCTGACCGCCCAGCACAATCGCATCATCGACAACGAGGTCGGTCACGTCGGCGGGGTGGGCATTCTGTTGTGCGGCTATGGGCCGGGCACCAAGGATGTCAACGGCCACAATGAGGTGATCAACAACTGGGTCCACAACGTTGGCGAACTTTACTGGGCCAGCCCGGGCATCATGCTCTGGCAAAGCGGCTCCAATCGCGTGGCCAACAACCTCATCCGCAACACGCCGTATTCGGGCATCGCCGTCAGCGGGCGGATTGGCATGACGCCGGACAATCTTGACCAAGCCTCAGGACGCACTGTCCGCTGGAAGGAAGTGGGGGAGTTGAAGCATGACGACGAGCCCCGGCTCTCCTGGTACGAGCGAGAACGGTTCCTGCATGGGCGAAAGAATCTGGTTGAGCACAATGACATTCATGACGTGATGGAGGTGATGGGCGACGGCAACGGTGTGTACGTCTCCGGCACGGGCAAGGAAAACCATATCTTCCAGAACTACATTCATCACAGCGATGGTGATGGCATGGCGGGGGGCATTCGCTGCGACAATGACCAGTATGAGACGATCGTCGAAGGCAATATCATCTACCACATCCGGGCCACTCAGAGTGGTATCGCGACGACCGAGATGAACCATATCCTCAACAACGTCATTGTGGATATCCTGCCCAGCCGCCGGCCTATCCCGGCGGGCAAGAAAGTGTTGGGCTACATCTGCGTGCCGCCGGGCGTTCCCATCGACGGAGCCCGCATCCTGCGGAATATCTGCTACAGCACGAGAAAGGATTACCTGCCGATCATCAAATACGGTTCATTTTCGAGGGGTGCCTATGACCTGCTCAAGAACACCCAGACCGACTACAACCTGTACTGGTGCAGCGAGGATCCCAACTGGGCCGGGCGGCACCTGGCCGAGCAGAGGGCCTTTGGCGTCGAGACCCACAGCATCATCGCCGACCCAATGTTCGTCGACGCCGAGAAGGGCGACCTGCTGATCAGGCCCGAGTCGCCCGCGTGGAAACTGGGCTTCCAGCCCATCGATATGACTCAGATAGGTCTGCTGCCCAATCATCCGCACTATCCGGGCAAGGCGCAGACGCAGGCTCAATAGCACGCCGCCGAGCGATGCGGATTGTCTTGGCCAGCGGCTTGTAACGGTCGCGGGTGCCAAGTATAGTATCCCCCCACCGGAGAGGTGCCGGAGCGGCCGATCGGGCGGCATTGGAAATGCCGTGTACTCGCAAGAGTACCGTGGGTTCGAATCCCACCCTCTCCGTTTTTTTATGCGCCTGTTTCGACGCGACCAGAGACACGATCCCTGGCGGCACCTGAACACACGGCGTGACTTCGCCACTTGCCCACGAACACAGAGTGGCATGTATAATGTGCCTGCCATCATGCACTAAAGTGTCGGCAAGGAGTGCATCTCAAATGAGATACAGCGTGTTGCCATCTGTTGTCTTAAGCGGAATCCTTTGGTGCCAACCGACATTTGGACACGAAGCCTTGCCAACCACCCAAGGATCTTCCGGGGCCGGGAGTCTCCCTGCGGCAGTTTCGCTTGAAGTTCCCTATCTCCATCAGAAAGCAACAACCGATTGTGGCGTTCAGGCCGTTCGGATGCTTCTTCAATATCACGGGACTCAGGTCACTGATGAGGATGTGTCGGCAGCTATTGCCACGGGCTGTCGAGCGGGCTCGCACGTTTATAGGGTTGGGATCTTTCTGGAATCCCAGAAGGTTCCGTACTCGGTCTGGTATCCATGTGACATGGAGAAACTCAAACAGTGTGTCGCGATGAGGCGCCCGGTCATGGTGCCTCTGGCCAGGTCGAGCGAAGAATACCGAGCCGTGCATGCAGTGCTGGTAACCGGGTACTCCGACGAGGATAGAACCGTCACATATCATGATCCTTACTATGGCCCTTTGAAGCATCTCAAGTACGAGGAATTTGACGCATTGTGGTTGTTGGGTGGTGGGTATACACGTCAGGCCTTGGCTGTTTATACGCAGGACTTGCAGAAATCCAGGCCGGAATTGCTCCCGTTCAGTGACGCGGCAGGTGTGTTTGAAAAGGGGCGGTATCTCGTCGCCATTGGAAAGACGGAAGAAGCGATTCCTAGTTTCGAGACGGTTGTTGCCAAGTATCCAAAGTTCGTCCCGGGGTACTTGTGGCTGGGATCAGCCTACGCCAAGGTGAATCGCAATCGAGAAGCCGAAGATACTTTCGCCAAAGCAGTTGAGCTTGACAGGTCATACTTCTGGGGTGAAGGGCTCTTGAAGCTGGCATGTGCAGAAGTGACAAATGGGAAGCCGGAGCAAGGTCTGAAGCACTTGGATGAATTCATATCAGGCAACCCGACAGCCATTCCAGAAGAGTTGCGGACGGCCAAACAGATCAGGGATGAAATCGAAGCAAAGTCGACTACGAGGGCGTCTACGGAACCGGTCTCATCACGCCCAGAGTAGTCGCGGCTCTACTGCCCCGCGCAATTCGGATTGATTCGTGATCAGTTGGTAGGGCGTGCAACTTGTTGCACGCGGAATGAAGCTTATGGACCTTTCCTTCTTCGCGGCTGTCTTCGCGGAATTCGCGGCTGATTTCTTGGGCGACCAACTCACTTCACTTTTAGATGCGATGGTCCTGGATGGGTGATTATTCACAATCGCATTTGTCATATCCGCGGCATTATAATGCCGCGTCAGAGGTGCGCCATGGAATACGACAAGGACAAGGTGGACGAGTTGACGTTGGCGCTTATGTATCTGGTCAGTTTTCGTGACGATCCGGCGACGCGGGCCTGGAAAGGCTTCGATTGGGACGCCCTCGACCGACTGTGCGACAAAGGCTATATCAGCGACCCCAAAGGCAAGGCCCGGTCCGTGGTGATGTCCGAAGAAGGCGCCCAATTGTCGAAGGAACTCTTCTGGAAGCACTTCGGTGTTCGGGACCGAAGTGCGCCGGAACAAGCGTGAAAGGGGTTGGATAAAAACCCATGAACATCGAGCAAACAAGGAAGATCGACAGGAAAAAGCAGGTTTCGCGTCTCCGCAAGCCGGAGGATCTCAGCCTGGAGGCCTGGCAAGTTGCGCTGCGACGACAGTTCGCCGGCGAGCAGGATTTCAAGCTGAGGAATATCGGCGGCGAGCCGATCTTCTCTGAGTTCGAGGTCACCAACCCTCAAACGAAGCGAACTTATCGCGTCGCGATCCGCGGCGAAGGGTTGGGCATGAACTACTGCTCCTGCCCGGACTATGCCACCAATACCCTGGGCACGTGCAAGCACATCGAGTTCACGCTGGGCCGCCTGCGCCGCGCGAAGGGCGCAGAGACGGCCTTCGCCCAAGGTTTTCACCCGGCGTATAGCGAAGTCTACCTGCGGTATGGCGCCAAGCGCGAGGTGGTCTTTCAGGCCGGGACGGAATGCCCGACGTCGTTGCGGAAACTTGCCGCCAAATTCTTCGACAAGGACAACGTCCTGCCCTCGGAAGCCTATTGCCGCTTCCATGAATTCCTCAGCCGGGCAACCGGCGATGTGTACGGGGGACATGAGGTCCGATGTTACGACGACGCCATGGAGTTCATCTCCCAGGCCCGCGATCGGGTGGAATTGATCCACCGCATCGATGCGGCCTTTCCCAAGGGCGCGGCGGACAAGACGTTCAACTCACTGCTAAAGATTCGCCTGTATGCTTACCAGTGCGAGGGAGCGTTGTTCGCCGCCCGCGCCGGCCGATGCCTGATCGCCGACGACATGGGCCTTGGCAAGACCATCCAGGCCATCGCCGCGGCCGAGATCCTCGCTCGCCACGCGGACATTCAGCGCGTGCTGGTGATCTGCCCGACCTCGCTGAAGCATCAGTGGCAGCGCGAAATCGAAAAATTCACGGGCCGATCGGCCGTCGTGGTCGAGGGCCTGATGGCATCGCGGCGGCAGCGATATGCGGCCGAGTCGTTCTACAAGATCGTCAACTACGACGTGATCCATCGTGATTTGGAAATCATCCAGCAAGGCGAGTACGACCTCATCATTCTGGACGAGGCCCAGCGGATCAAGAACTGGAAGACCCGCGCCGCCCAGGCCGTCAAAAAGCTCGACTCGGACTATGCCTTTGTGCTCACCGGCACGCCGCTGGAGAACCGGCTGGAGGAACTGCATTCCATCATCGAGTTTGTGGACCGCCATCGACTTGGGCCGATGTTTCGCTTTCTGGCGACGCACCAGCACCTCGATGAGAGCGGCCGGGTCGTTGGCTATAAGAAGCTCGACGACATTTCGCGGACGCTGGAACCCATTCTCGTGCGGCGAACCAAAGATGCGGTGCTCAAGGAACTGCCCGAGCGGCTGGAGAAGCAGTTCTTCGTGCCGATGACCGACCAGCAGATGGCCCATCACGAGGAGAACCGCGAGATCGTCGCTCGGATCGTATTGAAGTGGCGGCGATACGGATATATTTCCGAGATCGACCAGAGGCGAATGACCTGTGCCCTTCAGAACATGCGGATGAGCTGCAACAGCACATTCCTGCTGGACAAAGAAACCGACCACGGCTACAAGGCCGACGAACTGGCGACGTTACTGGATGAAGTGCTGGAGGACCGCGATGCCAAGGCCGTCATTTTCAGCCAGTGGCTCGGCACGCATGAATTGATCGTCCGGCGATTGGCGAAGCGCCGTCTCGGCCACGTGCTTTTCCACGGCGGAGTGCCGGGACCGAAGCGAAAGGACCTGGTCAGTCGCTTTCGTGAAGATTCGTCCTGTCGCTTGTTCCTGTCCACCGATGCCGGTGGCGTGGGGCTGAACCTTCAGCACGCGAGTGTAGTGGCGAACATGGATTTGCCGTGGAACCCGGCCGTGCTGGAACAACGGATCGGGCGCGTGCATCGCCTCGGCCAGCATCGGCCGGTGCGGGTGATCAACTTCATCGCCAAGGGCACGATCGAGGAAAGCATGCTGGGCCTCTTGAAGTTCAAGAAGTCCATGTTTACCGGCGTGCTGGACGGCGGGAAGAACGAGGTCTTCCTGGGCGGAACGCGGCTGAAGCAGTTCATGGATTCGGTGGAGAAGGCGACGACAAGCATTCCGAACCAGGTGCCGTCCAGTGATGGGGACAACGGAGACGGCCGGATCGGCCCCGGCGGCGATGCCGCTGATCTGGCAAACACGCCGACATTGCGGCCGACTCTCGCAGATGATAGCACTTCCCTCAGCCCGACGGCGGGCGGCGCCGCATCCAGGGGCGGGCAATCAACCCCGGCCGGGCAACTGGCCTCGCCATCTCAAGTCTTGAGTGACCTGTTGACGACTGGGGCCGCGTTCCTTCATGAGATTGGCCAGTCGCTCCGCCAAGACCCAAGTGCCGGCGTGACTGACGCGACAGGTGCTTCGGGCCGCCTGATTGGCCGAGATGAGGCCACCGGCAAGAGCTACCTCAAACTGCCGCTTCCGCAAAGCAGGGAATCAATCCAGACATTGACAAGCATACTCCAGTCTGTGCTGGCTGTGATGGTTCCGCCGAATTGATCCTGACCTCCTGTGGGATGAATCATTGGATTCCGGCGGAAGCTGCCGTAAATAGGCAGTTATTGCGGCGAGTGTGGAAGCAACCGGGAAGTGTACTTGTCGGACTCCTCGGACCGACAAACACCGCACAGATCCTTCAATCGCCCCAGCAGCGCCCGTTCGGTGATGCCCTGGCATACCAAGCCGCTTTTCTTCCCGATCGGCTCCAGCAGTTCTTCACAGCTAAAATTGTGAGTTCGTGCCACCCCCAAGCGTCGTGTGCTTGGGGGTGTCCGCACGGCCAAGCAAACAACGCTTGACCGTGGCACCAGCAAAATTAGTTGTGAAGGACTACTAGGACAGCCACCACAGCAACTGTGCCTGGGTGTCCACCTGCCCGATGGTGAACTCATTCAGTTTCGCCGTTCCGAGCTGCGTCACTTCCTTCATCGATACCGACATCGGGTAGTAGGCCATCAGGCCCACCCCTCGGTTGGAGTCGTTCGGTGTGGCGGGGTTATTGTCCGGGTCGTCGGATTGCAGCAGATAATGGCTCCTGTCGGTGGGCTGGTGATTCAGGCCCAGCACATGGCCAGGTTCGTGTGCGATGGTGTTGGCCAGTTCGGTGCTATAGTCCATCAGTCGTGCGTCCACCGATCCGGCATACGACCGCCCGTAGGTACTGGCGGCGTCACTGCCCGCCCACGCGAAGTTGTTGGTCAGAACCAAGGCATTGTCGGCCTTGCTCATGTTGGATTCATCCACATTGCTCGCTTGGCCCCAGAGGATACCACCCGGGGTAAATGTCCGCTGATCGGCCTCACCCACAAAGACCGTGGTGAAGTCCGTGCTGGAGTCCAATCCCTTGACCGACGGGTCGATCGTGGTAAACCACAGGCCTTCTGCGTCGTCGGCAAGGTACTGGGCCCAGTCCGCGGCATTGGTGGGATCGATCCAGTGAACATCCAGGTCGCCCGGAGCGGTGCCCGCGATGTTGCTGTAGATGCTGACGATGTTGTCCATGATCCCGGTAACGTCGGCATCGCCGTAAATGAGCGTGTCCTCCATGCCCCTCAGCGACGGGTCCAGCAGCGAGAGGTCGAAGGCGGTCACCGTGACGCTGCTATTCTCCTCGTACTTCGTCGCGATGCCGCCGTCGAAGTTGATGTAGACCAGCTGCTTGGGATCGTTGTAGCCCTGCGAGTTATTGTGCTCGCCAAGGTAGTTGCTGACATAGGCGATCTGCTGGTCGGCGGGCAAGGCCCCGCCCAGGTCAGCCAGAAGGGCGCTGTCGCTGGAGGCCAGCGTCATCCTGACCTGGTAGCTGTAGTCGTCCGGCGTGTAACCTGCCGGGGTCACCGCGAGGAAGTAAGTGGCCGTCTCGGGCAATTCCACGGCCAGGAACGGGATAGTCTGGCTGCCGCCGGTCACAATGTGCGTGACGGACTCGAAGGTGTCATCCGCGAGCGTCGCGGTGCCCTGGGTGTCCTGGTAGAACAGGCACATCTCGACCACCGACGATCCGTAATACATGCTGCCCAGGATCTGGGCGCTAAAGTAGTCGTAGGCGTCGGCGGTGAAGCTGTAGACGTCCACGTCGTTCCACGAGGTCAGCGTGTTGCCCACGAGCATCGAGCCGCCATCCAGCACCAGCGGCAGCATGCCCGCGTCGATGGCGTCCACGAACGTGTCCGGCCGGTCGGCCCGCATGATCGTGTAAGTGAAATCGCCGCCGGCCTGGCCGTTGCCGCTGGGGAAGGAACCGGTAAACTCGCCGTCGAGAAGCTGGCCGCGGCTGTCGGTGATGTAGCCGTCCACGCCGGCCCCGTCGGTGCCGTCCAGCACCAGCTTGTACATCTCGCCCAGGCCGCTGTTGGCCAGCGTCTGCCACGTGCCGGTCTTGAGCGTCAGGACCAGTTGGTTCGTGCTTGTATCGAACGTCGGGGCCTTGAGGCGGCTGGCCAGTTCCGTGGTCTCCAGCGGGTCAAAGGCCATGGTTTCCGACACGTAGAGTTTGAGCGTGTCGCCCAGCGCCACCGTCGAGAGGTCGATGCGGTGGCTGAAGGTGATGAGGAGCTTGTTGGCGGTCATCGTCACATTCGTGACCGTCAGGTTGCCGCCGGCGGAACTCATCGAGCCGTAGGAGACGTTTCCGGTGGACACGAACGGTTGCCGGCCGAAGCACAGGACCACGGGCATGCCCGTGGCGGCGTAGACGCCGTAGGACCCGCTGCCCGAGCCGTAGATGCCTTCCTTCACGGTGACGCTGCCGACGGTCCCGGCCCCGCCGACACGGTCGTCGGCTGTGCCGATGTAGCCGTCGGCTCCGGGATCGACGCCCGCCGACACCACCGACGCGGTCATCTCGCCGCCGATGGTCACCCTGCCGACGCTGCCGCCCAGAACCTGGTCCACCTGACCGTCGTTGGCCGGGTCGGCGAAGGCATCCAGCATCAGGTTGCCCGTCTCGTTGGGGACGTAGCCGCCGTCGCCGGGGTTGAAGCCGGCATAGAGCGAACTGTCGGTCATGTCGCCCTTGAGGGTCGCCTGCTTGAAGTTGCCGGAGGCTGCGACCATGCCGCCGTCCATGCTGCCGGCCGTGAGGCCGTCCAGGTTGCCGCCCGTCCAGACGCGGCCCGACAGCACGCCGGAAACCGCGATCCTGCTCACATTACCGCCGGCGCTGACCAACCCGTCAAGGCCGCCCTTGCTGACCGTGACGCTGCCCAGGCCCGTGGCCGTACGGTAGCTGCCGCTCAAGTCGCCAGCAGTGACCGTGAGGCTCGTCGTGCCGCCGCGGGCAACGTCAACCTGGCCGTCGAAGCCGGTCCCGGCCCTGAAGGTCGTCAGGTTGCCGTGGGTGACGCTCACGCTGCCATCGACGTCGCCGCCCACCTGGAGGCTGCCCAGCGTGCCGCGGCTGGTGATGTCGCCGTCCAGGTCGCCGGACCTGATCGTCACGGAAGTAATGCCGCCCAGCGTGCTCGTCACGTCGCCGTCCAGGTCAGCCGTCGCCGTCAGCGTGCCGATGCCGTCGGCTGTCAGGGCGCCGGTGAAGGCGCCGATGCTGAGAGTCTTAATCAAGCCGGCGGTGATATCGGCGTTAGAGGCGTCGGTCAGGGTCGCACTGCCCACGCCGCCCGGCAGCGACCAGTTGGCGCCGCTGTGGACGGAGGCCACCGTCAGCGTGCCGATCGCGCCGTCGATGCTGACATCGTCGAGGATCACGTCCGCGGCGACCGTCAGCGAGCCCAGGCCGCTGTCATCGGAGCCGTTGATCCTCAGGCCGCCGGCCCAGTGGGCCGAGGAACCCGTCAGCGTCAGCCGGCTGCTGGAATTGGTCTGCTCCAGAATCAACTCGCCGGTGGCCTCGTTGAAGTTGGCGCGTCCCTGGCCCGTCAGCGTCAGGGTCAGGCCGAAACTGGGCAGAATCGTCCCCTGGGCCGTGCCGGGGCCGAAATCGGTCGTCCCGATCCCGCCATTGAGCAGGGGGTCGACAATGGGGTCGACGACCAGATTGGGCACGCTGGACTTGAGCTTGGGATCGATGCTCGTATCGGCCATGACGGCGCTCTGGTTGGCGCCGCTGCCGGCGCCGCCCCTGACTGTCATCTTAAAGACATTGCTCACGCCGTCGGCGGCCACATTATCGCCGCGGGTCGTGAAGTAGTCGGCGTAGGCGTCGCCCGTGTGAGGGCCCGGCGCCACGCCGGCGGCCACGATCGAGCGATTCATCATCCCGCCGATGCTCACCGACGCGATGTCGCCGCTGTGCACGTCGCCGGTGATCGGGTTGTCGTCCACGCCGTCAACCACGCCGTTGGCCCCGGTGTCATAGCCGGCCAGGATGAACGAGTTGGCCATGTTGCCGGTGACACTGACGGTGCCAATGTTCCAGGCCGACGAGATCGTCGCGCCGTTCAGCGAGCCGGCGGAGACCCTGCCGATGTACGAGCCGCTGCGCAGCGTTCCGGTTATCGCCCTGTCGGTGGTCACCGTTCCGATGGTCATCTCGGCGTTGACGTCGCCGTTGATGTTGCCGCCCCTGACGGTCAGGGAGTCGATCCCCAGCCCTGACAGAATGTCGGCGTCGAGGTCGCCGGTGATGGTGAGCCTGCCCATGCCCCGGCCGGCCTGGATGGTCTGGCCGGCGGTGGTGCCGCCGACGATATTCAGCATGTCGATCGTGCCCTCGGCCTCGATGCTGCCCGAGAGCGTGCCGCCCCGGAGGCTGAAGGACGCGATGTTGCCGCTGGTGGCGGTGATGTCGCCGCTGACGTCGCCATTCCTGACGGTGATCCTGCCGAAGGACCGGGCCTCCAGGTCGCCCTGGATGTTCCCGCCGGTCACCGAAATATCGGTGATCGAGCCGTAGCGGCTGGTGATGTCGCCGACGATGTCGGCATTGGTCAAGGTCAGCTTGCTGAGCGAACCGCCCACGGTCAGGTCAGCCACCAGGTCGCTCGTTGGGTTGAGCTGCATCTTGACAATGTCGCCGAAGACGTCCACCGAGCCGGCGGCCGTCTCGTCGATGCCGTCGAGGTCGAAGTCCAGCCACCCGCCCAGACCGCCGCCCAACGTCAGCGAGTTGAGGTTGCCGTTGGTGTTCAACTGGCCGTAGAGCGTGCCGCCGATATTGACCGTGCCGATATTGCCGCCAACGTTGATCTCGGCGAATACGTCGTTGGCGCCGGCTGGGCCGGTCACTTCCAGATCGCCCAGGTCGTCGCCGATGTTGTACGTCTGGCTGCGGCCGCTGCTGGTCGTCGTCGGGTCAGAGCCGAGCGAGCCGCCGGAAGTGAACTTCTTCAGGCTGCCTGCGATGTCGAGACTGCCCGTCATGCCGCCGACGGTGCTGATGAGGGCCACGTCGTTGTTCCAGCCGCCCTCCACCGTGCTGATGTCGGCTGCGATGCCGCCTGAGCCCTTGCTGATGATCGAGCCGATCTGCCCGTAGGAGCGGATCGTGCCGGTCATCGTCTCGCCGGCCACGGTCAGCTTCTTGAGGTTGGCCTCGGACGGGCCGTCGAGGATCAGCGTTGAGTCGATGAACGAGCCGCCGATGTCGAGCGAGCCGATGACGCCAGAGACGACGAAGACATTGTTGCGGAAATCACCATCGACACTCATCTTGGTGATGCTGCCAATCCTGGTGCCCTGATCACCCACGCTGGTGCCGTAAACATCGCCGGTAGCGTCAAAGCTCTGGATGGTGTTAGCGATGGAGAAAGTATTATCAAAGAAGTCCCGGCCGCTGATGGACTTAAGGTTCCCGTCGGAGACGAACGTGTTGCCGCCGAAGTCGGCCTCGTCGCCCACGCCCTTGATGATCCCAATGTCTCCGCCGGTTGTACGAATGGTGGAATAATACATGCCATAGCCGCCGGCATCGATCTCGCCGATTCGCGAGGTCAAACCGGTGGGCAAGTAGGTCCCGTAGGCCCAGACGTTCATCCCGACGATGCCGTAGGAGTCAATGCTGGTGGAAATCTTCCGTACGTATTGAGCACCCACGCTCGTGCCATAGATCGCGGCGTCGCGGCCGAAGAAACTGATGGTGCCGATTCCACCGCTGTACATGATGGTGCGGTCCAACATGACTTGGAAAGCATCGAAGTCCGTAGCATTAATCAAGGCCGAGCAACGGGCGCCATTGGTTCCAGTGACGCTGCCCACGCCATCGACGAAGACCGTCTGAGTTCCGCCTATGAGGCGATCGGTGATAATATTCCCGTCCGAATCGGTCGCCGTAATGTAGCCGCCCGCCTTGCCGATGATGGCGCCGCTCAGCAGGCCGAAGTACTGCGTCCCCTTGAGACGCTCATTGATGTCGGCCGTGGGCAGCGGGATGACCTCCCGATAAGGCCCCTTGATGCTCACGGTGCCGATGGACCCGGTGGACATGATGCCCGCACGCGCCACGGTGGCCGAGCCATAACCGGCCAGGCCGTCGCCCACGGCAATGCTGCCGATCCGCTTTTGTGACCAAACCAGGCCGTTGACGCCGTCCCAGCCGCCGGCAGAATCGGCCGGGCTGTCGGAGTCGACCTCGACCTTGCGGATCGTCCCCAGCACGCGCAGGTCGCCCAGAGAACCGCCGATCTCGGCATAGTCCAGGCCGAAGTCGTCCTTGGTTGCTCCGACGGTGGTGCCGGGCTGGTCGGTCGCGATCCCGTCGATCATCAGGCCGTTCATCCAGCCGCCGAACCAGCCATACTGGGGCTCGTCCGCGATATCCGCGCTGGCCGGGGCCACCTCGGCGCCGTGCAGCCAGGCACCGGTAGAACCATCGTCCAGGTAGCCCAGGCTGCCGCCCAGGACCAGATTGCCCACCGCCGCGCCGAAGTGTCCGCTGACTAGGTCGCCCCTGGTGCGATTGACCAGATTGACCACCTCGAAGTTGCCGCCGCTTGTATCTCCGCCAGTCCCGTCGCCGTTGGGGTTGTTGCCGCTGCTTCTGGCGGCCCCGTCATGCGCGAAATAGATATCTGCGACGCCGCTGCCCCCGATATTAACAGTCGCCGTCGTCGGACGCAGATCATCGTGCGCCGGATCGGGCACGCCCCAGCCAGCGCCGATGTCCAGGTCGGAAATCTCGAAGTTCCCCGTGACGGTCATGTTCACCGAACCGTCCACCATCAGCCGGGCGATCACCTGGCCTGCTCCATCGTTGACCGGAATGCTGATATAGGAGATCCTGGGCGTGTAAACGGATGGGACTATCAGGCCGGAGGTCGTAGGCACCGGAGTGATTCTCAGCGACCCGCCGCCGTCGTCGATCAGTGGTCCTGTGTACGGCTGGGCAATGGCATGTGCTATCCCAGAATTGCCATTCAGAGCCTGCCAGATCTCTCCGACGACATAAACATAGCCTACGTTGCCGCCGTCGCCGGTGTAGAGCCTCGGGATGCCCACGGTTCTGTTGTCGGTATCGACGCCGCCGAAACTGCCGGCACGGATCAAGTCGATGTTGCCGCCCTCTCCGTCGCTGCCGGCCCGGATTGTAGACTGGCCGAAGATGCCTCCGACGTCAATGACGCCGATGCTGCCCGAGGCCGACAGGATACTTCCAAACCTGTACTCCGTGGCCACCGAGATGTTCTGGATGAACGCATCGGCGTTGAACGCGCCGTCGTTGGCGCCGGCATAGATCTTGGAATACATGGCGCCGGTGATGGTCGACACCGATCCGATATTGCCTTCGGAGGAAATTATTGCGATATTAGTCGCTATCTCGGTGCCGGAGGTGTCAACGCCGATCTCATCGGCACGAACGGCGCCGATATTGCCGCCGCCCGTCGCATAGACATCCAACCCGTAGGTTCTGCCCGACACGACGATGGCACCGAGGTTGCCGCCGTTTTCGACCAGGACATTGCCCGATTGCTCATCGGCATGGGCGACATGGTTGATCTTCGCATCTTTCCCCCCGTTGCCGTAGTTGCCCACGATGTTGATGGCGCCGAGGGCCGCCGCCGTGGCGTTGGTGAAGTTCAACTGGTAGTCGCCGCCACTGCCGTCCTTACCTTCGCGCCCAGCCACTGCGATGTAGTACACCCCGGCCGCCGGCGCGGTGAAGGTCAGCGACTTGAGCGTGGTCCCAAGGGTCTCATACCCGTAGGTGCCCATCAGGTGCCCCGATGCGTCGAACAGGAAGACGTCCGTGCTTGCATCGAGGGTTCCATCCATCACGAAAGTCTGGCCGGCCATCAGCGAGAGGGCGTACCAATCCTGCTCGCGATCAGTCAGGAACGTGCTGCTGGTCACGGCGTCGTTGTTGGGCTTCGGCAGGATGCCTGCGTCATTATATAGCGTCCCGTTCAGCGTGAAATTGCCCGTGGAACTGCTGAGGAACTGGGCCTGTTCCGGGGTGTCGTTGCTGTAGTCATCCATGTAGCCCATTATCCAGGGGAAGGAGAAGTCTTCCTCCTTCCAGTCCTGCGTCGCCACCTCCAACTCGTAAATCGTGCGATCCGTCAGCGTGTTCTCCAGCGTGTTGCCGGCGTACACAGCGCTGTAGAAGTCGAGGCTGTCGCCGCGGGAATCCACCATCCCCAGCGACCCGTCGACGTAGATCCCCGAACCGGTGGAAGGCGTATAGAAGTTGCCGTCGCCGTCGAAGACCCCGGCGGCTCCGGTGCGCGTCGCGATGGTGCCGAGATCCTTGGAAACAACGATGTTGCCCCACAGGTAGCCCATGTAGAGCGTGTCCAGGTTGCCGGCGGTCTCAAGCCGCCCGGCCAGCGTGCCGGCGATCATGATGCGGTCCACATCCTGCCCGCCCATGTCGATCTTGGCGACCTGGTAGGCCTCGTCCAGGGACGAGTGGGCCGTAATCAGGTCCGTGGCCCACAAAATGTTGGGGTCGTTGGGGTCGGCGCTGAGCGAACTGAGCCCGCCGTCGGGCCACAGCCAGCTCTGCATCGTGGCCTGCCCGGAAACGGGGTTGATCTCATAGAGGATCTGCTTGCCGGTAACCCAGGAACCGTTCAAAAGCTGGCCAAGCCCCTGGCCATAGTTGACGACGGCGTAAAGCCTGCCGTTGCTGAAGTCCATCCCGGTAATGCCGAAAGGCGTGGTGGCTGTCAGGCTGTCGCGGATGGCCGAGCGGGCAACCGTCGTCCCGTCCATTCTCACCGTTTTCAACTGGACAGCAAAGCCGATCTCCCACACCTTTCCATCGCTGCCGACACCGTACAGCACGTCACCCTGGGCCGGATTGTTGGCCAGGCCCGTCAGGTCGGTCACGCCCGTTGTTGCGCCCAGGTCCACGCACTTGCCGGTGCTGGGATCGATGAGATAGAGATGGGTGGCCGTGACGCCCAACATGTAGCCGTTGAGGACTTCGATGCCGATGAACGGTTCCGCCACGCTCCCCGCGTCCAGTTGTGCGAGAAGGGTCGTCGCGCCAGTGGTACGGTCGATGGTATACAGGGTATTGCCCGTGGCCGCGTCGATCCCGTAGAGCGTGCTGCCGCTGAAGCTGATAGTGGAGAATGTCCGACTCAACGCCGGCCCGACCGTGACGGCCACTCGATAGACGTACGTGTCGGGCGCGCCGTCCTCACCGGGAATTATATGCACAAATCGTTCCGTGGATATCTGGAGCAGGTGGGTGCCACTGTAGTTGGGCTCTTGGTCCGAGGTGTCAAGCACTTCGCCCACGGCCCACAGCCGTCCGGTGTCGTCGAAGTCTGATGAATTAATATTTCCGAAGGAGATAGTGATTTCGTCGGGTTCCTTATCAATCTCGGAGACCTCCGCCAGGGCGCCGACCGATCCCACGACGGGATTCCACATCGTATCGGTACTTATGAGGTCAGTGGCGGTGACGGTGTAATAGAAGCCGTTGTTGATCGCCAGGTTGGTCGCGTTAACACCCAAGTTCGTTACGTTTGAGACATCCGTGACGCCGACGTCGGTGGTGAAGATCGTGTCCCTTGGGAAGTACTCCGTGCTGTCGTAGAACGACAACGTGGTCAGCGGCTGGTTGGTCGTCACCTGCGCAATGCGCGTGACCACGCCGGTGGTCGGGTCGATGCGGACCAGCCACGGCCTGGCCTGATCGGCGGCACTGTCCACGTTCAACGGGTCAATGTTGACTACGGTGGCGAAGGCGTAAAGTTGCCCGGCGCTGTTGAAGTCCATCCCGCCCATCTGGAAGGTGTAAGCCGCCTGGATCGAGTCCTTCAATTGCAGCTTGCCCAGCACTGTGCCCTGGTCGTTCTTGACCAGACGGCCAAAGAGCGGGATGTCGGCCAGGACGTAGCTGCCCGCGTCGGAAGCCGTCCAGAGGAAGTCCGGGTTGGCCGGGTCCACCGCCAGGCCGGCGTGGGTGGTGAAGTTCGTATCGCCCAGCAAAGTCGCATCGCCGTCGGCCGGGTTGATCGAGTACAGGTCACCGCCACTGGTGAGGCCAAACAGGACGTCATTCCCGCCGATGCTGACAAACTGCAGGCCGATCATGTTGGCGGGCAAGCCGGCCGAAACCGAGGTCGCCACTCCCGTGCCCAGGTTGATAGTCCAGAGAGTATTGTCATGAACACCGAAGAGATTGCCCGCGCTGTCGAACGCCATGCCCGACAGGTCTTCCGGGCCGCTGAGGGCCGCAAGTCGCGTGACCGCGCCGGTGGCAGGGTCGATCTGGAGGAAGAACACCCCGGCGGGCGCGTCGTCAAAGCCATCGGCAAAGTCGGTGTCCACGGCCTCTCCCGTCGCGTACAGGAGCGAGCCGTTGAAGGCCATCGCGTGGACGGATCGGTACGCCAAGTCGGGATTGGACGCGTCGATCAGTGGGAGCGCATCGTCGATATCCCCTTCGCTGCCGCCCACAAGCAGCCTGGCGGCGGAGTCCAGGGAGATCTGAAGGGGCTGCTGGCCGCCCACATGGTGGGTTGCCGAATACAGATGGGTCGGGTCGGTCGGGTCAAAGGCCAGGGAATCCATGTCACTGACGCCGGTGGGCCCCAGGTCGGTGCAGGCGCCCGTGGCCGCATTGACCAGGTAGAGATTGGAGGAAGTCACGGCATACAGCAGCCCGTTGACGAACTCGATGCCCGTGATGCCCGTCTGGTTCAAATGGGCGATCACCTGCATCTGCCCGTTTTCCGGCTCGATCCCTTCGTTGTCGAACTGGTGGTTGATGCTGACGAGGTTGTCGCTGCCGTCCACGCCGTACATGTTGCCGCTGCCGTCGAAGGCGATGGCGATGGGCCAATCGGTCGTGGCCGGATCGGTGTCCTGAACGCGCGGGCCGCGATGGGCCAGACCCGTGCCGGTGTCGATCTTGATGAGATAGACGGCGCTGGCCGGAAGCGGAATTTCCGGCGGCGTCGAGGGGTCCAGATCCACCACGGTCGCCAGGCCGTAGAGCACGCCGTTCTCGTCGAAGGCCAGCGACTTGACATCGTAGCTCAAGCCCGGTGAAAGCCCGTCCTGGATCGTCCCGATGGAAATGGGCGCACTGTCCGGCGAGAGCGACCTCCACAGTGTGTTGCGGGTGCTGCCCGTTGATGTATTGTCCACCCAGTACATCACGCCGGCGGAGTTGAAGGCCAGTGCGTCGATGTCGCCGCCCAGGCCGTCGCCCTTGTCCAGGATCGTGCCGCGCGCGTTGTCGACGCTGTAGAACCTGCTGTTGGCGCCGATGGCCAGCGTGTTGACGATCAGGCCGGCGCCGAAGGACGTTGTGTCGCTGTAGCTGTCGGAGGAGAACACGCCCGAATCAACGACATAGAACTTGCCGTCCGGACCAATCGCCAATGCCTGAACACTGTTGCCCACTCCCTCGGGATGGTCGGTGTTCTGGTCGGTCACCTGCGAGTTGGCGACGGTGATGCCCGGCCGGAGCGCCCCGCCGGGGAAAGCGCCCGTCGGATTCACGGACAACGCGGCATCGGAGGAAACCGCCCCATAGACGGGCTTGCCACTGTCGTCAGTGTACCAGTACTCCCCGCCCACCAGCGCGCCGCCGGAACCGCTGGGCGCGGCAAGCGGATCCGGCGCCATTAACACCAGGTTCGCCGAAGTTCCCCCCCAAGTGCTTATTGTTTCGGACCACAGAGGCTCCTCGGCGTCATTAAGCGTGCCCGACACCGTCGAGAAAGTCATTACGGTATCAGGAGACGACTTAGCGACGTAGACAGCGAAAATCTCCGCCATGCTGACGTTTTCGACCCATGTGGTGGAATCGTCGCCGAAGGTAACCAGCTCGCCATACATTCCGCCGGGCCAAGGCACCACGTCATCTGGGCCAAAATAAAACTGCGAGGCTTGCGACATCAGCACACCCGGCAAGTCCACAACGTTGTTGCCGTAGTCCATTGCCAGCAGTTCGATCGTGTCGCCGACCTGGCCGCCGAAGGTTACCAGGACAGTCTCGTCCTGAGAGCTGTGATAGAGGAATCGCTGGTAATCCCCCGAGGTCGGAATCGTCAGCGTTGTCAGCAGGAGCCTGCCTTCGAGATTTTCGAGGCACGGAAAGCCCGGATCGGCCTGTCGGTTTCGGGGAGGTAACTGCATGAGACTACTCCTTAAGATTCTTCCCTGCGTGCAAACAGGGGAGCGCGTTTTCCCGGACGAACGCTCCACCTTCCATCTAATCCAACGACCCTAGCACAGCCCTACAAACAGCACCATGAGGATATCAACAGGGGCATGGGTAAGTCAAGGAAAACCAGCTTCTTTTGGACACCCGGCATATTTCATCCGCTGGAGCTTTGATTGCGGGCGGCGGCGCGGGCCTCGCGCAGGCAGGAGCGAAGATAATCGCGCTCGGTGGGGAGATTCTCGTTCTCCCAGGCCAGGCGGATGGCCTCGGCGACGATGGCGTTGTGCCGCTTGAGACTCTCGATGGCTTCATAATCGGCCGATCCCTTGAGGGCCGACAAGATCGCGTCATGGGAGTCGACGCTGAGAAGGAACACATTGCTCCGTGGCGGACGCGACAACCGCAGTTTCATGTGCCGGTACATGCCGTTGCCCATTCGCAGGACGAAAGAGCGGACGCTCTCTGCCGGCGCGTCGGGCGGGTCGCGCTCGATGTTCGGCCCCATTAGCCACTGGATCGGCTCGAACCCCTCGGGTGGAATGAACTTAGCCAGCATCGCTCGCGGAGGCTTGTCATAGGCATACTGTAGATAAATCTCGATGGCCCGCCGTAGCTGCCCGCCGGTGGGAAGGAGGTTCTCGCTCTTGGGTTCGCCGTTCATCTAACGTTAATTATAGAACTGTTTGTTGCAGGAAGCATCTGTTTCGGATCGTACTATTGATATGGGCACAGAGAGGGGTTTGCCCAAAAACTGCCCAAGGAGGGCGCTATGAGTGTCAACCACCGCCCCATCGTGATGGTGGTCGAAGACGACGTCGAGATGAACGAGTTGGAACGAGAGTTCATGGCCCTGTATGGACTGGACGCCGTGGCCGCCTACACCGGGCTCGAAGCGATTGACCTTTTCCAACGCCGCAAGGCCGACGCGGTGCTTCTGGACGTGATGCTGCCCGAGATGGACGGCTTTGAGACGTGCCGGCGCCTGCGGGGGATGAACAACGGTCACACGCCCATCGTCATCCTGACCGCCCTGGACGCGGAAGACTGCCGAAACACCGGTTACAAGGCCGGTGCGGACGCATACTTTGCCAAACCCTTCGATCCCGATGAAGTTGTGGAAACCCTCCGCGATTTGATCCGCAGGAATTACACCCCCAGTACCGGCGAAGATCGAAGCTGAGCGTGGCCTATTCCACCTCGCCCGCCGCCTGGGAGGGAGGTGGAGATAGGGGCAGTTCGATCCTGAAGGTGGAACCGGCTGAACTGGTGGTGAAGGTAACCTTCCCGCCGTGCAGCACGACGAAATGCCTGACCACCGTCAGGCCCAGGCCCAGGCCGCGTTTCTGAAAGTCCGCTTCGCCCGTCGAATGCTTCATGACGTCCGAACCGCTGAAAAAGGGCTCGAAGATGTGGGGCTGGTCGGCCGGCAAAATCCCTACCCCCTCGTCGGTAACCTCGATAACAACATTGTCACCTTCCCGCCTCGCCTTGATGGCCACCGTCGCTCCATCGGGTGAGAACTTGACGGCATTCATCACCAGGTTCTCCACTGCGTCGCGCAGCTTGTAATGGTCGGCGCGGATGAGTGGAAAATCCGACGAGATGTTCACGACCAGCTTCTGATGGCGCCGTTCCACGAAGGGAAAACTGTCCAGGTATACTTCCTCCAGAAGTTCCTTGATCGCCACGTCCGAGTATTGCATCGCATGGGCGTAAGGGGCCTCGGGCATGAGCTTGAACATGGCTTGCGTAATATCGTCCAGACGCTTGGCCTTGGCGCCCATCATCTGCACCCCGTGCAGCAACCGATCCGCGTCGTGGGTGTCCCGCAGCAGCCGCGTCATGCCCAGGATGTAGCTGACGGGCGTGCGAAACTCGTGGCCGGCAATGCGAATGAAGTTGGCCTTCAGGTCGTTGGCGGTCTTGATGGTGTCATAGGACCGCTGGATCTCCCCGATCATCGTGTCAAAGTCCGCGGCCAATGCGTCGATCTCGTCGAATCCGGTAAGCTTCTTGTGCTTCCAGTGCGGCGCAATCCGCCGGCTAAGGTCGCCTTGGGCTACCTCGCGGGCAGTCTGAGCCAGCAGGCGGACCCTCCGGGTCACTCCATACTCGGACAAGTAAAGCGCGATTGCCAGGATCAGCACGATGGCAATCAGCCCGATCAGCAGGATCGTCATGCTCAGACCATGCACTTCCGCCAGCGCCTCGGCGGAGGAGGCGCAGAGTACCACCACCCAGTCGATGCCCTCAGCCTTTTCCCCGCCCATATTCTCGGGCAAGCTAATCGTCCCGGTGGCGTAGATGCATCCATTCGGGGAGACCCGCCAGGTATCAGGGCCATTGACGATAATCGGCCTGGGCCCTTTCAAAAGAGAAGAGGGCTGGCTTTCGGCCGTCATCATCCCCTGCCGGTAAAGGACCGTGCCGTCCCGTTGGACCAGCAGTGCCGTGGTCGGCCAGGGCACAATCTCCACCGGCAGCCGATGCAGCCAGGACGACAGGTCAATAACCGCCTTGACGATGCCGACGACTTCGCCCGTCTCGGCATGGCGGATGGGAACACACAGGTCCACGCTCCAGACCCTGCTGCTTTCATCGTAACCAATGGGCGGGACGTAAACTTGTCCTTCTCCCCCATTCCAGGCCCACTGCCACCACTCCTCGTCACCCTGGTAGAAGTCCGTGGTTCTGCCCGTCGAAGCCACCAACTGCCCGAAACGGTCGGTGACCATGATCTCGGCCAGGCTGGGGTCATCTTCCTGCAAGAGGTGAAGCTGCCGGGACAGCGGAGTATCCAGTACCCCTGACAGAGAGGGATGGTTGCGGGCCAACGTCGGCCAGCGCTCATCCAGGATCTTCAACTCTTCCATAGACCTCTGGTAATGCCGTTTGTCGAGGAAGCGATGAACCGCGGTGTCATGGGCCAGGGCGACCTGAAGTTTGTCGGCTTCTCCAACGAGGTTCAGTTGAAAAGCCAGTGCGCGCGCCCGTGCCGCCGCCGTGAGTGTCTGACCGACGCTCTCGGTCCCCAGGCTCCGCGAACGAGCGGTGAAGATCAGCAGGGCCACGAGCATCGGCAGCGCCGCCACCGTCACGAGCAGCAACACCAGCTTGGTTCGGATACTGACTCTTCTCATGGGTGGACTGGCCTTTGCCTCTGGATAAAGCTTCCATCCAAGTATAGCGTAGTGGCGCTGCAACAAGCGGTTACGCAAGCGGCGATGCGGCGGGCCCGCTTGGCCGCGCGGGGAGGGTCAGGCTTGCTAACGGCTCCGGGCAGGGCTAGAGTATTGCAGTTGATCGACTTGGCCACTTTATCAAAGGATCCATTATGCGAGACGAATCCTTCAAGTTTCTCAAGGACCTCCTGACTACGCCTTCGCCCAGCGGTTACGAATCGCCGTGCCAGAAAGTCTGGTGCGATTACGCCCGCAGGTACGCCGACGAAGTCCACACCGACAGTTACGGCAACGCCATCGCGGTGCTCAATCCCAAGGGCGACCCCAAGCTCATGTTCGACGGCCACGCCGATGAGTTGGGCCTGATGATCAAGCACATCGACGAGAAGGGCTTCATTTACTTCCAGCGGATCGGCGGGGTCGACCCGGCCCTGTTGCGGTCGCGTCGCGTGATCATCCACGCGGAAAAGGGCGAGGTCCGCGGCGTGATCGGCTCGACGGCGATTCACCTCCAGGAGCGCGACAAGAAGGCCGAGGTGCCCAAGTTCCACGAATGCTTCATCGACATCGGCGCCAAGGACGGCAAGGACGCCAAGAAGCGCGTAGCCGTCGGCGACCCGATCACCTTCGTCGAGGACTTCGAGATGTTCGACAAGAACGTCGGCGTCTCCCGCTGCTTCGACAACCGCGTGGGCACCTGGACGGCCATCGAGGCGCTGCGGATCGCCTCGGAGGGCAAGCCCGCCTGCGCGATCTACGCCTGCTCGTCGGTGCAGGAAGAGCAAGGCGGGGCCGGGGCGGCCATGAATGTCTTCAACATCAACCCGCACCTGGCCGTGGCCATCGACGTCACGCACGCCACCGATTCGCCGGGCATCAACAACAAGGAACACGGCGAGGTCAAGATGGGCGCTGGCCCGACGATCACGCTGGGGCGCGAGCACCATCCGGTGCTGACGGCCCGCCTCCGCGGCCTGGCCAGGAAGAAGAAGCTCAAGCTCCAGGTCGAGGCCTTCCACCTGACCGGCGGGACCGACGCGATGATCATTCACAATAAGCAGGGCGGCGTGCCCTCGGCGGTCATCGGCATTCCCAACCGCTACATGCACACGACCGTCGGCCTGCTGGATCTGCGGGATGCGCAGGCGGCGGCGGAGTTGCTGGCGGCCCTGGCACTGGACCTCAAGAAGGGCGAACGGCTGAAGGTCAAGGTGTAGGCGGGCGGCCGCAGAGGGTTTGAATAATGGACCTGTCCGGCAAAATCGCATTGGTGACCGGCTCAGCCAAGCGGCTGGGCAAGGCCATCGCCCTGGCGCTGGGCGAGGCAGGCGCCGACTTGGCCATCCATTTCAACGGGTCGAGCGAGCAAGCCCTGGAAGTCGCGCGGAACATTCGCGCGATGGGGCGACGGGCCGAGGTCTTCCAGGCCGACCTGGCCAACGAGGCTGACATCGAGGCGATGTTCCATGCCCTCGCGCGAACCTTTGGACGGCTGGACGTGCTGGTCAACAACGCCGCCATCTATCACCCCACGCCGCTGGAGCAACTGACGGCAGCGCAGTGGGACGCCGAGTTGGCCGTCAACGCCCGGGCCCCGGCTTTGTGCATCCGACATGCCCTCCCGCTCATGCCCGACGGCTCGGCCATCGTCAACATCGCCGACTCCGCCGCCGAGCGAGGCCGCCGCGACCACGTCGCTTACTGCGCGTCCAAGGCTGCCTTGATTTCCGTGACCCAGAGTGCCGCGCGGGCCCTGGCCGGCCGAAACATCCGCGTCAATGCCGTCGGCCCGGGCATCGCCTTGTGGCAGGAAGGCACGTCGGAAGAATACAAGGAGCGGGTGCTCCCGCTGGTCCCCCTGAAGCGCCCCGGCGCCCCCGCCGACGTCGTCAATGCCGTCCTGTTCCTGCTGGGCAGCGATTACATCACCGGCCAGAACCTGCACGTCGATGGCGGATGGGTGATGTGACGGCCCATCAAGCCGCCAATCGCGCGAAGAACCGCGAAGAGGAATTTCTTTCTGTTCGCATCATTCGCGTAATTCGCGGCTACTTTTTTTAATCGGCCTGCCTCTTGAGCACAAACCGCACTGTTCGCCTCGCATCGTTCGGTGAATCGAGGCCGACGTTATAGGTCCGCTGCCACGTCTTGCTCGCGGCGTCGTAGCCGGTTTGCCAGAAGTCGTTGCCCAGGCGGGCCTGATCAACCTTCCGCAAGCCCTCGCCGGCATCCTGCCACAACTCCATGCCGCGATATTGGCGCAGGCCGCTGAAGGTGACCGGCACGTAGCCGACCCCGCCGGTGACCTCGAACTCTGCCTGCCCGCTGTCATCGGCCTCGATCTGGATGGGATACCTGCAAACGAGGCGGCCCTTCTTCACGGCCACTGCCAGGTCGTTGCCCGCCGCCTGTCGCAGCACCGGTCGCCATGTGTCGGCGCCGGTCAGCAGCGAGGCCCTGAAGTTCTCGTTGGGCCCGTAATATTCCTCCGCCACCTGCGGCACGACCAGCAATTCCACCTCCGCCTCGACGAAGTCGCCCGGCAACAGTTCCTTCACTTCCGGGGGGGCGGACAACTCCAGGACGGGACCGTACTGCTTGTAATCGCCCGAATTGTATATGGCCGCGAAGGGAGCGGCATCCTTGCCGCCCAACCGCGCCTTCCACGAGCGGATCACCAGGCCGCGATTGGCCCAGGGGTTGATGGTCTTTTCCGGCCTGACCGCCTGGTGCAGCGAGAACCACGGCTCGGCGCCCGTGCAGGGGATGCCGGATCGCAGGTAACCGATATCGTTGGGCTCCTGATTATCCCACTCCTCTTTCATGCCGCTGGCATCGCCGCGAGAAATCTTGCCCACCGTGTGGCCGAGGTAGTGGTCGGCTCCAAGCTGGTAGAACGCCAGGCGGCTGAAGGGCGTGGGCTTGAGCACGTCGTAGCGGAAGCGATGGATGGCGCGATTCATGTCATCGCATCGCGGGCTGGAAACTTCCACGCGGCAGGCGATGCGGCCGTCGGCGGTCGTCTGCGAATAGACAACGCGCGTAAGGTTCGGGCCGTAATCGAGGTAGCTGATGTGCGTGGCCCTGGGAGGCTGGTAGACGCCATTGGCGTCGAGGTAGACCAGGAAGTCCCCGCCCCCGACATTGTTGGTCCAGGCCCACTTGGACTGGGTTCCATGCATGCCGTAAACCATCATCGGACGAATATCGTCGATCATGCATCGCCGCTGGGTGCGATCGGGTTCGTAGCAGATGCTCTCGCCCCAGCTCCCGATGGCCGCCTGGTCCCAGAAACCGTTAATGCCCCAGCCGATCAGGCACAGTTGCGCGTGCGAGGCAGCCGGCAACGTCCCCCAGTGGGCATACGCGACGGTCAGCTCGCAGTCCAGCCGGCTGTGAGCAGGCAGATAGACGCTCGTGAATGCATGCAGCCAATTGCCGGCCCATATCGTCGTCTGCCTGCCGTGCCAGTTCTTGGAAATCTGCACCGGAATGCCGGTGGGATGGCCCGCCTCGTCACGAAGGATCGGCGTCAGGCCAGTGTTGTGGGAAACGACATCCTGGTTGAACAACAGCCTCACCGTGCGGTCGCCGTCGCTGTCATTCGACAGCGAGAGCTTCACCCGGGCATAACCGTCGCGATCGTCCTGCTTGGGCAGTTCCAGGCAGTAGTAGCCGTACTCCGCGTCGTATCGCACGGGCACACTCGAAGCGGCCGTGACGGGCTGAATGGCGGCAGCGGATGGCGAGGCGGCGCCTGGGATTCGGGCGGTGATGTCCGTGGCCAGCACTTCCACGGCCGGGGGTTCATCGGGGGCGGCGACCCTCTCCACGGGCATGATCGCCACCGACGCCCGCTGCGCCACCCCGGCTGGCCCATCGCCCTGCGCCTTGCCGGTGAAACTCTTGCCACCTTGCCGCAGGGTGATCTCGATCGGACCGGCCTCCATCTCGGCGTTCGGGATGACCTCCAGCAACAGGTTCAGCCGGTCGGGCCAGGCGGAAATCTCCAGCCGCCCTTTCACATCCGCCACGTTGCCCGCCTCGTCCTTGAACACCAGTTGCTGGATATCCACGCGCTGGAACCACCGGCCGCTGTCGATGACGCGAACGGGGAACTCCTTGGCGTCAGCCTGGTCTGCCGCCGCCGATGTGCATGTGTAACGCCTGGCGCCGGACTGAATCGTCAAGCTCAGCTCCGCCGGGGCCAGCGCCTCCAATGCGGCGGCATCATGCCGGGCTGCCTGCTCGTAGGAAATCGCCTGTGCGATGGGGCCGAAGTGGAGGATCTGCAACTTCTGGGCGTCGAGGCTCAGGCCAAATCGCCCGGTCTGGAAGCAGATGACCTGCGGCCGGTCGTTGTTGGTCCGCTTGCCGCAGGCGTAATAGAAGGGGAAGCCGTTTTCCCACCAGAAGTACGTGTAGTCGCCGACGGCGGGGACGCATCGGTCGATCGGGCTGGCCGGCAGAGATTCCCTGGCGCCTCCCTGGGCCCGGCCCGGCGCAGTCATCATCCACAAGGCCGCCGCCACCCCACATACCGCGATTCCATTCATGTCAGATCTTTCCTCTTCCGCAGCAATTCTTGTATTTCCGCCCTGAACCACAGGAACAGGGCTCGTTCCGACCGACCGCGCCGCCGACGGGCCTGGCCCCTTCCGGGCCGGCTGTCTTGGCCGGCGGAAGGCGGCCGAACTTGACGTACTCCGCCACGCGCTTCAGCTCCGGCAGGGCATGGCGGAAGAACGTCTTGTAGCCTTCGCAGAAATGGTTGACCCGCGCCGGATCGGTTCCGATCGGGCGGTGGTGCTTGGGGCAGCCGCCGTTGCAGTAGGCCAGGAACTCGCAATCGCGACAGAGCGCCGGCAGCTCGCGCTTCATCAGCGAAAACTCCCGGAGCTTCTCGCTCGCCAGCAGTTGGGCCAGGCCCTCCTGCTGGATATTGCCCACCCGCCACTGCCGGTAGACGAAGTGGTCGCAGGCGTACAGGTCGCCGTTCCACTCCAGCACGTACGCGTTGGCGCAGCTCTTGGCGTGGCAGCACATCGACGATCGGCCATAGATGATCGTGTGCAGGACGCAGTCGATCAGCCGCTCGGAGACCTTGCCCACGTCCCGCGCCGCCCAGAGGTCGAAGACGTCGATCATCAGCCGCCCGAACTGCTCGCCCGTGCAGGAAAAGTCGGTCGGCTGGTCATCGGCGGTGCGTTCGAGGATCGGGATGAACTGCAGGTAGCGGATGCCGCGATTGACGAAATAGCGGTAGATGTCGCCGGCATGCGGGGCGTTGATGCTGTTGAGCGTGACCAGGACGTTGAACTCCGCCCCGTGCCTGGCCAGCAGTTCCAGGCCCGCCCAGGCCCGGTGGAAGCTCGGCCCCCCGGCCCCGTCGCGCCGGAAGGAATCGTGCCACTGCGGCGGACCGTCCAGGCTGATGCCCACCAGGAACTTGTTGTCCGCCAGGAACGAGGCCCACTCCTCGTCCACCAGCGTGCCGTTGGTCTGGAGGGCGTTGGCCACCCCCTGGCCGGGCCGGCGGTACTTGTTCTGCAACTCCATCGCCCGGGCAAAGAAAGCCTTGCCCGCCAGCAGCGGCTCGCCCCCCTGCCAGCCGAAGGTGCACTCCCGCGGCATGGCCTCCATATACTGGCGGGTGTAAGACTCCAGCACCTCGTCGCTCATCCGCGGGTTGGCCACGCCGGGATACAACTGGGCCGGCTTGTCGATGTAGTAGCAGTAGCGGCAGGCGAGGTTGCACACGCCGCACACCGGCTTGGCCATGATGTTGAAGGGCTCAATCGCGGTAGTCATTGGCTTACACACAATCTTGTTGGAACCGACAGGTTCCCAGTCTAGCACATGTCCGCCCCTTCCACCAAGCCGCGGGGTTCCCCGCAAAAAAACAACTGGAACCGAGGCGAGTGCCTCGGCTCCAGTTGGATTACGTCAAATGCTTGCTACTGGTATCTCGCCCGGCTTAGTGGCCCGGCGTAACACTGTTGGCGTCCACGCGGTACTGTAGATACCGCTCGAGGTTGGTGTACGCGTCGTTTGCATCCAGGTCGCCGTTATTGTCGGCGGTATTGGGGTTGGTGCCGTACCAGGTCTCCCAACTGTCCGGCATGCCGTCAGCATCCGTGTCGGTCGGGGCTGTGCCCGCCGCCAGGCTCGGATAGGCGGGCGTGGTGGTGATGATGGCGCGGTTGCGGTTGATGACGCTGTTCACGACATACGTATCACGGCTGTCACGCGCCGGAAGGGTCGCGCCCGCGCCAGCCAGCACCGCCTGGTAGGCCGTGTTGGCGTCTGACTCGGTGATGGCGTAGTTGGCATCGACCGCATAGCGGCTGGCCTGAATCACTCTGCCGCCCTTGAAGTTGGTGTTGATCACGGCGACGCCGTCGTGGTCAGTGGCCTTGTCCCTGTCGATCAGGTTGCCGGTATGATAGACCTTGCAGGTGGCGCCGCTGGCGCTGGTGTTCATTACGGTGTTGCAGTAGGAAGCGGCTCCCGTGTTGGGGCCGGCGATGGCATAGTTCTTGACCCAGTTGGTGTTGAGGTATTCCGCGCCCACGCAGCCCCAGGTGCCCCAGTCAGCGCTGGTGCCCCAGTTGTAGGTCACGTTGTTGACGTACTCGGCCAGGAAGTCGTTGGCGCCATTCTGGGCGCCGAAGCGAGGCGTGCGGCCCAGATGGTGGGCATAGAGGTTGTGGTGCCAGCTATGCCGGGCCCCATTGGCCTGCGGCGCAATCAACGAACCGTAGCCGTGCGTGGCGCGGTTGATGCCCTCGCTGATGATGCACCACTGGACGGTGATGTTGGTACCCTGGGAGGAGAGGCACTCGTCAGTGCCCCACGAAGCCGAGACGTGGTCGATGATCGTGTTAGTGCATCGCATATCCAGGCCATCCACGGTCTGGTTGTTGCCGTCAGGCCCATAGCCGGGGCGGATGCGAATGTACCGCATGACCAGTCCACTGGTTGCCGTGCCGGGGCGTACCTTGTAGTTCTTGACACAAATGCCGCCGCTGTCGCTGGGGGCCGTCTGTCCGGCGATGGTCACACCGGTCATGCTGTCGACCCAGAGGGTGCTGGCCAGAGGGATGGTCCCGCCAATGTCAAAGACAATCGTAACGTTGTTGCCCCAGCAACCGTTACGCAGTGAACCGCTACCGCCATCATTTAGGTTCGTCACATGGTAGACGCTGCCGCCGCGTCCGCCCGTGGCAAAGGCGCCATAGCCTTCGGCCCCGGGAAAGGCTCGATCCAATGCCATCGACATCGACGTACACACTAAGACAATTACTGTCGCAGCTACCACAAACTTGATTGATCCTTTGTTGGCCATCGTTAATCTCCTTTGCGATTGTGCCCTTAAGGATTCGCCTCTGGGCCCACGCGGCCGGGGAGGATGCAGACATTGATACAAAACGCAGATTCTCCAAACAGGATAAAAAACTTTCAGGGAAACAGCGAGACATCGAGGCGTCTGTCGTCCTGTTTAAACTTTCACGAATAGAACAAGACAGCGATCTACGGACAGGACAGCCTTCCACCTGCCCAAAGTCCGCGAACTACGACGACCTCGGACTAAACAACCCATGGCTACGGACGTGCAAAAAGCAAGATAGGCACAATAGCCGTATCTCAAGCATGGTCAGTATAGCTCGGTTGGCAAAAGCTACAAAAATATTCGATTGTATTTCACGAAAATAAACTTATTGCGCAAAAACTTGCGTAATTATGCAGAAACCGAGACGACTTAAGTCATTTGTGTATCTGCGCGGGAGCGATCCGATCCAGAGAAGACGGCTGGAATCATTTTACCGTTGGACTTGATGCCACTTACAGGCAATACGGACCCGTTACTCTTGGGTGGATCGGGCGGGTGTGGCGGCGAGTATGGGGAAGGTCGTCCCGCCGCTGGGGAAGGCGATGACGCGCTGGGGTGATCTGCCCAGGATACGGGTGGCCGCCTGCACAGCCTCCTCGAAGGTGGCGTAAACGCTCAGGCCGGGGAAAGGCTTTTCCATCGCCGCTAGCGTCGGGGAAACCATCAGCACCGTGTTGCGATGGATCGTTTGAAGGGCAATGCGGATGAAGAACGACGCATCGCTGGCCAGGCTGGGCGCCAGGCGATTGACCAGGGCGGCCAGCCTCGTGCCGCCGAAGAGCCGGACCAGTCTCCTGGCCCATGTCCCGCTGAGGGTCCATCGCGGCAACTTCATTCCCTCGGCCCCCGCCTCGCAGCGGGTCAGGCAGATAATCACGCCGTTGGGTCGGGCCGCCCAAATCGTGTTGGCGATGCACTTGAAGGACTGCCAAAGATCATAATCGCGAGGATGGGCATCGACCACCACCACGTCGGCCGGTGTTTCCACCACCACCCCGCAGGCGACATTGCATCGCTTGGCCAGCATCTGCTGGGCCGATTGCACGTCGCCGGCCGCCATGAGCGAGGGCAGGTCCGCCTCGTCCAGAACATACTGGATGGCGAAGCTCTTGCCCTTGTGGGCGTCGACCAGCACACCCGCCCGGTCGATGGCCTGACGCATCGCATTGTGCGCCGAGTCGGTGCCGACCCTCTGCTCGGCCTTGTCGCCCAGGCCAAGCTGGTGCAACGCCCGAATCGTCTGGATCGACGCGCAGCCGGGGGTGAACATCTTGTACCCGCCGCCGAAACCCGCCTGCATGTGCGGGCTGACCGACGAGATGATAATCCGCAGATCCGCCTCCGCCACGCCGCGATCGATCAGAACAGGCATCGCATCGACGTCGCCGACATGGACATACTGGGATGGATCCTGCCAGGGGTTGCACCGCCAGCGAAGCGAGCTTGCGTAGGGCCCGAGCTTGGTTGCCGCCTGTTCCGCCGTCAGCGGCAGGTGCATGCCCGCGGCAATGACGATCTCGACCTGATCGCTGGGAACCCGTGCGTGCTCCACTTCCCGCATGACCACGTCGAGGATCGCCGGCAGCGGGCTGTGACGGGTCATGTCCTCCACCACCAGCACGATCCGCCCGTTTCGCCGCGCGGCCAGGAGTTGGGCAAGGCTCAACTCGCCGGTGGGCTGGCCCAGGGCGGCGGCCATGCGCTGGGGCCAATCCTCGCCCGCGGCGGGCAGCGAAGAGCGGGCCACCTGCTGGAGCTTCCAGTGCTCCGGCAGCGTGACTTTCAGTTCCTGCTTTCCCCACGGCAGTGATAATTCGGGCATCGATTTCCTTTCGCGTCGGCGGAGGGCTCAGCCTTGCCGGCGTGCCACGATGACGTCGTAGACCTTCAGCGGCTCGGGTACCGAGAAGAACGATCCAAACCCGGCCGTGGCCAGTATCGCCTGCAACTGAACATCGCTTCGGTGAATCATGTGCAGCCCGAACACTCGGCGGAAGAAGCGGTCGGTTCCGTGGGACCGCGACAGGCTGTTGGCCACCACCGGCGCCCCGGCCGGCATGACCGCCGCCAGCGACCTGACGATGGCGACCAGGGGCTCGTCGGGAATGTACTCGCAAATGCCGATCATCTTGACGATGTCGGGGCGATAGCCCGCCAGCATGCTGGAGATGTTGCACACGTCGCCCTTGATGAACTTTAGGCGGCCATCGAGCCCGCGCTTCCGGGCCGACGAGCGGGCGTGGTCGTGGGCGGCATCGCTGAGGTCCACCAACGTCGCCAGGCTCTCCAGCCGGGCCTGGCTGAGGGCGTCCATGATGATCTGACCCGGCCCGGCCCCCACGCACAGCACCTCCGCCGGTTGGCGCGGGCACTGGTCGATCAACCTGGCGATGATCCGGGCCGCCAGCACCCGGCGGTTGCGCAAGGCCGTGGGAATCGTGCCGCTGCCCACCAGCAGCTTGTCGGCCCACTGGCGGGGCCGGCCGTCGTAGCTGATGACCATGCTCCGCCAGCCGCCCGGATCAGCCCAGTTCGCCTCGGCCAGTTCGCTGCGGGTCATCTTCAGCAGCCAACGCAACATACCGCTGGGCGCGTAGTTGGCGAAGGGGTTGATCAGCAGCGTCTTGCTGGCCCGGGCCAGCGGCGAAAACTTCTCAAACTCTATGTCAGCGATCCAATTCTGCATAATGCACTCCACCCATTCTTATTGGGCAACAGGTGTAGAGTATAGAGTTTGCGCCCCCCAATTGCCACAAAACTGACTGCCCTCCGCCTTGGCCTAAAGTTTTCGGCAATTCGGCGCCGATAACATCCTTGTGCAGGACGCTCGCAACGCCTGCCCATTACTCCAGTAGGGAAGTTCTATGACCAAGCGACAACTCATTGACGAGATTCTCACGAAGAACAACACCGCCCATGCCGGCTTCCTCGCGCAGTTTGATGATGACGCGCTGCGTGAGTACCTGGGCCACCTTCGCTGGGCCAAGCAGCCTCGGCTGTCGGGCGATTCCCGAAGGTTCGAGAAGTACTTCCGCAGTCTCTCACGCCCCGCGGCGCCCGCCGCCGTGGCCGGCGACAAGAGCACAATAGCCGCAACGACCTACGTGGATGAGCCGACGGCCCAAGAGGAGATGGCCTACCAGAAGGAACTGGAAGCCGAAGCCGTCGTTGCCGATACGGACGCCTCTGACAGCACCGTTGCACAGCCCTTCGCCAAGAGTGAGTCTACGCCGCACAGCTGGCTGTTCTGAAGCTCCGTGGGTGTGACAAATTCTTCTGGCGCTTTCGGAATAATCGGAATATCTTCTCATATTGACAATCCACATGAGGAGACAACGATGGATCAGGACAAGGAAGTCGGGATTGAGCCGGAGGAATTGCGTCAG
>JBAZTO010000006.1:0-105707 GCA_041661865.1 Phycisphaerae bacterium | reverse complement strand
TTCCGCCTGCAATGAGGCAATCTGCTCGCCGGTCATCCGTGATTCTCCCGGAGCATCCTTGCTCCAGAAAGCCTATCGGACAACTCTCGCGGTTCTCTTGAGCTAAACTAGCGCTGTCGTGATAGCCTCGGGCGGAGCGAAGCGCAGCCCGGGGAAAGCGGCCTGTTCCGTAATGGAGCCCCTTGCGGGCGATTGATAACCTGCCTGCGCCCACGGCCTCAATCGCCCATAAAGGGCTCTCAATGCCGGGGCACCTGCCTACCCCGCCCTTCGCTGCGCTTCGGACGGGGCTATTATCAGACGCTCTTCGAGCTAGGAAACGGCATCGCCAGAAGTTTGAGCACGCCCAGAGTCGTCGTGGCGGTTCGGCAATTTCCGGACTGTTACCGCGTTAACCTAATATTGCGTCAGTTGTTGAATTGCGGCAGGTGAGTGAGGAAGAGGATGATGAAAAAGAAAATAGCCATCGCTGTGGCGGGCCTGCTGATTCTCGGCACTCTCGGCGGATTCCTGCTGAAGGGAAAGGCGCCCGAGAAGGAAGTCGGCACTCAGACCGCCACCGCCGCCGTCGAACGGGGCGACATCCGCCAGGCCGTCGCCTCCACCGGCAGAGTCGTGTCCAACCTGGACGTGGAGATCAAGTGCAAGGCCAGCGGCCAGATCGCCAAGCTGCCCTTCGATGTCAGCGACACGGTCAAGACCGGCGACTTGCTGGCCGAACTGGACCCCAACGACATGCTGCGGGTGTTGCGTCAGGCGGGGGTGAAGGTCACGGCCTCCCAGGCCAGGCTCGACAGCGCCAAGCAGAACCTGGAAATCGCCAAGCAGAACCTGGCCACCTCCGAGCAAAGGGTCAAGGCCGCCTACGAATCGGCCCAGGCCCGCGCCAAGGACGCCCGCGCCAGGAGCGAGCGCATGAAGCAACTGCTGGAGAAAAAGCTTACCAGCCAGGAAGAGTACGACACGACCGCGACGTCCGCCATCGAGGCCGAGGTCAACATGAGGAACGCTGCCGTGGCGATCGAGGAACTCAAGGCCCAGGAAGCGGCGCTGGAGGTCAAGCGCCAGGACGTGAAGCTGGCCGAGACCCAGGTCGAGTCGGACAAGATCGACCAGAGCATCGCCCAGGACCGCCTCAACGACACGAAAGTGGTCTCGCCGATGGACGGCGTGGTTTCCAGCCGGCCGGTGCAGATCGGGCAGATCATCTCTTCGGGCACCAGTACCGTCGGGGGCGGCACGACGATTCTGACGATCTCCGACCTGTCGCGCGTCTTCGTGGTGGCCTCGGTGGACGAGAGCGAAATCGGCAAGGTCAAGGAAGGCCAGGAAGCGGTCATCACCGCCGACGCATTCCCGGGCAAGGCCTTTAGCGGCAAGGTCGTGCAGATCGCCGTCAAGGGGGTCAGCGCTTCCAACGTGGTGACTTTCGAGGTCAAGATCGAGGTGACCGGCCAGCAGAAGGCGATGCTCAAGCCCGAGATGACCGCCAACGTGGAGATTGTGGCGGCCCAGCGGGAGGGCGTACTGACCGTGCCGGTCGACGCGGTGACGCGAAAGGGCCACAAGTTCATCGCAATGCTTGCCAAGGGCGAGGCCAGCGAGGAGCGGGCCGTGGAACTGGGCATCAATGACGGCCTGAAGACCGAAGTGGTCTCCGGCCTGGCCGAGGGCGACACCGTGACCTTTCGCAAGAGCGATGCCAACAGCAAGTGGAGCGGCGGCGGCCAGCGGGTGATGATCGGCGGACCGGGCGCGCCGGGCGGAGGGCGCCGGCATTGATTATCGAGGCCCGGTCACTCACGAAGGTCTACGAACTTGGCGGACAGACGGTCCGCGCGCTGGACGGCCTGGATGTCGACGTGGCCGAGGGCGAGATGCTGGCCATCACCGGGCCCTCCGGCAGCGGCAAGAGCACGCTGATGCAGGTCATCGGCTGCCTGGACCGCGTCGACGGCGGGACCTACAAGCTGGCCGGCGAGGATGTCGCCACCCTCGGCGAAGACCGCCTGGCTGAGATCCGCAACCAGCGGATCGGTTTCGTGTTTCAGACCTTCAACCTGCTTCCGCGGCTCAACGCCCTGGAGAATGTCGAATTGCCGTTGCTGTACGCGGGCCTGTCGCACGCCAAGGATCGCGCCGCGGCGGCGCTGGACGTCGTGGGCCTGCGCGACCGCATGCACCACGCGCCCAACCAGATGTCCGGCGGGCAGAGGCAGCGCGTCGCCGTCGCCCGCGCGCTGATTACCGACCCGGCGATCCTACTGGCCGACGAGCCCACCGGCAACCTCGACAGCAAGACCGGCGAGGAGATCATGGCCTTGTTCAAGTCCCTCAACGCCCAGGGGCGCACCATCATCATCGTGACGCACGAACCGGACATCGCGGCCTATTGCCGGCGGCAGATTCACCTGCGCGACGGACGCATTGTCCAGCGCCCCGGCACCTCTGACGCTCCGGGGAGGATCTGACCATGCTGTTCTGGGTCATCGTCAAGGTGGGCATCCGCAGCCTCATGGCCAACAAGCTCCGCTCGTTGCTGGCGATGCTGGGCATCGTCATCGGCGTGGCGGCGGTCATCGCCATGCTGGCCATCGGCGCCGGGGCCAAGAAGCAGATTCTTTCGAGAATCATGGCCATGGGTTCCAACCTGCTGATCATCCGTCCGGCGCAGAACCAGTCTCGCGGCGTCATGAGCGGCACGCAGCAGACGCTGACGGTCGCCGACGCCGAGGCCATCGCCGCCCAGTGCGAAAAATTGGGCATCAAGGCCGTCGCCCCCGTGGTCAGCGGTCAGGCCCAGATCAAGTACCTCAGCCGCAACACCCGAACTAGCGTCACCGGGTCGTCGCTGACCTACCTGCCCATCCGGGCCTTTGAAGTGGAGACCGGCCGCTGCTTTACCGACCCGGAGGCCGACAGCGCGCGTCGTGTCGCCGTGATCGGGCCGGTCACCGCGCAGAACCTCTTCGGCTTCAACGATCCCCTCAACGAGACGATCAAGATCAAGGGCATCAACTTCACGGTCATCGGGGTGCTCAAGGCCAAGGGCGACCAGGGCTGGTTCAATCCCGACGACCAGGCGATTATCCCGCTGAGCATCGCCATGAAGCAGATGTTCGGCCTGGACTACCTGCGGGAGATCGACATCCAGGCCCAGGACGGCAAGGATCTGAGCGTGCTGGAGGGAGAAGTGAGGGCCCTGCTCAAGAAGCGGCACCGCATTCCCGAGACGGGCACGGCGGACTTCGAGGTCCGCAACCAGGCCGACCGCATCCGCGAACTCACCGATACGGCCAGGACGTTCACCTTCCTGCTGGGCGGCATCGCCAGCATCTCGCTGCTGGTGGGAGGCATCGGCATCATGAACATCATGCTGGTGACGGTGACGGAGCGCACGCGGGAGATCGGCGTGCGAATGGCCATCGGCGCCAAGCGGTCCAACATCAGGACGCAGTTCCTCATCGAGTCGATGATTATCAGCGGCCTGGGGGGGCTCATTGGCACGACTCTGGGCGTTGCGACGGCCAGGCTGATCGATTGGCTGTCACGCGAGCACCCAACGCTGTGCCCGTTCCCGGCCAGCGTCGATCCCTCCAGCATCTTGTTGTCGGTGGCTTTTTCGGCGATAGTGGGCGTGTTCTTCGGCTGGTATCCTTCCCGCCGGGCGGCCGCGATGGACCCCGTCGAGGCGCTGCGATATGAGTGATCGGCCGGAAGAGCAAATGCCGACTTGTGAAGCAGAAGGGACACGGGCATGGATTGCCCTCTGCTGGCGAGTGTCCGCGGCTAGACGGAGATAATGGAAAATGACCGGCATGGCGAAGCGTTGCATCGGCGTCGTTGGAATTTCGCTGTTCTGCCTGTTTCTGCCCTCCTGCGTCTCCTATGACGTGACCAGCCCGTCGGATTACGTGGGCCCGGTCCAAAAGGAACCCGCCGCGCCCTCCGCGACCCAAAAGCCCAAGGAGCCCACCACCAAGCCTGCCGCCCGGGCCGTGCCTTCCACCGGCCCCATCGAGCTGACGGTGCCCGATGCCATCCTTCAGGCGTTGGAGAACAACGAGGCACTGGTCGTGGAACGCTATAACCCCGAGATTTCTCGGACCGGCGTGATGATCCAGCGGGCGGCGTTCGATCCAAACTTCTTCGCGGGAGTGTCGACCCAGAGAACCAAGACAAAGTTTCCCGGAATCGACTCTTTCGTTGGAAAGAGTACCGACGGATTGGTCGGCATTAGCGAATTCCTGCCCACGGGCACGACCATAGATCTAGGCCTCACGACCAATGTCCAGAATAACGACCCCGACCTGTTCGGCTCGCGCGCCGGGCTGTCGATCAACCAGTCGCTGCTGCAAGGCGGTAGCATCGCGGCCAACCTGGCCTCCCTGCGACAGGCGAAGATCGACGTCCTGACCACCCAGTACCAGTTGAGGGGATTTGCCGAGCAATTGGTGGCCAGCACCGAAGAGACTTACTGGGACTATGTCCTGGCCCAGCGGCAGATTGAGATCGTCGAGCAGTCGCTCCAACTGGCCGAGGATCAGCTTAACGATACCAACGAGCGCATCGCCGTGGGAAAACTGGCCGAGACGGAGCGGGCCGCCGCCGAGGCCGAGGTGGCGTCTCGAAAGTCGACGCTGATCAATGCCCGCAGCGCGCTTCAGAACGTTCGGCTCAGCATGCTCTGCCTGATTAATCCGCCGGGGGCGAAGCTCTTCGACCGCGAGATCGTCCCCCGCGAGTTGCCGACGATCCCCGCGCTGGACCTGGGCGCCGTGGAAGATCACGTGAAGGTGGGCTTCCGTATGCGGCCGGACCTCAACGAGGCGCGGCTGAGGGTCAATCGCGGGGACTTGGAGATCGTCAAGACGCGCAACGGCCTGCTGCCGCAACTGGACCTGTTCACCAACCTTGGCCGCACCGGTTACGCCGGCTCGTTCGGCCCGTCGCTCAACAACATCACTCATGGCCCCAGCTATGACATGGAAGTGGGGCTGGACTTCCAGTACCCGCTGCTCAACCGGGCGGCCGAGGCCAAAAATACCGCCGCTACGCTCAACCGGGACAAGCTCAAGGAGGCGCTGAAGAACCAGGCCCAGTTGGCGGAGGTGGACGTGCGAACGGCCTACATCGAGGTGGTGCGTTCCAACGAGCAGGTGTTCGCCAAGGGGGCTACCCGCAAGGCGCAGGAAGAGACCGTCCGGGCCGAGACTGAGAAGTTCCGCGTCGGCAGCAGCACCTCGCTGCTGGTGGCCACGGCGCAGCGCGACCTGCTGGTCGCCCAGATCGCCGAGGTGCAGGCGGTGGCCGACTATCTCAAGTCGCTGGTAGAACTCTACCGGCTGGATGGCTCGCTGCTGGAGCGTCGAGGCGTCGCCAGCCCCGGCCGAACGCCCGTGGTATTGAGCAAGGACTACAAGTAGACAGTGGTCGGTAGCCGGTGGTCAGTAACGCGGGTGCCGTGGTCGCGGCGTTTGCGACCACGATCCGGCTGGTGCTCTGTCGCAGATGAAGCGATGGGTGCCACGGCTGCGTCGTGTGCAGCCGTGCATGGCGTCAACACTGCTGCAAACACCGCAGCAGTGGCACCTAATCCATCGTTTGACGAGCGACAGATCGCTAGTCTGGAATCACCGCCACATCTGAAGCGGCGATACGCAGCATGACGGGCGTGCCGGCATCGAACGCCTTGTTTCGATCGGCCAGGGACGAAATCCGCCAGGTGTCGCCCGTGCCCAGGCGGCAGAGGTATTGGCGAATCTCCCCCAGGTAGGTGCTGCTGACGACGGTCGCGGGCACAGCCGCGGCGGCGGGGTCAGCCTGGGGCGTCGGGCCGGTGGCTGACAGGCCAACCCGTTCAGGCCGGATGCAGCAGGTGATCTTCGAGCCGGCCGGGCCGCACCGCTCGTCGGCGGTGAACAACGTGCCCACCGGCGTGTCGATCCTCCGCGCGCCGCCTGCGAAATCGCGGGCCTTGCCGCCCTCCAACGCCACCTTGCCCTCGATGAAGTTGGCCTCGCCCACGAAGTCGGCCACGAAACGGTTGGCCGGGCGATTGTAGACCTGCTCGGGCGCGCCCACCTGCACGATCTTCCCGCCGTTCATCACCGCGATGCGGTCGGCCATCGACAACGCTTCCTTCTGATCGTGCGTGACGTAGACGGCGGTGGTGCCGGTGGACTTGACCATCTGCCTCAGTTGGCCGCGCATGTGGAGTCGCAGGCGGGCGTCGAGGTTGCTCAGCGGTTCATCCAGCAGGAGGCACTGCGGCTGGGCCGCCAGCGCCCGGGCCAAGGCCACCCGTTGCTGCTGCCCGCCGGAAAGCTGGTTGGGCTTGCGCCGGCCGAAGTCCTGCATCTCCACGCGGGCGAGGTTCTCGCCGGCCAGGGCGCGCCGCTGGTCGGCATTCTTGCCGCGCATCTTCGGGCCGAATTCCACGTTGGCCCAGACGCTCATGTGCGGCCAGAGGGCGTAATTCTGGAAGACCATCGCGGTCTGGCGGTCCTCGACGCTCAGGTGCGTCACGTCCCGCTCGCCGAAAAGCAGCCGTCCGCCGGTGGGGTCGATCAGCCCGGCGATCATGCGGAGCAGCGTGGTCTTGCCGCAGCCGCTGGGCCCGAGCAGGAAGAAGAACTCGCCCGTCTCGATGCTCAGGTTCACGTCATCGACCGCGCGGACGGCCGACCCGCCGCTGCCATAGACCTTTGCCATGTTGTCCAAGCGTATGCCAGTCATGTTTGCATATCCCGGCTGTTCCTTGAGGTCAGATTCACCCATGACGAATGACGAAACCAGAATGACAAATCAATGACGAATGAACCTGTGACGAACCTTCGACCGCCGGCCCCGGCTTCCATCATTCGGAATTCGGGCTATTGTCCGGTGCAATTCGTGACTCGCACTTTCCAATTCTGCCGATTCACCCATTAACGGATCAACCCGTTGACTAATCAACCCATCAACCTGTCTCCCGGTATTCCGGTCGTCGGGTTTAGTGGTTAAAGTGCCTCGTGGCGGTGAAGATCATGGTCAGGCCCAGTTCGTCGGCGCGGGCGATGACGTCGGCGTCCTTCTTGCCGCCGCCGGGCTCGATGACGGCGGTGGCGCCGGCCTCGACCGCCCAGTCCAGACTGTCGGGGAAGGGGAAGAAGGCATCGCTGGCCAGGGCCGAGCCCTTAGTGTCCGTCACGTTGCCGCCGCCGTAGGAGCGGGCGATCTGGCCGGCCAGGCGGGCGGAGTTGACGCGGCTCATCTGTCCGGCCCCGGCGCCCAGCAGCGTGCGGTCCTTGCCCAGGACGATGGCGTTGCTCTTGACGTGCTTGCAGACCAGCCAGGCGAATCGCATGTCATCCATCTCGGCCGCGGTGGGCTTGCGCTTGGTGACGACCTTCCAGGCGTCCTCATTGAGGCCCAGCAGGTCGCGGTCCTGCACCAGCAGCCCGCCGACGACGTACTTGAGGAACTTCTCGCCGTTGCGCTTGCCGGTGAAGGGGCCAGTCTCCAGCAGGCGGACATCCTTGCCCCAGCCTTCGCGGTTGCGAATGGTTTCCAGGGCGGCTGGCTCGAAGGAGGGGGCGATGATGATCTCGGCGAAGAATCCGCCGGCCCCGGCGGCCTTGCCCCAGCGCTTGTAGCTCTCGACGATGGCCAAGGCCAGCTCGGCCGTGACAGGGCGGTTGACGGCGATGATGCCGCCCATAGCCGCGTTGACGTCGCCGAAGTAGGCCTTGCGATAGGCCTCCACCAGGTTCTTGTCCACCGCGCAGCCGGAGGGGTTGGCGTGCTTGATGATCGCGACGGCCGGGTCGGCGAACTCCTTGACCAACTCCAGCGCGCCGTTGGCGTCGAAGTAGTTGTTGTAGGAGATCTCCTTGCCGCCCAGCAGCTTGGTCCTCGCGACGCACGGCTCGGAGGCGTCGGTGCCAAGGTAGAAGGCGCCTTTCTGGTGGGGGTTCTCGCCGTAGCGCAGTTCGCCGGCCTTGGTGTAGCTGAAGCTGATGCGGTCGGGGAAGGTCTCGCCCAGTTGCCCGGCCAGGTAGTTGGAGATGGTGCTGTCGTAGTGGGCCGTCAGCGAGTAGGCCGCCAGGGCGAGCTTTTGCCGGAGGGCAAAGCTGACCTTGCCGCCGTTGGCCTTCATCTCGGCCAGCACCGGCTGGTATTGGCCGGCGTCGGTGACGACGGTGACGAACTTGTGGTTCTTGGCCGCTGCCCGGACCATGGCCGGCCCGCCGATGTCGATCATCTCCACCGCGTCGGCCAGCGTGCAGCCGTCCTTGGCGATGGCCTGCTCGAAGGGATACAGGCTGACGCAGACCAGGTCCACCGGCTCGATGCCGTACTTGGTCATGTCGGCCTGGTGGGACGGGTCGTCGCGCAGGGCCAGGATGCCGCCATGCACCTTGGGGTGCAGCGTCACGACGCGGTGGCCGAGCATCTCGGGAAAGCCCGTCCACTCCTGCACGAAGCGGACCTTCACGCCGGCGGCCTGGATGGCCTTGGCCGTCCCGCCGGAGGAAATGATCTCCACTCCCATGTCCGCCAGCGCCTTGGCGAACTCCACGATCCCGGTCTTATCGAAAACGCTGATCAACGCACGACGGATAGCAGTGGCTTGCATGGCAATCCTTTTCTAATGAAATCATCCCTGTCGAAAAAACGAATCACGAATCACGCAAATTGATTCAGCCGCAAATGACGCGAGCCAGATAGCCGCGAATTTCACGAATCACACGAATGACTATTTTGATAAAGAGCTTCGCGTAATTCGCGGCTAATCAATCACTTTGGGGCTGCCGCCGGCAGCGGCGCCGCGGGCCTGAGCATTTCCGGCGAGAGCAGCCCGGCGCTGCGAGGCCTGATGCAGACGACTCGGCCGCCGGCCGAGGCGGCGTACATGGCCGGCGCGGTGGCGTTGGGCGCAAATACGTCAAATCCGAATACGGTCCAGACCGCCTGGGACGCGCCGGTGATCTCGTCCAAAGTGTACACGTTGTCGGAATTGTCCAGCAAGTACACCTCGTTGCCCTTTTCCTTGGTGGCCGCCAGGATCATCCCGCCGCCTTTTCGACTCCATCGCTGCGTGCCGCTGGCGGCGTCGATGGCGTAGAACTTGTCGCGCGAGGCGTTCTGGAAGATGGTGGCCTCGCCCACCTGCACGCCCTGTTGCAGCGGCCCCTGACAGACGAACGGTTCCCAGGGGCACTTGCCCGTCAGGCGGTCGTAGACATAGAGGCGGTTGTCGCCGCAGGGCACGTAGCAGCGGCTGGCATCGACGGCGATATCGGCGGTGACCGGCCCGTGCATGGGCGTGCTGCCGCTGTCGCGGCTGGTCCAGAGAGAACGCCCCGTTGCCGTCTGGGTGGCATAGGCCACCTGATCTTCGCCGGCGACGTAAAGGACGCCGCCCATCAGCCGCGGGGCCGCGGAGACCATGCCCCCGGTGTCACGCTTCCACAGTTCCAGGGTGCTGCGCAGGTCGATGGCATGGTAGGAGCCGTCCACGGAGGCAACGTAGTACGCGGTCCCGTCGGTGGCTCCACCGGAATTGGCGACAAAGGGCAGCGGGATGCTCGATACTATCTCCCCCGAGACGCGGTTGATGACCAGGATGTGGCTGAGGGTGTTGAGGACGACCGCATCAAAAGGCTTGGCCTTGGCGATCATTTCGGTAGAGGGCCTGTCCTTGGCGACGTCACCGTCCCACGGCGGGACGGCGGCGGCATTGGCATGCACCGGCGGAAAGACTCGCTGGGAAGGATTGGCCAGGGCCAGGCTCCACATCGAGCCGCCTGTCGCCGCGTCGATGGCCACCAGTCGGTTCTGGCTGGTCAGGCAGTAAAGTTTCTCATCGACGAGGGAAAGGCACCTGATCTGTTCGTCCTTGCCCAGGGGCGCCTGGAGGCTCCAGTAGTATTGCAGACCGACGCGGTCCAGTGCCTTGGGCTGGGTGAAATCCGACCACTCATCGGTGTCCTGGGCCTGGTGGCATCCGGCCAGGACGACGATCAGCAGGGGGGTGGCCAATAGTTTTTTCCAAAAAGGTGTCGTCGAATTACGCTCTTTCATAAAAACCACCCAACTCCTCAACGAACCCGCCCTCCGGCAGGCAAGATTGTGAAAGATCATTCCGTCTGTTGCTTGTCCTGCGGGGGCGACGTTACATGCTGTCCGAGGTCCACCTTCTCGGCCTGCTCGAAGTCCCGCAGGCGGGCAATGCGTTCCAGGTCGTCGGTAATCCGGTGGGCCAGCTTGAAGATATAAGGACGTCCCTCCAGCCGGGCACGAAGGTCCGCGATCATCTCGTCCCAACTGCCTTCATAAAGGTCGCGCTTGAGAACCACCAGCATGCGTTCCTCGCTGCTGAGGGACTCGATAAAGCGGCGGATCTTTTCGTCGGAATTCGCCGTCGCGGCGCTCACGCAAGCACCTCTTGTTGGAGGAAGAGTGCGGAGTGCGGAGTGCGGAGTGCGGAGTTCCGCTGAACTCCAGCATCGTTCCGGCCGTTTTTTCACCCTTCGCACGTCGCACCTCGCACTCGGTGCTCAAGGATCGCGGCGGCTGCCCGAAGGCGGCTGGGCCGCATTTCTTCAACGGGCTGCCAATCTAAGCCGCGGAGGGGGGTTTTGCAATATCTAAAAGCGCCCGGGGCAGGGCCATCGCATCTAAGAGTGAAGTAAGTTAGTCGCCCAAAAAATCAGCCGCGAATTCCGCGAAGACAGCCGCGAAAAAGGAAAAGGCCATAAGCTTCATTCCGCGTGCAACCAGTTGCACGCCCTACCAATTTTCCTGGCCTTACTGTTAGTTCTTTATCTCTTTAAATTCGCGTAATCTGCGTAATTCGCGGCTAAGGTTTCTTTTTGAGGTGCGTTTGCCTTGGCGCCCAGGACCGAGGGCGCCAAGCCGTGGCCTCTACTCCAGTGAGACGATCCCTCTTCGCAGGGCATACTTGACCAGGCAGGTCTGGTCGTGGATGTTCAATTTCTGCATCAGGTGGCAGCGATGGGTTTCGACGGTCTTGACGGCCAGCCCCAGGTTATCGGCCACCTGGCGGCTGGTCTTGCCCTCGACGATCAATTGGAGCACTTGCCGCTCGCGGCTGGTCAGGCGGTCGTAGGGATCCTCGCCGCCCCTGGCGATCCGTTGGAGCACGGCCCTGGAGATTCCCTGCCCCAGGTAGACCTGCCCGTTGGCTACGGTTTGAAGGGCATTGATCAGTTGATCGACCGCCGCCTCCTTCAACAGATACCCCGAAGCTCCGTACTCCAGGGCGCGGGCGATGAATTGGTCGTCGTCGTGGATGGTCAGCATCAGGATGGCTGTGCCGCTGGCCCTCTTGGCCAGTTCGCGGCAGACGTCCAGCCCGTTGAGCCCCGGCATCGTGATGTCCAGGATCGCCACATCGGGCTTCAGTTGCCCAATCTGCTCCAGGGCCGCCATCCCGTCACCGGTCTGGCCGACGACCTCGAAACGATCGTCCCGCGATACCAAGGCCGCCAAGCCCTCGCGAACCATGACATGATCATCCGCCAGGAAGACCCGGATTGTTTTTTCTGACGTAATCATTACTACCTCGGCTATGTAAGGCCCCAGAAAGGAGAGCCGCCCTTCCGCCCGGAGGCCACCCGTCTCCAGCCAGCGTTCCCCTATGTAACAGCACAAGGTTATTTTAGCAAGAAAAAACCGATCGACTGATGCAGATGATTGAAGGACGGAGGAGGATGCGACATGCCCCCCTCCGTTGGTGTGCGGGTTACGCACGCTGAAACAACTTTCGTGGTCGGTTATCCCGGTGCATGGAAGGGCATGGGGGTGGTAGAATGGCCACGCGGGTGCCCGGAAGAGGACGCCGAAATCGGAATAAGGGTATCTTCATGAAGAAGAGATCGGTCGCGAGCAAAGTACCAGGGCCAATCAGCGCGAAGGGTCTCGCTTTGGAGTCGCGGCGGGAGCAATGCGAGGGGCTCAAGCGGTCCTTGAGCGAACTACAGCGGCAGTGGGCGATTCATTTTTCCCAGGGGCCCAGCGCCAATGTCATTGTCGACGCCCAATTGAGAATTCGGGAGGTCAACAAGGTTTTCCTGACCGCCCTGGGCCTCAATCGCGACGAGGTCATCGGCGGGCTGGCCACGAAGTTCGTCGCCCCCGAGATGCGTGCCGAGGTCAGGAGGAGGCTGGCCCGGGGCGCTCGAGGTCGCCGCCAGAAGCACATTGAATTGGATCTTGTTGGCAAATCGGGACGACGCACGTTTCTGTTTTTTCACAGGATGATCCCGATCTTTCAGGCCGGCAAGATCGACGGCCACCTGATTAGCGCGATGGACATCACCGGTCGCAAGCGGATCGATCAGGCCCGGCAGGAGACCCAGGAGTACCTGCGACTGGTCTTCGAACACACCAACGACGGAATCAGCATCAAGGAAGCCGCCCCTCCCGGTAACCATTGGAAACTGGTGATGTGTAATGACCGCTTCGTCGAGATGTCCGGGCGAAGCCGCGAGAAACTGATGGCCGACTATGGAAAGAAGGCGCTCCTTGTCCATGAGAATGTCCCTGGGCAGTGGGCGACACGGCAACGAAAACCCGACGCGGGCAAGAAGACCTGCCGGGGCATCGACTCGTGGATTCGTCCCGACGGCAGGGAGAACTATCATGAATGAGTGGCTGCGCCGGTGAGAATGGGGGACAAGATTTTTCTTGTCAGCATCGATCGTGACGTCACCGAGCAGATACTTAATATGGGGGCCCACCTCAAGTTGATGATCGCCAGCGAAGAGGAGCGGAGACGCCTGGCGCGGGAGTTGCATGATTCGATCTGCCAGGGTCTGGTCGGGCTGCAATTGACGGTCCAGACCGCCGCGGCCAATGCCCGCACGGCCTCCAACCAGTCCGCCCTGACCCATGCCGCCGAAAAGTGCGGCGAGATGATCCGCGAGGTCAGGAGCATCTGCCACGGGCTGTATCCTCCAGCTCTGGAGTCCCTCGGCCTGGTTGCGGCACTGAACCAACTGGTCGATCCGTGCCGGCACGTCGGTGTGGTTGGCACCGTCGAATGCCCAGCCGACCTGGCCCGCCGCCGTTTCTCCAGCGAGGTCGAAATTGCCCTTTATCGCATCGCCCAGGAGGCGATCAATAACTCGCTGCGGCACGGCAAGGCCAAGTCGATCGCAGTCTCCTTGAAGGTTGAAAACGGCAGGCTGCATTTGCAGGTTGTTGACGATGGGGTAGGCTTCGACAAGGATTCGGTTGTCAGCGGCCTGGGCCTGAACACCATGCGGGATCGTGTGGAGGCACTCAAGGGAATGCTCATTATCAACTCGCGCCCAGGCAGGACCGTCATCAAGGCGAAGGTGCCTCTCGTGTTGCCCAGTGACCTGCCTCGACCGACCGGCGGGAGGCCAGGGCCATCGCATCCAAAAGTGAAGTAAGTTGGTCGCCCAAGAAATCAGCCGCGAATTCCGCGAAGACAGCCGCGAAAAAGGAAAAGCTCATAAGCTCGATCCGGCGTGGTTGTTTTCGCGAAATCTTTCCCGGCCTTGCTGTTAGTTCTTTATCTCTTTGAATTCGCGTAATCCGCGTAATTCGCGGCTAAGGGCGGTAACGCCTTGCCAATGCCCCGGCGGGCGGTTAAGAAGGGATGGTCTTGTTGGGGCCCCGGGCCTCGGCCTCGGCCGCGGGCGTGACCCTGTGAGGAGATTGTGTCGTGGACGCCTTGATTTTCGATTTTGACGGTGTCGTGGTCGATTCCGAGCCGATTCACCTTGCCGGCTTCCGGGAGGTGCTCAAGGACATCGGACTCGCCTTGAGCAACGAGGACTATTACGCCAAGTATCTCGGCTACGACGACCGCGACGGCTTTGGAACCATGGCCCGCGACAACGGCGTCGAGCTGAGCCCTTCGCAGTTGGCCCAGATGATCCAGCGCAAGACGATGCTGGTGCAACGGGCGTTTGTCGAGACGATCCAGCCGCTGCCGGGCGCGGTGCCACTGATCGAGTCGGTCGCGCGGGCCGGCGTTCCGGTGGCGGTCTGCTCGGGTGCGCTGCGGACGGAGATCGAACTGGCCTCCCGGACCATCGGCGCCTGGCCGCACTTCTCGCTGATCGTCAGCGCCGAGGACGTCACCGCCGGCAAGCCCGACCCGCAAGGCTACCTGTTGACCGTCGAGCGGCTGAGGCAAAAGCTGGGCAAGCCCCTGTCATCCGAGCGGTGCGTTGTCATCGAGGATTCGCCGGCGGGAATCTCCGCCGCCCGTGCTGCCGGCATGAAGGTCCTTGCCGTCGCCAATTCCTACCATCGCAGCCATCTTGGCCAGGCCGACGCCATTGTCGAAAACCTCACCCAGGTGACGCTCGACACGCTCCGGCAACTGGCCTGAGGTCGCTGCCGACGGACATCGGGTCTGCGCGCCGACGGAGGCGTCTTCATTCGCGACTCGCAATTTGCGATTCGCAACTCCGTGTAGATTGCCCTCGCCGGCAGCCTGAAAAAATGGTATAATGTGCCGAGCATTGATGCCCGATGCGTTCGGGGGCGAATTGGATTCGACCGGACGACTTGAGGTATCGGTGGCGTGCCCAGGTTCCAAGGAGGCCTGGTAAAACACCTTGGGCTAATGTTACTTGCCAATAACCAATTGGCCATGGCAGCCTAAATAAGGCAGCCCGTTCGGTCGGCCCCGCCTGCCAGGCTGACCTGAACGCGATCGGCGGGCTTACCGGCTGGGAGTGGTCTGGTTACCCAGCCGGGAAATAAGGTCGGACTTACCCCAGGTGGACCGTGCCGGCGCGGGCCTGAGGGGGACATTCAAAACGCCGGACACGCACGTAGAGGCCGATGCTGAAACGTCACGGGACCCGGGTTCGATTCCCGGCGCCTCCAGTTTCGAGACGGTAGCGAAACCGTCTCTCTCGTAATGCAGGCTGCTGGATAGCTCCGGTGGCCTGCGTCGTTATCCGTGTGTGGATAAAGGCTTTCGGCGCAGTCATGCGCCTCGTGGCTACCCGACCTCATCGGACTCACTTGCCCATTTTCAGCCCCGGTTTCGCCATTTTTCTCTCTCTTCGGCCAAAGAATCTCTGTTTCGTCGGACTCACTCCAACTGAGTCCGACGAGCCATAAGCCGCTGGCGGTGGACATCTTGTGAAATCAGCCTCACAGGACTCGGTACGTGTTTCGATGCTGAGAGCAGGAGTAGCAAGTGTTCCGGCGAAAACGTGTGTCGCGCGTCGGAGTGCCCGTTGACGTGGCCAGTCGCACTCGCATGGCCCCAGATAATGGACGCGCTGTTTGCCGACGGCGAATAGGCAAGCATTCATTGGGGTGCTGGCCCGTCGGCTGCGCGAGGAATGTTGCGTTGTATTGGCCGCTGCAACGTTGCGAAAACGCTGTTTTTTCGGTACAAGCGTACCTACATGAATCCGCTGGAAATCACCCGATTATCTTCATGCAGTGCGGGCCTGTGCGATATCGCGTCGATGCGAAGGAACAGGCCCTCGCGCGGCCCTTTACGCACACGGTATTTGTCCGTCCCACGGGGTTCCATCCGCTGGCAGCAGCCAACCCGGACGTTCGGAGTCAGTTTCAGGAGTTGTACGACGATCTGATCGCAGACGAGGACCGCAACCGGGTCATCTGTCAAGATGTTGTGCAAGCCGTCCGAGAAGGCCGTTCACCCGTGGTGTTGACGGAGCGTACGGAGCACCTCGAACATCTGGCCGAACTTTTGTCTCCTGAAATCCGCCATCTGATTATTCTTCGGGGCGGCATGGGCAGGAAGGAACTGCATGCCGTCATCGCTCGACTGGCGACCATTCCCGAAACTGAGGAACGCGCGCTACTGGCGACCGGGCGATACATAGGGGAGGGATTCGACGATGCCCGGCTGGACACGTTGTTCTTGACTCTGCCAGTATCATGGCGTGGGACCGTGGCGCAGTATGCCGGCCGGCTGCACCGCCTGCATGATCGAAAGCGTGAAATCCGCGTGTACGATTACGCCGATCTCAACGTGCCCATGCTGGCGAGGATGTTCGACCGGCGGTGCCGTGGGTACGAGGCAATCGGCTACTCGATTCTGTTGCCGGCCAGCGCCGTGCCTGGATGGCCAGCCGATGTCCCGCTTCCGGTTGATCCCCAGTGGAAACAGGACTATGCCGCCAGCGTGCGGCGGTTGGTTCGTGACGGATTGGACACGCCGCTGGCGAACCTGTTTGTTCACGCAGCCCGATCCGTGGCTATAGACGCCGAGGGCGCCAACCGTGCGCGGAGTGCCACAGAGGCGTTCCTGTTCCGTCGGTTGCAGACGCTGCCGGAGACCTCTGGCAGATTCCGCCTGAATGCCGAACTGCCCATTGCCTTCGATGGGTGGGGCAAGATGGAGGTCGATCTACTGTGCGCGGAGGCGCGGGTGGCCGTCGAACTGGATGGCGATCAGCATCACGCCGATCCCGACGCCTACCGCCGCGACCGACGCAAGGACGCCCTGCTCCAGGAAAACCGCTATTTTGTGTTGCGGTTCCTGGCCGAGGACGTCGGCAAGTGCCTCGATGACGTTCTCGACACCATCCTGCGCACGCTGGCAAATCGACAGCGTTCGAGTTAGAGTGCCCGACTGAACGTGAATTCAAAGAGATAAAAAACTAACAGTAAGGCCGGGAAAGATTTCGCGAAAACAACGAAGCCGGATCAAGCTTAGGAGCTTTTCCTTTTTCGCGGCTGATTTCTTGGGCGACCAACTTACTTCACTTTTGGATGCGATTGCCCTGAGAAAACGGTACGAAGCGATTGCAGGAAGACCGCTGCCGGATTATCCTACGCGGACTTCGGATGGTGGCTACGGATCAGGATGCGTGGCAGTCCCCCAGGTGCGAAGATGGCATTCAAAACGTCAGATGAAATCGTCAAGACCGTCTGTGTCGCCGGGCACGGCAAGAGCCTGATTCCGCTGAACAAGCTGATAGTGCTGAGCTTCCTGGCCGGCGCGTACATCGCCTTCGGCGGGCTGCTGGCCGTGGTGGTCGGCGGGGGCATCCCGGAGATCAAGGCTGCCCATCCGGGCCTGGCCAAGCTCATCTTCGGCTCGGTCTTCCCGCTGGGGCTGATCCTGGTGGTCGTCGCCGGGGCGGAGCTGTTCACCGGCAATGCCGCCTGCATGATCCCCGGGCTCTTTGACGGCAGGATTCGCTGGGGCGGGCTGGCCTACAACTGGAGCCTGTCCTTCATCGGCAACTTTATCGGCTCGGTCTTCGTGGCCTACTTCCTGGCCTACATGACCGGACTGCTTGCCGCCGACCCCTGGCGCAGCAGCATCGTCGCCCTGGCTGAAGCCAAGATCAAGGGCGAGTTCTGGCCCCTGTTTTTCAAGGGCGTCGGCTGCAATTGGCTGGTGTGCCTGGCCGTCTGGATGGCCATCGCCAGCGAGGACGTGACCGGCAAAATCCTCAGCGCCTGGTGGCCGATCATGGCCTTCGTGACCCTGGGGCTTGAGCACAGCGTGGCCAACATGTTCTTTGTACCCGCCGGCATGTTCTATGGCGCCAAGGTGACCTGGGGCCAGTTCCTGGTCAATAACCTCGTGCCGGTGACGGCCGGCAATATCGTCGGCGGGGCCTTGTTTGTGGGCCTGCTGTACGCATACGTTCACGTGCCCAAACGAAAGAATTGTGGAGAGTCGGAATGATCATTATCGGTGAGAAGATCAACGCCACGCGCAAGACCATCGCCGCGGCCCTGGAAGCCCGCAACGCCAAGCAGATCATCAAGACTGCCAAGGAGCAGGTGGCGGCGGGCGCCCACTACCTGGATGTTAACGGCGGCGACCCCCGGCCGGGCAGAGAGGTCGAGAACATGGCCTGGCTGATGGAGATTATCCAGGCCAATACCGACTCCGCGGTGGCCATCGACTCCGCCGATCCCGACGCGGTGCGCAAGGGCATGTCGCTGGCAAAGAAAAAGCCCATCCTCAACAGCATCTCGCTCGAAAGCAGCCGGCTGGGGCCGCTGCTGCCGCTGCTGAAGGAATTCGACTGCATGGTCATCGGCCTGCTGATGAGCGACGACGGCGCGCCCTGCGGCGTGGAAGACCGCCTCAAGAACTCCGCGGCGTTGATCGAGAAGTTCACCGCCGCCGGAAAGAAGATCGACGAGATCATCATCGACCCCTGCTTCCTGACCGTCTCGACCGATCCCCTGAACGGCCGTCGGGTCATCGACGCCATTGCCGCCATTCGCAAGGAGTGGCCCGAGGTACACGTGGGCGGCGGATGCTCCAATGTCAGCTATGGCCTGCCCAAGCGGAAGTACATCAACTTCGCCCTGCTGGCCCAGGCCATCTACCACGGCATGGACGCCGGGATCATCGACCCCTGCGGGCCGGACATCATGGCCACCATCTACGCGGCCGAGGCCGTCGCGGGCAAGGACGACTTCTGCATGAACTACGTCATGGCCGAACGCGAAGGCAGACTCCTCTAGGACGCTGTCGCAGATGAAGCGCTAGGTGCCGCGGCTGCGTCGTGCGCAAGCCATGCACGACGACTGCACTGCTGCAAACACCGCAGCAGTGGCACCTGATCCATCGTTTTTGACGAGCGGGAGGGTACTAGGCTGTCGCCTTGGTGTGCGTTTCCGTGGCCGCAAGGATTCCCTTGAGCAGGTCGATTCGATGCTGGACGCGCTGCTTAAACTCCCAGGCGTCCGTCCGGTGCAACTCGACCAGCGTGTTGTCCAATTCCTTCTGGAGCAATTGGCGGAGTTCCTGCATCTGCTCGTCGGTGAATGTGATCTTTGGGGTCATGGTGGCGCCTCTGCCCTTTCCTAACCCATTCTAGGCCGGCGGCGTGCCTGCCCGCCGGGATAGGCAGACGCCGCCGTGGCGCCCATCGAATCAGATGTGAGAACGTGTATGAAAACCGCCATTGCCCGTAGCATGGGCATCCTGCCCATGAGTCGCAGGGGCATCTTGCCCCTATTCTGAAATGGCCTGACACGGCCGGGACGGCCGTGATACTCATGGGCGAGACGCCCATGCTACGTTTTCATACACGTTCTGACAGACCACTATCGCCTAATTCTCCGCCGGAGCGCTGGCGCTGGTGGCCTCCGGCGCGGAGGTCGGTGTGGCCAGGGCCTTGTCCAGGATGGTTTCGAGGGTTTCCCTCGCGTTGCTGCTGATAACCTTGCCGTCGCGGCCGATGACCCAGACCGCCGGGATGCTCTGGACGCCGTACTTGGAGGACGTCGGGTCGGCCCACGAGGCGCCGCTGAAGGTCTGGATCCAGGGAATCTGCTCGTCCTTAATGAACTTCTCGAGCTTGTCGCGGGAGTCGGCGGTATCCAGGCTGATGCCCACAAACTCCGCGCCCTTGGGCTGATACTTGGCGTAGACGTCCTTCATGTGGGGCAGTTCAGCCACACAGGGTCCGCACCAAGTGGCCCAGAAATCCACCACATACACCTTGTCCATCATGTCCCCCGGCAGGTTGAGCTTTGAACCGTCTAATTTCGTCAGTTGGGCGACGAATGGCGAGCCGACATCCGGGCTCCGCCCGGCCATGCGAAGGAACGAGCGGATTTCTTCGTCCTGGGCATAATCCTTCTGGAGCAGGTCGAGCATCTTGTCGGCCTGCGCGTCCTGTCCGCCGGTGCGGGCCAGCAGGGCGCCCATGGCCAGAGACCGGGCCTTGTAAGGCGTGCTGTCATAGCGGGCGACGAAGGCATCGATGGCCGAGGCGACCTCGTTGGGCTCGACCTTTCCCGCCGTGCGGTCTTTGCCGAACAACTCCTGACGAGTCACGAAAAAGTCAGCCTTGAGCTTCTCCGCGCGCGGGGCGTTGCTGTCGACGATCTGCCTGGACAATTCCTCGGCCTTGGCCGTCAGCGTCGGGTCGCCGCTGAATCGGACCTTCAACAAGGCCGCGTCGAGCATCATGTTGAGCACCACGTGACGGTTGGAGGCCTGGGGGTACTTGTCCAGCGCCGCCTGGCCAAGCGTCAGGGCCTTGTCCAGGTGCTCGCCGAGTGACTTGACCATCGCCGACCTGTCGGCGGGCATGTCTTTGGGGCTCACCTGCGCGAGGATTTCCGCGATGACGGGATCGGGGATATCCCCGCTGGCCTGGGAAGTGGCGACGCTGGTCGCGCTGGCCGGCGCGGTGGCAGGGGACTTGGCCAGGCAATGGCCCGACAGGAGGGCTGCGACGACGACGGCGACAATCTGACCGCGAAACATGGGGTCTCCTTTGAAAATGAAATCCTCAATCCAGTGAGAATCAACCACTAATGGTAGAAGGCAGGCGGGGTCTTGCCAAATACAAAGCGGAGAAAAATGGGCCGCCGGGAGGGCGGGCGACGCCGGGGGCGGTATTGGCACGCGGGTCAATACTCCTGGTTTCGCCGCACGGCGCCGGTGGCCGAGGTCGTGTAGGTCTTGCCGTCGGAAGTCAGCGTGATCCGGGCCGTCAGGCTCTGCGTATAGGTGAGCGTGCCCCGAGTCTCGGTCAACCGTGTCAGGTCGAAGGCCGTCACTTGGATGTCGCCGTCCCCGCCCACCAGCGGAGAGCTGTAGGTAGAGGCCCCGGCCTGCCGCACGTGCATCAGCGTGCCGCCGGTAAGCTGGTAGTTGATCTGCGTCGTCCCGTTTCCGTCGGGGGGCGGAATGATCGTGAGATTGTTGGTCGCGACCGAAAGCTCGTCGGCCGTGCGGACATCCTGCATCATCCGGGTCAGGCCGTATCGGGCGGCCTGCGTGGCGGCGGTGATGCCCTGGTTTTGCTGGTAGCTGTCGGTCATGGCACGCATGCCCACGGCCACCGAGCCCAGCAGGAGGCCCATCAATGCCAGGACGACCAGCAGTTCCACGAAGCTGAAGGCCTTGTTGTGAGCGCGGCGCGCCATGTTAGTACTCCACATAGCTGTCGGCGTCGGCCGTCAGGGTTGACGAGGAGGCAAATCCCGGCGGGTCGTGCGGCACGTTGTTGCGATTGATCGTGAGCATCGCGTTGCCCGTCAGCGAAAAATCCGAATCGCTGTAGTTGATGACCGGGCCGTTGACGATGCCGCCGGCGTTGCCGGTGAAAGTGAAACTGTCGGCGGCCATGCAGCCGTTGACCGTGCCGAAATTCCCCGTAAATGACACGCCGAAGCCCGGGGCCAGCAGGAACGATCCGGTCTTTTGTCGCAGGTCGTGGAATTGCGGCGTGTCCGGCAGAGACTCCACGCCGTGGCTGGACGTGTTGCCCATGAACTTGAGGGTGTTGGTCGTATAGCTGTTGTCGCCGGCGTCCTGCGTGACGATGACGCCGGTAATGTCCAGGTTGCCGGTGAACTGCACCTTGTTGGGCTGTTCGATGAAAACCACTCCTTTGATCGTGATGTTGCCCGAGAAACTCGGGTTGGTGTTGGCCTTGATGCGGATGTTGGTGAATGTCTTGTTGCCATTGAAGGAGGTCGTGCCGTCAACGACCGTGGTGGCGTAGGGCTCGAAGACCGTGGGGTCAACCTCCGGGAAGTCCACGTTCTCCACGCCCAGGTGGATGTGATCGTTGATATTGGGGTCGCTGGAACTGACGCCGCCGATCTTGTTGTTGCCGATCAGCGTGGCGTAGGAATCGGGCGCCGCCGAGAAGATGTCCCCGTCGATGGTCGTGTTGCCGTTGAACTTGAAGGCTTCCTGCTTGCTGTAGGTGGCTGAGTAGATGTCCGCCTCGCGAGGGGAGTTGGCGCCCTTGACGGAGGCGTTGCCGGTCATCACGATGGCGCTCTTGGAGGCGATGCCGTAGTCGAAGATATGGCTGGACTTTCCGGCCAGGTTGAACTCGATACTTACGGCGCGGGAGACGCTGCTGTCACTCCCGGTCACATGGACCTTGACCGCGCCGGACGATCCCAGGGTCACCTGGCCGGTAAAACTCCGTCCGCCGTCGGTGGCAATCCGCGGAATAGTGATCAGGTCGGTCGTGGTGAGGACGCTGCCGCCGTTGAGGTTGGTCGTTCCATTGAGCCGGGCCGCCAGGCTGCCGCCAAGGGCGTTAAGCAGGTTTTGTCCGCTCAGGCCGGGGGATAGCGTGACCTTCTTGACCTGGTAGGTCAGGAAGGCCAGGCCGCTCTCAGCCTCGTTGAGGGAGTTGAAAACCAGGCGGTGGTTGTCGCTTTGGATCAGGCTGGTGCTGCCGGCCGAGGTGTAGGCCACTGCCAGTACCACCAGGATCGACACCAGGAACAACGCCAGCACCGATACGAAGGCTTTCGAGTTGTGGGGATCCATAGTGTTTTCCTTCCCGCCTGTGTCCGACATCGGACGGCAGCCGGCCTATTTCTCCGTGTAGGATTCGGCCTTCGCCACCAGCAGCGCCTGGCCATATCCCTGGAACCCGCGAGGGACACCAGCATTCTTCGAGCGATCCACCTTGAAAGTGAAATTGTTCTTCAGGCTCAGGCCGGTGTTGCCGTAGATCAGCAACCCTCCGTCCACGGTGGAACACATATTGTTCTTGGCGATCATACTCTTGACGGCCACCGTGCCGGCGATGGAGAAGGCGTTATTCTTGAACTCCATGGTGAAACCGGGGGCAAGCACGGAAGTGCCTCCCAGCTTGCGTAGTTGTGTAAACTCGGAAGTGTCTGGAAGCTGATCGATGTTTTCAATTCTCGCGTTGTTGTTGAAAGAGATGTAGTTGGCCGAGTCGGGCGAGCCGGTCGGCGGGTCGTCGGCGACCATGACGCAGGTGAGAGTGGCGTTATTATTGAACTGGATGTAATTGGGCGCTTCGATGTACATGACGCCCTGGATCGTCACGGCGCCGAAAATCGGGTTGGTGTTGGCCCTGATGCGAATATTTTTGAAGGTTCCGCTGGAGAAGTCGGTACTCGAGTCGACAATATTCGTCGCAAAGACGGTATAAACGGACCGTAGCAGTTCCGGCATTGTGATGGGAGGTATATTACTGAGGATATCGCCGTCGATTTGGGTCTTACCCATCGAGAGGGTGGCATTGGGGTCGCTGGTGACCACGTCGCCGGTGATTCTGCCACTCCCATCGGTGATGGCCGTGCCTGTGGCCGAGGAGTAAACCGAGCCGTCGTCGGGATCGACAACTCCCATGATGTAGGTGTTCATGTCCATCGTGATGGGGCCCTTGGAGCATATCCCATAGCCAAAGGCCGGGTTGCCCGTGGCCTGGTAATCCAGGGTGATCGTGCGGGTGAGCTGGGTCCGGGCCGAACCGGCGCCCGAGTTGTGATACCCCGTCACTGCCAGCCGCACCGTGTCGTAGGAGAGCTGTGTGGCCGCGACGGTAAAACTGCCATCTCCGATAGATATCTCCGGCACGGTGATGGTGGTTCCGTCATAGCCGACGGTGGCGCCCTTGAGATTGGTCGTGCCGTTGAGATCCGCCTTCAGCCTTGTGGCCAAGGCGTCCAGCAGGCCCTTGCCGCGGAGGCACCCGTTGACGCCGGAATGTGCGACCTCGTAAGAGATGAAGGACAGACCGCTCTCGGCCGCCAGGCGAGTGGCCATCGCTCCATTCTGATTGGACGCCATGGCCAGGCCCATCGACGTGCTGCCGAAGGATGCCACCGCCAGGGCCACCAGAACGCACACCAGAAATAACGCCAGAACCGAAACAAAGGCCTTGTGAGTGTTTCGCAACATGGTACTTACTCCTTCTTTGCAACGATCCAGCCGGAGGTCAACACAATCCGGTTTTGATACTTGATATCGACTTGAACGTTAATGATCTCGCTGCCCCCGTTACTGACGGCGTGCGTGAGATTGTTGGGGTCGCGCCAGGTCAGGGTGAACGTCTCCGACCAGCCGCGAAGGCCATTCAACCGCTGGGCGGGGGCCGAGGTGCAGTCGACGGGGGGGCTGTAGGTCACGCCCGTCAGGTCATCCAGATCGTCCACAAAAGACTGGGGGCTGGTGCCGTCGGGACCGGGGGGGTTGTTTGCGTCGGCGGGATCGGGATCCTTGAAGGGGAGCGTCGAGGTCCACTCGCGGAGTTCCTGGGCCAGGAAGACCGCCTGGGTGAGCTGTTGGCTGGCACGGTTGGATCGCGTGCCGGCGGCCAATGAGGCCATCAGGGCCGTGACAGCGATACCGATGATGGCCGTTGCGACCGCGACCTCGACAAGACTAAAGCCGCGACCGCGTCCAGAAGTTGTGTTACGCATTATGTCACCTTGAGATTCTCCTTGTTCACTTGACCAGGCTGGACATCTTGAAGATCGGCAGAATGATGCTCATGGCGATGAACCCGACCACCAGGCCCATGATCATGATCATCAGCGGTTCTAGCATGGCCGTCATGGACTTGATCGCGTTGCGCAGCTCGCCGGCGTAGAACTCCGCCACGTCCTGGAGCACTTCGCCCAGCTTGCCGGACTCCTCGCCGGCCGAGATCATCTGCACGACGTTGCGCGGCAGCACCGGCTGCTTGGCCAGCGGCTGGGCGATTTTCTCGCCCTGCTTGACCGCCGTGTACACCTGCCCCCACATTTCCTGATAAACGGCGTTGCCCGAAATGTCGGAGGTGATCTTGATGGTTTCGAGCATGGGCACGCCCGCGCTGATCAGCTCGCCCATGGTGTGCATGCCGCGCGTGATGTACAGCGCCCGCAGCATCTTCTTGACGATGGGCATGCGGAGCATGAAGCGGTCGCACAGCACCCGCCCGGTGGGGGTCTTGACGTAGTAGTACAGGCCCATGAACGAGCCGCCCAGGCCGAGAATGACGATGTACCAGTAATGCCTCAGGAACGCCGAGATGCCCAGCAGTACCTTGGTCGGCAGGGGAAGCAGGGACTCTTTGCCGGCAAAGAGGGCGCTGAACTTGGGCAGCACGAAAGTCAGCAGGAAGACGGTCGTGAACACGGCCATGAACCCGATGATGCAGGGGTAGACCATCGCGCCGCGGACCATGCTGCGGGTCTCGACCTGCTGGCCGAGGTAGTTGGAGATGCGGTGCAGCATGTGGCCGAAGTTACCCGACATCTCCGACGCGCGCACCATGTTCACGTACAGCGGGCTGAAAATCTTGGGGTGGTGCGCCAGGGCCTCGGAGAACGGCTGGCCGCTCTCGACGTCGGCCTTCATCCGCTCGATGATGGCCTTGAACTTGGGGTTTTCCACCTGCTCGGCAATTCCGCCGATAGCGTTGCGAATGTTGATGCCGGCCTTGATCATCACCGCCAACTGGTTGGTGAAGCTCTGGACGTCCTTGAGGCCCGGGCCGAACTCGACCTTGAAGGTGCGGATGCGCGTCAGCAGGTCCTTGGCCGCCGCGGTGGGCGCGACGTTGAGCAGGAATCCGCCGGCGGCGCGGAGCTGGCTGGTGGCCTCGGCCAGCGAGGGCGATTCGAGCGTGCCGGCGTGAATCGCCCCGGCCCCGTCGCGAACTTCATATTTGTACAAAGGCATTGCGGTTACCTCTAGGCGCTAAGGGCCCTGTTGAGTGTCTCGGGGCGCGCCGCCTGGCTGACGGCCTGCTGGCGGCTGATTCGACCGTTGAGATACAGGGCCTTGATGGACTCGTCCAGGCTGCACATCCCCAGCGCGCGGTTGGTCTCGATAATGTTGGGGATCTCGTGGATGCGGTTCTCGCGGATGCAGTTTCGCACGGCCGGCGTGCAGATCATGATCTCGCAGGCGGGCACCATGCCCGGCTTGTCGATCCGCTTGAACAGCGACATGCTGACGACGGCCTGGAGGGTGTTGGACAGCATGGCGCGGATCTGGTTCTGCTGCTCGGCGGGGTAGATGTCGATGATGCGCTCGATGGTCTGCGCGGCGTTCTGCGTGTGCAGGGTCGAGAGCACCAGGTGGCCGGTCTCGGCGGCGGTGATGGCGGCGCTGGTGGTCTCCAGGTCGCGCATTTCGCCCACCAGGATGATGTCGGGGTCCTGGCGCAGGGCGTGCTTGAGCCCGCTGGCGAAGTTGGGCACGTCACAACCGACCTCGCGCTGCTCGATGACGCTCTTTTCGCTGCGAAGCTCGTATTCGACGGGGTCTTCCAGCGTGATGATGTGCTCGGGGAAGCGCTGGTTGATGGACTGGACCATCGCGGCCAGCGTGGTGCTCTTGCCCGAGCCGGTCTGCCCGGTCACCAGGATCAGCCCGCGCGGCAGGTCGGCCATGGTTTCCACCACCGGCGGCAGGTTCAGGCTGTTCAGGGCCGGGACCTGGTTGGGAATGGCGCGGAAGGCGATGGCGATGCTGTCGCGCTGGTAGTGCGCGTTGACGCGGTAGCGGCCCAGGTCGCTCACGGTGGTGGAGAAGTCGATGTCGCGGTTCTCGGAGAGTCTCTCGAATCGTTTGGGCCCCAGCATGTCCAGGGCGAATTGCAGGGTCTGCTCGGGCGTGATGGCTGGCTGATCGGGCGCCGGCTGAAGCACCGTGTGAATGCGGAACAGCGGCGGCAGGCCTGGGACGATATGCACGTCGCTGGCGTGGCTGTTCAAGGCGGTCGTCAACAGGTATTGGAGCAGATCCACGTTTTTTCCTTTACGTTTCGGTCACTCGCATCAATTCGTCGATGGTCGTCGTCCCTTGTGCCACTTTCATCAAGCCGTCCTGCCGCAGCGTCCGCATGCCCGATTCGTTGGCGATGCGGCGCAGATCAGTCAGCGCGGGGTTGGAGGTAATCACGTCCCGCAGCGTATCGTTGAGTTCCAGCATCTCGTAGATGCCGATTCGGCCCTTGTAGCCGGTCTGGCGGCACTTTTCGCAGCCGGCGCCCTGGTAGATCGTCGTGATGTCCGAGCCGACCTTCTTGAGGTAGGCCATCGCGCTCTCGCGGATGGTCTTGACCGGGGCCTTGCAGTGGGTGCAGACCTTGCGCACCAGACGCTGGGCGATGACGGCGTTGAGCGAGGCGCTGATGAGGTAGGGCTCCACGCCGATGTTGATCAGCCGCGTGATGCTGGAAGGGGCGTCGTTGGTGTGCAGCGTCGAGAGCACCAGGTGGCCGGTCAGGGAGGCCTGCACGGCGATGCGGGCGGTCTCGTCGTCGCGAATTTCGCCGATCATGATCACGTCGGGGTCCTGGCGCAGCAGGCTGCGCAGGGCCGCCGAGAAAGTCATGCCGATGCTCTCATGCACGTGGACCTGGTTGATGCTGCCCAGCTCGTACTCCACCGGGTCTTCGACGGTGGAGATGTTCATCTTGTCGCTGTCCATTACGCCCAGGGCCGAGTACAGCGTGGTGCTCTTGCCGCTGCCGGTGGGGCCGGTGACCAGAATGATGCCGTGGGGCTGGTCGATCTGGCGGCGGAAGGCCTCCAGCGTGTCCGGGTGCATGCCCAGGTTCTCCAGGCCCACCATGATCGAGCGGTTGTCCAGGATGCGGATGACGCACTTCTCGCCGTGGTTGATGGGCAGCGTCGAGACGCGCAGGTCCACGGTGCGGCCGTGGACGGTGGCGCGGATTCTGCCGTCCTGCGGCAGGCGCCGCTCGGCGATGTCCAGGTTGGCCATGATCTTGAGGCGCGAAATGATGGCGGCATGGAGCTGCATCGGCGGGGCCTGCTGCTCGAAGAGCAGGCCATCGATGCGGTAGCGAATCCGCAGGCGGTTTTCGCTGGGCTCGATGTGGATGTCGCTGGCGCCTTCCTTGACCGCGGAGGAAATCAGGAAGTTGGCGTAGCGGATGACCGGGCTCTCGCCGGCAATCTTCTCCAGGTCGGCCACTTCCTCGGCCTTGCGGTCGACGACCTCGACCGAATCCTCGGCGATGTCCTTGATGATGTCATCGACCTGCTGGCCGGCGGGGGTCGAAAGCTCCTCGATGACCTTGAGAATGTCCGAGGCCGGCGTGACGACCAGTTGGATCGGCCCGCCGATTCGCCGCTTGAGATCGTCGATGAGGAAAATGTCGGCCGGGTCGGTCAACGCCACCAGGATGGCCTTCTCGACGCGGCGGATGGGCAGGACCATCTTGGCCTTGACGTAGTCCATCGGCAGCAGTTCGAGAACCTCCGGCTCAATATTGGCCGTCACGATCCGCGCGAAAGGCAAGCGAAAATACTCCGCCACCGCCTGTAACGCGAGGGTCTCATCGATGACGCCGGAGTTGACCAGGATCTGGAGGAGGCTGTGGCGGGGATTGTCCAACTGCTTCTTGGCCGCCTCGGACAACTGGGCCGCCGTGATCTTGCCGCGCTTGAGCAGGATGCCTTCGGGGCCGCTCAGCGCGGAGCGACTATCAACGGGTCGCCACAATTCGGCGAACTCGACCTGGTCGGCTTCTCGCTTCCCGCCGGCATCGGCGGGGGGCTTGGTCCCAATATGTACGGCCTGTGACACGTTTTCTCCGTTCTTACGGATCATTCTCGATAATTGCGGTTACGGCATCTTCAACTGGAAGGTCTGGTCCTTCCAGGTCAGTGTTACTTCACGCGGCATGATCTTGGCCACCGACCAGCCCTGGATCACCTGTCCCTCGCTGAGGAGGTTGTTGGAGATCATGGCGGTGTTGCCGCGCGGGCCCGTCAGCACCGATTGCAGACGCAACTGCTTCACGGCCGCCAAGGCGTCGGACTGCCGCAGTTCTCCGGCGGCGGTCTCCTCGTTTTCGGTCTGGGCCGCAGCCACCGGCGCGGGCTGGTCGCTCTTGCGCTGCTTGAACTCGAAGGGATTGCCCGCCAGTTGCTCGGGCGGAATCTGGCGCTGGCGCGTCTGGTAGTAGAAGGTGTCCACCACGGCTAGGGCCTTGGGGGTCGGCTGGGCCCGCTTGGCGGCGCCGGCCTTCAACTCCGTCAGCACGGTGGTGACCTGGGCATCGTTGTCCTGCTGCTGGGCCGAGGCGGTGGCGGGGCCATTGCGCAGGCTCATCAGGTAGACACAGGCCAGGCCCGAGCCAAACAGCAGCACAAGCAGGAGGTTGCCCTGCTTGAGTCGCCGCAGCCGGCTGGTCGGCAGAGCGGAAACCGGCGCGGGAGCGCTCAGGGTTTCATTATTCACATCGGTGTCTTGGGCGGACATACTTCTTCCTTGCTCTTCTCGAAGAATATGGTCATGTCAAAGCGGGCCTGGACCTGCCCCTCGCTGGCGCCATTGGGGGCGGCCTTGGCCTTCTCCAGTGTCATCCTGCTGATCCGCATGATTCGCGGCTGATTCTCCAGGGCCTGGAGAAAGGTGTAGAATCCGCGGAAGTCCCCGTCCAGTTGCATGGCGATGGGCTGCTCGCGGAGGCCCATCTCGGCGGACATGGACTTGTCCGAAGGGGGCAACGTTCGGATACTCTTGGTGGTCAGTTGGTTCTGCTCGGCCAGTTGCCATACCTCGCGCAAGACCTTGTCCATTTCCTTGGCGTTGGGCAGCTTGGATTGGAAAAACTGGACGGCCTCTTCCAGGGCGGCGATCTCCTTCTTGAGGTCGCCGATGGTGGCGGTGGCCTGGTTCAGTTCGCGCAGGCGATCCTGGCGGGCCTCGATCTGCTGGAGCATCTCGGCGTTCCGCAGATTCTGGGGGTGGAAAACCAGCGCCCAGGACGCCACCGGGATGCCCATCAGCAGGAGGAAGAACACGGCTTCTCGCAGGCCGATCTTCATGAGTGGACTCCCTTCACAGGATCGTCCGCCGCCGCCTTGCTGCCGGATGAGACCTTTGGGGCCGGCGGGGCGGGCCTCTCGGTGTTCTGGAGGACGTCCATCACGTCGATGTCGCTTCGGACCTCCATCTTAACCTGGAACTCGCGGACAGGACGCTCGTTCACGAGCTTCTCCTGGCTGTAGGCCAGGTCAACGGAGGTCAGCAGGGGGTTGCGGACGAGGTTGGTGATGAACTTGGCCACTTCCACGTCCGTGCCGGCCATGCCGGTGACCTCGATGGAGTAGGTGTACGTCGACTGGGGCGGGTTGCTCCGCTGGTCCTGGATTCTATTGAACTTGTCGGTCGTCTCGCCGGCAGGCCTGACCGGCTCAGCCCGCACCACCAGCTTGGGAATCAGTTGGAACTGGGTCAGGGAGGCCTGACGCGGCAGGGCATTGGTCACCACCGCCAGCAGAGTGCTGCGGGGCACGCGTTCGAGCAATCGGGCGGTCATCTCGGCCTTGCGGAGCATCTGCGCCTTCTTCGCCTCCAGTTGCCGCAGTTCCTCGATCATTCGAGTGGCGTCGACATAGGAGGCATTGACGCGGTCGGCCACCTCGCGCGTGTAGCGGGTGGATCGCTCGGAAACCAGCGCCGCTCCGCCCACGCCGGCCATGACGATCCCAAAGAGCACCAAGCACATGATGTTGGCCCGCTGCTGGGAGCGTCGCTTGAGATAATCATCCGGCAATAAGTTGATAATGCCCATTGGAATCCTTTTATGCCGCGACCGTAACGGTTGGACTGAGGCTCAGTCCAACCGCCACTGCCCAGGCCGGCTGGGGCTGGCGCCAATCGATGCCCAGGTTCACGCCCGCCCCGTCGGCGCGACTGACCCGCACCAGCGGATCGCCGATCTGGGCTGGCAGGTTCAACCTCTGCGCGATGGCCTGGCAGAGGCGTTTGTCATAAGCCTGGCCGCCGACGAAGATGGCCCGCTCCACTGCCTGGTTGCGGAAAATCGATTCGTAGTACCTCAGGCACTGGGTCATCTCTTCGCTGATGCCTCGGATCGTGCCCTCCAGCAGGCGATAAAGCTCATCCTCGGCCTGGGGGTTGTTGCTCTTGCCCGTCAGCAGGTCGGCTCTCAGGGCGTGGGCCGCCTCGACCGGGATCTTCATCTCGTGGGCCAGCGCCTGGTCGATTTGTTCTCCGCCGGCGGCCAGGTTGCGGGCGAAGACGATTTTTTGCCCGCAAGCGAGCACGAACTGGGTGCTGACGGCCCCGATGTCCATGAACAGGGTCGTGCAGGCCGCGTCGCCGGCGCGACGGAAGACCCGGGCGAAGCACTCCACCACGGCACAAGGCTCGATGTCCACGCCGATCACGTCGAGCTTGGCGCGGGTGGCCATGTCCAGGTAGGCGTCCACGACGGCGCGTTCGACGGCCACCACGATGACTTCCTGCTTGGGCTCGCCGTCGCTGAAGATATCGCCGGCCACCAGGTATCGGATCACCGCGTCAGTGGGCGCGAAGGGCAGCTTACCGCTCAGTTCGGGCCCGGCCGCGGAAGGGATCTGGTCGGAGGGCACCTTGGGGATTCGCAGGTGATGGACGAAGGTGGCCTCGGCCGGCAGCGACAGCACGCACTTTTGGCCGGCGAAGGCGTTTCGGGCCATCATCCTGCCCAGGGCGCTGGCCGCAAAGGCCATGCGGGCCTTGAGGTCGCCGCGGCTGGCACGGGGCACTTCGATCAGATCAGCGGCCAGCAACTCGAAATTGCTCTCGACCTGCTTGAGCTGGGCCATCTTGATGGCGCTGTTGCCCATGTCCAGGCCGATGGGCAGGCTCTTTCCTCTGATGATCTTTATCGCCATGCAAACACTCCAGGCAAGCGAGGTCGCGGGGATTAGGCCCTGTGCGCCGGCGCACCAAGGGCGGCGAGAAGTTCCGCCATGGACACCGCGGGCAGCGCGACAATCCGCGTGGGACTCAACGCTTTGCGCCCCAGCCTCGCGACTGGTTTGCCGTTTTCCGCTCTGCAACTTGTCCTACATACAATATACATTGCAACTTTCGAGGCGGCCAATCGCACGGACCGGTCACCTAAGGGCTTATCGGACGCGATTGGAGCAGGGTTAACTAGAGAACACAGGAATAGTAGTCGGTATCGATTTGCGGCATGCAAGCCGGCCTTCTAGGCCTCGGCGACGATGTCGGCCAGGATGGTGTCGGCCACGAACAGGAAGGGCTTGGCGATGGCGAGGCGTTGGGGGCTGGCCTCCAGGGCGCCCAGTTGTATGTAGCGGGAGGTGCTCCGGGGGAAGGCTGAGAGGATATCCTGGCTGAACCTGGACTCAAACGCTTGGCGGCAGAGGCCTTCTGTCATACGAAGGCCCAGCATGGCCGTCTCGGCCATCAGGCGTCGGCCGCTGAGGGATTCGCTGCCGGCTGGGGCGGGCCTGCCATCGGTGATGGTGGCCAGGTAGCCCTGCAGGTCGCTATGGTTTGTCCGTCGCTCCCCATTGATATAGCTGGCCGCCGCAGGGCCGATGCCGAGATAAGACTCGTTTCTCCAGTAGGTTAGGTTATGAACGCATCGTCTGCCGGCTGAGGCGAAATTGGAAATCTCGTAATGCTCCATTCCCGCCGCCTCGGCGGATTCGATGGCGGCATAATACAGATCCTTCTGCATCGACTCGTCCATCTCGACAGCCCGGCCTGCTGCAAGGTCTTTTCCGAGCGGCGTTTGCGGCTCGAAACTGAGGGCATAGCAACTGAGGTGGCTCGCGCCAAGCCCGGCCGCCTGGGCCAGCGACTCCCGCCAGGAGTGCATGGTCTGGCGGGGGAGGGCGTACATCAGGTCGATGCCGATATTGGCCAGCCCGGCCTGGCGTAGAAGGGCGACGGCCAGGTGGGCCTGGTCGGCGGTGTGAATTCTTCCCAGGGCGGCCAGTTCGTCATCGTGGAACGACTGCACGCCCAGCGAGACGCGATTGACCCCCGCCTCCGCCAGCGTCGCAGCCATGACAGGATCGATCGTCCCCGGGTTCGCCTCGACGGTAAACTCGGTCTCGCTCCCGCGGTAGGGGGCTAGGGCCTCCAGCAGCCGGCCCAGCATCCGGTGGCCAAGGGACGTGGGGGTTCCACCGCCCACGAAGATGCTCCGCGGCGGCTGGGACAGGTGCGAGGCGTTGGACTGCAGTTCCATCCCGGCCGCCCGGACGTAGGCCATGGCCGTGGGACCGTCGAAGGGGGCGGAGTAGAAATCGCAATAGCGGCACTTGGCCACGCAGAAGGGCACATGGAGGTAAATTGCGGCGGCCAAAGAGGCGTCCTGGCCGCAATTTTGCTTGCTAGATTGGGCTAATCCCATAGAATAGAGATTGTACTGGAACATGTCCGGTCGGCTAGGTGGAAACTTCCTGGATCGCTAGCCCGATGCCGGTCCCAACCGAGGAAACACTCGTCCGGCAGGGACCTGAACAAGGCTCCTATGAGGGTGAAAAGAGGCTTCAGGCGGCGGGTCAAGAGCCTCGTGTAGTGCAACGAGAGGGTGAGGTCATGGATGTAAGATTGGTGATGTTCAGAAACGATGGGAAGCGCAAGGACTTCCCCCTGACCGGAGCGAGTACCGTCATCGGCAGGGGCGAGAGTTGCGACCTCCGCGTCCCGCTTCTGAGCGTCTCGCGCCGCCACTGCGAAGTGTCCGTCGACGGCGACGAAGTCATGGTCCGTGACTTGGGGTCTTCCAACGGCACGTTCGTCAACAACAAGAAAATCGGCGAGCAGGAAATGTGCGCCGGCGATCGCCTGGTCGTCGGTCCGGTGGTCTTTACGCTCCAGGTGAACGGGGAGCCGGAGGAGATTCAGCCCGTCAAGACCAAGGGCCAGAAGCTTACCGAAAGTTCCCTTGGCGGCGAGGCCACCGTCAACTCTGACAAGTCCCGGGACGATACCGGTATTCCCATAGGGGCTCCCCCCGTGGTGGACGAAGACGAAGATCCCATCGCCGCCCTGGAGGATATGGTCGCCCAGACCCTCCGCGAAGAAGACGAGAACGACAAGTCTGCTTCGACCGGCATGTGATCCGCCGCCAAGGCTGAGAGTTCGCCCCGCCGGTCATGGTAAGGAAGGATCCGACCCAACGATGGTCCGCGAACATCAAGCCTCGGAATTGACGCCCTTCGACCAGGCGATGACTCACCTGCCCGAGCACCGCCGGCACCTGGACAAGATTCTCTTTCGCCTCTCTCGCGTGGCCGATCTCCCGGAGAGGCCCGCGATCCTCGACATCGGGGCCGCCCAGGGCCTGTTGCTTATCGCGGCGGCCCATCGCGGACTGACCGCCGTGGGCATCGAGCCGCACGACCAGGCTCGCGCGGGGGCGATCGAGTTGGCCGGGCGCATGGGCCTGACCATCGACATCCGCCCCGGAGCGGCCGAGAAGATGGATCTGCCCGACAACAGCTTCGACATCGTCAATGCCACCAGCGTGCTGGAGCATGTGCATGACCCGGCGGCCGTGATGGCTGAGGTCTGCCGCGTGCTCAAGCCCGGAGGGGTCTTCTGGTTCTGCACGGCTTCCAGCGTATGTCCTCGCCAGCGGGAGATCGCCGTCTTCCCCTGCTTTTCGTGGTATCCCGACGCCCTCAAGCGGCGCCTGATGGTCTGGGCGGCGCGGCGGCGGCCCGCATGGGTCGGCCACACGCAGACACCGGCGGTGCACTGGTTCACGCCGGGCAAGGCCAGGCGGATGCTGCTGGCGGCGGGCTTCTCGCGCGTTTACGATCGGTGGGATCTTCGCCGCCCGGAAGAAGGCGGCCGATTGCACCGGATGGGCCTGAGGATCATCCAACGCTGGCGGCCGGCGCGATGGGCGGCGGATGTCGCCGTCGAGGCCTGCTCCTACGCCGCGGTGAAGTGATCCCCGCGCGTAATTCCCGACCGAAGAAAAAGGCCCGCACGGAGCGGGCCTTTGTGTTTCTCGAATCTGCGGACCGGGCCTACTGCACGAACATCTCGCGATACCAGGCGTGCATTTCGTCGTCGCTGATGGTCGTCGTGCGGCCTCCCTCGTACTCAGCCTCGATGCGCTGACGCATGGCGAGCATGCGCGGGTCGTCCTTGGCCACGTCGATCCTGTAATTGGCCAGGATCCACTGCTTAATGCCCGCGGCGCCGCTCTTGTCGGTGATGGCGAAGCCCGGGGCCCGGTTGAGTATCTTCTGCGTATCGAAGCAGCAGTAGATTTCCTCGCTCTTGAGCAGGCCGTCCATGTGGATGCCCGCCCGCGTGGTGTTGAAGTCCTTGCCCACCAGCGGGTAGTTGTGGGCCACGTCGTAACCGATCTTCTCGCGGTAGTAATCGCCGATCTCGGTGATGACGGCGTAGTTGACGCGGCTGTCCTGGCCGCGAAGCTGGGCCGCCTCGATCACCGCGCCCTCGATGGGCGTGTTGCCCGTCCGCTCGCCGATGCCCAGCAGGCTGCCGTTGCAGGCCGAGCAGCCGTAGAGCCAGGCGGTGGCCGGGTTGACCAGCACCTTGTGGAAGTCATTGTGGCCGTGCCATTCCAGCAGTTCGCCGGGGACGCCGGCGTCGCGGATCAGGCCGGCTACCAGCTTGGGCACCGACCGCGGCAGGGCGGCCTGCGCCCACGGCACGCCAAAGGACAGCGTGTCGCACAGGCGGATCTTGACGTCCATGCCGTACTGCCGACGCAGCTTCATCAGCTCGATGGCAAAGGGCACGACGAAGCCGTGGAAGTCGGCGCGGGTGATGTCCTCGAAGTGGACGCGAGGGCGGATGCCGCTGTCCAAGGCCGCCCGGACGATGTCCAGGTACATGTCCATCGCCTGCTTGCGCGACTTCTTGAGCTTGAGGAAAATATGGTAATCGCTGCAACTGGCCAGGATGCCCGTCTCGGGCATGTTCATTTCCTTGACCAGCTTGAAGTCGTCCTTGCGGGCCATGATCCAACTGGTGACCTGCGGGAAGTCAAAGCCCAGTTCGCGGCAGCGGTCGACGGCTTCGCGGTCCTTGCGGGAGTAGAGGAAAAACTCGCTGGCGCGGATGAGCCCCGATCCGCCGTCGAGGCGGTGCATTAGCGTGTACAGATCGACGATCTCGCCGACCGTGTAGGGCGGGCGAGACTGCTGGCCGTCACGGAAAGTGGTGTCGGTGATCCAGATGTCCCTGGCCGGCGACATCGGCGGGACGGGGCCGTCCTCGAAGATCACCCGCGGCAACTGGGAGTAGGGGAACATCTCCCGGTAAAGGTTGGGTTCGGCAATGTCCTGAAGCGAGAATTTTGCCTGGTTGTCGGTCAACGTAGTTTCCTTCCGCGTTGGCCTGGGGCGCCGGCGGTGCAACAATGGGCGCCTCAATGCGTTACTGATCGGCCGGCGCTACGATTGCCCCGGCACAGCCTAGTCATTTTACTGCCCGGGCCGGAGAGATGAAACCCCAATTTGCATTGGAACGCCGCTTGTTGCTGTAGTTTCGCTGTCCTTGTGGGCAGACGGGGCATTGCGGCGGTGGCAGGGCGTCAAAAAGTCAGTACGCATTACGGAACGGCCATGAGATGTGGCCATCCGCGATGGATCCTGTCCGACCGGGGCGACCTGGCGCGGTGGGCCGGTGACGGGCTCACACTCTGCCCTCGGCCCAGCGGCACGCGGGGACGGCGGCATACCGAGGCCTGAGTCTGCATGAAGCGAAAGACCCGCTGCGCGGGAACGCCTAGTCAGGCCGTCGGCGCGGGGCCGCTGGATCTGAGGCCTTCCTGGAGCTTCTGCTTCATCATGCGCCCAACCTTGAACTTGACGGTCCGCTTGGGCGGAACCTGGACGCGCTGAAGGGTCTTGGGGTTCTGAGCCACCCTCGCGGCCCGCTCCTTGGTCTCAAAGACGCCGAAGTCGCGGAACTCAAGCCTGTTGCCGTGGCCCAGTTCAGAGATCATCTCGTCCAAGAAGCTCTGAAGGATATTCTTGACCACGACGCGAGTGACCGTCGTCTTGTCGGCGATCCGGTCGACCAACTCTTTCTTCGTCACCGTATGCATAAACGTCCCCTTTGCTGGTAGTGTCTCATAGTAGCCTCGCTGGACGCAGATTAACGACTTACGGAAATGCCGCGTGCTGCCACTTGTCTGCAACCTATCATACGCAAAAGACTTCCCAACATCAAGTGTCTTTTGACGAAGCGAATATTGCCCAAGGCTATGGGCGATAGGGGCCCTGCGGGCGGAACTCCAGCCGCGAACGACGTGGGATCTCACCGTGCTCCTCGAAGATCATCAACTCATTGTTGTCCTTGAGCCAGCAGGCCGGCAGGTAGTAAAGCTCCTGCGGGCCGAGGGTCCAAAAACGTCCGAGGTTGTGACCGTTGAGGTACATCTGCCCCTTGCGGGCCGCGACGATGTGCAGGAACAGCGGGACGTTCCGCTCCTGGCAGGCAAAGTGCGAGACATACCAGGCAGGCTGATCCTTGCCGACGACGTGGCCGCCGGGCGCCGGTAGCGTCCAGGGGCGGTAACTCCAGGCCGCGTGCTGCGTGAGCGACTCTTCCAGCACGTGGAAGCGGAACTTCTCCAGCACCTGCGGGGCCGGCTGGCCCCACAGCAGCAGCTTGATGACATTGCGGCCCTTCTTGAGTTCCGGGCCCAGCGTGACGTCGCCGTAATTGTTCTCGGTGGGCTTGAAGAAGCCCACGCTCCGCTCGTTGCAGGTAATGGCCACCGCGCCGGGCACATCGGTGAACGACAGATGCACGGGTGCAACCTTCTTGAGCGTGAAGACGCCTTCGGCTTCGTGGCATTTCTGACGTTCCAGCTCGGGCAGCACGTGGAGCATCTGCCGTGGAATGATGCGGCGCGGGAAGGACTCGACGGGGCTGAGCTTGAAACGGACGGGCGGCAGGGGCTGGGCGTCGTAAATGTGGCCCATCAGGCCCTTGCTCTCGCCCAGGCCCGGTTCGATCTTGCAGCGGCCCAGGTTGTCCACCAGTAGCGTCAGGACGTTGGCTCCGTTCTTGAGGTGTACGGCCATCGGCTGGCGCGAGGCGCCTTCGCCGCGCCCCCAAGTCCCGAGCAATGCGCCGTTGAGATAGAGGGTGGCGCGGTCCTCGCACTGCGGCAGGAACAGGTGCTTGCGCGCGGAGGAGGGCGATTGGAGTTCGATGCGATGCCAGATATAGCCGCCCGGCACGCCCAACTGTTCCATGCTTCGCGGGCGGTCGATCTTCTGCCAGGTCAGGTCGTCGGCCACCGGTTCGCGGCAGACGCTGACGCGCTTCCAGTCTCCCATCTTGGGCGCGGCGGGCACGGGCGAGGTGGGCTTGGCCTTGCGATGCGTGAGCTTGCCCTCGTCGAGGCTCAGCAGGGCGTATTGATTCGCCCCTGCCGCATCGACCTCTTCGAGGTTCTCGCCGACATACCGCGGGCCGAACACCAGCGTCTGCTCGACGAACCACGTCCGCATGGCCAGATCGCTGGTGACCAGGATGACCGCCAGGCCCTGGTGCTCGATAACCTTGGGCTCGTTGCCGGCGGGAATCGGGGCCTTCAACTCCACGCCGTTGACGCTGACGCGTGCCTCCCAGCCGGCCGGGCCGTGAAGGACCAGGTACTTGCCGCCGAAGAAACCCAGCGGCATGACGTTGGCGTAATCGAGCTTGTGCTCGGGATTGAGCGTGACGTTGACCGGGATGGCCACGGCGCCGATGGGTTCCAGCGAGACGGGCAAGCCTCGCCCGTTGGGCAGGGCGACGGTGGCGGTGGTGATTTCGCCTCGGCCGTTGTTGGTCACAACCGCCCATCGTCCAGCCGGGCCGGCAATGTTCAGCACGTCGGAAACATCCATCGCCGTCACGGGTGGGTCAGTCATCGCACAGGTGGCCAGGTACGGCCCCATGTGGTTGGCCAGCATGTTCACCAGGCGGGTCAGATAGTACTTCTCGGTCAGCCCGCCGCCCTCGGCCAGCGGCGCGTCGAAGTCGTAACTGGTGGTCTGGTAAGCGTCGGGGGCGCTTTCCAGGCGGGCGCCCCAGAAGGCGAAGTTGGTGCCGCCGTGGAACATGTAATAGTTGATCTGCGCCCCGCAACCGAGGATCTCCAGCGCCCGCCGCGCGGTCTCCCGCGCATCGCGACGCTCATGCGGGCCGCCCCAGCGATCGAACCATCCGCCCCAGAACTCCGTCACCAGCAGCGGCTTGCCGCTTTGGCGCAGACGCATCCGCTTGAGGTGGCCGACCACGCGGTCCCAGCCGTTGACGCACTCAATGGATTCGGGCAACGGCGGGTCGGAGAACATGTTGCAGTTGATCACCGGAATGTCGAAACCGCTGCGGCGGAATAATTGCGTGATGAACTGCAGATAGTTCAGCCGGTCGGGCATGGCGGTGGCCTGGTACTCATTCTCATTCTGGATGAGGATGATGTTGCCGCCGCGGGTCACCTGCATATCAGCCAAACGCGGGAGGAGTTGGCGGAAGTACTTGTCGTAATAGTGGGTAAAGGCGGCGTTGGAGGTGCGGTAGCCCATGCCCGGCTTGGTCGACAGCCAGCCCGGCAGGCCCCCGTTGTCCCACTCCGCGCAAATGTAGGGGCCGGGCCTGAGAATGACGTATAGACCCAATTCGCCTGCCGTGCGAACGAAGGCGGCCACATCGTGATCGCCGGTAAACTGCCACTGACCTTCGACCGGTTCGTGGAAATTCCAAGCCACGTAGGTCTCGACACAGTTGAGCCCGGCCCGCTTGGCCTTGAGCAGACGATCCCGCCAGAGCGCCGCGGGGGTTCTAAAATAATGAATGGCGCCGCTGACAAGCCACACCGGCTTGCCGTCGACAAGGAAACTTCTGTCGTCAAATGAAACAGTCGGCATCAAAGGTCCCCTTGTTTCTGCCAGCGAGAGTTCGCAAAGATACGTGTCATCAAGGCAGGAGTTTACGGATATTCCGGGGCCTTGCAACAAAAAAGACGATTTGACGGGCCTTTTGGCGGGGAATAATGGCGTATCTGAAAAGAATGGCTCTATAAGTGATTATATAATAGATTGTTATAAATTTTCCCCTGTTGTAGGTAAAACATGGGTGGGGCCAATGGGTGACAGATGCTGGCCTGTATTTACATAACTACCTTTATTGTAAATATTTATGGCTTGTTACAACCCCTGTTTTTCGACAGTCGTTGTTTAGCGGGTCAGGTGCGGGTAGCATTGCCGGCGGCGATAGTCCCCGGGACGATTCTATGGCAACGCCTTGTGCCATTCGGAGATCAAAACGATGACCAGTCAGGAGATTGCAGGGCAGTTGCTGAGGGCATGGAAGCATGACAACTACGCGTTCGGCGGTGGCGTGCAGGGCCGGGCCGGTGAATACGCGGCGGCGTTGGGACGCTCGGCCCTGGTCGTTGCCAATGCCGGAACGTGGATCGCGCCGGTGGTCGAGGCAGTTCTATCAGCCCTGAAGGTCAAGGGCGTGGCGGTCTGCGCGGGTGGGCCTGTGGGCGGAGCGTGCCCCAACTCGCCTTATGAAGATGTCTTCGCCATCGCCGGGAACATCCGTCGCCACCGGCCTGATTGCATCGTCGCTGTTGGGGGCGGCAGCACGATCGATGCGGTCAAGGCCGCCAACGTGCTGGCCTGTCTGGGCAGCTACAGTGACGATCTCGAAACGTACTTCGGGATCGACAAGGTCGCCTCGATCCTGGCCAAGACGGGCGGCAGGCTGCTGCCAGTGCTGGCCGTCCAGACGGCCTCGGCCTCCGCGGCGCACCTGACGAAATACTCCAACATCACCGACATGGCCCGGGGGCAGAAGAAGCTCATTATCGACCCGGTCATCGCGCCGCCACGTGCGGTCTTCGACTACAACGTCACCGCGAACTGTCCGCCGGACCTGACGGCCGACGGGGCGATGGACGGCATGAGCCACTGCCTGGAAGTCTTCTACGGCGCCTCGGCCGAGAAGTACGACCAACTCCGCGAGATCGCCGTGACGGCCATCGAGATGATCGTGCAGTTTGCCGGTCGCGCGTTGGCCCAGCCGCACGACCGCCAGGCGCGCGAGGCGTTGGGCCTGGCAACGGACCTGGGCGGCTACGCCATCATGGTCGGGGGAACCAACGGGGCGCACCTGACGAGTTTCTCGCTGGTGGATCTCTGCTCCCACGGCCGGGCCTGCGGCATCATGAACCCCTACTATACCGTCTTCTTTGGTCCCGCCATCGGGCGGCAACTCCAGAGTGTCGGCGAGATATTCCGCCGCGCCGGTTTCATCAAGATGCCGCTGGCCGGCCTGGCCGGGAGGGACCTGGCGCTGGCCGTGGCCGAGGGCATGATTGCCTTCGCCCGCAGCCTCGGTTGTCCGACGCGACTGTCGGAACTTCCGGGTTTTCGCGAGGAGTACATTACGCGGGCGCTGGCGGCGGCAAAGAATCCGCAACTGGAATCCAAGCTCAGGAACATGCCCGTGCCCATGACGGCCGACGACGTGGACGAATACATGGGGCCGGTCCTGGAGGCCGCCGCCAGCGGCCGATTTGAGATGATCCGCAACATGCCTGGACTGTAGGATGGCGTCCCCTGGCGTTGGATCATCCTGGCCTTCCGCGCGCACAGGCCCACAGGTGAGGAGTGGATCGCTACATCGAGATCGGCAGACGGACATGCACGGACGTCCCTGACTGGGGATCGGAGGAAATGGTGATCTGGCCTCGATGGCGGGTGACGATTTCACGCGCGATGGCCAGCCCAAGCCCCGCGCCGCCGGTGCCGTGCGAACGCGACGGATCGACTCGGTAGAAGCGGTCAAACAGATGGGGCAGGGCGTCGGGGGGTATGTTGCCGCCGTCGTCATGCACGGTGACAACCGCCCAGTCGGCCTCCCTGGCCGCCACGAGGCGAACGGCCCCGTCCTTCGGGCCATGCCTCAAGGCGTTGTCGATCAGGTTGGAGAACAACTGGAGCAACTGGCTCTCGTCCCCCAGGACCTTGACCGGCTGGAGATCGAGCGATAGCCGGCCGTCGTTGCCGGAAGGGTGGGCTGCAAAGGATTCGCCCAGGCCTTGTAGGATCGCAGCCAGATCGACCTCGACGGGATGAGGAGGGTTTTCCGTCTCGTCCATCCTGGCCAGCAGGAGCAGTTCATGGGTCAAATGCTCCATCCGGCGCAGATCGTCCAGGGCGTTGGCCAGGGCTTGCCTGTATTCCTCGATGCCGCGCTGTCTGGACAGCGATAACTGGACCGTACTCTTGGCCAGGGCGATCGGGGTCCGCAGCTCGTGCGAGGCATCGGAGATGAACGTCTTCTGCTGCTGGATGGCCTGCCCAAGCCGCGAGAGCATGCCCGAGACTGACTCCACGAACGGGCGTATCTCCGAAGGGGCACTGCGAACATCCAGGTTCACGTCATCGACATTGTTGGCCGTGACAAAGTGCAGCCGCTGGGCGACGGACTTGATGGGATGGAGCCCCCAGGCGACCAGGAACACCACCAGGAACACCATCCCGCCGATCACGCTGCCGCCCACGATCATCGTCGTCCTGAGCAGTTCGCGCAGTTCCTTGCGAATGTCGTCGGTTGAAAGGCCCACGACGATATTGGCCATGTCCTGGCCCACCGGGATTCGGTGCCAGACCACCCGGAACTGGCTGGCCCGCAAGGTGACGTCACGGAACACACTCCGGCCCGGCGATGGAACAGGAGCTTTCAGAGTGTCAGCCGAGATAGGCGGGTCTTTTCTCGCCAGGCCGCCCGACGATACCTCGCCTTTCTGGTCCAGCCAGATTGTGTAGAATGACAACTGCTTCTGGCGCGAAGCGCCGACGATGGCTTCGACCTCTTTCTTCTGAACCTCCGGCGTTTCCGGCTCATCCAGCACGGCGGCGATTCCACGGCTCATCGCCAGGAGCGTCCGGTCGAGCTGGTGGAACATCAATTCCCTGGCTTCGTGGTAGCTGACGGACAGGGCCACCACGATCACCGCGACCATCGCCCCGGTGACCAGCAGCGAGAGACGCCATTTCAGGGGCAGCGGTCTCACTTGGCAAGTTCCCCCAGGATATAGCCCTGCCCGCGCACCGTGTGAATGAGCTTGTGGGTGGGGCCGGGGTCTATCTTGCGGCGCAGCGTGGAGATGTAGACTTCCACCACGTTGGAAAAGTTCTCCGAGTCAAAACCATAGAGATGGTCGAGGATCTCCGCCTTGGACACGATCGCGCCGGTTCGCATCGCCAGGTACTCCAGCAGACGATACTCCATGGCGTGCAGCGGGACAGGCTTGCCATCAAACGTGACGCGATGAGAGGCACTGTTGAGGGTCAGTTTGCCGATAGTCATGGCCGGGGTGGGCTGTCCGTGACATCGCCGGATCAGGGCCTTGCAGCGGGCGAGCAGCTCGCCCATTTCAAAGGGCTTGGTCAGGTAGTCATCGCAACCGAGGTCCAGGCCGGCGACAACATTGTCGGTGCCGTCCCGGGCGGTGAGGATCAGGACGGGCGAGCCTCTTCCCGCGGCTCGCAGATCCTTCAGGATCGTCAGTCCATTCACTTTGGGCAGCATCAGGTCCAGGATGACCAGGTCGTAGGGATTGGTCATCGCCAGGTGGCGTCCATCCTCGCCGTCGTAGGAAATATCCACGGCGAAGGAGCCCTGCTCGCGCAGCAGTTGGGCCACGTTCTGGGCCAGACGCGGTTCGTCCTCGACAATGAGCACTCTCATAACGTCCACCATTTATGGCTCCGGCGTTGCGGCAGCAGTGCTGGAGACGGTCCCAGTGGAGGGTGGGAGGCTCTCGATGCTTCGCCTGTCAGTGCCGGAGGCCAACAGTCGCAGTATCATAGCATAATGAGGGTTGAGATGGGCCTCCGGATTGAACCTCAGTCCGCGTGCTTCGTTCATCGCCGCATCATAGCTCCAGCCCTGGACGGCGATGCGATGACAGATTTCAACCTCATGGAAGAACAATTATGCCGGGCGAGGATGAAACCACGATGAAAGCAAGCCGGGGAGCAATGTCACCGCTGGTTTCATGTCGGTGGGCAATACTTACCGAATGTCGGCATTGCCACAATCGGCCCGTGGCGCATGAGCCGGACTCTCCGAACGGGGACAGGGTCACGGCACGCGGGTGATGGATCCGTAGAGTTCCGGGCGGCGTGGGCGATAGAGGCACAGGGCGCCGGCATCGGTGGCGGCGCGCAGTCGCCGGCCGCCGGCGAGGTCGATCTCCACGCGGAACGGGGCGTCACTGTCTTTTTGCGAACGGATTTCCTTGCCGCCCTCGATTGCGACGGCCGACCAGGAGGTCATCGGAAAATAGGATCCCTTCTGCCCGCCCTCGACCTGCACGATCGGGACGACGTTGTCCAACGACCGCATGCGTGCATAGCCCCGCGAGGCGAGGTAGCTGCCGCTGCGTGTGGGCCAAAGGATGATCTCCGCTCCCTGGAGGGCCAGGGCCCGGGGCACTTCCACGAAGCACCCGTCGTAGCAGATCATGACGCCAAGCGTGCCCAGCCGCGTGGCAAAGGGCTCGAGCTTGTCCCCGGCCAGCAGAAACTCAGGCTCGTTGACCGGCGATCCGGCGGCAGCAGGATGCAGGTGTGTTTTGCGGTACACATGCGGTTCCTTGCCCGGTTCCAAAAGCGCCCAACTGTTGTAGACGCGGTCGCCGCCGCTGCATTCGGCAAAGCCGTACCCCAGCAGCACATCCCACTTCTCACTACAGGCCTTGAACTTGGCAAAGCTTGGCCCCTTCAATGGTTCGGCATAGGGCGCAAGGTTGGGCGCCGCGTAACCACAAGTGAACAATTCAGGCAGTACCACCAGGTCCGCCCGCTCTTTCGCCATCTCAGCGTCGATGATTTCGAGGACGCCGGCAACATTGGCGGTGGTGTCCTTTTCCACGGAGGTATAGGGGATGCAAAGGATCTTCACGGGAGATTTCTCCGCTTGGGTGTTGGCAGAACGCGATGCCGGCCGCGTGGCGGGCGCTTGGGCCTTGACCTCTGGCGGCAGGGCGACAACCACCGCGGCACCCGTCAGGATCTTGCCGGTAGTGGAGAGAAACTGGCGGCGGGACATCGAATCGTTCTGCTCGGACATCAAACGCTCCCATGCCGGGCCTGTCAGGGAGTGGCGCCGGCCATCGTTCAATTACTCACGCCTGCTCACACAGGCAAGCGACGGATGGAACACTGCGATGTGCATATTATACCGGCCCGGCATGCAGCAAGGACACCGCCAAGGCGAAAAGTGTCGAAGGGGCGGCCTCAGGCAGGATACTCCGACGGCGCGCGTCCGCAGCGACCATCACAGGGCTCGATGTGTGCGGTGACAATTGCGTCTGGAAAGCGGTCCCTGATGCGATCTGATATTTCGTGCGAAATCGCATGGGATTGCTCGACCGACATGTTCGGATGCATAACCAGGTGCAGCTCGACGAAGCGGGTGTTGCCGGCCTTACGCGTCCGCAGGCCATGAACGTTGCACACCACCGGATAGTTTGAAGAGATTAGGTCCATGATCCAATCCTGCTCCTCCTGGGGCAGGCTGACGTCCAGCAGGTCGCGGATAGACTGGGCCGTCAGGTGCCAGGCGGCCTTGAGGATCAGCATTGCCACCGCAATGGCCACCACGGGGTCCATCCATTGCAGGTTCAGGCTTGGCACGAGGCGTTCTCCGACGACGATCACGGCCAGGGCGCCCATGACGCCCACGGAAGTGTAAACGTCGGTCCGCAGGTGCCACGCATCGGCTTGAAGGGCGACCGAGCCGGTCTCCTCGCCGACGCGGAAAAGTTGCCGCGAGACAATGATATTGACCACCGCCGAGACGAGCATGACGGCCACGCCCCAGTAGGCCGCCTCCATGGGGCGGGGGTGGAGAATCTTGCCGACCGCCTCGTATATGATCCAGCCGGCGGCTACGAAGATCAGCAAGGCCTCGACGGCGCCCGAAATATTTTCCACCTTGCCGTGGCCGAAGGGGTGCTGCTTGTCGGCAGGGACCGCCGCGGCGCGAACGGCCAGTAACGCGATGATGGCCGCCACCAGATCGACGCCGGAATGAATGGCCTCGGAAACCACGGAAACCGAGCCGGTGACAATACCGACGATCACCTTGAGCAGGATCAGGAGGGTGTTGGAGGCCACGGATAGGGTGGCCACCGCAGCTTTGCGCCGATGAATGTCCATGACGACCTCAGAATGTCAGCAATTCTGGGTCCCACGGAGTCTGATTGACTCGCTGCCGCGTCGGGCCCGACTGCGTCCGGCGTCCGGCCGGACCGTCTGCTCCCCATGCAGATAGGATAAGCCCGGGACCGCGAAACATCAAGCTCGATGACGCGTATATTCCTCGCGCTTCGCTATATTGCCGAATGAGTGACGATATAGACCACGAAGGCCGCGTAGAACAGTCCGCAGGTCATCAGCACGTAGGGGTTGAGGTTTCCCTTGATCTTGACCCACGCCAGCACCATCGCCGCCGACGCCAGGGCCAGGATGGCCGAGGCCATGGTTATGCCATTATCCTTCATCAGATCCCAATGCGTGAAGCAGACGCCGAAAACCACCGGAAAACTGCTTTGGAAGACCATGGCGCCGGTCAGATTGCCCAGCGCCAGAACATCCTTCTTCTTGCCGATCCAGATGACGGAGTTGAACTTCTCGGGCAACTCGGTGGCGATGGGGGTGATGATAATGGACAGGATCAGCGCGGGCACGCCCAGCGTCAGGGACAGGTCGGTAACGTAGCCGACGAACATGTGGGCGCCAAGCACCATTATCGCCAACGCGGCCAGCACCTGGAACAATGCCCAGCGGAAGCGGGGGTTGACCTTGAAAATGCGGGTCATCAGCAGCGGTTCCAACGCCTCATTTACCTGGCCATCGGACCGGAGGGTACACTTGACGTACCAGCCGTATGACAGCAGCAGGGCGATGCCGATGGCGTCCTTGAGCACCACAGTCTCGTGGACAAAGGTCGCCAGGACGGCTGCGCCATAGAGACACAGGAAGAATACGAGGTCGCGTTTCAGGACGGCCGGGTCGATGGTCATCTTGAAACTGCGTCTGCCCAACAGGCCATAGACCACCACCGCCACGCCGGTGACGAAAAACGCCAGCGTCCCGAGCATGAAAGGCGCCCCTGCGATGGCGCCAATGCCCACCTCGTCGGCCTTGGGATCCTGGTACAACATGATGGCGATGATGGGGATTAACGTCTCGGGCATGGCCGTCCCCACGGCGGCCAGGATGCTCCCGACGGCGCCCTGATGCCACTTGAGCTTGTTGCCCAGCACTTCAACGCCGTTGGTGAAGATGCTCGCCGCCAGGAGGATAAAGGCCAGGCTGAGGACCAACATTACAATGTCAAGAATCATTTCTTTGCTCCAATAGGAGGTTACGGCTTCCTGAACGTGCGCCAGGCTGGAACATCTGTCAGCCGGTGGCCGTGCCAGACGGCGACTGTGGCGTATGCAGCGATAAAGGGTCCAGGGCCGTTGATCCTCTTCGGGTTGGTGGCTGCAACTCCTGGCCACACGAAAGCTTCGCGTAGCCAAAGGTCTGGCACCCGGTTGGACCGGTCAGGCGGGCCAGAAGGATGACGGCCTCCGGTATGTTGACTCGCCTGGAGTCGGCCTTGCGACCGACCCTGTTACTCCCCTTTGGCGGGGTTAACAAGCGGCAGCCTACCAGACCCACTTGCCGGGCACAAGGATTAGTCGTGTCAAGCTCTATCCCGCAGGCAGAGACGAAGGTGGTTGAGGGCGGTCAGGCTCGCGCGGAGTCGAACGATGTCCCGTATGCCGGGCAGGACATGTCGAAAGACGACCGTGCCCGCGGGCCCGGCCAGGCCGATGTAGACCAGCCCCACGGGCTTGTCCTCGCTGCCGCCGGCAGGGCCGGCAATGCCCGTGATCGAGAGGGCATACGTGCTCTGGAACATGGCCCGGCAGCCATTGGCCATCGCCTCGGCCACCGGCTCGCTGACCGCTCCGTGCCGGCCGATCAGGTCTTCGGGCACGCCCAGTTGCCGTATCTTGACCTGGTTGGCATAGGCGACCAGGCCGCCGAGATAGTAGTCGCTCGCTCCCGGTGTGGCCGTGACCAACTGGCCGATCATTCCACCGGTGCAACTCTCAGCCACGCTCAGGCTCGCTCCCCGCGCGCGGAGCAGGTCGCCGACGACCGAGGCCATCGTCTGCTCCTCGACGCCGACGACAAGCTTGCCCAGGCGGAGGCGAACGGCGGCGATGGTCTCCGAAGCCAGGCTGCGAGCCTGCCGCTCATCCTCGCCGCGGGAGATGATCCGGACGCTGACCAGCCCGCCGGCGACGGTCGTGCCGACCGTGGGGTTGCGGTCTCGCTTCATCAGGTCGGCGATGGCCGTGCCGATGTCCGACTCGCCCTGGCCGAAGGTGTGGACGATGCGATAGAGGATCACGCCGGCTTGTCGCGGCAGCAGGGGAGCGATGGCGTTGGAGAACATCCACTCCATCTCGTAGGGCACGCCCGGCATGACGTAGACGCTCTTGCCGCCCACTGTCGCGGCGATGCCGGGGGCCGTGCCGACCTTGTTGGGGATGGCCTGGGCGCCGGCGGGGATCATGGCCTGGATGCGGTTGGCGGCGATCATCTCGCGCCCGCGCCGGCGGAAGAAGTCCTCGATCTCGGCCAGGCGCTGCTCGTCGAGGACCAGGCCTGTGCCCATGGCCTCGGCCAGGCCCTGGCGGGTCAGGTCGTCGGCGGTAGGTCCCAGCCCGCCGCTGACGATCACCACGTCGCCGACGGCGGCTGCGGCAGTGAGGGCTGCGGCAATGGCGGCCTGGTCGTCGCCGAGGGTCCAGTGGGCCAGGGTCTCGATGCCCATCGAGCCCAGTTGCCTCGCCAGGTAGGCGCTGTTGGTGTCGACGGTCTTGCCGCTGATGAGCTCGTCACCGATGGAAAGGATCACGGCCCTCATGCGTAGTATTCCTCGCGAATAATCATTTTGCACCGCGGGCAGGTCTTGACGGGCCCGGGAGGCGCCGATTCGCCTGGCAGGGGCAGGAGGCCGCAATGGGGGCAGGCCCGCCCGGCCGGTGCGGCCGGGGCGTCAGAGCCGGCGCGGGGCTGGGGGGCCGCCTCCGGGCCCTGCTCCTTGCCGGCCTGTGCCAGGTGATGCCGCAACAAGACCACCGCGGCCGGGATGGCCGTGCAGAAGACCGTAATGAGGAACCACCTGGCGCGGCTCCTGCCGATCCGGCCCATCTGCATCGCGGCGCTGAGACAGGTGGCCAGGTATGCCGCCGCCAGCAGCGCGATGTAGAACCATTGTGGACTGTAAGAACCCATGTTGACGATATACTAGCGAAACGGTCCACGCGAAACACGCCAATCCGCTAAGTGTCGCGCCGCCATTAAGCTTGGTTGCGGCGGGCGGGAAAGTATAATGTGCGTTTTACCTTCTGCCGGTTTGATGAGAAAGAGGTTCCAGATGTCATGGCGTTTTATTGTTGTGCTGGCGGGCTTGTCAGCCTGTGTCGGTTGCACCGGGCAGATCTATCATGACGGACGCGGCCAGGCCTCGGCCCTCTCGTCGCGAAGTACGTGGCGGGCCAGCGGCGACCTGCGTTCGCCGGCTTTGGCCATCGATGGAGATACCAGCACGATGGCCCTGTCGCCCAGCACCGAGGGCAAGGGAACGCTGACCATCGATCTGGGCAAGCCGTGCGTCTTCAACACGATCATCATCGAGCACGGATCCAATGAGTTCGGTTTCGCCCGCCGCACTGCCGTTTCCACCAGCACCGACGGGGTGAACTTCACCCAGCGATACTCGGCCCCCGGGACGCGGCGGGTGACGATCCTGTGCCCCTCCACGCCGATGCTGGCTCGTTATGTTCGCATCCAGGCGGCGGTGCCGGGCGACCAGCCCTGGTCGGTGGCTGAGGTCTTCCTGCAATAGAACAGGACCAAGGCCCCAACCCTGCCGGGATCGAAGTCGGCAGATCACATCTTTTCCTTCGATTGGGATGCAGTGGTGAAACGGGGCCAAATCGTTATACTATGCCCCCGTCCGGTTCAGGCCCGCCTGCGCGGCGGGGCAGCTTTTCGCACAGGCGCGTCCAGGCTCTATCAAGGTGCAGCACCGGCAACGGCATCGGATCGGCATGAAGGTCTTATCAAAACCGAGCAAGGCCCAGGTACTGGCGGCCATGATCGTCCTGTCGGTCGTGACCTCGCTGCTGGGTCAGCGCGCCGGCCAGACCATGCGCAACCTGGTGCAGCCGCTGCTTTGGCTGGGCCGGGCGCCTCACTACCTGGCCACCAGCCTGCGGGCCAACGCCTCGGCGGTGGGCAGGAAGCCTCTCTCGCCGCAGGCGGTGGAGGAGTTGGCCGGCGAGAATCAGAGCCTTCGCGGCCAGGTGGCCTACTGGCGGGGCGAGGCGGAGCGCAGTGATCGCCAGGCCAGGAGCCTGCTGAAGTTTCAGGAGACCTACGGGCCGTCGAAGGACTTGCCTTGCGACCTGATCCCCGCGCGAGTGATCGGCGAGTCGGCCTTGCCGTACGATCTGACCCGGCGGGTCAACGTCGGGGGTTCGCAGAACGTCACCAGCGGCAGCCTGGTGCTGCTGACCGACCGCTCCAAGGCCCTGCCCAGCGGGCTGGCAGCCGTCACCGACTCGGCCCTGGCCGGGCGAATCATCGCCGCCGGCGCGTTCACCGCCCAGTTGCAGGTGGTCACGGACAAGCAGTTCGACATCGCGGCGCGCATCCTGCGGCTGGTGGACCCCAACGCGCCGCGGGAGGTCCGCTCGACGCGGCAAGGCTCTGCCGTCTCGACCCTCCTGACCGAGCAGAACAACGAGCCCCTCGACGGCCAGGCCGTCGGCAACGGGCAGGGTGGATTGACCATCAAGGACATCTGGCGGCACGCCAATGTCTTGCCCGGCGACCTGGTGGTCACGCATGACACGCGCTTCCTGCCGCTGGAAGTGCGGATCGGGCGCGTCAGCCAGGTGCAGGTCGATACGATGAGCCCCGACCGCGTGACGGTGACGGTGCGGCCGGATTTTGACGCTTCGCTGGCGACGGAGGTCTTCGTCGTCTTACCGTTGAAAGTGGATGGCCCTTCGGGGTCCAAGGCCGGGAAATAGCATGCGGTGGATTCCCTTCGTCATCCTGGTGTACCTGGTCATCCTGATCCAGACCACTCTGGGCCGCGTGCTGACCTTCAGCGGCGGCGGGTTGGGCATGATCGGGCCGGACCTGGCGGCCATCGTGGCCGTCTTCATCGCCCTGCGCCTGCGGGACGGGACGGAGGTGGCCATCGCGGCCTGGACGCTGGGGCTGGCAGTGGACCTGACCACGCCCGGCGGCGTGGGCCTGGTCACGGCGGTTGGCCCCATGAGCCTGGGCTATTGCCTGGCCGTCTCGGCGGTCTACCGCACGCGGGATGCCTTCTTCCGCGAGCGACCGGCCAGCCAGGCGATGCTGACGCTGATGTTCTGCCTCATCGCCCACGCGCTATGGGTCAGCCTCCAGACGGTCTTCGCCCAGGGCGTGACACGATCCTGGGGCAACTACGGCGAGGCGCTGGTCCAGGCGATGCTGCTGTCGGCCTACACCGCCGTGCTGGCCCCGCTGGGCTGCTGGGTCTTGACCCGGTGCGAGCGGATATTGATCCCCGTCCAGGCCGGCAGGGCCCGCAGGGGCCGGGGCAGAACCTGGTAGCATCGCTGGCAACACATTCTTTCCGCACAGTGGAGTTTTACTTCGCCCCTGGCGACTCAGCCTTGGCGCCTTCCCTGAAGTAGTAGGGCAGATCCTCGTTGCGGATATCCTTCCACAGGCCCAGGCCGGCGGACTTGGCGTGCTTCTGCAGGCGCTCGAATTCCCGCTTGTAAGGGTGATCGTAACGCGGGTCGGCGTAGCCGTAGCCCTCAGCCACGATCAGGCGGTTGAGCATTCTGCCGTCGGCCAGGTAGACGTAGGCCAGCAGTCGGTTGTACTTGTCGCGGGTGCGGCTGTGTTCCAATTCCAGCGTAACGATCTGGTTCGAGATCATCTGCTTGGTAAAGCTGCCGGCTTGGGGGCCGAAATGCTGGACGGGCGTATTGGGCTTGACCGTCTCGGGCGTGTCCACGCCCCACAGGCGGATTCGCGTGTGGGAGTAGCCGCCGTCGGGGATATCGACATCCAGCGTGTCGCCGTCGGTGACATGGACCACCTGGAAGCTCTTGCGGTCGTACTTCTCGATATCGGGCGTGGGCGCCCGGCCGAAGAATCCATCATGGTCGCCATAGGCAAGCACGCCGAGGATGAGTGCGACGGCCAGGGCCAGCAGCCCCTTGCGCCCGCCGTAGCGCAATCGCCGCTGACGGATGCTCAAAGTCGGCTCGGCGCGTCGGTATCTGGCCATGGTTTCTCGAAAGTCTCTTTATTCCGGGCCGTAGCAAGAAAACAGCAAGTAGGGCGTGCAACTTGTTGCACGCGGGGCCGCCGCAAGAAAACAGCCCGCAGTTTTCGGCTGCGGGCTGCAAGAGAATCCAATCAAGGTGTCGCCGTCAAGGCTTTACTTCTTCTTTGCCTTCCTGGCCGGGGACTTCTTGGCCGCCGCCTTGGCTGCGGGAAGGGCCTTGCCCAGCTCGAAGGCGTCATGCACCAGCCGCAGCGCTTCCTTGCCCTGGTTGCGGTCGATGAGGCAGGAGATCTTGATCTCGCTGGTGGTGACGTTCTGGATGTTGATGCCCGCCTTGGCCAGGGCCGAGAACATCGTGCTGGCCACGCCGGTGTGAATCCGCATGCCCACGCCGACGACCGAGACCTTGGCCACGCTGTCGTCATAGATCGCATCGCACCCAAGGTCACGGCAGAGCTTATTGATGACCTTCTGGGCGTCGGCCAGCTCCGTCAGTTCGCAGGTGAAGGCGAAGGTGGCGGTGCCGTCCTCGTTGCGCGTCTGGATAATGTCGTCGATGACGATATTGCCCTCGGCGATCACGTGGACGATCCGGGCGGCTGTGCCGGGCTTGTCGGGGACGTTGCGGAGCGTCACGCGGGCGAGCTTGTCCTTGAGTGCGGCGCCGCTGACGACGATCCTCTCCATCGATTCTGTCTCTGCCACGATCATCGTTCCTTTGTTGTAGTTGAGGCTGCTGCGGACGTGGATGGGGACGTTGTATTTCTTGGCGAACTCCACGGCCCGGTTCTGGAGGACGTTGGCGCCCAGGCTGGCCAGTTCGAGCATCTCGTCGTAGCTGATGCGGTCGATCTTGCGGGCCGTGGGCACGATGCGCGGGTCGGCGGTGTAGATGCCGTCCACGTCGGTGTAGTTCTCGCACACGTCGGCCTTGACGGCTGCCGCGATGGCCACCAGCGAGACGTTGCTGCCGCCGCGCCCCAGCGTGGTGACCGCGCCGTCCTCCGTCACGCCCTGGAAGCCGGCGACGATGACGATCCGCCCCTGCTCCAACTGCTCATGGATGCGGCGGACCTCGATGGAGCGAATCTTGGCCTTGGTATGCACCTGGTCGGTGATCATCCCGATCTGGGCGGCGGTGAAACTGATGGCCTTGGCGCCGGCCTCTTCCAGGGCCATCGCCACCAGGGAGATGGTCACCTGCTCGCCGGTGGCCAGCAACTGGTCCATCTCGCGCTTGGGCGGGTCCTTGGAGATCTGCCGGGCCAGGTCCAGCAGGTGATCGGTCGAGTCGCCCATGGCCGAGACGACCATGACGACCTGGTGGCCCTGCTTCTGCGTGTGGATGGCCCGGGCGGCGACCGCGCGAATCCTGTCGGCGTCGGCCACGCTGGAGCCACCGAATTTCATCACGACAATGCTCATGTTTACCCTTACCTGCCAGTGTCAAAGATTAAGTTCGGCAGGGGGGTAAAGATATCCCGATCCACCCCGTTTGCCAAGGCGATTTGGGGAAAGGGACCGGAGGAGAGGGCCCGGGGATTGGGGAAGCGGGGAGGGTAATGGGACATGAACCATTTTTTTCGCGGGGGTTACTTATATTACCTTCGTGTCGTGGCGATGTTCCTCCTGCATCGGGGCTACTGCGAGAGCGTGGCTCTCTGCATGCGACAATGAGAGGTTCTCGCGCGAGGCCCCGGAAAGGCAGGCTTTCGACCATGTCATTGCGATGGAAGATGCAAGCCATATTGTTGGGAGTGATGAGCCTCCTGGTGGTTACGAGCATTATCGTCCAGTGGAAAATCATCACGCCCGGTTTCCTGCGAATCGAACGTACGGAGGCCCAGGAGGATCTGGATCGCTGCACGGAGGCATTGCAGCGGGAATGCGAACACCTATGCACGATTGTCCTGGATTGGGCGGCATGGGACGACACTTACCAGTTCATGCAGGGCAAGAATGACAAATTCCAGGCTGTGAATCTAATCCCCGCCACCTTCTCCACCGCCAAGGTAGACCTGTTGGCCTTTTTTCAGCCTGACGGAAAGATGGTGTGGGGAGAGACTCGCGACTGTAGGACGACAGAACCAATCGAAATCACCGGCTTGTTGTCCAGTTTTGCGCACAACGATCATCCATTGTTGAAACTCCCCGATCTGGAGTCCGACGTCCACGGGATCCTCGTGTCTGCCCAAGGGCCGATGCTTATCGCCTCTCGGCCAATCGTAACCAGTGACAGGAAAGGCCCCAGTCAAGGAACGATGATCATGGGGCGCCTGTTGCGCCAGACGGACATGGAGGAAATGGCCAAACGCACGCGAGTCACGATGTCATTCCGCCCGGTGGAATCCATTACGTCACCGTCCGACAAAGAAGTCCTCGCCCAGTTGACTGCCGGAAGCAAGAGTCTTATCCGGAGTGAAGATTTAAATGAACTCCGCGGCTATGCCTTGGTGCGAGACCTCTTCGGCAAGCCCGCGCTGCTATTGGAGGCCCGCATGGACCGCCGGGTCAGCCGCAACGGCGCCATTGCCGCCCAAACGGCAACGGCCAGCATCGTCGTCGGCGTCCTGGTGGCCATGGTGGTTCTGTGGGTATGGCTCTGCTACAGGGTGGTTCGCCCCTTGGGCGTCATTACCCGGCACACGGAGCGCGTGGGCAGCCAGGAGGGTCTTCGCACTCGCCTGAAAATGGCGCGGAAGGACGAGATCGGCGTGTTGGCCCGCGAGTTCGATCGGATGGTTGATGCCCTCGCGGAGGCCCGACGTCATGGGATGGACATGTCCCGGCAGGCCGGCATGGCTGAGGTCGCGACGGATGTGCTCCATAATGTGGGCAACGTTCTCAGTACCGTCAATATTTCCGCGGAAATCGTCGCGGCCACGCTTCGCGACTCCGAAGTGTCCAGCCTTGGCCTGGCCGCCCAGATGCTCTCGGACCACAAGGACGACCTGGCGAACTTCCTGACCCGCGACTCCAAGGGTCGGCAACTCCCCGCGTTCCTGGGCGATCTGGCCAAAGTCCTGGCCGAAGAACGCAACCGGATGACCCACGAGATGGGTACCGTGAACGGCGCCATCGAGCACATCAAGGCGGTCATCCAATTGCAGCAGGTTCACGACCATGACCAGGTCGTTATCGAGCCTGTCAGCCTCGCCCAAATCATCGAGGAGGCTCTTCGCCCTTACCAGGTCGACATGGATCAGCAAGGAATCAGGGTCGTGCGGCAGTTCGGCAACGTCTCCGATGTGTATACTGACCGGCATAAACTGATCCAGATCCTGGGCAATCTCATCAGCAACGCCAGGAACGCGGTCTGTGACAGCGGCCGGCCGGACAAGCAAATCACCCTTACGGCCCAGGTGGCTCCGGATCGTCCGGATCGAGTCCGCATCATCGTGGCCGACAATGGCGTGGGGATCGAACCGGCCAACCTGTTGCGCGTTTTCGCCTTCGGGTTCTCGATGCGGCCGAACGGCCACGGCTATGGGTTACACAGCGCTGCCAATATCGCCGCGCAGATGGCCGGCGCGCTGGCAGCCTTCAGCGAAGGTCCCGGCAAGGGCGCAACGTTCGTTGTTGAGTTGCCAGTGCATGTTCAGAGGGAGGCGGCGTAATGGACGGCGAAAGACAAACACCTGCTCGGATTCTCGTGGTAGACGACAACGTCGAGATTCAAACCATCTTCCGAAAGATCCTGGAGGAGGAGGACGGCACGGCGCATGCCGGCCTGGCCTCGGCCAAGACCCAGTTGTTCGGCTCGACGACCTCCGCCTCCCCGACCGGCCGGACATTGGCGGTCGACACCGCCTCGCAAGGCCAGGAGGCGATGGAACTGGTTGAGAAATCGCTACAAGAGGGAAAACCCTACTCGATGGCATTTGTGGACATGCGGATGCCGCCAGGCTGGGATGGCCTGGAGACTATACGGAACCTCTGGAAATGCGATTCACGTCTACAGGTAGTTCTTTGCACCGCATACTCGGACCACTCGTTGGACCATATAGCAAGAGAACTGAACCCGGGCGACCGGTTGCTGATTCTAAAGAAACCCTTCGAGGCCACGGAAGCAGTTCAAGCGGCGAAATCCCTGGTCGAAAAGTGGCAACTGGGCCGTCAGGCGGAATTGAAGATGGAGCAACTGGACCAGTTGGTCCAGGAACGAACCGCCAAAATCCAGCACATGGCTCTTCATGACGAGCTGACCGGGCTGCCCAACCGCGCCTTGCTGATGGTACGGATCGCCGCGTGCTTCGAGCGGCGGAACCGCCACCCGGACCATAAGTTCGCCATCATGTTCCTGGATTGCGATCGCTTCAAGACGATCAACGACAGCCTCGGACACGAGGTGGGCGACTTGCTGCTGGTGAGTATAGCCGAACGCCTGCGCGAGTCGTTGCGAGCGGGTGATATGGTCAGTTATGGGGACAGCATGCCCGTCCGGTTGGGAGGTGACGAGTTTGTCGTCCTGCTGGACGACATTCGGGAGGACACCGACGCCGCCCGCGTGGCGGAGCGGATCCTGGAGGTGCTCCACGCCCCTTATAAGATTGCGGGTCAGGTGTTCCACATTACCGTCAGCGTGGGCATTACCACCAGCCAACGTCCCTATGACAGCCCCTCTGATATGGTGCGAGATGCTGATACGGCCATGTATCGCGCCAAGGGCTCGGGCCGGTCCCGATACGTGATGTTCGACGAGAGAATGCACGAGCAAGCCGCCGCCCGTCTGGCGTTGGAGGTCGAACTTCGTAACGCCCTTGTGGAACAGCAGTTTGTCGTGCATTACCAGCCCATCGTCCGCGCGCCCGGCGGCCTGGTTGGATTCGAGGCCCTGATTCGGTGGCAGCATCCCCAACGCGGGCTGATCAGCCCGTCAGGGTTCATTGGCGTTGCCGAGGAAATGGGCCTGATCCTTCAAATCGACTTCTGGGTGATTCGCGAAGCCTGTCGTCAGTTGAAGGTCTGGCAGGACAGGTACCCCGAGATGGAACTGACCCTGAACGCCAACCTGTCCCGAAGGAGCCTGGCGGACCCGACATTGGCGCGGCAGGTCGTGCAGATGGTCGCGGAAAGCGGCGTTCTCGCCAACAGTCTCTGCCTGGAGATCACCGAAAGCGCCGTCATGGACGACACCCTCCTGGCCGCGCAATTGATCGAAGATATCAAGCGGGCGGGAATACGACTGTATCTGGACGATTTCGGCACGGGACAGTCCTCCCTGAGTTGTCTGCACCAGTTCGCGCTGAGCGGCCTCAAGATCGACTGCTCGTTTGTGCGAGACATGACCAGCCGCGAAGAGCTCCAATCGGTCCTGAAAGCCATCGTGGAACTGGCCCGCGCATTCCACATGGAGGTGATCGTGGAGGGGGTCGAAACCCCCGAACAGGCGGCGATATTGGACGGCCTTAAGTGCAACAAGCTACAGGGATACCTGTTCTCCAAGCCGATGGGTGCCAAGGACGCGGAGGACTATATACGGAGTTACATGGCCGGATCGCCTCGCGAGGCCTGTCTCGCGGCCGGTCACGACAGGGCTTAAGAGAGGCTTGAAGGTGCGGCCTCGCCTCTGGGCAGATAACGCGAGGTCGCCGCGGGAGTTCCGAAGAGGCGTTAGAATGCAATCAGGACACGCATGCCCACCACAACGGCGTCGTTGCCCGCATCGCCTCCGGGGTTGAAGATGTATTGGACATCGGGACTGATGTGCAGCCAGGGGGTCACCTCGATGTTGTAGTAGAGTTCCAGCGCCGTCTCGTGCGAGGCTTCGAGGTCAGCGGCCGGGCTGATGTTCCCCTGCGCGACGCCGAAGGCGACGATATCATTGTCGCGATCCGGCAGCAGTCCCTGGTACTGTGCGCCGACGCTCCAGAAGCAGCGGATGACGCTGGTCTGGGCCGGCGCCGAGCCCCAACGGAAGAAGGCGGCCAAGCCCTGCGTGTCTTCCTTGTCGTTTTTTTCCTTCAGGACCATCTGGTCGCAGCTCGTGTAGACGCCGATGTTGTCGTTTCGGTAGCCCTCGCCGTCGAGCCGCTCCTGCCGCGGGTCCAGCCACATGCCGACTCGGTACGCCCCGCGGAGATCGCCCTTGCCGGAGGGGATTTCCGGCATGAGGCCGGTTTCGTAGATACTGAAGAAGCGGTCGGACCCGTGGAAGGCCGTGTTGAAGCCCGTCTCACGGGCGTCCGCTTCGGCGTCGCCCGCGCCGGCGGCGACGTACCAGAAGTCCACCGGAGTTACGTAGGCAGCCGCGCCCAACCCCTGCCAGGGGAACGGAATGGTCGGATTGTTTACCAGCGCCCCGTTGAGGAATTGCGTCGTCTGGTCGTTGGCGTAGTGGCTGCCGTCGAAGGCCACCGGGCAGCCCTTGCACTCAAATCCGCCGGTGAGGTCGATCTTGCCGGCGCGGATGATAACCTTCTCATTGAGGAATGACTGCTCGTACCACAATTCCGAAACCTGGATCGGAATGGTGCCGATCACATCGCCATTGACGCCAAAGATGCTGCCGACGGATGATGGGTCTATGCCGTTCGACCAACTGCCCTCGCCGAGGACGTACACGCTGCCGCCGGGAATCTTGGCCAGTTTCTCCAGGTCAAACGTCAGTTCCAGGTCGTACCCGCCCTGGTATCGGCCGGCGCGGCGGTGCGTGCTGAGCCCGCCGTGAAGGTTCTGCTGGTAGATCTGCGTGGCCGACAGGGTCACCGTGAGACCCTGCTCCTCCAACTTCTTGCCGAAGCCGAACCAGTTGTCCGTCAGCGTGTCGCGCTCCAGCAACCCCTTCGGGCCTGTCTCCTCTGCCTCTTCCCGTGCCGCCGGGGACGGCGGGGCGTACGGATCGTTATAGGCGGCGCGAACTATTCCCTTGGTCGACAAGAGAGCAAGCAGGGTGGCGGAGAGGAACAACCATACGGCGGATTTGTTTTGACGCACCTGGAGTTGTCCTTCCAAGGCCCTTCCGCCCCACGGCGAACTGCCTGACGGACGTGGCAACAGCCGCCGCAATACCACACGTGGGGGCACAAGAAGTCGTCCCGAACTCTGCAAGCACGAACGTCACGGGGTCTATCGGATGGCCGGAGGTTCTTTCTTGAGGATGTTTCATCTCTGGGCAGGATCGCCAGCGGGGATGACGTGGTGGGCTTCACTCGCGGCTGGCTGTTTGTGGGGCCGGTTCGACCTCGCCGAGTCTCTGGAAAGTGGACGATCCGGCCACTTGCGACTTGATGATAACCTTCTACGCCAACCGGGCCAGTATGGGCAGGGCCGAAGCTCCGCGCCTTCAATCCGCGGCCTGCACGGTGTAGCCGCCGGACTTCTTGTCCGCCTCCAGCTTCAGCAGTCCGAGCTTCTGGGCTTCCAGGAGCATGTCGTTGAACGAGTGGAACCCGTAGGCCCGCTCGTTGAAGCCGGGGTTGCGGCGTTTGATCGCCTGCTTGATCATCGATCCCCAGATCGGCTCGTCCGCATCGCGTTCCTCGGTGATGGCTTCCAACGTCTCGACCAGTTGGTTGAGCGCCTTTTCCAGCGAAGGGCCCTTGTTCGCGGCATCCGCGGGCTTTTCTTTGGCGGCGGGAGCGATGGCCGCGGTGCGTTGCCGGGCCTTCGACGGCTCGGCCCGCACCAGGTCGTCGTAGTAGATGAACACGTCGCAGTTGTTGATGAACAGGTCGGCGGTGGAATTCCTCACGCCCACGCCGATGACGTCCTTGGCGTTCTCGCGGAGCTTGCTCACCAGCGGTGAGAAATCCGAGTCGCCGCTGATGATGACGAAGGTGTCCACATGGCCCTTGGTGTAGCACAGGTCGAGGGCATCGACCACCATGCGGATGTCGGCGGAGTTCTTGCCCGACCGGCTGACGTGCGGGATCTCGATCAGCTCGAAGGCGGCCTCGTGCAGGTCGCGTTTGAAGGTCTTGTAGCGGTCGAAGTCGCAGTAGGCCTTCTTGACGACGATATGCCCCTTGAGCAGGAGGCGCTCGAGCACCTTCTGGATGCTGAACGGAGGATAATGGGCATCGTGGGCCCCGAGTGCGATGTTCTCCAGGTCAAGGAACACCGCCATGGTCGTGTTGGTGTCTTGGTTGCTCATGGTCTCTCCTGATAGGGGGACCGGGTAGTTCTTGCACAGTGGCTGACAGATTCGCCCGGCCGCCATACGCTGTCATCTGCCCATGCCGCCACGCTACCGCCCCAGTCCTTCGCGGGCAAGTCCGAAAACAGGGGGGCAAGATATCTCGATCCGCCCCGTTTGCCAAGGGGGATTTGAGGAGAGGGACCAAGAGACCAGGGAATAGGCAAGAGGGAATAGGGACCAGATGCTGCCGACGACGGACTAGCCGCGATGCGCAAGCTCGCGGGCGTTCGTCTCTGCCGGGTGCCCAATCAGTTTCCGGGTTCCAAGCCCATCAGACCATAGACCTCTTGCAACTTCTTCTGGGCCCGTTGATGCGCCCGCTCCGCGCCGTTCTTTAATGTGAGCCGCAGCGTGGTGCTGTCTCCAATGATGCTGTGATAGCGATCTTGAATCGGCCGGAGTTTTTCTATGATGATGTCCGCAAGGTCGTTCTTGAGATGTCCATACCCACATCCCCGGTATCGCTCCTGCAATTCCTGCATCCGGCTGCCGGACAGGCAGGCATGAATCGAGAGCAGATTGGATATGCCTGGTTTGCTCTCATCGAAAACGACCTCGGAGCCAGGATCCGTAACCGCGCGCCGGATCTTTCGCCGGACAACGTCCGGTTCGTCCAACAGTCCGATGTAGTTGGCTGGGTTGGGATCACTCTTGTCCATCTTGCGCGACGGGTCTTGCAGGCTCATGATTCTGGCGCCGAGGGGGGCGATGTACGGCTCGGGCACAACGAAGACGTTTCCGTATTTCCGGTTGAAGCCATTGGCCAGGTCGCGTGTCAGTTCAAGGTGTTGTTTCTGATCTTCACCGACGGGCACCAATTGCGTGCCGTAGAGCAGTATGTCGGCCGCCATCAGTACCGGGTAGGTGAACAGCCCGGCGTTAACGTTCTCCGGGTGCTTGTTGGCCTTCTCCTTGAACTGGGTCATTCGGCTCAAGCGCCCGAACGGAGTGATGCAATTCAACACCCACGCCAATTGGGCATGTTGGGGGACGTGCGACTGTACGAACACGAGGCTGCGGTCTGGGTCGACCCCGCAGGCCAGGTACAGTGCGACAAACTCCTGACTCCTGCGTAGCAGTGACGCAGGGTCATTGGGGACCGTCAAGGCGTGGAGGTCAACCAGGACAAAGAGGCAATCGTGCGTATCCTGTAGCCTGACCCAGTGACGAATAGCTCCCAGGTAATTCCCAATTGTCAACGTGCCTGTCGGGGCACTTCCGCTCAGCAGAACCGGTTTGTGGCTTGCACTTGTCATGTTTCCACCTCTTGAGTATGGGTTGTCCTGAAAGAAAAAGGGCCGCAGATTCACTCCGCGACCCTTCGCAAAAAACACGAAAGCCGCGGTCGCTCTTAGAGCGGCCACGGCCTTATGGTTTCAAGTCAGCGCAACCTCAGGCAGATGGCCACCCCGTAGGGCGCCACCACCATGCCTGCTCAGCAAATAATCCTCTTTGGTTGCTCATCTTGTGTTCCGATCTCAGAAGTCTAACCTGAAACTGGTGAATTGACAATAGTAATTACTCTCACGCATGCCCGCTCCTCCAATAGAGAGTAGGCTCGGCATTACGCATCGCGGTTCGCACAGTTTGCGGCAGTGGCCTGGGAGAAAATCGATCCGGCGTCGGCCGGCTGTTGTGATTTGGGCGGCGGGATGCCACAATACGGGCGTGGCCAGGGACGGTGCCCATTCAACGATCCTGTCGCAAGTGCTCGCACGAACCGAAGCGGCGTTGCTGCTGCGCGGCCCAGCCGGCGCGGGCAAGACTTCGGTGGTGCTGGACCTCTACGAGCACTACGAGCAGGCTGGGGCTGGCCAATGCGTGCTGCTGGCCCCCAACGCCCCGGCTGCCGCTGCCCTGCGGCGACGATTGATGCAGCGTGCCGTCGGCGGGGTGCTGGTGGCCCCGGCGGTGATGACCTTCGCGAGCCTGGCGGCGCGAATCCTCAGCGGCGCGGCCCAGCCGGCCCGGCGGCTGACGCCCGTGGCGCGGCACCTGCTGCTGCGGCGGATCGTCGAGCAGCTTGGCGCCCAGGGCAAGCTCTCAGCCATCGGGGCGGTTCTCGACACGCCCGGCCTGCCGGCGGCGCTGGACAAGTCCATCGCGGAACTCAAACGCGCCGCCATCGAGCCCGAGGCCCTGGCTGCGGCCATCGGGAACTCTCGCGGCAAGACCCGCGACCTGCTGGAAGTGTATCGCCGCTACCAGGAGCATCTGCGGGAGGAGCATGCCTTCGACACCGAGGGCCTGCTGTGGCTGGTGCGCGACATTTTGGCCGGCTTGCCCGCCGGGGCGGCTGTGCCGGGACTGCCGGCCCTTGCAGCCGTGGCGGCCGACGGCTTTACCGACTTCACGCCCACGCAGTTGGACATCCTGGCCAGCCTGGCTGCCAGGGTGCAACGCGTGGTCATTACGCTGCCGCTGGATGACGACGGGCGGGGGCGGCTGTGGCACTGGACGGCGCGGACGGCGGCGCAGATTCGCGGGAAGTTCGCGGGCAAGTGCGCCGAGATTGCCCTGGCCCGCGCGCCGGGCGAGGCTGCGCCGCACGCCCCGCTGTGGGACCGGCTCTTTGACTTCGACGCCCAGCCCTGTCCGCTGCCGCGCGGCATCTCGATCATCGCCGCCTGCGGCATCGAGGGCGAGGTGGCCGCCGTCGCGCGGCGGGTCAAGCGGTGCCTGCTGGCCGGGGCCGAGCCGGGAAGCATCGCCGTCCTGGCCCGCTCGCTGGAGGCCTACAGGCCCGCGATCGAGCGGATCTTCCGCCGCTGCGAGATCCCCCTGGCCCAGGGGCCCCAGGGCCTGCTGGCTGTGCCGATCGTGGCCCTGGCCTTCGAGGCGGCGGAGCTGGCCGGCGAGGGTTTCGATCACTGCCGCGTCCTCCGCGTGATAAAGAATAGTTACTTCCGCCCCGGCGCGCTGGGCCCGTACGACGCCTCCACCGTCGCAGCCGCCGAGACGATCATCCGGCAGGGCAACGTGGTCCGCGGCCGAGAATCCTACAGCCGCGCCGCGGGGCGACTGGCTGCCATCGCCGGCCGAACCAGCGACCTTGACGACGACACGCCGTCGCCTGCCCAGTTGCCCACGCCGCAGGCCTGCGCCGATGCCGACGCCATGCTCCAGGCCTTGTTCTCGCTTTCGGCGCCCGGCGAGGCAGCGGTAGGGGCGTCAGCGGAAAGCGCCGGCGCGAGGTTGGCTGCGGTCATCGAGGGCCTGCAGTTGCACGCCGCAGCCTGTGGGCAGGATGAACCTTCCCTCATCGGGCGCGACCTGCGGGCGCTGGCGGCGCTGGCGGCGGCGTTGTGGGAGCTTCCCGAGCCGCAGCCGGGCGTGGCCCATCTCAAGGCGGCGATGGCTGAGGCGACCTGTCCCGGCGCCGGCGGAGAGTCGCTGGTGGATGTGCTGGACGTGCTGGACGCCCGCGCGCTGCGATACCGTCACGTTTTCTGCCTGGGCGTGGGCGAGGGGCAGTTCCCGCGACGCCCCGGCGACAGCGCCCTGATCTCCGAGGGCGACCGCGCCGCCTGGGCCCATCGCGGGCTGGCGCTGGACCAGCGCGGCGACCTGACGGCCCGCGAGATGCTGCTGTTCTACCTGGCCGCCTCGCGGACCGACGAGACTCTCACGCTGAGCTTCCTGGAATTCGACGCTGCGGGCAAGGCCTCCGCCGCCAGCAGCTTCCTGCACTCGCTGCTGGGGCCCTGCGGCGGTTATGACGCCGTGGCCAAGGCAGGGCGGGTCGAGCGGATCGGGCCGGGACAGTTCCTGCCGGAACCCGACGAGATCGCCGGCAGCCAGGAGGCCGTCTCGGCGGCCGTGGCGGGCCTGTTTGCCGGCCCACGCGACGCGTATCGCTCGGCGCTGAGCTGGGCGGCCGCTTCCTGCCCCGAGAAGATCGAGCGGGCGGCGGCGGGCATTTTCGCCCGTCACTGCCGCTGGAACGCCGGCCCGTGCGACCGCTTCGACGGCCTGGTGACCGAGCCGGCGCTGACGGCGAGCCTGGGCGCGACGTTCGGGCCGGAGGCGGTCTTCTCGCCCAGCCAGATCAACACGTTCGGCCGATGCCCCTGGCAGTTCTTCGCCCGCTATGTCCTCTCGCTCCACCAGCCGCCGGAAGTGGAGGATCGCCCCAGCAGTTCGGATCGCGGGCTGTTCTGCCACCGCGTGCTGTGCCAGGTCATGCTCTCGCTTGGCGGGCCGGGCGGGGCGAGCGTCCAACTGGCCAAGGTCGGCGAGGGCCGGCTGCGCGACGCGCTCGACGCCGCCGTCGCCGGCGAGTCGGCCCGGATCGAGGCGATCGGCCTGGCCTATCCGGCGCTCTGGAAGGTCCAGAGGCTCCAGATGCACCGGCAGCTTTGGGCCTATCTCCAGGCTCAGCGTCAGTCAGCCGGCGAGTTGGGCGCGACGAGCCTGCATTTCGAGTTGAGCTTCGGGGCCGGCTCCGCCGCGCGCGGCACGGTCGATCCCGCCAGCGTCGCCGAGCCGGTGGCAATCGCCACATCCGCCGGCAGCGTGCGATTCCGTGGGAGAATCGACCGCGTCGATCGCATCGCCAGGCCCGACGCCGCGGGCCTGCTCGTGGTGGACTACAAGACCGGCTCGCTGCCCACCGCCGCCGATGTCGAAGCCGGCCGAAATGTCCAGTTGCCCGTCTACGCCGCCGCGGCGCAGGCGATTCTCGGCGAACCCAGCCGGGGCGGGGCCTTCCACGGCGTGCTCGGCTCGGCGGGTCCGACGGAGCGATACTTTGCCGCCATCACCACACGCGGCGGGGAGTTTGTCCCCTGGCCCAAGTACGCCGAGAAACTCCAGGCCGCCATGGACCGCATCGGCCAGGCGATCGGGGCCATCCGCGCCGGCCGGTTCGACCTCCAGCCCAGCCAGTGCCCCTCCTATTGTGCCTACCGCCAGATCTGCCACTACGCCAGGTTCCGCGCCGAGCTCAAGTGCCCGCCGCCGCAGGAGGCTGTCACATGAGCCAACTGCCCCTGACCGGCGCACAGCAGCGGGCCGCCGTCACGCGGATCGGCGAGAACCTCGCCCTGCGCAGCGGGGCCGGGTGCGGCAAGACGCTCGTGCTGGCCCGGCGATTCACCGAACTGATGATGCGCGTGGGGGCGCAGACTAATCCCGTCTCGCGACTGGTAGCGCTGACCTTCACCGACAAGGCGGCGCTGGAGATGGCCCAGCGCGTGCGGAAGTTCCTCTCGGAGATGGCTGCGCGGGCCGGCGGCGCCGACCGGAAAAAGCTGCTGGAGTGGCTGGAAGAACTGCCCGACGCTCGCATCTCCACCATCCACAGTTTCTGCACGTCGCTGCTGCGGTCCTGGGCGGTGGAGGCGGGGCTGGACCCCTCCTTCACGGTCTGCGCCGACCCGCTGCTGGGGGCCCAACTGGCCTCCGAGGCGGCTGAGCGGGCGGTGCTGTCAGCCCTGGAGCAGGGGCGCGAAGACGTCGCGGCGCTGCTGAGCGAGGGACGTCTGGAGACGGTAGTCGATCTGGTGCGTCAACTCATCGATCTGCGGACCGCCTGCAAGCTGGGCGACTATCTCGACGCGGGACACATCCTGCGGAACTGGACCGACCTGGCCGCCGGGCAGAGGCAAGCGGCGTGGCAGGCCCTGAAGGCTGACGCGGACCTGCGAGAGGCGCTCGAAGCGATGGAGGCCCTTTCATGCACCGACCCCGCCGACAAGCTGGGGCAGGTCATCGCGGGCAAGGTCAAGCGGGTTCGCGAATTCCTTGCCGACCCTTCCGCGGCGACGCCGGAGACCTTCGACGCCATGCTGGCCAAGGCCGGCAACGTCGGCTCGAAGAAGTCCTGGGGCGGCGACGAGGCGATCAAGGAAGCCCGCCGCACGCACAATGCCCTCATCGAGATGATCGCGCCCTACCGGGCCTATATCGATGAAGTGGGCCAGGCCGACGCCGCCGCGGCCCAGGCGCTATCGGTGCTGGCCGGGCTGGCCATCGACGCGATCGGGAGATACACCGCCGACAAGCGCGCTCGCGGCATACTGGATTTCACCGACCTGCTGGAGCTGGCCGGGCGGCTGGTGCAGGACAATCCCGCCCTTCGCCGGGCCGTGGCCGAGAGCTTCGACCAGATGCTCATCGACGAATGCCAGGACACCGACGCCTTCCAGATCGATCTGCTCAAGGCCCTGGTCTGCGATGCCGACGGCACGCTGCCGCCGGGCCGGCTGTTCCTCGTCGGCGACGCCAAGCAGAGCATCTACCGATTCCGCGGGGCGCAGGTGGAGGTCTTCCAGGGCTGGTGCAAGGACCTGGGCCCGGGAAACCAGGAAGACCTGGACGTCTCCTTCCGCACGCACCCGGCCGGGGCCGCCTTCGTCAACCACGTTTTCTCGCGACTGATGGCCGAGGATTATTCGCCCATCCAGGCCGGCGGCAAGCCTTCGCCGGCGGGGGAGTCGGTGGAGATCCTGCTGGCCCAGGCCGCCGACGGCGCCGACATCAAGTATGCCGGCGAGGCCCTGGCCGCCCAGGCCGTGGTCACCGCCGAGCGGATCGCGCAGATGATCCGCAGCCGCGAGAACAAGGTCTGGGATGCCGCCGCCAAGTCCTACCGGCCCGTCGAGGCCCGCGACATCGCCATCCTCTTTGGCCGCATGACCGGCAGCGGGGAGTTTGAGCGGGAACTGGCCCGGCGCGACATACCTTACTACGTCATCGCCGGCAGCGGATTCTTCCAGCAGCAGGAAGTGTACGATGTCCTCAACGCGCTGCGGGCCATCGACAACCCGCGCGACGACATCGCGCTGGTGGGCGTGCTCCGCGGCAGCCTCTTCGGTCTGGACGACAACGCCCTGATGCGCCTGGCCCGATCCGGCGCGCCGCCTTACTGGCCGGTGCTGCACGACGAGCACGCGATGGCGCAGCTCGACGCCTCTGCACGATCATCCGTCGCGGCTGCGCGCGACCTGATCGGCCGGCTGCACCGGCGCAAGGACGCCGTGGGCGTCGACGTGCTGATCGACCAACTGCTGGAGGCCACCGCCTACCAGGCCACGCTGCTGGCTGCGCCGCACGGCAAGCGAATGCTGGGTAACGTGCGGATGCTGATGGACCGCGCCGCCACCGCGTCGGCGGAGGGCGTGAGCCTGGCCGAGTTCATCGCGCAGATGAAGGACCTGGTCGTCAACGAGTCGCGGTACGAACAGGCGGCCGTGGCGGGGGAGGCCGAGAATGTCGTGCGGCTGATGACCATTCACAAGGCCAAGGGGCTGGAGTTTCCCGTGGTCTTCGTGCCCGACCTCAACGCCGGCCACAACGGCCGACCGCGCGACCTGCTCCATCGACGCGACTGGGGGCTGGTCTTCCGCCATCGCACCGACGAGGCTGCCCGCGGCGACCGCGAAGGGGAGGAAAACTCCGACGCGCCCGACGGCGAGCTGGCGCCGCTGTCCTTCCGGCTGGCCCGCCTGCTGGAACGCCGCGACGAGCAGCGTGAGGACATCCGCAAGCTCTACGTCGCCGCCACGCGCAGCCAGGACCACCTGGTGCTGGTCGGGGCCGACTGGCGCGACGGGGGCGGGGCCTTCCGCGAGCGGGATTCGTTCCTCCGCCAACTGGACGACGTGCTGGGGATTGCCGCCGCGCTGGGTGCCGGCGGATCGACGATCCCCTACGGCGACGGGTCGCATCAGGCATTGCTGCGAACCGCGCGGGCCGGCAACGAGCATGTGACAAAGACGCCCCGCTCCGGCGGGCAGCAGATGCTCTCCGAGGCCGCCAGCGGATCGGCGCTGGCGAGCAGGATCATCCAATCCGCCCCGGCCGGCGCGAGTCCGCCGTTGCTGGGCCCCTTGCCGGCCGACTGCGCCCGCAGCGAGATCGCCGTGACGGCGCTCAACGAGTTTGCCGCCTGCCCGATGCTGTATCGCTGGCGGTACGAACTTCGCGTGCCGGCCAGCCAGTTGCCCCGGCCTGCCGGCCCCGCAGCCGCGGCGACCACGCCGCCCGGCCTAGATGCGGCAGCCAAGGGCACGATCTTCCATCGCTGCATGGAACTGCTGGACTTCGCCCATCCGCAGTCGGCATCGTCGCTGATCTCAGCCGCCCTGGTGGATACCCAGCTCGAAGCCGGCCCGCACTTGCCCGCTCTGACGGCGGAACTTGAGGCCATGCTCGCGGCGTTCCGTGCGCATCCGCTCTCGGGCGAACTGGCTGCGGCGCGCCGGCTGTTGCGGGAGCTTTCGTTTTCCATGCCGGTGGGCACGGTCGTCCTGCACGGGCAGATCGACCTGCTGCTGGAGGACCGCGCCGGCCGCTGGCGGATCATCGATTACAAGTCCGACCGGCTCGAAGCCAAGGACGCCGCCGAGCATGCAGGGCGCTATCGCCTGCAGTTGCTTTCCTATGCGGCTGCCGCCGGGCGTCACCTGCAATCGCCCATCGCGGAGGCCTCGCTGTATTTCCTGCGAACGGGCCAGACCGCCTCGGTCGGAACGTCCGCCGACGAGGTGGCCGCCGCCGGGTCCGAGCTGGCAGAACTGGGACGGAAACTGACCGAGGCACGCCGCAGCGGCCGCTTCGAGCATCACCGCGGCGAGAAGTGCCGTTTCTGCCCGTACCTGCCCTTGTGCGGCAACTGACTTGACGGGCAAGGCCGGGCGTCTCAGAATAGCAGCGACGCCACACAAGAGATGCAGAGAGCAGCAGAGTGAACAAGCAGAGCAGATGGTTGATACGATCTCAGATGCTCTGTGTCTCTGCGTGAACATTATGCCGTGAAAAAGGAATCCCATGCTGAATGAACTCAAGAAAGCCGTCTGCGAGGCCAACCTGTCCCTGGCCGACAGCGGGCTGGTCATCGACACCTGGGGCAATGTCAGCGGCATCGACGCCGACCGCCGCAACGTTGTCATCAAGCCCTCCGGCGTGCCGTACAAGGGCATGGAACCCCGGCACATGGTCGTGGTGAGCCTGGCCGACGGAAAGGTGGTCGAGGGCGACTTGAAGCCCAGCAGCGACACGGCCACGCACCTGGAGATTTACCGCAACTTCGCCGGCGTCGGCGGGGTGGTCCACACCCACAGCCTCTTCGCCACCGCCTGGGCCCAGGCCCAACGGGCCATCCCGGTCCTGGGCACCACGCATGCCGACTACTTCAACGGGCCCGTCCCCTGCACGCGCGAGATGACCGCCGACGAGATCGATCGCGACTACGAGGCCAACACCGGCAAGGTCATCATCGAACGATTCAGATCACTCAATCCGTTGCACCTGCCCGGCGTTCTGGTGGCCGGCCACGGCCCGTTCGCCTGGGGCCAGTCCGCCGCCCAGGCCGTCCACAACGCCATTATCCTCGAGCACCTGGCACAGTTGGCCAGTTGCACCCTGGCCTTGGCCGCCAACGCCACGCCCATCGCCGACGCCCTGCTCAACAAGCACTTCGGCCGCAAGCACGGCCCGGGCAGCTACTACGGGCAGAAATGAAAGAGAACGGGGACTGGAGAATAGGGACCAGGGACCAGGGGCGAAAGGGCGGGCCATAGCGATGGTGTGTGTCGCCTGGAGGGGCGGGCTTGGCCGCAAACGCCGCGGTGAATTGCGCCAGCAGATCCTTCTCGCTCTCATAGCTGGTTGGCGCCAGCAACCCGCTCAACTCCTGTCGCGCCCGCTCCACCTCGGCCGTGGCGGCTGTCGACTCATTGGCGAACTTCCGCGACTCTTCATCCGTGATAGACAGCACAGCGCTTTTCTCGGCTTCTGAGGCAGAGGTCAAGGCCAGTTGCATGCGATCCACCGACGCCAGCCTTTGCTCTTTGAACGCCCTCTGTGCGGCGGGGTCGCGGCCTTGCTGGAAGTGCAGGGCCGCCAGCACGACGACCAGCAGCAATACCGCCACAATGGCCATCCCCACGACGTCTCCCATGGTGGGCTTGAGGTTCATACTCGTCACTCCTCAGCCAGTCGGTAGCCAACACCCTGCTCGGTCAGCAGGTATCGCGGGCGCGCCGGGTCGGATTCGATCTTGCGGCGGAGGTTGGCCATGAAGATGCGGAGGTAATGCGTCTGGTCGCTGTAGGTCGGACCCCAGACCTCCTTGAGCAGGAAGCGGTGGGTCAAGACCTTGCCGGCGTAATGGGCCAGCGTCGTCAGCAATTTGTACTCGATGGGTGTGAGGTGGACTTCTGCCTCGGCGACCAGCACGCGCCGAGCCGCGAGGTCAACGTGCAACTGCCCGACCCTGAACTGCGAGCTTTCACCCCTGCCGGCGGCCAGGGTGACCGCGTGTCGCAGCGCCACCCGAATGCGGGCCAACAGTTCGCCCACGCCGAAGGGCTTGGTGAGGTAGTCGTCGGCCCCGGCGTCCAGGGCAGCCACCTTGTCTTTCTCCTGCCCGCGGGCCGAGACGATGATGATCGGCATCGTCGCCCACTGGCGCAACTGGCGGATCACCTCCAGGCCATCAACATCCGGCAGGCCAAGGTCCAGGATCACCAGGTCGGGAGGCTGCTGAGTAGCGAGTTTCAGGGCCTCCTTGCCGCCGGGGGCCTCCTGCACGTCGAAGTCGTGGCTGGACAGCGAGGCCCGCAGGAACCGCCGGATCGGCGGGTCGTCCTCAATCACCAGGATGTTGGGCCTCGTGCTTGCCATCATTGCCTGATTCTAATCGGTGCGTGCCTCGGGTGCGATCTCTCCATCCACTGCCGGCGGTGTTTCGCCCTGCGGGATGCTCAGGATAAACCTGGCCCCCCCACCGGGCCGGTCTTCCTGCCAGATCCTGCCGCCGTGAGCCGTTGCGATCGCCCGGCAGATCGCCAGCCCCAGCCCCGCGCCCCGCTGTCCGCCCGCGGCCGCCGCACCCCGGTAGAACTTGTCGAACACGCGCTGGCGTTCGGCGTCGCTCAGGCCCGGTCCGCGGTCGGCGACTTCCAGCAGCAGATCGCTACCGTCCATGTGGGTCAGGACGTCGACTTCGCTGCCGGCGGGCGTGTATTTGGCCACGTTCTCAAGCAGGTTGATGAGCACCTGCTCGATCAACACGCCGTCGAGCTTGACCAGGGGCAGGTCACTGGGCAGATGGGTTTTCACCTGCCGGCCGGCCAGGCTCTTCTTGGTCCGCTCCAGGGCCGAGCCGACGATCTCCTCCAACGGGTACCACTGCCGGTTGACCTCGACGGCGCCGGATTCGATCCGCGTGATGTGCAGGAGGTTGTCCACCAGCAGGGCCAGGCGGCTGGACTCCTCCACGATGGTCTGGAGTAGCTCGCGGCGGGTGGCATCCGAAAGCGACTGGCCTTCCTCGGCCAGGCTGCTGCTGGCCCCGGCGATGACCGCCAGCGGCGTTCGCAGGTCGTGGGACACGCTCGAGAGAAGCGAACTCCTCAGCCGCTCCGTCTCGGCCTGCACGAGCACCTTCTGGGCCTGCTCGGCCAGGCTATCGCGCTCGATGGCCAGGGCAATCTGGCTGGCGAGCGTCTGGAGGAGCTGGCGCTGCTGGGGTGGGTCGAAACGCCCCAATTCCAGCGACCGCAGTGCCAGGACGCCGACGGTCCCGTGTGGGCTGGCCAGCGGCACATAGAGTGCGTGGGCGTTGGGCAGCGTGTCTGTGCCGGCGCCGGCGAACTGCCCGTGATCGAAGCACCACTGCGCGACGGCCAACTCGCGATCGTCGGCCGTGAAACTTGCCGGCCCGCCCGCCGTCGCCTTCAGGTAGCCGGACTTGTCAGGCAGGAAGACGGCCACCTCGCTGGCATAGCTTTCCGCCAGTTCCGTCTCGGCCGCGGCCACCAGTTGATGCGTGCCGGCGGTGCCCGCCAGCTTGCGGCTGAGGCGGTAGAGGGCCTCGGTTCGTCGCTCCCTCTGCCGCGACAGATTCGCTTGCCTCCGAATCCGGCTGGCCAGGCCGCTAATCAGCAGCGAGATCACCAGCATGACGCAGAAGGTGATGAAGTACTGCGTGTCGTGGACCGCGAAGGTCATGTACGGCGGGACAAAGAAGAAGTCAAAGGCCAGTACGCTCAAGATGGACACCAGCACCCCCGGCCAGCGTCCGTAGCGCACGGCCACGAAGGCGATGCCCAGGAAGTACAACATGACCTGGTTGGCCTCTGACAGGTGGGGCCAGAGCCCTCGCATCAATCCGGCGACCCCGGTGCATGCCGCCGCCACAACAACCGCCATGGCCAACTGCACGCGATTGACCCTCGCAGCCGCCCGCAGCAACTGCCGCGACGATGCGTGCCCGGTCGGTTCTTCCCTGCCGCGAATGACATAGACATCGATGTCGCCGCTGCGGTGGAGCACCTGGTTGACGACGGATCGGCCGATCATCTCGCGCCACCGCGGCAGCCCCGTCTTGCCGATGACGATCTTGGTCACGTTGCGGGCGTGGGCGTACTTGACGATCTCGTCGGCCACGTCCTGGCCGCTGAGGGTGACCGTCTCGGCCCCAAGTTGCTCGGCCAGATTGAGGTTCCTTGTCAGCTTTTGCTGCGTGGCGTCGTCCATGACGCTGCCGGTATCGACGTGTGCGGCGATCCACACCGCCCGCAAGGCCGAAGCCATCCGCTTGGCGATGCGGATCACACGGGCCGAGGTCGGGCTGGGGCCCACGCACACCAGCAGCCGCTCGCTGGTGGCCCAGACCTGCGTGCCCCCCGCATCATGCCGAGCCGCCTGCACCTGGACATTGACACGGTCGGCCACGCGACGAAGGGCCAGCTCCCGCAGGGCGATGAGGTTGGGCAGCTTGAAGAACCGCTGCATGGCCGACTCGGCCTGGGCCGGCACGTAGACCTTGCCCTCGCGGAATCGCTGGAGCAGTTCTTCGGGCGGCAGATCGACCAGCTCGATGGACTCTGCCTGGTCGAACACGCTGTCGGGGATCGTCTCGCGGACCTGGATGCCCGAGATCTGCGTGACGATGTCGTTGAGGCTCTCGACGTGCTGGACGTTGAGCGTGCTGTAGACGTTGATGCCGGCTTCCAGCAGTTCCTCCACGTCCTGCCACCGCTTGGCGTGGCGGGAGGTCGGGGCATTGGTGTGGGCCAACTCGTCGGCCACCAGGATGGCCGGCTTGCGGGCCAATGCCGCGTCGAGGTCAAACTCCTTGATCGTGATGCCGCGGTGCTCGATCAGCTTGGGAGGGAGCGTTTCCATGTCCAACGTCATCGCCTCGGTCTCCGGCCGGGCGTGCGGCTCGACGTATCCCAGGACGATGGCCGCTCCAGCAGCAGCCTGCGCGCGGGCCGCCTCCAGCATGGAGTAGGTCTTGCCCACGCCGGCGGCGTAGCCGAAGAAAATCTTCAGTCGCCCGCGCCGGGAGGCCTGGACCTGCTGGCGAATCTGCTCCAACGGCTCATCGAGATGCGATTGTTGGTCGGTCATTCATTCCCACCGTAACCGTTAGGCTAATGCTCCAATCGGTCCAGGGCAAGGTTGAGCATCAGGACATTGACGCGCGGCTCGCCGAGGAATCCTAGTTGTCGCCCATGCGTATTCGCGGCCACGAGGGCCCGCAGTTTCGTTTCGTCCATGTGCCGGGCCTTGGCCACACGCGGAACCTGGTACTCGGCACTGGCCGGGCTGATGTCCGGGTCCAGCCCGCTGGCCGACGAGGTCACCAGGTCCACCGGGACGGGAGACTTGCCCGCGGGCCCCGCCGTCCGCAATGCCGTTACCTGCCTGCTCACGTTGTCCGCCAGCGTCGGATTCAGCGGCCCGAGGTTCGAGCCGCTCGAATTGGCGGCGTTGTAGGGAATGGGCGATGTCGCCGACGGCCGGGACCAGAAGTACCTGGGATCGCTGAACGGCTGGCCGATCAGTTCGCTTCCAACCACCTTGCCGTTCCTGACGATCAGGCTGCCATTGGCCTGCCCTGGAAAGGCCACCTGGGCGACAACCGTCACCAGCAGCGGGTAAGCGAGCCCGGTGATCAGGCTCAAGAGCATCAGCGTCCCGATAGTCTGTCGGATCAGCGTTCGCATGTTCTTCTCCATCAGGCCAGGTGCATGGCCACCAGCAGCAGGTCGATGAGCTTGATGCCCACAAACGGCACGGCCAGGCCGCCCAGGCCGTAGACGAACAGGTTCTTCCGCAGCAGCAGCGTCGCGGGCATGGGCAGGTACTTCACGCCCTTCAGGGCCAGCGGGATCAGGAAGACGATGATGATCGCGTTGAAGATCACCGCCGACAGGATCGCGCTATTGGGGCTGGCCAGGCCCATGACGTTGAGCGTGTTCAGCGACGGATAGGTCGAGGCGAAGGCCGCCGGAATGATCGCGAAATACTTGGCCACGTCATTGGCGATGCTGAAGGTCGTCAAGGCGCCGCGCGTCATCAGCGTCTGCTTGCCGATCTGGACGATCTCCAGCAGTTTGGTCGGGTTGGAATCCAGGTCCACCATGTTGCCCGCTTCCTTGGCCGCCTGGGTGCCGGTGTTCATCGCCACGGCCACGTCGGCCTGGGCCAGCGCCGGGGCGTCGTTGGTGCCGTCACCGGTCATGGCCACCAGGTGCCCGCGGGCCTGGTACTCGCGGATCAGCCTCAGCTTGTTTTCCGGCGTCGCCTCGGCCAGGAAGTCATCCACGCCGGCCTCGGCAGCAATGGCCGCCGCGGTCATGGGGTTGTCGCCCGTGATCATGACGGTCTTGATGCCGATCCGCCGCAGGTCGCCGAACCGTTCCCTGATGCCGCCCTTGACGATGTCCTTGAGGGCGATGACGCCCAGCACCTTCGGCCCTTCAGCCACCACCAGCGGCGTGCCGCCGGCCTTGGCGATCGCCGTGACAGCCTCACGAACCTTCTGCGGGACAAACCCGCCATGGCCGCTGACGAAAGCCTCAATCGCCTCGGCGGCCCCCTTGCGGATCTGCCTATCCACGATGCCGGGCTTGCCATCCGGCAAGTCCACGCCGCTCATCCGCGTCTGGGCGGAGAAGGGAATGAACTTGGCGCCAAGTTTCTCGATGTCGCGAGCGCGGAGATTGTAGAGCTTCTTGGCCAGCACAACGATGCTGCGGCCCTCGGGCGTCTCGTCGGCCAGCGAGGCCAACTGTGCGGCGTCGGCGAGTTCCTCCTGCGTCACCCCGTCGGCTGGGAGAAAATTGGTGGCCTGGCGGTTGCCCAGCGTGATCGTGCCGGTCTTGTCCAGCAGCAGCACGTCCACGTCGCCGGCGGCCTCCACCGCCCGGCCGGACATGGCCACCACGTTGGCCTGGCTGAGACGGTTCATGCCCGCGATCCCGATGGCCGACAGCAGCGCGCCGATGGTCGTCGGGGCTAGGCATACCAGCAGCGCCACCAGCACCGTGATGGTCACAGCCGAGCCCTTCCCCGCCTGTTGGACGCTGTAGAGCGAGTACGGCAGGAGCGTCGCGCAGACGACCAGGAAGATGATCGTCAAGGCCGCCAACAGGATGTTCAGGGCGATCTCATTCGGCGTCTTCTGTCGCTTGGCCCCCTCGACCATCGCGATCATGCGGTCCAGGAATGTCTCGCCGGCGCCGGCGGTGACGCGGATGACCAGCCAGTCCGACAGCACCCGTGTGCCGCCGGTAACGGCTGAACGATCCCCCCCGCTTTCGCGGATGACCGGGGCCGACTCGCCCGTGACGGCGCTCTCATCGACACTGGCCGCGCCCTCGATCACCTCGCCGTCGGCCGGGATGAACTCGCCGGCCTCCACCAGCACCACGTCGCCCTTGATCAGCGTTGAAGCGACAGCCGGTTCCCAGGAAGACCATCGAGGAGGCTGGACGATATCGGTTCGGAGCGGCTCGGCCAACTTCTTGGCGACAATATCCTGGCGAGCTCTACGGAGGGCGTCGGCTTGAGCCTTGCCACGTCCTTCCGCCATGGCCTCGGCGAAGTTGGCGAACAGCACCGTGAACCACAGCCACGCGGAAATCCCCAGGATAAACGATGGTCTGGCCTCGCCGCGTCCGAGGATGGCCTGCACCAGCAACACGCTCGTCAAGGCCGCACCGACCCAGACGACGAACATCACCGGGTTCTTCCACTGCCGCCGCGGATCGAGTTTGAGGAACGAGTTTCCAATGGCGGGAAGGACAATCTCCCAATCCAGCATCTTCGCCTGTTTTGGTTTGCCGTTCATTGATGGCTACCGTCCGATCATCATCAAGTGCTCAACAATGGGCCCCAGCGCCAGGGCCGGGATGAAACTCAGCGCCCCGACGATCAGCACCACGCTTACCAGCAAGACCACGAACAGCGGTCCTTGCGTCGTCAGCGTGCCGGCCGAAACGGGGATCGCCTTCTTGGCCGCCAGCGCCCCGGCAATGGCCAGCACGGGGATCTTGAACAGGAACCGCCCCAGCAGCATCGCCAGACCTGTCGAGACGTTGTAGAACGGGGAATTGGCCCCCAGGCCCGCAAAGGCGCTGCCGTTGTTGTTGGCCGTCGAGGAATACGCGTACAGGATCTCGCTGAATCCGTGCGGGCCGGGGTTGAAAGCCCCAGCCTTGCCCGCCGCCGTCACCACGGCGATGGCCGTCCCGATCAGCGCCACCAGCACCGGCACGAGCACCACCAGCGAGGCCATCTTCATCTCGAAGATTTCGATCTTCTTGCCCAGGTATTCCGGCGTCCTGCCGACCATCAGCCCAGCGATAAAGACGGCCACGATGGCAAAAACGAGCATACCATAGAGCCCGGAGCCCACGCCCCCAAAGACCACCTCGCCCAGTTCGATCAGACACAGCGGCGCCAGGCCGCCCAGCGGCGTGAATGAGTCGTGCATTGAGTTGACTGCCCCGCACGAGGTCGCGGCGGTCAAAGTCGCGAACAACGCGGAGTTGACGATGCCGAAGCGGACTTCCTTGCCCTCCATGTTCCCGCCGCACTGATTTGGCGAGGTCGTCAGGTCCGCACCGGCCGCGGCCAACTGTGGCGTGCCCGCTCGCTCCGACGCGTGGCACAGGGCAAAGAGCCCGACATAGATGACCGCCATCGCCGCCAGGATCGCCCAACCTTGCCGTGTGTCGCCGACCATCTTTCCAAACGTGTAGCATAGGGACGTCGGGATCAGCACGATCGCCAGCATCTCCAGAAAATTGCTCAGCGGCGTGGGATTCTCGAATGGGTGGGCCGAGTTGGCGTTGAAGAAGCCGCCGCCGTTGGTGCCCAGTTCCTTGATCGCCTCCTGCGAGGCCACCGGGCCGACGGCGAGGGTCTGTTCGGCCACGACGTTGCCGTTGGCGTCCCTGGACGGCTGGAGCAGGGCCGCTTTCTGGTATGGGCCGAACGTCTGCACGACGCCTTGCGAAACCAGCACCACCGACAGCACCAGCGACAGGGGCAGCAGGATGTACAGTGTGCTTCGCGTCAGGTCCACCCAGAAGTTGCCGATGGTTGTGCTGTTGCGGCGGGCAAAGCCGCTGATCAGCGCCGCCAACACAGCCATGCCCGCGGCAGCCGACAGGAAGTTATGCACGGCCAGGCCGAGCATCTGCGTGAGGTAGCTCATCGTGCCCTCGCCGCCGTAGCTCTGCCAGTTGGTGTTGGTGATGAAGCTGACGGCCGTGTTGAAGGCCACGTCCGTCGGCACCGCCGGCATGTGCTCGGGATTGCCCGGCAGCAGAGCCTGCAGTCGCATCAGGCCGTAGAGAGAGACGAACCCGACGAAGCCGAAGGCCAGCACGGCCACCGCGTACCGCTGCCAGTTCATCTCCGCCGACGCCTTGACGCCGCAGATGCGGTAGATCAGCCGCTCCAGCGGACCCAGCACGCGGTCCAGGCCGCAAGGCCTGCCCTCGTACACGCGGGCCATGTAGGCCCCCAGCGGCCTGACCAGCAGCGCCACGGCCGCCAGGAAGACCACCACCTGAATGATCTCGCCGGCCAGCATCAGAACTTCTCCGGTTTGAGCAGGGCCGCCAGCAGGTAGAACATCAGCCCTCCGGCCAGCACGCCACTGACGATGTATGCCCAGGTCATGATTGCTTCGCCCCTTCCTGCAGTTGGCCCAAGGCCCGAACGAGCCCCCAGGTCATCGCGAAGAACATCGCGCCGATTGCTAGATACACCGTGTCCATTGCCTGTTCTCCTCGGCAAATCATACTAGAACCGGTTTTATAACCTCCGCGGGATCGCGTGCAGGTTATGAAACCGATTCTAAGAACATTGGACCAGCGATGGCGCAAAGAAGGTCTAAGAGATCAAGGGTGAGGCGTAAAGATTCCGTAAAGATTGACTGAGAGACTGGAAGACAAATGACTGCGCCATTCTACACGTTGGCATCCAAGCTTGGTTGGAGTATATACTTGCTCATGTGCCGGATAGCCGATGCAATGATTGCGTGAGTAACCGACCTGTCTGCCGGCGGGCAGGTGAGTCCGAGTACCTTAGACGGCTGGGAGGTTGCCACCATGAACTTCTACGACCGCTTCCGCGTCAAGCCCGGTGCGAAGGTTGACCTCGCCAGGTTCGACCCGGACTCTTCCGCCGGGGCCAACAAGGCCTCGGCCCTCAAGCGGGCCGAGACGTCTCGTCGTCGGCTGGCGGAGCTTCAGGAGATGCTCTACGCCGAAGGCCGGCGGTCGGTCCTGATCGTCCTGCAGGCGATGGACGCGGGGGGCAAGGACGGCACCATTCGCCACGTGATGAGCGGGGTCAACCCCCAGGGCTGCCGCGTGACGACCTTCAAGGCGCCCACGGCGGAGGAACTGGCCCACGACTTCCTGTGGCGCATCCACAAGGCCGTGCCGAGGCGCGGCGAGATCGGCATCTTCAACCGCTCGCACTACGAGGATGTGCTGATCGTGCGGGTGCATGAGCTGGTGTCCAAAGAGGTCTGGTCGCGGCGATACGAGGAGATCAACAATTTCGAGGCGGCACTGGCCGCGGCAGGGACGCACATCCTGAAGTTCTTCCTCCATATCAGTCCCGACGAGCAGGCCCGGAGAATCACCAAGCGCCTCCACGATCCGCACAAGCAGTGGAAGTTCAACCCCGAGGACATCAAGGAGCGGGCGCACTGGAAGGAATACATGAAGGCTTACGGCGATGCCCTGGGCCGGTGCAGCACGGCGGCGGCGCCGTGGTTCATCATTCCAGCCAACAAGAAATGGTACCGAAATCTCGTGATCTCCAGTATCGTCGCCCAGAGTCTGGAAGGCCTGAAGATGAAGTACCCGCAGCCGACTTTTGATCCTTCCAACATCGTGGTGAAGTAGAGTTCGCAGGCCCGTTGAAGAATTGTGGCCCAGCCGCCCTCGGCTGGGAACCGTGCGGCGGAACGACGAATGGCGAAACAAGCGAAAACAAGCATCCCGGTTGCCAATCCAGAGACCACGCCCCGAACGGTGGCGGCGATCGATATCGGCTCCAATACCATCCGCATGGTGGTGGCGCAGGTGCTCAGCGACAACCGCCTGGAGTACCTCGAGCGGACGCAGCGGGCGGTGCGGCTGGGGCAGGACACGTTCCTGTCGGGGCGGCTGGGGCAGAAGACGATGAATGCCGCCATCACCATCCTCCGCGACTTCCGTCGCATCCTGGACACGTATGGCGTCAAGTGCGTGCGGGCGGTGGCCACCAGTTCGGTCCGCGAGGCCTCCAACGCCGACGCGTTCCTCGACCGCATCCTCATGGCCACCAACCTGGAAGTCGAGGTGATCGACCCGTCGGAGGAAATCCGCCTGACGGTGGACGCGGTGCGGACGGCCTTGTCGCTGCGGCGTTCGAGCGGCGGTCGGCCCTCGGCCATGGACAAGTCGCTCATCGCCGACATCGGCGGCGGCAGCGCCCTTCTGACGGTGCTGGAAAAGGGCGAGATACTCGCTTCGGGCACGTATCAGCTCGGTTCGATCCGCCTGCAGGAATTGCTTTCGACGTCGCAGGAGCCGCCCCTTCGCGCGGCGGAGTTGCTGCGGCACCAGATCGCCAACGTGGTGGCGGCGGTGCGGTCGTCGCTGCCGCTGGGCGAGGTCAAGACGTTCATCGCCGTCGGAGGCGACGCGCGTTTTGCCGCGCAGCAGATACTCTCTGAGGGCCCAGCCGAGGGCGCGGGCGGCGAGGCCGGGGCCGTGGCGGATCAACCGTCGGGGGCGGCTGAAGCGCCGCAGGTGATCGCCGCGCGGCAGTTCGACGCCTTCGTGGCGCGATGCAGCGTGCACACGGCAGAGGAGTTGGCCACGACCTACCAGATCCCCTTTGCCAACTCCGAGACGCTCGTGCCGGCCCTGCTGGCCTACCAGGCGCTGCTGCACGAGACGCAGGCCAAGCGCATCGTGGTGCCCAATGTTTCCATGCGCGACGGTCTGATGCTGGACCTGGCCCGGAGCATCACCGGCGGCGAGGACCCGGAGCTTTACGCCAGCACGCTCGACTCGGCCAGGGCCATCGCCGAGAAGTACCATGTCGATCCGGCCCACACCTGGCACGTGGCCGACCTGGCGGTGGAATTGTTCGACCATCTCCAGGCTGAGCACGGGCTGGGGCCGCGCCAGCGATTGCTGCTTCGCGTGGCGGCGATCCTGCACGAGGTGGGAGGCTTCGTCAGCAGCCGGGCCCACCACAAGCACAGTTACTACCTGGTGGCCAATTCCGAAATCTTCGGCCTCCAGCGCGAAGAGACGCAGATCGTCGCCCTGGTCGCGCGCTACCACCGCCGCAGCCTGCCCAACAAGACGCACCCGGACTACATGGCCCTGCCGCGCGAGGCCCGCATGGTCGTCAGCAAGCTGGCGGCCATCCTCCGCGTGGCCGATGCGCTCGACCGCGGCCACTCGCAGCAGATCCGCAACATACAGATCGAGCGCGAGGCGGAGGATTTCATCATCTACGTTCGCGGCGTGCCGGACCTGACGCTGGAGCGGCGCGCCCTGGAAGACAAGGCCGACCTGTTCGAGGACATCTTCGGCATGAAGGTGCGGCTGGAAGAGGGCCAGGAAGTCTGAGACAGCAGGCACGGGAAACGACAGAATGGCGAGCCGCGGACGGCGAGGCGCCAGAAGATTCTGGAGAAGGCAACTTCGCGGCCGATGAGTCCTTGCGAGAGAAGGTAATGCCCATGGCGACGGTTGACCTGGATTCTCCCGAACTGTACATCAATCGCGAGTTGAGCTGGCTGGAATTCAATGATCGCGTGCTGCACCGGGCGCTGGCCGAGGACGTGCCGCTGCTGGAGCGGTTGAAGTTTCTGGCCATCACGGCGTCCAACCTCGATGAGTTTTTCACGATCCGCGTGGCCAGCCTCAAGCAGCGCGCCGCGGCCGCGGTGGCCCGCAAGGATCCTTCGGGCCTGACGCTGGCCCAGCAACTCCTGGCCATTCACGCCCGCGTCTCGACCATGGTCGCCCGGCAATACCAGGCCCTGGCGGACCTGCGGGAAAAGCTCGACGCCACGGGGATCACACTGCTTTCGTTCGACCGGACCAGTGACGAGCAGAAGCATTTCCTCACTTCGCTGTTCCTGTCCGAGACGCTGCCCTCGCTGACTCCGCTGGCCGTGGAGGAACTGGACCCCTGTCCGATCCTGCCGGGCCTGCAGCTTAACCTGGCCCTGCTGCTGTCGGGGAGCGAGGGCGACGCGGATGCCTCGCGCGACAGCATCATCATCGTGCCGGTGCCCAAGGCCTTGCCGCGGTTCGTTCGCCTGCCGGCCGAGAAGGGCCTGCACATGATCCCCCTGGAGGAGGTCCTCGCGGCGCACGTGGGCATGATGTTTCCAGGCCGCCGCATCCTGGCCGCCGCCGTCTTCCGCCTGACGCGGGATGGCGACGTGGACGTTCAGGAAGAGGATCCCGAGGAACTGATGGACGCGGTGGAACGGGCCGTCATCGAGCGAAGCCGTCGCTCGGTCGTGCGGCTGGAACTGGCCGCCGACGCCGACCTGCGCCTCCGCAAGTACCTGGTGGACTGGTCGGGGGCGAAAGAAGAGGACGTGTTCGAGGTCGCCGGCCCGCTGGACCTGGCGGCCATGATGGACATCGCCAACTCTAGGGGCTGGGATGAGCTTCGATACCCCGCCTGGCCGCCGCAGCCGCCGCGCGACCTGCTGGAGGTCGAGGACCTGTGGCAGGCGGTGCAGGAACGGGACGTGCTTCTGTTCCATCCGTATGAATCATTCGACCCGGTGACGCGACTGGTCGAACTGGCGGCCGAGGATCCCAATGTCCTGGCCATCAAGCAGACGCTCTACCGCACCAGTGGCGACTCGCCCATCATCCGCGCGCTGGAGCGGGCGGCGTCCAACGGCAAGCAGGTGACGGTGCTGGTGGAGCTCAAGGCCCGCTTCGACGAGGCCAAGAACGTCAACTGGGCGCGCAGGCTCGAGGACGCCGGCTGCTATGTCATTTACGGCGTGGCGGGGTTCAAGACGCACGCCAAGGCGCTGCTGGTGGTGCGGCGCGAGGCCCATCGCATCGGCCGCTACGTGCACTTGTCCACGGGCAACTACAACGACAAGACGGCGCGAATCTACTCCGACGTGGGCCTGATGAGCAGCGACAGCGACCTGGCCTCCGACGTGGCGGCCTTTTTCAACCTGGTCACCGGCAGCAGCCAGCCGACGGGTTGGCGGCGGTTCGTGATCGCGCCGACGGGCCTGCGCCAACGCCTGCTGGCCCTGATCGAGCGGGAGATTCACACCTCCACGCCGACAGCCGGCGGGCTGATCATCGCCAAGCTCAACTCGCTCCAGGACAAGGAAATCTGCCGGGCCCTGTATCGCGCCAGCCAGGCCGGCGTGCGGATTCGCCTGAACGTGCGCGGCATCTGCTGCCTTCGGCCCGGGGTCAAGGGCGTCTCGGAGAACATCGAGGTGGTCTCGATCGTGGATCGATTCCTCGAACACGCCCGCATCTTCTACTTCCGCAACGGCGGCCACGAGGAAGTGTATCTGTCCAGCGCCGATTGGATGACCCGCAACCTCGACTATCGGTTGGAGGTTCTGTTTCCCGTCATTCGCAAGGAGCCGCGGGATCGCCTGCTGGCGATACTCAACACCTGCCTGGCCGACAATGTCACCGCCTGGCGGCAGGGGCCCGACGGGTTCTATAAGCCCCTCTCGCCGGCCGGGAAGGGCGCTCGCGGCAAGGCGGCCGCCGTGCGGGCGCAGGAGTGTTTCTATCTTGAGGCGGTGGAGGCGGCCAGGTCGCGCCAGCCGATCCAGGAATTCCGGCCGCTGGCCAAGCCGGCGGAATGAAATGGATTGGGTGCCACTGCTGCGGTGTTTGCAGCAGTGTGGATGTCAGGCACGGCTGCACACGACGCAGCCGTGGCACCTATCAGATCAGATGTGGCAAAGCACTGGCCCAGGTGACCTCCGCGGCCGATGAGGTCAAGGCTGTACCGCCGCCGGCGCGTTCCCTAGAATGAGGCGACAATCTGGTTTTGCCCAGGAGAGACCATGTCAAAATCCAAGACGCGATGTATCGGCCTGCTGACTTCGGGGGGCGACTGCCCCGGGCTCAACGCGGCCATCCGTGCCGTGGCCAAGGCCGCCATGCACCAGTATGGCATCGAGGTCATCGGCATCCTTGACGGTTTCCGCGGCCTGGTGGAAAACCGCGCCATTCAACTGGACTCCGCCGCCGTCAGCGGCATCCTCACGCGCGGCGGGACGATCCTGGGCACCAGCCGCGACAAGCCCAACAAGATGCCCATGGGCGGCAAGGTGCTGGACATGACGGCCACCGCCGTCGAGAACGCCCGCAAGTTGCAGATCGACTGCCTGGTCTGCCTGGGCGGCGGCGGCACGCAGAAGAATGCCTACCGCCTGTCCAGGCAGGGCCTCAAGGTCATGACACTGCCCAAAACCATCGACAACGACGTGGTCGAGACGGACTTTTCCTTCGGCTACGACACGGCCATGTGCGTGGCCACCGAGGCCCTCGACCGGCTGCACACCACCGCCACCAGCCACCATCGCATCATCGTCTGCGAGATCATGGGCCACGCGACGGGTTGGCTGGCGTTGGGGTCGGGCCTGGCCGGCGGGGCGGACGTCATCCTGATCCCCGAGTTGCCCTACGACCTGGAAGTCGTCGCGCGGTACCTGGTCGACCGGCGGCGCAGCGGCAAGCGGTTCTCGATCATCGCGGTGGCTGAGGGGGCGCGGTCGGTGGCCGAGGTCAAGGCGGCGGAAAAGGCCCGGCGGCGGTCTGCCGGCAAGGGCGGCAAAAAGGAACGGTCCGATGGGGCCGAGAAACTGTGGGACGATGAAACCCGTGACGGCCTGCCGCTGGTGGTCAAACGCGTGCGGAATGAATTGCAGACCTACCACCTGGTGCAGGAATCCATCGCCAGCCGCATCGCCAGGCAGTTGCAGGAGCTGACGGGCACCGAGGCCCGCGTCACATCCCTGGGCCACGTGCAGCGGGGCGGCATCCCGTCGCCCTTCGACCGCATGTTGTGCACGCTGATGGGCACCAAGGCAGCCGAGTTGCTGGCCCAGGGCGTCCACAATGTAATGGTGGCCTACCGCGGCGAGGCGTGCGTGCCGGTGCCGCTCGAGCGCGTGGCCGGGCGTCGCAAGGTCATCTCCCCCGATCATCCGCTGATCCAGAGCGCCCGGCTGGTGGGAACCTGCATGGGCGACCAATAGCGTTGTTCAACGACCCGCTTGAGGGCGACAGGTGCGTCGCGATGCGGGCGAGAATCGCTTTCTTCCGAGAAGGTCATGGCGCGATTGTGTGACCAAAGTTATTGCAGCTTGTGTGCCAAGGCGATACTGGCCCGAATCGCCGATGTTCGTCGTTTGATCAGGCCCGTTCGGAAGGGCCAGGATGCGGATGCCGTGCACGATATGCGGGTGGCCTCGCGCCGCCTGCGGATGGCCCTGGGGCTGTTCGAGCCTTGCCTGCCGCAACAGGCTGCCCAGTGGCGCAGGGAGGCCCGCCGCCTGACGCGGGCCCTGGGGCAGGCGCGCGATCTGGATGTTCAAATCGAGTTTGTCGAATCATTTGGCCGGCGGAGCGCCAGGCCGAGCGGCGGCCCAGGGGTGAGCCTGCTTGGCAAGTATCTGCGCAAACAACGTGGCAAGTCCCAGCGAAAGGTGCTCAAGGCCCTGGCCGCCCTCAAGAGCTCTGATGTGATGGCGAACATGGAGGACAGCCTTGGCCGCTTTGTTTGCCGACGGTCCACCGAGATCCTGCCTCCATCGGCGATGGCCTTGTCGGCGAGGCGGATAGGGCAGTTCCTGGCTGCGATGCTGAGGTTCGAGAAGTTCATCGCCGATCCGCTTGCCATCGGCGAACATCACCAGATGCGGATCGCAGCCAAGAGACTGCGGTACTGCCTGGAGATATTTCGCAATGCCTGCGGCGGGCGGCTGGACGCGCCGATCAAGGCGGCCAAGAAGCTCCAGACGCTCCTGGGCGAACTCCACGACTGTGATGTGTGGCTGGAGTTTCTCCCTCGCTTCCGGGCCCGCCGGCGGAGGGAGGCCCCCGCGGGCGCGGCTGTGTCGGCGAGCGAGTCGGCCGCCCTGACAGCCATGCGGCGGGATCGCAAGCGACGGCGGGATGTGCTCTACCGCCGAGTCGTCAGGTTCTGGGCCCAGACGCGCCGTGACGGGACATGGCTGGAACTCAGCCCCAAGAGGCTCTCGCGATGAGCAGCCCGCCGACAGGCAGGAGTGACGATTGAAGATCGCCGCCGGCGTGCTTATACTCTCCCACGGCAATCGGACTCGCCTTTGGCGTTGATTTGAGCAGCCATCGCAAGGAAACCATATACAGTCAGGTCAATGGAGTGAATACCATCGCAAGCCCGCCGACTTATTGCCCGCCTTTCTGGACGGCCGTTCCCTTCGTGCTGATGCTGCTGTGCATCGCCATTATCCCGCTCATTCCCGCTTGTGCCCGGTTTTGGCATCACAATCGCAACAAGCTGATTATCGCGCTGGGCCTGTCGGTTCCCGTGATGCTTTACTATCTGCTGCTTCATCCGTCCATCGTTCCGGTCTCGGGTGGCGCCACGATCGCCAGTGGCTGGCCGGTCCTGCTCCACGTACTGTCGGACGCGGTCATCGAGGAGTACCTGCCCTTTATCCTGCTGCTGTTGAGCCTTTACACCATCAGTGGCGGCATTCACCTGTCGGGGGATCTTCCGGCCCATCCTCGCACCAACACACTGATCCTGGCCATCGGGGCTGTGCTGGCCAGCCTTGTCGGAACCACCGGTGCGGCCATGCTGCTGATTCGTCCGCTGCTGGTGACTAACAGCGAACGCATGAACGTGCGCCACACGGTGGTGTTCTTCATCTTCATCGTGTGCAACGTCGGCGGCTGCCTGCTGCCCATCGGCGACCCGCCGCTTTTCCTGGGCTACCTGCGGGGCGTGCCGTTCCTGTGGACGTTGTGCCTGGCAGGCCCGTGGGCCCTATGCACTGGAATCTTGCTGGTGATCTACTTCATCTGGGATACCATCGCCTTCCGTCGCGAGAAACCCGAGGACCGCGAAGTGGAGGAGATTGTCTCCGCGCCGCTGAGGATTCGCGGGAAGACCAACTTTCTTTATCTCCTGGGTGTGGTGCTGGCCGCCGCGTTGCTGATTCCCGGCCAGCCTTTCGTGCTCTATAGCGACTTTGTGGTGCCCAAGTACCTCCGCGCGGCGGTCATGCTGCTGCTGACGGGGCTGAGCATGCTGACCACCGCCCCGGACATTCGCAAGGCCAATCACTTCAGTTTCGGGGCGATGGGAGAAGTGGCTGCCTTGTTCATCGGCATTTTCATCACCATGCTGGCCCCGGTGGAGATGCTCAGGGTACACGGGCCCAAGTTGCACCTGACCGAGCCCTGGCAAGTGTTCTGGGCCAGCGGGATGCTCAGCAGCTTCCTGGACAACGCGCCGACGTACGTGGTGTTTTTTGAGGCGGCCGACTCGCTGACCCACAACCCCGGCCCGGGCATTTTGACCCTGCTGGGTGGGCAGTTCATCCGGGCGGATCTGCTGGTCGCCATCAGCTTGGGCGCGGTGTTCATGGGCGCCAACACCTACATCGGCAACGGCCCAAACCTGATGGTCAAGGCCATCGCTGAAGAGCGAGGCATCTCCATGCCCAGCTTCTTCGGGTACATGCTCTACAGCCTCGGCGTCCTGATGCCGGTCTTTGTCCTCATGTCGCTGGTCATGTTCGTGCTGAAGTGGCTGTAGGCCTGCGCCGACGTCGGAGCGAAAAAGGTTCAGCCCATTTCCGGGAGCCGCCGTCGAATGACGAATTCCGAAGCTCGAATGTCGAAACAATGACGAATATTCAAATGACGAAAAACACCGCTTCGTCAGCCGTATTCGAGTTTCGGAATTGATTCGTCATTCGGGTTTCGTCATTTGTCATTGGGCTTGCCATTCCCCGGGATCGGGACAAGAACCCAAAAAAGGCAGGCACAAGCTCTTGGCCTGTGCCTGCGCGGTAGCGGCGATCCGTCGCCTCGGGTCAGAACTTGAAGATCACGTCGAAGGCGGCGGTGAGCTGGTCGTGATCGTCGGCGAAGACTTCCCTGTTGGAATGATCCCATCGCAGTTCGGGGCGGAAGAGGAGGTTCTTGAGCACCTTGTCCGTCGGGAAGGGGGTGATCGTCACGCCGGCGGTGTTCTCCACGTATTGCCCCGCGACGCCGATGCGCGCCCCGCTGTCGTCCTCGAACCATTCCGCACGCCAGTTGCCGGTGACGTAATCGTTGAAGATATAGGTCAGGCAGTGGTCTGCGCCATACCAGTTGGCCCGCCCGCCGTCGGGGGCGCCATCCTGCTCGGTGCCCCAGTCGGCATTGACGACGGACGCGAGTTTTTCGGTCCACCAGTGCGTGTAGATGCCGTCCACCACGGTGCGATAATTCGTAACGTTGTCTGTCTGCTCGGGGCCGGTGATGAAGTTGAAGGCCAGGCAGTCCCGCGCGTGGCCGCCGATCTGCTCCTTGGAACTCAGCATGCCGCCGGCCATGTAGCTGTGGGCGTGATTGTTGTCCTCAAACACGTCCCAGCCGTTGACGATGCCGAAGTACGTCGAGAGTTGCGGATTCCAGATATAGTTGAGCTTGACGCCCGTGTGCGTGAAGGGAATGGCGTAGCCGAACAGGTAGCTGTGGGAGTAAAGGGCGTTGTAGGGCGCGTCGATGACCTCGGCGCCGAAAGGTGTGACGAACTTGCCGCCGGTCACCTCCAGGCCGCTTTCCTTGCCCGTCTTGAACCACAGTTGCCCGTAGGCCTGCGTGAAGTCCAGCCAGTTGGCGCCCTTGCCCTCGCCGACGTTCTCCAGGATCGCATACTCGCTGGCACCGACGAAGCTGTTCTTGGTGATCCGCGCATCCGAGCCGTACAGCAGGTCAAACCGCCCGCCGATGTCGAAGCTCTTGTTGGTGTCGTAGGGGCGGTCCAGCGTGACGCGGAGCTGGTTCATCTGCAGGTTGTTGGCACGGAAGGTATCGAAGACCCGGCCAAAGAGCGTGTGCTGGCCGTTGGTCAGCACGCCGGTGTAGCCGGTCTCCACCCAGCCATAAGTCCGAAAGCCCATGTCGTCCATCGGCTTCCTGAGGCCCACGCCGTCGAGGGCGTCCATCATCAGTCCCGGCGGCCAGCCCGAGGCGGCGGCCGGCTCGGCAGCGGGGGCCGTTGCGGCGGGGGTTGCCTCGGCAGCGACCATCTCCTTGTGCGAGGCTGCTGGGTGCTCGGCCTGGGCCACTTGGGGGCTGCCCAGGTCTGCCGACAACCAGTCGCCGCTCTTGGCCGCCGGCTCGGCGCCCAGGGCCGTGGCGGACAAGAAGGTCATTGTGGCCGCAACCGAAATCCACTTCCATGTTCGTGCATACATTGTCGCAGCTCCTTTCGCAGTGGACGGGCGAGTACAACAGATATCGGGAAATCCGATCATGACTCGCCAGCGAAACCGTATGCACAAGCCGTGCCAGAAGTGAAACGGGCATAATCGCCCGCGTTTATGCGGGTTTGACCATTGGGAGCAAAAGGAGGTTAGTTACAGAAACGTAACGGGACATGCCGAACAGGGACGTTCTTGTCCTCTTCGCCAACCCGCCCGCCGCCGGAGTGCCGTGCGAAACTCAATCGTGGTCGCACACGCCGCGACCACGCCACCCAGCCACGAATAATAAGGTAGTCACCAGAAAAAGGGATAGTAGAATACTGCCCAGCCGGCCCGCGCCTGTTGGGCGAGCTAGTCCAAAGATAAGGAACTGTGAAGATGAGCATCAGGAAAGAACCTTTCGGCGGCATCGACGGCAAGGAAGTTTCCCTCTACACGCTGGCCAATTCCCGCGGCACGGTGATGAAGGTCACCAACTACGGCGGCATTGTCACGAGCCTGCGGGTGGCCGACCGCGCCGGCAAGATCGACGACGTGACGCTGGGCTTTGACCGCCTGGAGGGCTACTTGCAGCGGCCCAGCCCATATCTGGGCGCCCTCATCGGCCGGTATGGCAACCGCATCGCGCACGGCAAGTTCACCTTGGGCGGCAAGACGTACACCGTCCCGCTGAACAACGGGAACTGCTCGCTGCACGGCGGGTTGAAGGGCTTTGACCAGGTCGTCTGGAGCGCCCGCCCATTGCAGTGGCCCGAGGGCGACGCGCTGGAGCTGACCTATCTCAGCGTCGACGGCGAAGAGGGCTACCCGGGCAACTTGAAGGTCACGGTGGTCTACCTGCTCAGCGAGGACGACCAGTGGCGCATCGACTACACCGCCGCCACCGACAAGGAGACCGTCGTCAACCTCACGCAGCACGCTTACTTCAACCTCGCCGGCGAGGGCTGTCCCAGCGTGGCCGGCACGGAGATGATGATCAACGCCGGCGCGGTGACCCCGATGAACAGCGACCTGGTGCCCACCGGCGAGATTCGCCCGGTGGCGGGCACGCCGTTTGACTTCACCTCGGCCAAGCCCATCGGCCAGCGTATCGACGCGCAGGACGAGCAGTTGGTCATTGCCAAGGGGTACGACATCAACTACGTCCTGAACAAGAAGGGCGGCGAGTTGTCGCTGGCGGCCCGGGCCTGCGAGCCGACCACCGGCAGGGTGATGGAGGTGCTGACCACCGAGCCGGGCGTGCAACTGTACACCGGCAACTTCCTGGACGGCAAACTGGTCGGCAAGAGCGGCCGGGCCTACGGAAAACGGTCGGGCTTCTGCCTCGAAACGCAGCACTTCCCCGACTCGGTCAACCATCCCGAGTTTCCGTCCACCACATTGCGGCCGGGAGAGAAGTTCAGTTCGACGACCATCTACAAGTTCTCGACGAAATAAGGCAGGCGCCGTGCAACCGGTTTTTGGATGTCAGGCTGCCGCGGCGTCTGTATAATCGCCGCCTCGATGTGCAGGCCATCAAGGAGAAAGCAGTATGACGGAGTACGCAGGGCTGAAGAGAGCGACGAGTCCCGACTGGCCGGCGTTTTGCGATTGCCTTCGTCGCAAGGGCACGCCGCGGCGCGTCCATCACATGGAACTCTTCCATGACGAGTCCAGCGAGCAGGCCATCGGCGAGCGCCTGGGCCTGCTGGACGGCCTCGATGCCACTGCCGCCGATTACATCCCGCAGCGGCGAATCCGGGTCTATCGCGCCCTGGGGTTCGATTACATCCCCGTGCGCATGGGCCCGCCCTGGTCGTTGCGATTCGATAAGATTGCCGACACCGAGGGCCGGCCGGGCAGTCGAAGCTTCCTCAATGAGCACGTCGGCCCGATCACCAACTGGAAAGAGTTCGAAGAGTACAATTGGCCCAAGCCCGACGGCCCCGAGACGATCGAACCGCTCAAGTGGTTTTCAAAGAATGTCCCCGACGACATGTGCCTGGTCGTGCCCGGCCAGGGGCACTACTGCGAGTTCCTTTGCTGGCTGATGGGCTACGAGAGCTTCTGCTTCGCCCTCTACGAGCAGCGGGACCTGGTGGAGGCCTTGTACGCCAAGCTCCACGGGTATTTCCAGGCGATGCTCAAGTGCGTGCTGCAGTTCGAGCGGGTCAAGGTCATCTTCGGCAGCGACGACATGGGTTTCAAGACCGGCCTGATGTTCTCCCCGGCCGACATGCGGCGATACGTCCTGTCCGGGCACAAGCAGCTGGTTGAGATGACCCACGCGGCGGGGCGAATCTATGCCCTGCACGCCTGCGGCAATCTGGTCGATATCATGGACGATCTGATCGACGACGTGAAGATCGACGCCAAGCACAGCTTCGAGGACACCATTCTGGACGTGCGCGACGCCAAGGCCAGGTTCGGCCGGCGGGTTTCGCTGGTGGGGGGGATCGACGTGGACTTCCTCTGCCGCCAGGACGAAGCCGCCATTCGCCGCCGCGTCCGCGAGACCCTCGACGTGTGCATGCCCGGCGGCGGCTACTGCCTGGGCACCGGCAACAGCGTGGCCAACTACATCCCGGTGGACCATTACCTCGCCATGGTCGACGAAGGCCGGCTGTGGGGGGCGTGAATCTGCCCCGCGGGCTGAGCCGTCCCCGGTAGCGCAGGCGTCCTTGGCAGCACAGGCAGGAGAACGCCCTACCGCTGAAAGCGAGCGGAAGGACTTGGTAGCGCCTGGGCCAAACGAGCGACAAAGAAACCGTGCCCGTGCCGACGCTCAATCTTCAATTGCCAATCACACCGGGCAGCGTCTCGTCACAAGCATCACATTCGTGGTCGCAGACGCCGCGACCACGGCACCCGGCGGATCATCGCTAGGCCACCTAGGGCCAGCAGTGAGAGAGCGGTCGGTTCAGGGAGCAACGTCACTTCCCCGGTGTCGTACAGGTGGCTGATGTCCCAGTTGAGCCCGCCGGTGTCGATGCTGGCAAAGCGATCCTCGGCTGTCATTCCGATGGGCCAATTGAAGAGTTTGAACGTTGTGATCCCCATCAGTTCAGGATCGATTCCCTCTTCGAACGTGAATTCGAGGGTTCCGCCCAACGCCGGCATCGAAACCATGTTGGCGAATGATATCGTCGATCCCCACGTCTGGTCTGAGAACGCCATCTGAAGCATCGATCCCGAAGCCATGATCATCTCTGAATCTACGGTGATGGCCTGTGAGTGGTCACGGACGACCAGAGATTCGCCGCCAGCGAGGTTCAAGCTGCACATTGCCGTCGCTGAGGATCGTGTTCTGGCGGGTGAAACTTGCCGCAAGATTGATCTCGGCCCCACGAAGATCTGCACGGCTAAGATTCGCGTTCGTCAACGTAGTGGTCCAACTGGTCAAAGTGAACAAGGATATACTGCCGGTCGAGAGGTCAGCATTTCTCAGATCCGCGCCAATGAAGTTCGCATCCGTGAGATCTGACGCAGCGAAGCGAGCCCCAGCCAGTCTCTGGCCTGAGAAATCCCAGCCTGTCAGGTTATTCGATCCGAGGCAAATAGCTCCGAGTTTCTTGTTATTGTAGCTGCTCGTCGAATACAGTTGTTCCTTGGTGAATCCACTGGACGTGGTATTCTCCAACCTAGCGCCATAGATGACAGCATCGTTCATGTTGGCATCCGCCAGTGTGGCATGGGTCGACGGGCGTGGCAACCCCATCAACTGTATTAGTTCCTGAGGCATAAAGCTGATATAGCCAAAGTCAGCCCCGGTCAGATTTGCCTGGCTCAAGTCAGCGTGGGATAGAATAGCGGCACCAAAACCCGCATTCGTGAGATCCTGCCTCGCCAGGTTCCACTCGGTCAGGTCGTTGGACGACAAGTTAACTCCGCGCAGGTTCTTGTTCTGGTAACTGCCCGTCGACCGTAGCTGCTCCTGGGTGAATCCCATCGCCGTCTCACCTTCAAACGATGCCCCAGTCACCGTGGCGTCGGTAAAGTCGGCATTATCGACAGTAGCATAACGAAGCACGGCACCGCTGAGGTTCGCATTGTTGAGTTTTGCATTGCTCAGCGTCATGGGGATCAGATGCCATTGGTAGTTAAAGTACAGATTCGACCCACTCAGGGAGGCGCCCGCTAGATTCGCCCGAGTGAGATTCGCGTCGGCGAGGTTCGCATACAAAAGGTTGCCGCCGCTAAGATTTGAGTCGCTCAGGTTGGCGTTGTTCATCTGTGACAAGTAGAAAGACGCCCCGCTGAGATCAACGTTGTTCATCGCTGCGTAGGAGAGCGCCATTTCGTCGAGGATAGCCCCTGGTGTGAGAGTTACCCCTTCCGTACCTGGGATCATGTTCCCGTCGTCCCAACGATATACTTGTCCATTCGCGGGTTCGGCGATCATGCCCAGCGCGAACAAACCTATGGTGAATGATAGAAGCCAGATCGCTTGCACAGCAAGGCAAATCCGCTGAGAACTCACCCCAACAGAAGCATCCCTATTGACCATGTAGAACCCTCCGCAAGAGTCCGCCCAAAATAGATTCACAGAGGGTATTCTAAGGCCAAACGTCGGAAACGACAAGCGTAAATTCTGCAAGTTCAAAGGGGCTTGGCATAACGAGCGCGCCGCCGCCGAGCCGGTGCTGGCTGTAGCTGTCAAGCCGGCGGAATAGCTGCAACTTACTGGGCGGCACCAAAGACACAGGAGATTGCGATGGATGATTACAGGGTAGATTTCGATTCGATCGCGTGGGTTTCGCCGGCCCCCGGCGTTCGCTTCAAGGCCTTCGAGGCCGGCAGGCGGAAGTTGCGGATGCTGGAGTTCACGCGCGCGTCTGTCGAGGCCGACTGGTGCCTCAAGGGCCACTATGGATATCTGCTGGAGGGCCGACTGGAGGTCGACTTTGGCGGAACCAAGGTTGAATTCGGCCCCGGCGACGGCGTCTTGCTTCCGGCGGGTTGGAAGCATCGGCACAAGGCGCGGGCTCTGACCGACGCGGCACGGCTGATCCTGGTCGAGGATGTCGCCGCCCCCGGCAGCGGGGCCATTCCGACGTTGAGGACGCCGCGCCTGGTGCTGCGCCCCTTCACGCTGGCTGATGCGCCGACGGTTCAGCGCCTGGCCGGGGCGCGGGAGATCTCTGACACCATGTTGTCGATCCCACACCCCTACGAGGACGGCGTGGCCGAGGGATGGATCGCGGGACACCAAGCCGCGTTCGATGCCAAGAGGGAACTTACGCTTGCCATCACTCTGGCAGGGGGCGGGCAACTGGTCGGCTCGATCGGCCTGATGGGCTTTGGCGCCGACCACAAACGCGGCGAGTTAGGTTACTGGGTCGGCAAGGAGTATTGGGGCAACGGCTATTGCAGCGAGGCGGCTCGCGAGGTGGTTCGATACGGCTTTGTGCAACTCGGATTGGGCCGTGTTTTTGCCCATCATCTGACGCGAAATCCCGCCTCGGGCAGGGTGATGCAGAAAATCGGCATGAAGCATGAGGGTACACTACGGCAACATGTAGTCATAAGGAATCGGTTCGAAGACCTCGAGTGCTACGGCATCTTGAGAGAGGAATTCCGAGTCTGACCGTTTTCAGAGAGAAACCATCTGCGGGGATGAACGCAGATGAACGCGGATGAACGCGGATAGCAGGAAAGAAAGCTGGGAGAGGAATCCGGCAATTACGTTGTTCGTCCAGTATTCATCCGTGTGTATCTGTGTTCATCCCCGCTAGTTTCCAGATCGCAAAAAAAGGGGGCGAGCCGCAATCCTTGCGGATCGCGGTCATCGCCCTTCGCCATGATAGTAACCAATTCCTTACGCAGCCCTAAGGAGGAGAGATAGGGCGTTTCAGCAGGCGCTTATCTCCACCGGCGTAAGAGTTCGGTTGCTACCTTTCGAGAAACCTCTGTTTTGATCGGTCTGCCTCAGGAGGAGGAGGAAGGCAGATGCAATTGGGCGCTTATCTCCGCTTGCGTGATCGCGCCAGAGGTCCTCAGTTAGTTCCCTCCCTTCGTCCGACGGTCTGCTCACCGCCACGCGTTGGCTATCGCCCGGACGCGTATCCCGTTGCTCAGACGGGACGGCCCTCAAGGGTCACTAACCCTCACTTTTGAGTCTATTTTCGCCGGCCTTCCAGACGGATAGCCGGACGGCTTACAGCCCTAATCGGCCTCAGCTTTATTAATTGCCACAACACAACACAGACAGGCAAGATAGCTGGAGCGTCCTTGGGATTCGCGCACATGAGCGGATGGTGCTCCTCCATCCGCTTGGGGAGATGGTTGGCTCCGTTGCTCCCAAAGCACCCGCGATTATACCACTAATCGATTTTGAGTCAAGACTTCAGCCGCCGGAATCCAAAAAAAAACATCGAATATGGCCTGAAATCTCGTCGCAAGTCCTTGCAGCCTCGGCCGATCCGTCGAGAGAAATTCCTTGGCCGGCAAGGAAAAATAACCCCAGACTCGCCGGCAGGCATGGTGGAGCGATGGCTTGGGCGCTGTCACATCTTAAGGTGCCACGGCTGCGTCGTGTGCAGCCGTGCATAACGCCGACACTGCTGCAAACACCGCAGCAGTGGCACCCGATCCATCGTTGGACGAGTGACAGGGCACTTGGGCACGTCGGCCATTTTGCGGGTGCATCTTGCAGCGGCCGGCCAAATCGGCTATGAAATGCCACCTGGCCTTGTTGGATTGTTACGCCGTCGGCACTCCGCCTGCGACTCCTGTCCCGAGAGCTTTAGAGCCCGAAGAGTCCGGCGAGTCGAGAGAGCCGGGATAGGCCTGGAAACCCAGGAAATGGAAAGGAATTTCTCGTGAGCATCGACCTTCGGAAAGATTGCGCGTTTTCTCTGCTTGTCCCCACCAGCATGGGCGTTCGCCTGACTCCGGCCAACGGCCAGCCGATACATTGCAGCGACACCCTTTTCATGCAGGCCACCAGCGCCGAGACCAACGTCGCCAGCGTCCCGGCCTTTCTGGGCCTGCCGGTCAAGGTGCTCACGACCTTCGTCAAGGACAGTCCCATCGCCCGGTTTATCAAGGACAACCTGGCCGGCCGGCACATGGCCTACGAAGGCAAGGAAGTAGACCAGGGCGGGCCGTGGGGCTATCGCCACCAGTTCAACCTCGCCGACAGCGGCTGCGGGTCGCGTGGGCCGCGGGTGCAGAACGATCGCGCCGGCGAAGTCGGCCGGACGCTGAACGTCAAGGATTTCGACCTCGACCGCATCTTCGGCAAAGAGGGCGTGCAGATCGTCCATCTTTCCGGGCTCATCGGCGCCCTGTCGCCCGAAACCAGCGCCTTCTGCCTGGAACTGGCCCGCGCAGCCAAGAAGTACGGCACGCGGATTTGCTTTGACCTCAACTACCGCGCTTCATTCTGGAAGGGCCGCGATAAGGAGCTCCGCCAGATGTTCCTGGAGATCGCCCGCTCAGCCGACATCCTGGTGGGCAACGAAGAGGACTTCCAGCTCTGCCTGGGCGTTGAGGGGCCCGAGGCGGGCGGCAAGGGCCTGGCAGCCAAGATCGAAGGCTTCAAGGGCATGATTAACCGTGCCAGGCAGCAGTTCCCGCACGCGACCGTTTTCGCCACGACGCTTCGCGAAGTCGTCAGCACCGACACGCACCTGTGGGGCGCCATCATGTCCGAGGGCGAGAACTGGCACATCGTGGAGCCTCGTGAAATTCGGGTGCTGGACCGCATCGGCGGCGGCGACGGTTTCGTGGGCGGCATGCTTTACGCCATTCTCAAGGGCTGGACCGCCGAGAAGTGGGCCCAGTTCGGCTGGGCCACCGGCGCACTGGCCACGACGATGGTGACCGATTACGCCCAGCCCGCCGACGAAGAGCAGGTCTGGAGCATCTGGCAGGGCAACGCCCGCGTGCGGCGGTAAGAGAAGCACGGCCAGTTGTCAGAAGCCGGTGGTCAGGAATACAAAAGGGCTGGCTCGTTGATCGAGTCGGCTCTCTTTTTTTGCGAGCAGAAACAACCAAAGAACGCGACACAGAGATTCTGAGGAACAGAGAACAGAATAATAGCAGCAAATAGCTATCTCTCTGGTGCTATGTTAATCGTCAAATGATGGATCAGGTGCCACTGCTACGGCCTGCCTGCCGGCAGGTGTTTGCGGTAGTGTTGGCGTCAAGCACGGCTGCAAACGACGCAGCCGTGGCACCTATGAGATCAGAAGTGACGATGCACTAACCTTCTTCGGTGCGGGAGGCGACGTGGAAGCTCAGTTGCTCCATGTGGCCGGCCAGGTCCACCGGATCGACGGTGACATCCGAGGGAACATCCAGCGTGGCCGGGGCGAAGTTGAGAATTCCCCGGATGCCCGCGCCGCACAGAAGATCGGCCACGCCCTGGGCGGCCTCGGCCGGCACAGCCATAATGGCCAGGCGGACGCGCTGGTCCCGCACGATTTTCGGCAGGTCGTCGAGGCGGTGGATTTTCACCTCGCCGATGGCCGAGCCCACGCGCGACCGCGAGACGTCGAAGGCCGCGGCGATCTCGAAACCCTTCTTGCGGAAGCCGCGGTAGCGGAGCAACGCGCTGCCGAGATTGCCGGCCCCGACCAGAACGACTTTGGAGACCTTGTCGGTGCCCAGGATTCGCCGCAGGTGGCGGATCAGGTCGGAGACGTTGTAGCCCAGGCCCGGCTGGCCGAACTGGCCAAAATAGGCCAGGTCCTTGCGCACCTGGGCGGCGGTGGTGCGGAGGCTACCGGCCAGTTGTCGGCTGGAGACGCGCTCGGCGCCGCCGGCCGCCAGTTGTTCGAGCTGGCGGAGGTAGAGGCTCAGGCGCGCGACGGCGGGCATGGGCGGACCGGCGGGCCGGGGCATCAGGTGTCACTCCCAGGCGCGGAGGCGGGAACGTTCGGGTGGACTTCCAGACTCATTTGGCCAGTTCCTTCCAAAGAGCCTGCTCGGCGGTCGAGAACTTGTCGAACGATTCCTTGATTTCGTCGCGGATGCGGGTCAGTTCCGGGTCGTCACTACGGATGTCGGGGGGCAGCGCCTTGAGCCTGGCGATGGTCTGGTTGAGCTGGCTGGCCCCGTCGGCGAAGGCGCGGGCGGCGTCCTGAATGTCCTGGCTGCGCATCTCGCCGGGCTTGGGCTTGTAGAACATCTTCCACGGGCTGCGCCGCACGTCGGCGCTGGTGGCCTTGAGTTCCGCCGACACCTGCACCAGATTTTCGATGATCTGGTTGAGGTTGTCGCGATTGAGCACGACGACCTGCCGGGCCGTCTCCGAGATGGTTGAGAAGTCCTTGGACACCTTGAGGATCTCGCTGTTGAACTGTCGCAACTGGGCCAGGATCTCGGCGACATCGGTCTTGGCGTACTGATCGATCGTCGCGGTGGCGTCGGCCAGGGAGGTGGCGGTCTGCTTGAGCCTGGCCAGCATCGAATTGGGGTCGTCGCGGTCGAACTCCGGCGCCAGTTGGCCGGCCATCTGCATGATGTGGGCCGAGGCCGCCTTGAGGTTGTCGCTGAGGGCGTGAATCTTGCCTAGCAGGCTGTCGGGCTCCCTGGCCGACAGTTCCTTGAGGATGGTGCGGCTGATTTCCCTCAGGTTATCCGCGACGTTGGCGATGGTGTTCATGGTCTGTTCCAGCCCGCCCCGGATTTCCACCGGGTTGGACTCATCGGTCGGGGGGGCCGCGTCCGAGCCGCGGCTGGTAATGATCAGTTGCCGGTCGCCGACCAGGCCCGAGGCCACTATGGCATTGCCGTCGGCATGGATGGTCAGGCCCTCGCGGGTCAGCTCGACGACGTAGAGCGTACGCTGGTGTGTGGGGTCGGGTCGGATGTCCTGGATCTTGCCGACCACTTCGTCGGTGATCTGGGTCAGGCTGCCGACCTTGAGCCCCATGCTGCCGGAGGATTCCTTGACGTAGAAGAAAGCCCGGCCGTGGGGTTTGAGCCACAGGCCGGCTCCCAGCCACAACACTACGAGGATGCCAATGATGAGCGTGACCACCACGAACAGCCCGGCCACCAGTTCATTGTGTTGTTTCTTGGCCATTGATCAATCTCCCACTGACGCGAGGCGCTGTCCCGCATCGCGGGCTCTCAGCCCTCGGCGGCTCCCAGGATATCGTGTTCGTAGTTGTCTTCGCCATCTTCCTTGCCCTGTTCGTCAGGCTCCTGCCCACGAAGGAAGCGTTGGACTTTCTGGTCCACCGGATCCTCCACCCGCTCGCTGTCGCGAATGGCCTGGAATTCCCGGGCCGTGCCGATCCGCGGGATCGAGCCGGCCTCCATCCATGCCACGCGATCGGCGATTCGGAAGGCCGACTCCATCTCGTGCGTCACCACCACGCTGGTCACGCCCAGGCGGTGGGCCAGGTCCATCATCAGCCGGTCGATCTGCCCGGAGGTCACCGGGTCCAGTCCGGCCGACGGCTCGTCATAGAACAGGATCTCGGGGTCCAGGGCGATGGCCCGCGCCAGGCCGGCGCGCTTGCGCATGCCGCCGGATAGCTCCGCGGGCATCAAGTCCACCGACTCACGCAGGCCGACCAGTTCCAGCTTGATCCGCACGATGATGTCGATGGTGTCCTCGTCCAGGTCGGTGTGCTCCCGCAGCGGCAGGGCGACGTTGTCACCGATGGTCATGGAGTTGAACAAGGCCCCCGATTGGAACAAGACGCCGAAACGCTTTCGCATGGAATCCAGTTGCTGTTCGCCCAGGTCCGCGAGTTTCCCGCCGAAGAGTTCCACCTGGCCTTCCTCGGGCCAGACCGAACCGATCATGGTCCGTAGCAGCGTGCTCTTGCCGCATCCGGAGCGGCCCATGATGACGAGGGTCTCGCCTCGCCGAACCTCCAGGCTGATGTGGTCCAGGATGATGCGGTCCTCGAACCGCTTGACCAGGCCGCTGACGCGGACGAGGGTCTTGTCGTCGTCGGGATTTTGGATTTCTGGCGGCATTTAGACCTGGAAGACAAAAAAGATCACGGTGAACACGCAGGCGGCCACGATGATGGCGACGATCGAGTACACCACCGTCATGGTGGCGGCCCGGCCGACGCCTTCAGCCCCGCCGCGCACTTTGAGCCCTTCGTGGCAGGCAATCGTGCCGATCAGCAGCCCGAACACGCCGGCCTGCACCAGGCCCGTAAAGAAATCGTGCAGGCGGATCTGCTCCTGCACGTGCAGGAAGTAGTTGGTGGAGGCCTCGGGGCCCAGGGCCGTGACGGCGGCGATGTAGCCGCCCAGGTTGATCATCAAGTCGGCGATGATCGACAGCAGGATCATCATGATGACCGTCGCGAGCACGCGCGGGAGTACTAGGTATCGCACCGGGTTGAGGGCCATCGCCTCCAGCGCCTCGACCTCCTCGCTGACCACCATCGACCCCAACTCGGCCGCGATGGAGGCACCGGCAAAGCCGCTGAGCACCACGGCCGTCATGATCGGCCCCAGCATGCGGAACCCGCCGGTGGCGATGATGAGGGCGATCTGACTGGTCTGGCCATAGTCCCGCAGCGCCGGGGCCATCTGGAGGGCCAGGATCGCGCCGATGAACACCTGCACCAGCACGACGATGCCCACGCTGCGGATGCCCACGCGCACCATCTGAGCGGCCAATGCCTTGCCGCCAAAGGGCACCACCGGCGAGAAGATCGATCGCAGCAGCCACCGCAGCGCCGAGCCCGACAGCAGCACCATGCCGCCGAGATAGCTGACGACCTCCAGCAGCCTGGCTCCCAGCAGGCGAACGATCCGCAGGTTGGCGGCCGAAGAATTCATGATTTAGCCCAGGGCCTCTTTCTCAGAGGCGGCGATCTGGAAGATGCGGTCGAGGCGGGTGATTTCAAAGACGCTCCGCACCCGCTCGTTGAGACCCACCAGCCAGAGGGGCACGCCGGCATGCTTGGCCTTGGCAAGCAACTTGACCAGCGAGGCCACGCCCGAAGAGTCGATGTAGCCTACCTGCGAGAGATTGACCAGGATACAGGAGGGGGCTTTCCCAGGCCCATTCAGCAGCGACAGGAGCGACTTTTGAAACTCGCTGCCGCAGTTGAGATTCACATCGCCCACCACGTCGGCGATCACGGCGTCGCCATTCCTGCGAACGCCCAGGACAGGAGAGATGTGTACTTCTTCACGCATACGCTCGGAGTCCTCGTCTGACAAGATCACGGATTGCCGGATTACCGGAATACCGCAATTCCGTGATGTTGTTTATCACTCGCCGGTTTCATCCGCCACTACTGCCGGCTGGGTCGCGGGTTCCGGCATTCCGGTATTCTTGGTTCGCTCTTTCAGCCACTGGCGCCATCGCTCCACGGCCTCGTGTCGCGGCCCTGGATCCTCGTAATACTTGTAGCCGCGATCGGTGCCGGTGATCTTCTCCAAGGCCAATATCGCGAAGAACCGCACCTCATCCCGGCCGTCGTCGAGGCGGTCCACCAGGTAAGGCAAGGCCCGCTCGTCCCGCGTCTGGGCGGCCTCCATGATGGCATGGACGCGGACGTCAGGGTTGCTGTCCTGAAGGCGCTGGCAAAGCGACACCGACGGGCCAGCCTTCTGGCAGCCCGCGGCCGACACCAACAGCAACCCCATTATCAAGAAGTAATCTTGTCGCATCGTTGCCAGCATTCGGACCTGAGTCAACCTACGAGATTATAGGCGCCAGCCGGTCAGTCGCAACTCATTCTTGGCTCTTTAGATGCGTTACGTACTGGTGCGCCAGGCGGATAGGCTGGCACAGTCGAGAGGAGGTGGCGGCCCGGAGGGTCCAGGCCATGGCGTCCTTGAGGGTGATGAGCCGGCCGCCCTCAGCGAGGATTTGCCAGGTCCACCAGTTCGCTGCTGACGCACAGGCCGCGGGAGTCGATGAGATTGAAGTAGTATGCCGTCGCCTTCTCCGGCAGGACGCAACGGACGGTGTGGTCGCGAATCTTCAACTCCGGTGCGGCCAGGAACCATGCCCGCTTCATCCAGGGGCAGCTGTCGGTGGTGAAGGCCAGTTCCGACCAGATGATCCTGGCCGGCCCGGGCGGCATTTCAAAGGTCACCGTGACGAAGGTCTGGCCATTCTTATCCTCGCGGTTCTGGCTGACGACCTTGGCCAGGGCCTGCCCACATTTGAACATGCTGTCGGCGTAGGCGCAAATCTCCGGCGGGGCCCAGCCGTCCTCGTGGCTGTGCTTGAGGGCCGTGGGCGTGGAGACGACTCGCGGGCCGCTGGGCAGCCTGTAAGAGCGGCTGAAGGTATTGAACGGGTAGCACTGGTCGGTCGGCCCGCCCAGCCAGAGCATTGGCAGGCTGACGGAGGGGAGATACTGCGAAGGATCCCACAGGGTCAGCCAGCGGGCCGTCTTCTCCGGGCCGATCTCCTTGAAGGTAGGCATCCAGATGGACTCCTCGCCCAGGAAGCCGCTGCCGTAGACGGGGATGGCGAACTTGAAGCGGTTGTCCACCGCCGAGGTCAGGCAGGTCAGATAGCCGCCCCAGGAGATGCCCGTCAGGGCCGTGCGGTCGGCGTCCACTTCCGGCATGGATCGCAGCAGGGAGTGCGACAGGATGACCGCCGCGACGGCGTGGTAGTTCCATTGATCTTCGACGGGCGTGTCCAGCACCTCGGCAAAGGTTGGTCCCTTGGGCCCAGCCCACTCGTGTGACGTCCAGGGCGGGCCGGTCACCTTGGCCGGCTGGGTGGCGGGGGCGCTGGCCGAGGTCGTCGCCTGGAGACCGGGCGTGGAGTTGGAGCGGATCGGTGCGCTGGCCGGATCGGCCGGCTTGCGGGGAATGCAGCCGCCCCAATCGATGGCGATGGCCGCGTAGCCGCGCTGGTTCCACATTCGCACCCAGTGGGCGAAGGCTGTCCCGCCGCCGCCATGCACCAGCACCATGCCCGGGACTTTCTTTTCGGCCGAGGCGCCCTCGGGCAGGCCATACCAGGCGAAGACGCGGGTAGGCTTGCCCGCCAGCGGCAGGCCCTCAAAGAAGATGCCCGTGACGCCTTCCTCGCTGAGTCCCTCGGCGGGGTAGGTCGCGGGGGCCTTGAACAACTGCTCGGTGTCCCAATGAACCGGAAGGGAGGCCTGCGTCTGTGCCGTCTCTGCCATGAGGGTGCTCTCCAGGCCAACAAGGGAAACCGCGATCACCAAAGCGGCCGTGATCTTCTTCATGCCCGTTCTCCGGAAAGTTCCAGGCCTGGCGTTACTTCAATCCCAGCACGTCGGCCATCGAATACAGGCCGCTCTTTCGGCCGCTGACCCACTGGGCGGCGCGAAGCGCCCCCCGCGCGAAGGTGTCGCGCGTATGGGCGGAGTGGCCGACGGTGATGGTCTCGCCCAGGTTGCCGAAATGGACCGTGTGCTCGCCGATCGTGTCGCCCACGCGGAGGGCGTGCATGCCGATCTCGCCGGGTTGACGCGGGCACATGCCGCCCCGGCCCAGCACGGCCGTCTCGCCGTAGTCCTTGCCCAGGGCGGCGCAGATGCTCTTGGCCAGCGCGATCGCCGTGCCCGAGGGAGCGTCCTTCTTGAAACGGTGGTGAGTCTCGGAGACCTCGATGTCGTAATCGCCGCCCAGTGTCCTGGCCACATCGGCGACGACCTTCAGCAGCACGTTGACGCCCACGGACATGTTGGCTGAGTGTACGATGGGGATGCTCGATGCGGCGTCGGCCACCGCGGCCAGGTGCGAACCGGTCAGGCCGGTGGTGCCGATGACCATGCCCATGCCAGCGCGGCGGCAGGCGTCGAGCCACTTGAGCGTGCCCTCGGGGCCGGAAAAGTCGATCAGCACGTCGCCCTTGACGCCCAGATCCTCGGTGATCTTGACGCCGAAGTGCCCCGTCCCGGCCAACTCGCCCACATCCTTGCCCACGTCGGCCTGGCCCGCGGACTCCAGGGCCGCGACGATGTCGAACTGTTCGGACTCGATGGCCAGGGCGGCAATCCGCCGACCCATTCTGCCCGCAGCCCCAGTGATGGCGATCTTGATCATGTGCCTGGTTCCTTCAGGTTCCAATTATTCGGTGCCGGACCAGCAGGAATAACTCAACAACAAACTGCTAAGCCGCTAGCAGTCCTTCACAACTGATTTTGTTGGTGCCACGGTCAAGCGTTGTTTGCTTGGCCGTGCGGACACCCCCAAGCACACGACGCTTGGGGGTGGCACGAACTCACAAGTCTTACTGTGGCGGACTACTAGCGACTTCAGCATTTCTCGATGGCGGCGCAGATGGCCTCGAGGTCGTCTTCCACCGCGATGGGCAGGTTGGCGAAGGGGCGGGGGCCTTCGACTTCCTTGCCCTTGGCCCAGTTGCCCGTGTGGTAGCCGACGGTGGCGTCGGGGTCCTTCAGCGCGTGGCCGGTGAGGATGCACACCACCCGCGCGTCGCGGTCGATGACGCCCTGCTCCACCAGCAGCCGTGCCCCGGCCACCGAGGCTGCGGAGGCCGGCTCGCAGCCCAGGCCGAACCTGCCGACCTGGGCCTTGGCGTTCATGATCTCGCCGTCGGGCACGCTCCGCACCACGCCGTTGCAGACCTCCAGGGCCCGCAGGCACTTGGCGGTATTGACCGGCCGGGAAATCTCGATGGCCGATGCGATCGTGTGCGGCAGGCGGCGGGTCTGATCCTGCCAGGCCCAGTCCTCGGCCACTGCCTGGCGGTCGTAGTTTCCGCCGCGCCAGGTGAGTTTCTTGACATTGACCAGGCGGTCGAGCGTGTCGGCCCCGGCCGCGTTGATCACGGCCAGGCGAGGCACGCGGTGGATCAGGCCCAGGTCCTTGAGTTCCATGAAGGCCTTGCCGAAGGCCGAGCTGTTGCCCAGGTTGCCCCCGGGCACCACGATCCAGTCGGGCACTTCCCAGCTCAGGGCCTCCAGCACGCGGTACATGATGGTCTTCTGCCCTTCGAGGCGGAAGGGGTTGACCGAGTTCATCAGGTACATCTTCAGGCGGGCGGTGGCCTCCTTGACGCGGCGCATGCAGGCGTCGAAGTCGCCGGCGATCTGGAGGGTGCGGGCCCCGTAGTCCAGCGCCTGGGCCAGCTTGCCGAAGGCGATGCGGCCCGAGCCGATAAACACGATGGCCTGCATGCGCGCGTGGGCGGCGTACAGGGCCAGCGAGGCCGAGGTGTTGCCGGTGGAGGCGCAGGCGACCCGCCGGGCCCCGACCATCTGGGCGTGGCTGAAGGCCGCGGTCATGCCGTTGTCCTTGAACGAGCCGGAGGGGTTGAGCCCTTCGTACTGGAGCATCAGCCTGCCGCCGCGCAGGCCGACGTACTGGCCGACGCCGTCGTTGGGCTGGAGGACCGTCTGGCCTTCGCCAAGGGTGACCTTCTTTTCATCGGGGCAGAAGTTCAGCAGCTCGCGGAACCGCCACACGCCCGAGAAGTCCAGGCGGTTGCGGCGGCTGGCCCATCGACCGTCGAACTGCCCCAGACGGGGCGGGAGGTTCATCTTCGACCAGTCATAGGCCACGTCGAGCAGTTCGCCGCACTTGGGGCAGGACACCAGGATCTCGTTGACCCCGTAGGTCGCGCCGCAGGCGGCGGCGATGCACTTCTGATAACACGCGTCGCTCATATCATCCTCGCAAATCAAGGTCCAAACAGGAAAGCCCCATGATAACGGCGCGCGCGAGCAAAGGAAATGGGCAAGTGCGACAGGAACAAGCCGCGAATTACGCAAATCACGCGAAGAAAACAGATAACCAGACGGATCGAGAAAGCGGGGTTGAGCAAAGCTCGCTATTGTTGGCGTAATTCGCGGCTGGGTGACTTAGTAACTATCTCAATTGCGTCAACCGGTGTTGACGGCGGAACCAGAGCAGGCCACAGCACAGTTGGATCAGGCCCAGGTAATTGCATGACTTCTTGGCGTAACGAATCAGGATCGCCCGACACT